>CAYQKX010000002.1:296774-499275 GCA_964418155.1 uncultured Candidatus Obscuribacterales bacterium | reverse complement strand
CATGCATATAAAGCTCCGCTCCCCGCGAAGCACCAATTGCCAAATTCGACCGAAACCCAGTATGGACAGTCGCTATTCATCCGGCATGCAATGCATAGTGAAATTTCCTTTCACCAACGATCAAAACGCCAGACCTAATGAAAGATCTGCATACGCGATCGCTATTCATGACCCCCCAGAAAACATACAGATTTCCGCTACCGGCAACGAACAGATTTCCGGATTCGACGAACAGCCACTATACGCATTCGCTATCGCTCGTCCACACCACAATATATAGAGTTTCGTTGGTCGCAACGGACAATTCGGCGGACTCGACGACAATCCAGCAAATGCATTCGCTATTCACTGAGGGCACTAAGCATATAAATCTTTCTTGTCGGCAGCAGTCGAAACACCGGATTCGACGAAAATTCGATGTCTACGACAGCTACTTAATCGATGCACAATACATATAGCAGTCAATTTATTGCGGAAGAAAAAGTCAGCGACTAAAAATTTTCGCTGGTCGGCGAGGATAGCGAATTGATATCAAAGTAACAACCCATCGATATCGCAGTCGCTCACGCAGAGAGTTCCGCGAAAGAACTTCAATGTATCTATTGACCATCCATTCGCTATAGATCTAGCATCCATCGGCAATAGCGAATTTCAATTCAACCATTAGACAAGTCGACAAGCCGAAATTAGCCTGCAATGCGGTTTTACATACGCAGACACATGGTCTTTGCGGCACGAAGACATATCGATCGTACAAGTAACTTACGGAACAAATGGGAGACATCGAAGTAAAAATCTATATACCCACTGATCTAATACAGCGTCGTCGCGAACAAAAGTTTGCACATGGAGAATTGCTGCTGTTGGCTCTTTTTTATTCCAGCCGCCGAGTGAGCGACAAAGATGCACTATTCATCCGCATCTTCGCAGATTGGTATTTTCGACAATTGAACTTTTAGACAATTCAACAAGTCGAAGAGACGCTCTGCCAGCAGGTCGCAGCTTACTGCATCTTACATCGAATCCATATTGATTAGCAATATAGCTGTCACAGACAGAGATGTCTTGTAGATCCTGCTCTCTCTATATTTCCGCAAATTTTCTGCCGGCAAATGAAACTACAAGCAAGATCAAATATGTGGCACGCTTGATGAAGGAGCTGGAGATTGCTCCCAAACGTAAGCGTCGCTTCAAGGTGAACACAGACTCCAGGTTATAGATAAGTCCTCAACTCAGAATGTTCACGGCCAGGACCTAAATTAGTAGGAAGTTGGAGCCATGTTCGAGCCCCCTCCACAGCAAGAAGGGTGAAAGTATCACGGGAGAAAAATAAACGCCGGGAATGTAAGGCGCAGAGGCGTCTGCAATATAAGTTCTGCAATACAGTCTGCAATACCGCCTACAGTACGGCCCGCAATACTACTAGCAATACCGCCCGTGACACTTTCCGCGATACTTGCCAACCGTATCTGACACAAGCTCATACAGAAACGGGGTCGGCAACCATTGGCAGTACCACCTGCAATACCACCTATAATACTATTCGCGATACAAGATACACGAGATTCCCATTTTAAGCCGCAAACGCAATGGAGAACGAGCTGGCGAACTCACGTTTTATTCTACTTTTGAGGATCGCCACAATACTTTATCTTAACCATAATTTTGTTTGATTCCTCCAAATAACGCTGTGCTTCAGCCTTTCGCCCTAACGTCTTAAGAATAAGGGCATGGTCGTAATAGCAGTACTTTTTGCAAGCACCAAAGAGCCCAAGTTTCTCTACCAAACCTACGGCTTTACTACTCAACCTCAGAGCCCGCTTCGGCTCATTCAAGCAAAGCTCACAAATCGCATAACCGGCATATCCGTTGGCCACAACCCCAGCGTTACCCAGGTACGGTGGACCAAACGATTCAAGAATGTTCAAACCGCTCTCGAAATACGGAATAGCCTTTGCAAAGCTTTTCTCTTCCCTGAGGGACTCTGCCATGTGAACATGCACCGTGCCAAGAAGCAGATACTCGTTGCTCTTCGGATCTGCCCTCCAGTCCTTAAAATAGTCAAGAGCTCGATTGTAGTAATGCCAAGCTTCCGATCTGTAGCCATTCGATTTCAATACATCCGCGAGCATTCGCAATCTCAGGATCAACTCGAAGTGATCATGCTTATACACTTGCTCCGCGCGGGTAAATGTCCGCACAAATCGGTTCATCAAGTCGCGATTCATTTCTCCATGAGCAGCGAGAAGTTCGATATTGTTGCCGAGCTCTATCACCTGGATGTCATGTCTCGCATCACCCGTTCTTGCCGCACCCTGCCTGGCTCTCCCCTGCCAATACCGCGCTTCAGTAAGAGTGCCGCTATGTATGCTCAAATTGGCGTTGTTCATATATAACGTGAATAGCTGGATCGGATCCTCATTTCGACTTTCAAGTTTTTTCGTAAGCTCGGTCTGCAATTGCAGAGCCTCACGAAAGTGATGTTTCTCTGTCTCTTGTTGAATCCTGACGGTGTACCCTGACAGTAACGACGTGGCACCATTAAAAACCACATCGGGAAACTCTTCTTCTAGCCGCTTGAGCGCACTTGTCGATATGTTAGGACAACCGGCTACTAATATTGTAGTCAGCCCTGGACACAACGCTTTCAGCTTCCTGACAGTGTCCGGAGTAACTTTATTCTTAGTTAGATCGATCGTGGTGAGTTTTTTTAGTGCACGCAATGGTTCTAGAGACTCGAACTCCATTTTTTCAACACTCTCCAGGCTCAACGTCCTAAGTGTTTTTATAGTCCCTATAGTTTTCAAAGCGCGATCGGTAATTTCCGAGTTACCCAGGTCGAGAATATGAAGTTTGGTGCCAGCGAGAGGCCTTATCCTATCGTCATTCAGGTTGTGACCCTTTACCTCAAGACTCCTGAGTTTCGGGAGTTTTTCCAAACCATCCAGGCAATCTATATGCGTCCAGTTAGCGCGGAATGACTCCAGGTCTGGCAAAGTCGTCGCAGTTCGAACCGTCTTATTGGTTATGTCAGTTTCGGAGACATCCAGGAAAGTGACGGATTTGCGCCCAGCGAGACACTGAACATCTTCATCAGAAGAAAGACAGTCAAATTTAATAGCACCTCTATTATTCTGAATTTTCTTGATTCTCAGTTGCCGCGCATTTTTCGCAAAGCCAAACGTGGCATCTGCTGCTTCCTGAACATTTTCAAAGTGAATGGTGTCCGGAAAGAACAACCGAATTCCAATTTGGGTCAAAGCAGCAACTAATGAAACTCCGATGACGGCAGCGGCTAATATCCACCACCGAGGAATCGTCCAGTCCTTAACTGTCGGAATCACGAGTTCGTTAACGAGTTCTTCTTCGACCTTATGAGCATTGACCCTCTCGAAATGTAGCTCGAGTATTGGCGTTACTTTGCTCTTCAATCCAGGGCGATCATCAGGGGATTTAGACAGAAGGCCCTGAATGATTTGATCCAGGTCGTCCGGAAGCTCTACTTTTACTCGCTCCTTCAAACTTCCCGGAGAAGCATTCTGCTGTAGCATGAGCGTCTCCATTACCGAGTCTCCGATGAAGGGAGGCTCGCCGGACAAACACTCCCACATCACGCAGCCGAGCGAATAGTTGTCGGATTTTTGCGTAACCTGTTGTCCTCGAGCCTGTTCTGGACTCATGTAACAGGGGCTGCCTACAATCCTGCCGCTAGGCGTGATTCGTCCATCCATGCAGGCAATGTTGTCCACCCGTTTTGCTACACCAAAATCCAATATTTTTACATGCAGACCACCATCACCAGACTTTCGATCCGAAATTACGATGTTGGCAGGCTTGATGTCACGGTGGACGATTCCATGCATGTGCGCATAGTCCAGGGCGTAACAAACCTGCGTGAATATCTCGCAAAAGTCGCCCAAATCAAGGTTGGTAGCCGAATCAAGTAAGCTGCGTAGTGTTTTTCCTTCAACATACTCCATCGCCAGGTAAGGAGTCGAATTGTATAAACCGAAATCCAGTACGGTGGCGATATTCGGATGATTCAATTTCGACGACATGCGCGCTTCGCTCTGAAATCGCACTAAATCTCTTTGCAGGTCTGAATCAGCAGCCAAAATTTTTAATGCCACCACATTATCCAGGACCGTGTCTCTGACCTTATAAACTCGGCCTTTGGCGCCGGACGATATAAATTCCTCTATACGATACTTGTCAAAAACGATCGAACCAATCTCGAATCCGACAGGATCTTGAGCATTACTGGTAGTCGCATTCGTTTCCTTCACATCAGTCCTTTTCGAAGAGTTTAAACTCCTGGCGCGCTTTCTCTGCTTCCACCTCATTTTTCATCACTGTCAGAAACTGAATGCGCTGCCTAAAAACAGACGCCGAAAGGTGCTTTGGCACTCGGTGGGCCCGGACTAAATTCAGAGCATCAGTGTTACTAATCAGAGCATCGTTGATTTTGTTTCGCATGTATTCAATGTGAGCCAAGCCGAGATTCGCGCTGACACCAAGCTCCACCATATCTGGTGCCGCCCCATTCATCAAAGAGAGTGCTTCCAGATAACATTTTTCCGCTTCAATTGGTCTTTTCAGGGCTGACAAACAGCCAGCTTTGCAAATTATCAGGGAGATGACCTGCTTGCTGTTGCCACCATGTACGCTCTGACCCGACACCAAGGCCAAGTCTAACCATGGCAACGCCCGAGCAGGTTGTTCGGTTTCTGCAAGCCCCGCGGCCAGCTGCGCGACAGAATCAAAGTACAGCTTAGATAAATTACCGGATTCCTTTTCAGCGAAAGTTATTCGCTTCACTAAAAGTGCCTCCTTTTTCTTCCACGGGAGGTTTGGTTCTAGCTCCAACAAAGTGGTCGCTACGGTGTATCCGTCCTGATAGACATTGTTCAACTCGGCTAGGTCTATCGAATTTCTCAGCTCCTTATCGGCTCTGATTTCATCGCGCATAGCGTGACTACAGCCCGCAATTTCAGCACAAAGTTGAATCAATAGTTGCGAGTTAGTCCCATACTTCTCTTTGACTATTTTGACCGCACTCTCCAACACATTTCTCGCCTCACGATACTTCCTCAAATCAACAAAATGCTTCGCATCCTTCCGCATTTGAAGAATTCTAGGGCCTCGATTATATGCAAATTGCGTAGCGGGAAAGTCATTCTCGAGTGCAAGAACATCTTCGAACGATATCTTTGGGCACTCAGCCAGAATCAACGAATCAAGAGAGAAGGCAGCAACCAATTCGCGAGCTGTTTTTCGTGTGATGCCAGATTTCCTGACTTGAATGTGTTTGAGATTCTTGAATCCCTTGAGCTGAAGTAGTCCCTTGTCTGTCACTCCGGAGCCGGAGAGATCAATGTGGCTCAACGTAGATGCGCACGGAAGAAGTTTCGATAAGCTTTCGTCCGTAATCAAGGTTCGCTCTAGCCACAAATGACGCAAATTCTTGAGCTTTGCTACATTTTCGAAGGCAATCGAGCTATCGATACGCAACTTTCGGAGTGAAAGTAATTGCAGATCCGCAAGCTTGTCAATTCCATCGAGAGTGTGAACAGATGTACCATCCAGTATCAAACTCGTGAGATGAGGAAGTTGGGTGAGGTAAGCAATTCCTTCTTCAGTAACTGCGCAATCGGTGAGATCGACTCCGTGCAGGTCTTTGTATGTAACTAGTATTTTGACGTCGTCGTTGGAGGAGTTATAAGGCAATCGAATCGATCTGTCCCTACTCTTAATTTTCCGCAAGAGTAAAGCTTTCGTATCCGAGACGTGGTCGAGCACTCGAACTCCGACGTCGGAGAGCCGGTGGTAGGACGTGGTTGTCCGCGTCTTCGGCTCATTATCCGGCAAAACATAAGGAGCAGCCGCCCAAAGCGCCAGCACTCCTAAAATAAGAATCAATCCGAAAAGAGTTAATATGGTCTGACGCTGGCGCGGAGTACTCACATGTCGAGCACCATACTTCGAGGAATCATCGTACTCCCCGATGATTGGCGGCGCGATGATTGCTTTCAGTTGATCGCGAAGATCCCCTATTGACTGAAATCTTTGATCCCTGCTTTTGCTCAAGCAACGTACGAGGACATCGTTGATCTCAGCGGAAAGATTCGGTCTGTGCGTCAGAGGTGAAACAACGTCTGAGTGCAGGTGGCGATTAAGTATCTCGAGCGACGTCGTCCCGGGAAACGGCAACTCACCCGTCAACGCCTCATACATGACACACCCGACGGAGTACACCTCCGATATCTCATCGTATTCGGCCTGCCCGCCTATCTGATCGGGACTCATGTACGCGGGCGTTCCTACCACGGTTCGCCCATCAACTATAGTCTTGAACTGAACATCTACGGTGGTCTTCGAAAGATTGAAATCGATAAGGCGAACGTCGAGGTCGTCGTTGTCTTTCTCGGCGACGAGAATATTGCTCGGCTTCAAGTCTCGATGAAAAATACCGCTACTGTGAATATATGACAAAGCATCGCATATGGTTACGAACAAACTTACGGCACGGACTTCGTCAAGTGCGCCACGCTGTGCGAGCAGAGTCTCGAGACTACATCCTTCGAAATACTCCATCGCCATGAATGGGTTGCCACCACTACTGGTACCAAAATCAAATATATGAATTACGTGCTCATGGTTAAGACGGCTGGCAATCCTTGCTTCCTTGTGGAACATCATGACCTTGTCATCTGTTATCGATAGCAAGCATTTCACAGCAACTTTCTTACCGAGATTTCTATCTTTGCAGAGATAAACATAGCCAAGAGCTCCCTGTCCAAGCATTCTAATAGGTTGATATCTGTCGACTGGAAAGGTAGCAGGATCTACTGCGAGTTCGTCTTTCTCGAAATCAGTGTTGATCTCTGTCATGATTTCGCCGCCCCCAGCTTCAATTTCAGACTTTGAAGCTCTCTGGTCAGGGAAGGGATTTCACTATTGCGATGCAACGCCGACATCAATGCGATGCGCTGGTTCAAAAGTCCGAGTCTTAACTTCGGTATGCGCAATGACGCGCCCAGTTTCATAGCGTCATCGTTGTACTTCAACGCTTGCTTCAGATGACCTCGATCCGACTCGGCATAAGACTTACCTATCAAGCAGTTAATAACTTGGGCTCTTACATCCTCACGACTCACTAGCGGTGCAAACTGCTTAATTGCATCGTCATATCGAGGAAGCGCTTTGGAGGGCTTCTTCGCTTGACGCCAACAGTCAGCGCTCCACAGACAAAACACGCCGGAATCCAATGTCGGCTCTGGATATAGACTCAGTCTTATGGTGGCGACCCGGTCGTAGAGTTGAGCAGATTTCTCTATCTGACCGGCATTCTTGTAAACTTCCGCCACCATCGCGAATGTGGTGGTCTTCATACTGTCCGTTGCAGCAAGGTCAGCGTACTTGATCACACGTTCGCATAGATGACCGAGTTCTTCGCTATAGCCCTTTCTCCTTTTCACATCTATCAGACCATTCATGGCGGTGTAAGCCGTAGCATTGTCTCCCTGACTGGCAGCCAGGTTTGCAACTAGCGCCAGATATTTCTCGGCGACTGAATCTTTTTTTGGAAGATGTACTGCTGTGCCACCAAGAGACTGGTAATAGAGAACTTGATTGTGAGTCATTTTCGGTTTTTTCGACATGTGTTGCACGCAATTCATGTAGTGCTGAAATGCCGACGAATAAAGCTGCTTCGCGTAGTCCGCATTGCCTAGCCTCGCTTCCTCTTCAACCACACTTTCCGCATTGGGATCGAATCTACAGGTGGGGAAATCTCTCTTCAGATTAGCAATCTGATCGTCCGAAAACCCACAGCGGTCCACGCTCATAGAATAGACTCGCGGCAGTTGAGCCAACTTGCGAACGGCATCATAGGAAAGACGATTGTCAGTGATTTTTAAAATCTCCAGGGTCTCGAGCTTCAGAAGATGAGGTATGCATGCGTCCGTGATGTAGGTTCGACTCAGATCAAGACTGCCAATGTGCTTCAGGTGAGCGATATTAGCCACGCCTTTATCTGTAATTGCACAATTGCAAAGAACAAGGCACACTAATCCTTTGAGGTCCTTCAACCTCAAAAGCGAGGCATCATCGATGTCGGTCGTCTTCAGTTCTATCGTTGAAAGCGAGCGCAGTTTTTCGATTCCGGCGAGAGTCTTGACTTTGGTTCGAGATAGATCTAGCGCGTAGAGCTTCTGAAACGCTGCCAGAACGGGAAAAGCCGAGTCATTGATTGTGCTCGAATCCGAAACGTTAAGAGCTTGGAGTTCAGGCTGATTCTTTGCGATTCTTTTCAAAGCGGCGTTGTCCGCGATACCCAGCAACCTCACGGATTTAGAGTCAGATGCGTTTTCAATCATAGACTCTTTGTATTGATTGACGGTTCTGTCTGCATCCGGCTCTTCATACTTCACAGGTATGGTCTGGTAATTCGAGATCTTGCCTTGGCCTGTGTCAGGAATTTTTTCGAACGTCTTGATGCAATATTCAATCGAAAACCAACCTACGGTTGCTACAAGAACCACCACGAGATAGATAACCCTATTCTTGCTAAAGGCAGATGTCGACCTGCTTTCCGCTGGCACTCTGGTCCTGATTGGCAGCACCTCTTCCTGTTCACTGAGCCTGAGATTCCTCTCCTGCTCCGCTGCATCATCTGCCAACTCGTTAGCGAGATTGGACAGCACTGGAATAACTGACTCTTCAAGGTCGGGTCTATCAGACGGTTCCTTGCTGAGAAGTTGGCCAATCAAGACAAATAGGGCTTCCCGACAAGGTGAAGGCGATTCCAATTTCAGAACATCGTGCAGCTTCAGCGGTTGAACCTTCTGATGCATAAGAATGGTGTCCATGGCCGAGCTTCCCTGAAATGGAGGAGCTCCGGTCAAGCATTGCCACATGATGCAGCCGAGCGCATAGAGGTCGGCTTTCGGAGTAATCTGTCCGGACTGCGATTGCTCCGGACTCATGTAGAGCGGGCTTCCTACGATGTCGCCCGTGGGTGTCAGGCGCCCCTCTTCGGCTGACAGTTCATATATCCGTTTGGCCACGCCAAAATCGAGCACCTTAGCAGTCCAACATCCGTTGGACTCCCGATAAAGAATGATGTTAGCCGGCTTCAGGTCTCTGTGCACGACACCATGATTTTTCGCGTGCACAAGCACATCGGAAATCTGCAGGAATATGTCGCAGAAAAGCTCCATCGAGATTGTCTTCGTGGCTTCGAGTATGGACTCCAGCGACTCGCCGTCTACATACTCCATTGACAGGTAAGGCGTCCCGTCTGAAAGTCCGAAGTCGTAAACAGTGACGATGTTTGGGTGGTTAAGCTTAGATGATGTGCGCGCCTCGCTCTGAAATCGCAGAATGGCCTTTTCATTACGGATGTCGGACATCAAGAATTTCAGTGCTACGGTCGCATTGCGATTGAGATCAAGGGCTTTGTAGACGCGTCCCTTTCCACCCGCTGCGATAAATTCTAGAATCTCGAACTTGTCGCAGACGACAGTGCCTGCAGGCAAGTCGCCAATGACTTGCTCCTGATCGGCATGAGTATTACTACCGCTGTCCAAAACCGATTCTGTTCATCCTAAATAAGAAGAAAGCTGTAATCGGGTCCATTACTTATGGAAATGTTCCCCCAGCTGGGCTTTTATCAACATTTCGGCGGCATATACGGGTGAGAAATAGACCTAAAATTTCACAAAGCTTGCGGCGCAGCAGCCCGTCACGCTTTCCAATTGCATTGTTGGAATGTCGAGGTGTAAAAGACAAATAGAGCATCGCCTCGTCAACACCCCTCCTCGAATCCCCACCATATTTGCGATGCTTCCGCAGGAAAGATCGGGAGGTCGGAAGGTGACCACCTATGCTAAGTCAACTAATCAACGAAATGAACCACTTATCTGATTGGATAATCGAAAAATGCTTTCGATGTAACAGCGACGATGATGGTGCCCGTACCCGCCTACACAGCCTCTCAGCCTCCTGTCACCATGAGAAGCCGGATTACAATCCGACTGACTGTGACAATGCGCTCCTGGACCACCTCATGCACGAATCGCACGCACCACTCGAATCAGATGATGTCAGAACCTTTTCAAACTGGCTTCATCCTTCGGAAGATGAGCCTCGCCAGGCTCCCATGCGCCGAGCAACGAAAGACTTCTCCGAGTTGGACTCCCGTCTGAGCCATATCAACAAAACCGGGATGGGTTTGGAATCCGATTGCGTGAATTCGTTCGTCGGAAGCAATCAGTCCGAACAATATCTCACTGGTCCGCATACCAAGACCGTTAGAGATCTTCCCGTACTCAAGATGCAAGATTTCAAAAGGATGGAAGAATTGCGTCACGAGTCTAAGCTGGATGAACTCTTCAAGTAGAATTCAGAAGCAAACATATCGCTATCACTACAGTCAATAAGTCACTTCGATGAACTTCGTTCTGCCTGAAGCAAGTTGGCCGCAGAGCGCCTGCGGTTAATGACAGCCGTCTTGTAGCCTTTCGGCACATTGTCTGCCTTCGAAAGGGCGATTCCAAAGTCAGTCGATCTATAGGAATCCTCTAAACGACCACTTCGCATAAGGAGATCCGCAAGTGTAATGTCGGCATTCAGTGCGCGAATTCGAAGGCCAAGTTCGAGATTTTTTTCCTTGACAAGTGATTTAAGTGCCTGTTGAAGAGCTTTTATCGCCTGGTCCGGGTCTCCAAACTCCGCCTGAGAAAGTCCCAAAGAAATCAAACACTGACCGCGAACTGCATTTACGGATGGCGCATAGGGGTGTGGAATTGCTGTCCGCAAACAATCCAGGCATCGCCTGTAGTACCGCACAGCGGTCGGGTGATCATGCGCCGTCAGGTCACCGAAGAAGAGAAGTTGGTGTGCATAAGCGGCGCTGTTTTTGCCAAATAGCTCTAATGCGAGCGCCTCTCCTTCCGATAGCCATCGCTCACGCTGCACCGACTTAGTTTCCTTAAGCCCGAATCCGGTTCGCAAAAGAGAATTGATACTACTTAGTTGCTGCCCCTTATCAAAAGCTCTGTAGGCGGAATCCAAAGACTTTTGATACCACTTAAACGCATCTCTGGGCCTATGCTGCTCTTCATATCCCCAACCAATTTTTCCCAAAAGCTCTGCCGCTGCTTTTGGATTTTTTTTAATCTCATCCGAATCACGAGCAAGGATCGGTCCAGTCTTGACCACTTCAGCATAGTCCCTGTTTTCGTAAGCCTTGTTAAACCGATTGAAGCGAAGGTTCCGTTCCTTCAGGCGTAGAAATTCTGACCGGGACCGGAATGTTGACGGCAATGGCTTTGGCTCGGGAGGCAGATTAGGCATTTTGGATGCATATTCGGTCGATACTCTATTTCTCACGTCCGGCCGACCGAACCTGTTGAGAAAAACAAAAAACACCACACTAATCGTGAGCGCGAAGACAACGCTCGAGATCAATACTGAGTTAAGGGAATGTTTTTTTGCCGGCGACTCGCTCAGCGGAGGATCCACATATTTGATGGAATTCCCTTCGTGTATCTTCTCACATAACAGCTCCAGCTCCGGCAATACACTCTCCTTCAAATCGGGACGAGAATCGGGATCTTTTTTCAGTAAACCGTCAATGATTTCTGCAAGCGCCGAAGGTATTTCTGCATTGTGCCTTTTGATAGAGGCTGGCTCACTGTGCTGATGCAAAAGCAGTGTTTCGATAGCGGAATCTCCAACCAATGGCGGTTGGCCGACCAGCGCTTCCCACATCACACAACCGAGGGAATAAGCATCAGTCTTGGGGCTGAGTGGAAGAGCACGTGCCTGTTCAGGACTCATGTAAAGAGGTGTGCCAAGCACAGCTCCGGTAGCGGTCAGACGACCAATTTTTTCCGCATCCAGTTCGATTCTCTTAGCAAGTCCAAAGTCCAAGAGCTTCGCTGTGAGTCCGGAATCATCTACCTTTACTGCAATATTGGCCGGTTTTACATCGCGGTGAATGACACCGAGTTGATGAGCATGAACAAGCGCTTTAGTCACCTGTACGAACACATCCAGAAATTCATGGTGATTTAGAACTCGTCGTTCGTTGAGGTATTCTTTGAGCGACTGGCCGTCGACCAGCTCCATGACGAGATAAGGAAATCCCTTGAACGAACCGAAATCGAAGACGGAGGCGATGTTTGGATGTGAGAGCTTACTAGCTAACTTTGCTTCGTTGTGGAAGCGCACCAAATCCTCATCGCTGATAGTCTTGTTTGATAAAACCTTGAGCGCGAACAAACTTTGGAGATCGATGTTTCGTACTTTTAGTACTCGTCCTTTGCCACCATCGGCAATGACATCCAAGATTTCAAATTTATCGAATAAGACAGCGCCCACAACATAGTCGCCGAGCCTAGAATCCAATTTTCCTAAAGACTCAGACTCTTCTTTCATCCGATCTCACAAGAAGACTGTTACTGTGTTCGCAGCAAAGATATGTGAGCCGCAAATTCGATGTCGCCGTTGACTCCGTCATACCCGTAAAGTGTGCCAGGTAAACAATCACGGATAACGCGCTGAAGCGCATAGAGTCAGGTTGCGAAGGCCCTGCCGACAGGAGCTGCGCGCTTTTCCATCGCCTAGATCCTCTTGCATTTATCGAAGTATGTCTGCGCCTCCGCGTTCCTGCCAGCCGCTTGTAACACAAGTCTGTGGTTGTTGTAGACAAACATCTTGCAACCAATCACGTCGTATTGATCTACGATCTGCACAGCTTTGGTACTCAGCTCTTGAGCATGTTCAATGTTATTCGTGCTTAGCTCTGCTGCGGCATAGCCGGAAAAACCCTTAGCTGCCATATAGAGGGCGCCCCCGTATGGCTTGGGTCTGGACTCGTCCAAGACGTTCAGTCCGACTTTGTAGTATGCCTTCGCACGCGAAAATTTACCGTCCACTCTATACAAATCAGCGAGATCAATACACACGGTGCCGAGAATCCAATATTCATTGCTGTCCGGTCCGGACTTCCACTGCTCGAACAGACGCAAGCACTTTTCATAATACTTGATTGCGTCTTCTTTTCGACCACAGTCTCTAAAGTGATCTCCTAATCCTCTCACTCTAATAGCGAGTTCCCGTCTCTGTCCCTTAAAAACATGTTCTGCGCGGGTCACGTCTTTAACAAGTCGATTCTCGAGGTCTGGAGAGAGTTTTCCATGCACTCGAACGACTTCGATACTGTTTGCAACTTCACTAACCAGGAGTTCACGCCATTCGTTGCCGGACGACATCGCTCTGCCCTTCTCGAGCCAGGATTCGGCAGATTCAAGGTCTTGGTCATACATTGACATTCGTGCATTGCTGAGATATGACTGAAACAGTCTGTCACCATTCTTTTCAAGGCGCTCCAAAATCCTGATGAACTCTGCCTGAAGCTTTACTGCTTGTTTATAGTGAGTTTTCTTACTTGCCTCTGCTATCTGGTGCTTGTAAACAGAGGCGAGGGACATTTTTCCAACGATAATTATGTCGAAGAAGTCCTCTTGCAATTGCCGAAGAGCGGCTTTATCAATGTCAGGACAATTGTCGAGATATAAAAGCCTGAGTCCAGGGCACAGGGCAATGATTTTTCTCACGGCGCCGGGCCTTATTTTTGTCCGCGAAACATCAAGAGTCTTGAGATTTCGGAGTCGGCCGAGCGCCTCTACCGCGTTGAATTCCATGGATTGAGTGTTGCTGATTCGAAGTTCTTCGAGCGGTTTTATAGAAGCGATAACTGGCAACGAACGATCACTGATGAGTGTTCCCGACAGGTCTAGAACACTCAGACTAATTCCGGCAATATGCTTTAGCCCTTCGTCGTCTATATTGTTGTATTTCGCCTCCAAACGCCTGAGATTTTTTAGCTTTTCAAAACCCTCTAGACGATCGATCTTGGTCGAGTTGATTCTCATATATCTGATGTTTGGCAGACTGACAAGCACCGGTAATGTCGCATTTGTAACGCCGGAATTGGAGATGATTAGCTCGCGAACAAACCGACTGCCGGTTAGTGGTATCAAGTCAGCATCCATTGCGAGGCCGGATAGATTTACGGTCTCGTCGCCATTAGAGACCTCTTTGAGTCTCCTAAACTTCAATTCGTCGACCATTTCTTGGCCTGCTTTGAACGGTGCAATTGTTTGTATCTGCCGATTCATGCCTGAATTCCGGCTGACATGAAAGATTGCAACACCAATACCGAGAATGACAGCAGTACAAACTGCAGAGGTCAGAATCAAAAAATGAGTAGTTCTCCGTGTCGACGCCGGTTGACTATCGCCACTCTCTACCACAGTCTTTTCCGATGAGTTGAGACGCCCGAATTGGTCCTGTAATAGAGGCGTGACTTTGTCGACTAAACCTGGACGGTCCGCAGGTTGCTTGGATAAAAGCGCTTCGATCGCTTCGACAAGTTGCTCTGAGACTTCGATTTTTACTCGATCTTTCAGGCTCCCGGGAGACTCATTTTGATGCGACAGGAGAGTGGCTAAAGCAGAGTCAGCAACAAATGGAGGCTCACCGGTCAAACACTCCCACATCACACAACCAAGCGAATAATTATCCGATTTTTGCGTGACCTTCTGTCCCCTGGATTGCTCCGGGCTCATATAGCAAGGACTGCCGATAATCTTCCCACTGGCAGTTAGACTGCCATTCATCTCCGAAATTTTATCCACTCTCTTAGCCACACCGAAATCGAGGATTTTTACACACAACCCAGCTTCGCCGTCGGAAATCATGATGTTGGCGGGCTTGATATCTCGGTGTACGATATCGTGCATATGGGCGTAGTCGAGGGCACGACATACCTGCGAAAAGATCTCGCAGAAATCGCGGAGCTCAAGCGTACCGGCGCGAGTCAACAAGTCTTGCAGCGTCTCGCCGGCTACAAATTCCATCGCCAAATACGGCGTCTGGGATTTCCATAGACCGAAATCGAGCACAGTCGCGATGTTAGGGTGTTGCAATTTCGACGCCACGCGAGCTTCGCTCTGAAAGCGCACTAAATCGCTTTGTTGATCGGATTCCACTCCCAGAACCTTAAGTGCCACCACATTATCTAAAACCGTGTCATGAACCTTGTAAACACGCCCTTTCCCGCCGGCGGAAATAAATTTCAATATTCGATATTTGTCGAATACGATTGAGCCAGCTTCAAAGCCGGCTGGTTCTTTTAAGTTATTCGGGTTGTCTTCCACTCAGTTGCAAGTTACCGAAAACCTGTACTTCTTTGTTCCCTCCAGACGCATTTATATAAATGGCTGCAACCTTTCGGCGTTCATGGCACAATTAGGCATGTCCATTCTGGTCGACGTGATGATTGCACTGGAGATCGATTTCATCGAATGAACCTAGAGCTTCGAGCGGTTTCAAAAAAATATAGCGACCATGATGTCAATGCATTGAGGGAAGTGTCACTGCATTTTTCGAGCGGAGACTTTGTCGCGGTCTGTGGACCCAGCGGCTGCGGGAAAAGCACTCTGCTCAACATTGTTGGACTGATCGACAAACCGACGATGGGAACAGTGATTTTTGGAGACGATGATATAACGTCGCTGCCTGATGAAAAGCTAACACGTCTCAGAGGCGAGCGCATTGGCTTTGTCTTTCAGTTCTTCAATCTGTTATCGACTATGACAGTTGAAGAGAATGTCGCCCTTCCACTGGAGATCCAGGGGACGGCGAAGCCTAAAGAAATCAAAAGCCGAGTGTCCAATATTCTCGAGCGTGTAGGGATGTCGCACAGAGTCGGCTTCTACCCCTCGCAACTTTCCGGAGGCGAGATGCAGCGCACGGCAATTGCTCGTGCCGTCATACACAAGCCAAAGATAGTGGTAGCAGACGAGCCCACAGGCAATCTCGACAGCGAAAATGGCAACCTGGTTCTCGAGCTTTTGAAGCAGCTGAATCGGTCGGAAGGACAGACTATAATTATGGCGACACACAGTCTGGAGGCAGCATCTTACGCCTCTCGAAGGATCGACATGAGAGACGGAAAGGTTTTGAGTGAGGAGCGCTGATGCGGTTTTCCTCTAGACTTTTTGTTTCGTTCATTCTCAGAGATTTGGTAAAAAACTGGGTTAGATCATTCATCACCATTGGTGGTATTGCACTTGGTGTCAGCGTCTACCTTGCAATTACACTTGCCAATGAAACCGCCCTGAGCAAATTTCGCGAAACCGTCGACGTCATTGCCGGCAAGGCCAATCTTGAAATCCGGTCGCAGTCGGGACGGTACATACCGCTTTCCTATATGCAACAGCTAGTTTGGTTGCAAACTCTTGGCGTACGATTCGCACCGATGCTACAGGACACAGTTGTATTCGGGAAAGAAGGAAGTGAGCCCGTCCAACTCGTGGGCATCGATGTTCTCGCCGACCAAGACTTTTTCGCCGGTGGAGTCGGAACCAATGAGTCCTACGACATGTTCGCTCCGGGCGCCGCTCTGGTAGGTTGGCGCCTGGCGGAAACCTTTAATCTTAAGGTAGGCGATGACTTCGAACTCAATGTCAATGACAAGCAACACAGATTTCACGTCTCGGGATTACTTGAGAAAAATGGTCTGGGCGGCGCATTTAGCGGCAATGTTGTCGCGACGGATATCGAGAATGCGCAAGCAGCGTTGGACAGCCCAGACAAGATTTCGGAAATAGAATTGATTGTCCCGTACGATCGGCTCGACGAAATCCAGGGAGAGATTAGATCCGCACTACCGTCGACAATGATTGTAGAAAGGCCGGAGTCAAGAGGTAATAACGTCGAAAAAATGACGCGGTCGTTTCAATACAATCTGACTGCGCTCTCGTTCATCGCTCTGATCGTCGGAATGTTTTTGATCCATAACACGATCACAATCTCGGTAATTAGAAGGCGAGCGGAGATTGGCACACTGCGAGCTCTCGGACTGCCGCGCCGGCAAGTGAGCGCCATGTTCCTTGGTGAGGCAGCGGCGTTCGGAGTGCTTGGGTCTGCAGCCGGCGTAGCATGCGGTGTGGTATTTGCCGACGGTGCATTATCGGCCATAGCTGGCACAATGGAACATTTTTACTTCCAGCATCCATTCGGCTCGACTTCGGTAGAGCCGGTCTCTCTTCTCCGAGCATTCCTTGTTGGTCTGGTCATAACGATGGTGGCAGCACTGCCTCCGATATGGGAATCCACAACAGTGCAACCGGCGGAAGCAGTGCGACGAAGCTCACTGGAATCAAAGGTGCTCAGCTCTTCAGGTCGACTCTCGCTAATCGGATTGTTTCTGTTCTTTGTATGCTGGCTAGCAGCGCAGGGTCCGCCAATCAATGGATTTCCATTCCTCGGATACCTCTCGGCACTATGCGCCATTCTGGGCATGTCATTTTGCACTCCCACCCTCGTAAAGAAAATTTTCGGTCTGGTTGGATCGACGCGATGGGTCAGGCGCATCATCGGTATGGAAGGAACGCTGGCAGCACGCTCGTTGTACGGGGCAAGCGGTCGAACATCTCTCGCGATCGCAAGCTTGATGATCGGAATCTCAATGATGATCAGTCTCGCGATCATGATTTCAAGCTTCCGCAGCACGGTAGTCGCCTGGGTAGATCAGACCCTCAAAGCAGACCTCTGGATACAAAGCGCTTCTCGTGCAAGAGGCAGTCGACAGGCTCGCCTCAGTGAGGCTGTCTTAGGTTTGATTAAAAAATTGCCGGGAGTAGTCGCGGTCGACGGATTTGTCGAACAACGAATGTTGTATCGTGGTGAACCGGCCATAGTATCAGGCGGAGAATTCAATATTATCAAACGTTTTGGGGGGTTGAGATTTACCTCAGGAGAGCCTATCGATGCAGTTTTTTCTCGACTAAATTCCAAATCATGCCTTGTTTCAGAAAGCTTTGCCATAAGAAAGAACGTAAGTACGGGAGCCACCATCGATGTTCCCACCGACAACGGCATAATCAAGCTTTCTGTAGGTGCCGTGTATTATGATTACTCGAGCGACCTGGGACAAGTAGTTATAGACAGAGACCTCTACAAAAAGCTTTTCGACGATCACTCGCTCACAAGCATCGCAGTGTATTTGCGCCCCGACGTTGATCTCGAACAGGCGAGAACAAATATCTTGAACGCGGTGAACGGTCACTCTCTGATTAGTATTCGCAGTACAAGAGAGCTCAGGAAGGAGGCGATGCGGGTATTCGATCGAACATTTGCGGTCACCTATGCGCTGCATACGATTGCAGTGACGGTAGCCTTGCTATCCGTCATGAATGCGCTACTTGCATTGTCCTTCGAGTCTCGACGGGACTTCGGAATTCTGCGTTATCTTGGCGCACAACGCGGTCAACTCCAAGCCATCGTGTACGGTCAGTCTTTCTTGCTTGGCTGCCTCGGAAATGGCACCGGGCTATTGGTAGGTGGTATTTTGTCGTTGCTTCTCGTGAATGTTATAAACAGACAGTCTTTTGGGTGGACGGTCCAACTGGAGATACCATGGGATTTCATCGCACAATCGTCGATTCTTGTACTGATGGCCGCACTTGCTGCAGGATTTATCCCAGCAAGACAAGCGGCACGAACGAAAGCACCGGAGCTAGTGCGCGATGAATAATTATCCCAGAATTACTAGAGTCCCAGAAGCCTTTCAACTAATGCTTCTCTCGCTTGTTCTGCTATCTGTTTCGGCCATGAATCTAACACCACCAGCAGTAGCAAGAACTTTTAAACCCGCGCTACCTGGGTATGTTTATAAATTTCCCAGAGATCACGCCGCACACGAAGAGTTCAAGACAGAGTGGTGGTACTACACCGGTCACATCTCCACCGAGAGTGGCAAGAAGTTCGGATATGAACTTACATTCTTTCGCCATGGGCTGGAGCATGAATCAAGTCAGAACAAGAAGCTTCCAAAGAACGTCTACCTCGCTCACTTCGCTTTGACTGATGAAACAACCGGTCGCTTCAGGTATTTTGAAAGAATGAGTCGAAGCGGATTACCGATTGCATCAGCCGCGTCGAATGTCTTTTCTGTTCAAAATCAAGGATGGACGACGGAGCAGCTCGGCAACAATTATGTTCTCAAGGCGGAGAGTGACGGCGTAGCCATCAGTCTATTATTGAGTGAAAAGAAACCACCAGTGGTGCATGGCAAAGATGGGGTCAGCCAGAAGGCGTCATGCAAAGGGTGTGCATCGCACTACTATTCCATGACCAGACTTGATACGAAGGGTTTAATCACTATAGATGGCAAAACAGAGACTGTTGTCGCCGGTTTGTCGTGGATGGACCACGAATTCGGCTCCAACCAACTTACTGAAGAACAAGTCGGTTGGGACTGGTACAGCATACAGCTCGACAACAACACCGAGCTTATGCTCTACGTCATGCGCAGAAGAGACGGAACATTGGACAAAAATTCCAGTGGTACCATAATTGGTACCGACGGTTCTACAAAGCATCTATCGTTGTCCGATTTCAAGATTAAGCCTAAGTCCAGTTGGAAAAGCCCAAACAGCCACGGAGTCTATCCTATGGGCTGGAGTGTTCAAATACCGAGTCTTCATATCAATCTCACGCTAGACCCTGTAGGTCTCGATCAAGAGCTGTTGACGAAACGATCGACCGGGGTCACTTACTGGGAGGGCTCCGCAAACGTAGTCGGAGACATTGCTGGGCAAACGGTTAAGGGGCATAGCTATGTTGAGATGACCGGATACGCGGAAGCGTTCAGGAAGGACATCTAAATTGAAGGTTCGGTTCCTGGAAGAAGCTAGCCGACTTCCGTCGGCAAGTCGAAATTACTCACTTCTGAAGTATCTTCCTCAGACAGGTCTTGAAGGTTAAACGTTCTGACTAGTTTCGCACTTGCCGGACTGCCTTTTCTATGCGCGCACGATCTCTGTGAAGGAAATCAAAAAATGGCGCTGCGACTTGCTTTCCTTTAAAAAACCGAAATGCCTCACTATTGACCTTCAATGCCACATCGGGTTTTCCCAAAGCGATCAGAGCCGTGCAGTAGTCGCTATATCCCTTCAAGACCGAGGGATATTGGTGAGGCGGAACCAATTTTGCGTTGTTGTACGCCTGTAATCCGAACTTGAACTCCTTGATCGCCTGTCCGAACTTATGCTCCAAACTAAGACAATCGGCATGTTGAACGTAACATTGCGCGAGGCTCATGTACTCTGGTTTTGCAGGGCTTATACCGAGATTGGTGTAGATACTCTTCACGTTCCGATATCTCTTCTCGGCGCCAGAAAACTGACCCGAATATTTGTACATCTCGGCGACAAACAAAGTCCTATTGGCGCACTCGTACGAACCTGGCTTCAGCACTGTCCTGGCGAACTTATCGGCCTGGTCGAAAGAACTCAAAATCTCGGACAGCTTAATATTCGAATTCGGCTTCTGGTACTGCACTAACTTGATGTGATTCATTTGATCTAAGGCATCTAGCTTCCGCTGAGGTACGCCCATTCCTTCAGCCATTTTTATAACTTTTCGGTACTCCATCATGGCATTTTCGTAGTCTCCCGTCACGTTGTACGAATGAGCCAACTCGATGTGCGTATCTAATACACAGGTAGAATCGTCCGCACTCGTCAGGCGTAAGATGTGTTTCAAATCGCGTATCTTCGAGGCATAGTCGAGCTTCGCCTGATCCTCTAACAGCTTTATCTGCAATCTGGAAATTCGAGAATCCCGGTTTGTTCTTGCCGCATTGAAACCTTCGCGTACTTCTTTCGGGTTCATACTCGGTGAGATGGACTCGGAAGACAGCGGTAACCTATCGTTTTTTACATCGCCAGATTTTTCAAGCTCCGACGAAAAAACAAAATAGCTAAGCAAGGCGAGCGACACAGCACCAACACCAAACCGGGCATAGGTAGCGCGATTTGATTTGCGAATGGTTTTGAATATCTGCGACGGGAGCTTGCTAGAAGACTCTTCCTGACTCTGATTGTCTCCGGGTTTGTGTAAATCGTCATATAATGCTTCGAGTAGAGGTAGAACATCCGTTTCCAAATCCGGTCTAAGCGACGGATCCTTGGAGAGCGACCGATCTGCAATATCGACGATCGCCTCAGGAGCTTCAGGACAGACCACTTTCAATGATGGTGGCACTTGATTCCGAACAAGCGAGATCGTCTCGAGGAAAGTGTCTCCGAGAATCGGTGGTTCACACACGAAGCAAGACCAGATCAAACAACCGAATGAATAGTTGTCTGACTTAGCCGTAATATTGCTTCCCATTGATTGTTCCGGACTCATGTAAGCGGGACTGCCCACGAGATCTCCGGGCGGCGTTACTTTACCCTCCGTCGTTGACAGGTCTACATCGATTCTCTTTGCCACGCCAAAATCAAGAACTTTCGCAGTCAACGACAGGTCTTTGTTATATCGGACAACGACATTCGCAGGCTTGATGTCTCGATGAACAACATCGTGAGAATGCGCATGCACTAACGCCCGGCATACTTGAATGAGGACTTGCAGTGCCGGATCCAGCGGCAGCCGACCGGAGTTTTTCAAAATGCTCTGAAGCGACTCACCGTCAACATATTCCATGGAAAGGTACGGTGTTGTGCCACTCAATCCGAAGTCATATATGGTGGCAATGTTTTGATGCTTGAGTCGGCTAGCTAATCGAGCTTCTGACTGAAATCTTATCAACTCGCGATCGGTGTGGGTTTCGCTAATCAGAACCTTCAATGCAACGACGATGTCGAGCTCCAGGTCGAGCGCCTTGTAGACCCTGCCTATTGCACCCGATGAGATGAACTCGATTATCTTATATCGGTTAAAGACGGTCGAGCCGACAGTAAAATCCGTCGAGCCATGCAAGGTACTTGGCGAACTTTCCTCGATCGACATCAGACTGTTGTTGCCTATGCCTAAAAGCTAACTTGTCGTAGCACCCAACGAGCACACGTTTATAGGATGTTCCCAATGCCTTGTGTTTTTCAACAACCGCTACCGATAAAATTCGGGCTAGTCCGATTTCAGTTTATTCAAGTACTCGGTGACAGCAGCAGCTTCATCAGGTCTACCGAACTGCGTAAGGATGAGAGCACGTTGCTGGTAAAGCTCTTCACGGACTCTTGTTGCCGTTATTTCAAGCCGTTTCATTTGGGTCAACGCCTTATCGTTAAACTCAAGAGCCTGCTCGTAATTGTACTTTCTAATAGCATTTGAAGCCAGGCAAGAATAAGCGCGACAAAAGTCGATTCGGTAGCCCCCCGGAAGGTTATGAATCTCGAACAACTGATCTAATCCAATAGTGGCTTCCTTCCCTGCTTCGTCTAGCCTGCCTACGTCAGACAGAGCCTCGGCAAGATGAATGTGGAGTTGAGCCCTGAATGGCGGAACCTGGGGGACCGTCAATTGGTCGCATACCTTCAACGCTTTCAGATACCACGGAATGGACGCCTCTGATTTGCGACACATTTTGTATGTGTCACCCATATGTCCATATCGAAGCGCCATCTCGAAAGAGTTAGGAGGTATATGATTCTCAGCGAAAGAGAAGGTCTTTAGCAATGCTTGCTCTAGCTTCGGCGATAGCCGGTTGCGAGACTCTACGATTGAGATGTGGTCTAGCCCGCTATGCGCATGGAGTTGTGCTTTGGTATCACCAGTGGCGGAGGCGATTTCAAGCGCCTTTTCAAAGCACTGCCTGGACGGCCCGAATGTGTGCAGTCGCGCATAGAACTGTCCAAGATTTATGTATGGCTCAACGAGATCTGGATTTCGAGCGCCACCAACTTTCTTAAGCATGTCAATAAGCATCTTAGATTTCGCAATTGCGTCGCTAAACTGTTCGTCTTCAGCAGATCGCAGGATCGCTGAGTGCAATAGGTTCAACATAGTCGTCGCTGGATAGAATTGCCTATCGGGAAACTCGAGCGAGAGGGCTTTTGCTTGCTCTTTTGAAATATTCCTACAGCCCTCAATCATGATGATGTTCAGATTCGGGTGTGTAGACAGTACCTTGCGCACGGCACCGGCAGTGACACCGGTGTTTTTCAGATCAAGCGTACTAAGTTTCTTAAGGGCAAGCAGACTATCGAACTCGGATCCAGTGACTCTCGTACCCTCGAGACCAAGCCGCTGAAGCGAGGATATCTTAGCGATTCGGGGCAAAGCGGAGTCGGTAATATTGAAGCTATTTTGCAACCCTAGTAATTGAAGTTTTTTCAGACTTCCAAGCTTTTCCATCGAACGGGTCGTAACGTTCACGCATCGGTGAATATTGAGAACTCGCAGGTTAGACAGTTTTTCAACCCCATTCAAATCGCTAACATCGGTGTTGGAAAAGGATAAACTTTTCAAGTTTGGATAAGTGGCAAAAATTGAAAAACATTGATCGGTCACATCACTGTCTCTGACCGAAACTGTTTCGATCTCTTCCAGATTCAGATATTTCTTCTTAGCCAACGTCTGATCTTTGCAATCAATAATATCCATCTGGGAACCCTGGATAAGTATCTCTTCCGCAAAGATCTTAGCGGAAGCAACTTCCTGCAGCGGGGGAGAAAGATTGCTATCGCTATCTCTTAGCGGCGCGTCTTGCGGCTGCTCCATTGGATTCGATCTTGGAAGAATCACTGTCATCGTTACCACTAATGCACCAATCAGACAAAAACCGAAGACAAATAAACTCACAGATTTGCGAACGTGTGAATCTTCCAAAGTGGTATCAGATTTGATATCGATTTCGGATACGGTCAATGTTTCCCGAGTCTTGATTAAAAGAGGCAATACCTCGTCCCGGAGGGGAGGTCGTCGCTCAGCGTTCTTCGACAGTAGTCGATCTACGATGGTTACGATTTCTTCCGGAAGATTATCGACACAGGTAGCGACAGACGGCGGCACGGTGTTCTGCACGAGCATAAGCGTTTCCAATATCGATTCGCCAGTCAACGGTGGCTGTCCAACCAGAGAAGTCCAGATCAGACACCCGAGAGAATAGGCATCAGAAGCTGGATATACGTTCTGTCCTTTAGATTGCTCGGGACTCATGTAGAACGGACTGCCGATGACATCGCCGGTAACAGTCAACCGACCATCGCTTGTAGCAAGAGCGACGTCAAGCTTTTTGGCGACACCAAAATCAAGAACCTTAACCACAAGTTCTGTAGTTTTGTCCGACACAACAACATTGCCAGGCTTGATATCACGATGCACAATGCCCTGTGAATGTGCGTATGTGAGCGCATCAATTATTTGAATACAGACATCAATCACGAACGACAGCGGCAGTCGCCCCTTACGATCGAGCAATGACTGGAGCGACTCTCCATCGATGTACTCCATTGAGAGATAGGGCGTTGCTTCAAACAAACCGAAATCATATATAGTGGCAATGTTCTTGTGGAGTAGTTTACTTGCCAGCTTTGCCTCAGTTTGAAATCGCACTATCTCCTTGTCCTGACTGGCGTCGCGAATTAGAACTTTCAGCGCGACAGTAATATCTAAATTAATATCTTTGGCCTGGTACACATGTCCCTTTCCACCAGATGCGATGTAACCCAAGATTTTATAGCGGTCGAATACAACAGAGCCAACAGCAAAATGGCGCGAACTGATATTCTCGAGAAATTCTGTTGAGTCCATGTTCTACTTCATCTTTTCGTGCACTTGATGTGATGACTCGGAATTTTCTCTACTCTGCTCCTTTCGCTGCTTCTGATCCAAAATCAAAGCGCGATTCCTCCGAAGGAGGCTTCTGTAATCATCCGACAAGCGTTTGTTCGAAAAGTAAATACCGGCTTCGTCACTTATCCTCAGCGCGTCGTCAGGTTTCCTCAGACACAAATACGTATTGGCGTAACCGATGTATCCGTTAACAATCACTCCCACGAGATTATCCGGCACCTTCTTCACTGCGCGAAACATATCCATTCCCACTCGATACTGCTCCAGCGCCTCCTGATGCCGCTTTTCAGAAGAGAGACAAGATCCATAGTGAATATAGTACTGCGCAAAGTAAGGGAAACGATCGTCGCTCGGGCTCAATGTCAACCGCCGAAATAGTTCTTTCGATTTCTGATACCACTTGTGAGCGACCGAATATAGGCCTTGCTCTTTGTACAAGTCGCCGGTAAACAAGCACCTCGTAGCCATCTCTCTTGAATTGGGCGGAATCAACTTCTCCATCAGTTCGTTCGCTTTTTCCATTGAAGCCAAAAGCTCTGGAGATGCAGTCACATGATTCGACTTATTCTTATCGACTTGGGTCAGGTTGAACCCATCTAGTGCTGAGAGCTTAAGTTCCGGATAGTTATACTTCTCCGCGGAGGTAATTGCCTCCTGAAACACCGTTGACGCTTCTTCCAGTTGGCCGCTCACCCGATAACACTTACCGAGGTCGAGTTGGCAAGCGACATAATCGAACCTCGCACCATTCGCGCTGGCGTAGTGCTTCAACTTTTCCATTATGTATTTCACAGCCAACACAGAGTGACGTTTGTCCAAGGCAGAATCTATCTTGGCGTTTAAATCGGTGATAAGCGAATTTTGACCATTGAAAGAGACTAAGGGATAAGTAGCTTTCAGCCTGTCAAACTCTTTGACTGACAGCCTCTCCGGACTGAATGCTAAATGCGACACCGATGGAATGGATGCTATACGCTCGATCCCCGCGGCCGATATCCGAGTTCCAGAAAGATCGATGTACTTGAGATACTTCATTTTTCTCAAAGGTTCAACATTCGCGAAAGGCAGCTTCGTAGCACGCAAGTCCAGCGTTTCCAGTCGAGGTATCTCCGCGATGTAAGACAAGGCATCATCTGTAAGATTGCGATCATTCGATAGGCTTAGAACTCTCAACTCGCGCAGTCCAGCCAGATTGATCAGGGATTCATCGCTGATATCGGTCGAATTCAGATTCAAGCTCATAAGATGTGCCAGCTTTGAGGCGTTTTTAAGAGTGCTGACATTGGTATTACTCAAATCGATCTCAGTGAGATTCTTCATTCTTGCCAGATATACAAAGCACTTGTCGGAAACGTCACATCGCGAGATATCCAGCCTCTTCACATTCCAATCAAGTTGCTCCAGAATCGTGACATCGTTAACCTGCCTCAATCTCAATAGGTCTTTCCTGTACCCCTTTTCCGGCGGCAGTTTTAGTTCCGGTTCCACAAACGCCTCTGTTATGTTGGCTGAACCTAAGGCCACCTTTTCCTCCACAGTACTGGTATCAAGTAGCGACAGCAACTGTGGAAAGCACCACACCCCGACGAGCAGTAAAGTTAGTAGCGCCCCGCCCGCAATCAGACTCGAGTTAGGACGAGTGGAGGAATGACTGCTCGTCACAACCGTATCGGTATCGACCTCCTCGCGATGACAGTGATTTTCGAGCAGTGAAACCAGAAGCGGCAAGACCTCGCTCCCAAGATCCGGTCTTTCTCCAGGAGCCTTCGACAATAATCGATCTACAACATCCGTAAGTTGATCCGATGCTTGAGGCAAAATCGTCTTCAGCGAAGGCGGCACCTCATTCTGGAGCCGCGAGATTGTCTCGAGTATCGTCGATGAGTGAATCGGCGGTTCTCCAACCAAACAGACCCAGATCAAGCAACCGAAGGAATAATTGTCCGACTTGACTGTCAGATCTTCACCTTTCGATTGCTCGGGGCTCATGTATGCGGGACTACCGACCAGGTCTCCCGTTCGCGTGAGCTTGCCTTCCGTCGAACTCAGGTCAATATCAAGTTTTTTCGCCACTCCGAAATCGAGAACCTTAGCATTGACTCTGCCGCCGGCTAAGGACGAAACAATTATATTGTCAGGTTTTATGTCTCGGTGAACAATTCCAATTGAGTGCGCATGAACCAGCGCCTCACATACCTGGATTAATACATCCAATGTTTCATCCATGGAAAGCGGTCCGGAGTCCGATAACCTCTCCTGAAGAGTCTCTCCTTCTACGAACTCCATAGACAGATACGGTATCGTACCACTCAATCCGAAATCATATATGGTGGCAATATTTTGATGACGAAGCTTGCTCGCCACTCTGGCCTCGGACTGGAAGCGAATTAATTGACGGTCGGTATACACATTGGATACTAAGACTTTTAATGCGACTTCGTTATCCAGATCAATGTCTAAAGCCTTGAATACTCGACCATTTGCACCTGAAGAGATATACTTCAGTATCTTATATCTGTCGAAGACCACCGAGCCGACCCTGAAATCCGGCGATCCTTGCACGGTACTGGACAAATTCTCTTCCATCAACGTTTGAGTGTAATAAGCCTCAATACCGACTTGTTGTGGAGACGTCTCTCGGCTATAAGAGTAACGGTGATAAAGATGTTCCCAGTGTTACGAGGTTATCAACCAACACGATGCCGGAAATTTTCGATCCCGTGGCGGCAGTTTACAAACAGGTTGGGGAAGACCAGCCTTTCTTCACCCTGGTGGACAAGTTTTATGCAGGAGTTGAGAATGACCTCATATTACGACCGCTTTATCCGGAAGATTTGACGGAATCCAAGCTTCACCTTGCGCTATTCCTCATTCAGCGCACAGGTGGTCGGACCACATACAGCGATGAGCGTGGGCATCCCCGAATGCGCGCAAGGCACTTGCCCTTCCCAATCGGTACTAACGAGAAAAATGCCTGGATGAATAATATGAAAAAGGCACTATCTACGGTGCCGGAATTCGAGCCGCATGTAGGTACCCTGACAGAATTCTTCGAGACTTTCGCGACATTCCTGATCAACAAGCCCAATTGAGCTGATAAAGAACCACTCGACATTAAGAAAACAGACACAGATCAATCGATTCATAATTTTATTGGTCTCCTTCTTTGCGACAGTACCGCCGCTTTTTGCCGACGAGCATGGCAGTGCACTGGGCGATGTCGAAGGTCCTCAGGACGCTAGATTGTTCGCGAAATTCTGACATTAGCGAACTCAAGCTAGCCAACCGGACGTTTCTAGCTAAGCAAAACGCTGTTTTAGTCGTCCGCATGACTGCACCGCCGGCACACCAGCAAAAAGGGCAGCTCGTCGAGCCGCCCTTCTGAGTATATTGAAAAACGGGCGTTTAGCCCATGTTTGCAATGATGTGGTCTGCGAATTCGCTGGTCTTGACCTTGGTCGCGCCGCTCATGAGGCGCTCGAGATCGTATGTGACCTTCTTCTGTTGAATGGTCTTACCGAATGCCGAGTAGATAACATCGGCAACTTCTTGCCAGCCGAGGTATTCGAACATCATGGCGCCGGACAGAATGACAGAACCAGGATTGATTACGTCTTTATCGGCATACTTCGGAGCGGTACCGTGGGTCGCTTCAAAAATAGCGCAGTCGTCGCCTATATTAGCTCCAGGAGCGATTCCCAACCCACCGACTTGAGCAGCGCAAGCATCGGAGAGATAGTCGCCGTTCAAGTTGGTTGTAGCGATTACCGAGTATTCATCAGGTCTAGTGAGGATCTGTTGAAACATCGAATCGGCGATTCTATCCTTGATGAGCACTTTGCCGGCTGGTGTTTTGCCGTCGTGATCAGCCCAGAGCTTCTCTTCCGAGATAGTTTTTTGTGCGAACTCTTCTTCAGCGATTTGATAGCCCCAATCACGAAATGCACCTTCGGTGAATTTCATGATATTGCCTTTGTGCATCAATGTCACCGAAGGCTTGTTGTGCTCGATCGCGTATTGAACAGCGCGACGGACCAGTCTCTGCGAGCCGGTCTTTGAAATGGGTTTGATACCGATTCCGGAGTCCTGACGAATTTTCTTGTCGGAGCTGACTGCTTCGATCGTTTCAATAAGTTTCTTAGCTTCCGGAGAGCCTGCAGGATATTCGATTCCAGCGTAGACATCTTCGGTATTTTCTCTAAAGATAACCACATCGAGCTTTTCTGGTGCTACCACAGGTGATGGCACACCCTGGAAGTAGCGAACGGGACGTACACATGCATAAAGATCGAACACTTGTCTCAATGTGACGTTAAGACTTCTGATGCCGCCGCCTACTGGAGTGGTGAGCGGTCCTTTGATGCCGACGCCGAATTCTTTGAGAGCATCGAGTGTATCTTTCGGCAACCAGTCTTTTGTTTCATTGAAAGCCTTTTCACCGGCATACACTTCAAACCAAGAGATAGCGCGCTTGTCGCCATAGCATTTCTTGACTGCAGCATCAAAAACTTTTTGCGAAGCTTTCCAGATATCGCGACCGATACCATCGCCTTCTATAAAGGGAATGATCGGTTTTGACGGGGTTACAGGGCGACCATTTTGAAATTTGATGATCTCGCCTTCAGGAACCTTGAGTCCGTTGAATGTTTTATCGATTACTTGACCCATTTTCGAACACCTTCTTAGCCTACGTACTAAACACTTTCCGATGCCTCGCCGTCGCCATGAGGCGGATGCGGGCGGGGGTTTTAAGGATATCAGCAAGTCCGGCAACTACAGCCAATGATCATTAAATACTAATGACTTTCTTTATTCGGCGAGCTTTTGCATCGACAAGGGGTCTAAAATTCTGGTTTCACACAAACAGCAAAGGACATTGACAACCAATGCATCTGAACCAATCTTTGTTGAGAGCAGTCGCTCTATGGCCAATGAAAGAGGCCATCATCGACGGGCAAAAAAGGCTGAGTTACCTCGAGCTAAGCCGCAGGATTGGAGCTTTGATAGCGGCGCTGAAGGCGGCCGGCGTCCAGAAAGGCGACGTAATCGCCGTGATGGCGCTCAATGGGCATGAATATCTCGAGCTCTATTATGCCGCCTCCTTTATGGCTGCAGTGTTGAATCCACTCAATTATCGCCTGAAGACGCCCGAAATCAAGGCAATCCTCGACGACTCGCAAGCAAAGGTGTTCGTCGGACACACGGAGTTCGCCGAACAGATAAGCGAGATTTTTCAAACTGAGACAACTGTCACAAACATTCTATGGCTGGGTCCGGGAGCTACGCCCTCTATCGATATTGAGTCGAAAAACTACGAGCCTTTCTTGATCGCGAAATGGGGCGCACCGCTGCCAGAACCGATCGCTGTGAGCGAAGACCTTGCCCAGCTGTACTACACGAGCGGGACCACCGGGAAGTCAAAAGGCGTGATGCTCACCCAGAGCAACGCGGCCTTCAACGCTCTGGCTGCCGTGTCGGAATTGCGTCTTAACGACGCCGATGTCTGGCTGCACGTTGCGCCTATCTTTCACCTGGTCGATGCTTGGGCAATCTGGGCTGTGACCTGGTCTGGTGGCACTCATGTTTTTCTGCCTCAGTTCAAACCGACGAGCGTCATGGAAACCTTTGAGCGGGAGAAGATTACAATCACGGCTCTGGTTCCTACTATGCTAGCCGCGCTATTAGATGCTCACAATGTCTGGGAGTATAGCTATACGAGCCTGCGTTACATAATGACGGCCGGCTCTCCCGTGGCACCGGATTTGGTGCGCCAGGTAGCAGAAGTGTTCCGTTGTGATTATGCCCAATTTTACGGAATGACCGAGACCAGCCCATTCTTGACCATATCACTACCCAACGCCAAGCACAAAAATCTTCCCGAGCATAAGCTCCTGGAATTGAAAGCAAAAACTGGTAGACCTTTTATCGGTGTAGATGTTCGTGTAGTCAAAGAGGATGGAACCGAGGTCAAGCGCGACGGGCTTGAGGTCGGTGAAATCGTCGCTCGAGGACCTAATATCACACAAGGATACTGGAAAAAGCCTGATATCACTGCCGATACCATCAAAGATGGTTGGATTCACACAGGTGATCTAGCAGTCGTCGATTCCGACGGCTATCTAAACATTGTCGACCGCAAGAAGGACATGATTGTTACCGGTGGAGAGAACGTCTATTCCACAGAGGTGGAACATGTATTATATGAACACGCTTCGGTCTTCGAATGCGCCGTGTTCGGCGTGCCTGACGAAAAGTGGGGAGAAGCGGTAAAAGCCGTGGTCGTAGTCCACGGAACGATGGACCCTTCGGAGCAAGACATAATCGATTTCGTCAAGACTCGACTTGCCCACTATAAAGCGCCGAAGTCCATCGACTTCGTCAAAGAGCTACCGAAAACCGGAAGTGGAAAAATCTTCAAAAAAGGTCTCCGCGACAAATACTGGGATGGGCTGGTAAAAAGGGTGAATTGAGTTCGATGTTTTTCCAGTGTTTTCGCTGAGCAGCTTTAAGGTATCCTGACTATGGAATCAAATTACGACGCATTACTAGTGGTGTCATTCGGCGGCCCCGAAGGACCTCATGATGTTGTTCCTTTTCTCAACAATGTCTTGAAAGGGAAAAACGTTCCGCCAGAACGAGTGCGCGAAGTAGCACGCCACTACGAGCAATTCGGCGGAGTGAGCCCGATTAACGAGCAGAACCGACTCCTCATCAAGGAGCTGGAAAAGCTTCTTTCAACTGAAGGACCGGAACTTCCGATCTACTGGGGCAACCGTAACTGGCATCCTCTCCTCGCCGACACTCTCAAACAAATGGCCGACGACGGAATTCGTAACGCGCTCGCGTTCGTCACCTCCGCATATGGTTCATATAGCGGATGTCGGCAGTATCTGGAGAACATAAAAGAAGCTCGCGATCTGGTAGGTCCCTATGCACCAGAAGTTGAGAAGCTAAGGATCTTCTTCAACCACCCAGGTTTCATAAAGGCAAACTCAGACCACCTCTTGCAATCACTTCAACAACTGCCGGAAGAGAGAAGAAGCAAAGCAAAAGTAATCTTTACTGCACACAGCATTCCGAAGTCGATGTCGGACGGATGCCAGTATGTAAATCAACTGAGAGAAGCTTCGCGACTGGTATCAGATGCGGTTAATCATAAAGATTGGGAACTCGTATATCAGAGCCGCTCCGGACCAGCGTCACAACCCTGGTTAAGCCCGGATATCTGCGATTATCTTGAAGATGTTGCCGCCTGCGGATACAACGATGTCATTGTCCTGCCAATCGGTTTTGTTAGTGATCATCTCGAGGTCATTTACGACATCGACACTCAGGCTAAAGAAAAGGCAGACGAACTCAAAATCAATCTGATTCGAGCGGCCACCGCCGGAGTCCACCCGTCCTTCGTAGCCATGATTCGTGATTTGATCCTCGAAAAAACCGCGGATGACGAACCTAAAGCGTCAGGTACATTTGGTCTGGTGCCGGAACAATGCCAGGCGAACTGCTGCGCTTACGCTCCGGCACCCGCTCGCCGGATTTGAGTTGCCAGATCTTCTTCAACGAACCGTCCCTCGCAAATCTTTAGTGCGATGCGTCGCCCATTTGATCGCCCAGTTCCATAAGGATTGTAGGTGCGGTATCATGCGTCGCACATATGGTCTTCGAGAACCGGTGTCTCAAATTCTGTATTGGCGTTATCCAATTCGTCACTTCGATTAGCAGGTTCTGGACGATCAGTGAAGCGTCAGGTGTGCTACATTTTCGGCAGGGTCAGGCATGACAGGGGTCATGTCCAGACTGAGTTTTTTGAAGTTCTCAGGAGTGTGTCCAATGAAGCGTAGCGGCCAAATAGCTCTTGCAATAACTATGGCGATGACACTTGGTGTCAGCTCGTCTAGCTCTCCTGCAGCGGCTCAACCTGCTTGGACCCAAAATTTCACGCAAGTTCTTGTCAATGTCAATGAAAAACTGACCAACATCCAACGATCGCTTTCAGACGCGATCGCTCAAGGCCGATTGTCACCACAAGCATCTGAGAGTTTCAAACAAGAGCTTGATCGAATCAAGGATACACAAGCCCAGTACCAAGCTGACGGGAAATTATCCGTATGGGAACGCGCAAGACTTGTCTTCGAAATAGACAATTTGCAAAAGCAAATCGATGGTGCTCTTGGACCGCGACCGACCGATTCAGTTTCGTCCACAAATCTCACGACCCGCGAGTCGGATCTGTCGAGAGAGATATCGGATGCCCTATTTCAGGGTCGATTGACCAAGAGTGAAGCCGACTTCTTCCTTGGCGGTCTGGACAAAGTCAAGAACATGGAAGCGTCTTACAAAGCCGACGGCGCCCTCAATTCAACGGAGCTAGCATCGGTTTCTGTTGAACTGGATAATCTCACCAAATCTGTCCGCGACAAAATTAGACCGCTCAATATCGGCACTGACTCAGTGCAAACGAAAAAGTTGGAAGTACAAAATCGTATTTCCTCACTCAAAAGCGAAGGAAAGATCACCACTCTCGAAGCCGATGAATACGCGCAGGATCTCAGTCGAATTGAAACACGCGAGAATGCCTTCCGACAAAACGACGGTGTTCTTGATACCAACGAATCACTCAATATTGCATTGGAGCTGGAACGCCTTTCAGGAAAACTGGATCGTTTCCAACCCGTGTACAGTCAGGCGCCAGGGATCGACGCACGGCAGCAGACGCTGGAGAAGATGTTAGGCGATGCCTTCACCAATGGCAAATTGACCTCGCAACAGGTGTTCGAACTCAAGCAAGAATTCGATCGCATTGCATCGGTGGAAGCCGGCTACCGAACTGATGGTGTACTGTCAGATACAGAAACACTAACTCTCGGTCGCGATCTGGATAAGCTCAAAACCAAGCTGGAGAGCTATGCGCAGAGTAGCACTACGACTGCACCGCAAGGTGGCATCAATCAAATGATCTCCGATGCTCGCCGACGATTTACCGATGCGCAAAACTCTGGACGTCTGAGCGCAGACAATGCAAGAGACTTGCGTACATCTCTCGACCGGATCGATTCTCGTCAGAGCTACATGCAACAAGACGGACGACTCGATGACAGCGAAACTCTCACGTTGGCATCAGATATCGACAGGTTCAACTCTGACTTGGGTAAAGCGGTCACTCCGCTACCCAACGTGGAGACAAAAAAAGGAGACATCGTCAGGAAGATCAATGAAGGCATAGCTTCCTCTAGAGTAAAACCTGAAGTCGCTGAAGACCTCAAATCCGAACTCGATCGAATCGGGCAACTGGAAGCCACATTCAAGAGCTCTGAAGGAGGACTAAGCGACCAAGAAGTGATGGCTCTCAATCGAGAATATGACACGCTTTCGCGAAGACTCGACGGCACATTCACGGCGCTACCTGATGTCACCGCGAAGTTGAACGCGATCAATTCGCGCCTTTCAGATGCAGCGAAATCAGGCTTGATCGCTGACGACCAACGAAAAGAATTTGAAGATGAGTTAGCTCGAATCGCCGAGATGTCAAGATCGTTCAAAACATCGGACAATGGACTGAGCGACTGGGAAACTATGACGCTAGCACGAGACTATGACCGGCTTGATTCCGACATCGCCCGAGCGCTTTCGAAAGGAACGAAGATCGACACCACGGGTGCGCCTGCGGATACGCAAGGTCATTGGGCGGAGCAGTACATTGCAGTGTTGAGTAAGCGAGGCACCATCGGCGGTTTTCCAGACGGCACATTCAAACCGAATAATTTCATTACAAGAGCGCAGTTTGCAGCGATTGTGGTGCGTGCGTTGAATCTGCCTGCGGCCGGACGAAGTGCTAACTTCAAAGACGTTCCTCAAAAATACTGGGCGCATACAGTAATCAACCAGTGCTCAGATGCAGGTCTCGTCACCGGATTTCCTGACGGTACTTACAGACCGGAAGATCAGGTAACGAGGACACAAGCGCTCGTAATCGTAGCGAAAGCGCTACAGAACGCAAATGCAGATACCTCAGTCATGAGTCGCTTCGTCGATGCTTCCTCGGTTCCCACCTGGGCGCTTCCAAGTGTTGCCAAAGCAGCAAATGCCGGCGTGCTAGTCAGCTATCCGAATCCCAACGCGATCCGCTCCAGCGAGCTGGCCACAAGAGCTGACGTGGCTGCTTTCGTCTATCAGACAATGTCCAACCTTGGAGAAAAGCTGCCACCTCTTCGTGTGGGACTGGAAGCATCCGGCAACTAAACCCTGCCGCCAGGAGCAAAGCGCAGTGACTAGTTAAAATCCAGAGGTTCGGGATTCGCTCAACGAGTGCGAAAATGGGCACCAGGCGATGTAGAGCACCCAACCGGGTATATACTCCGGTAGAGAGTCCTACTTGCAGAGTCGAGCATTCCCAATGCGTAATGATCCAGAATCTCCAAAACATTTTGCTACTGCAAAGCCGACTCCAGAACTCCTGCAGTCTCCGACAGTGGAGCCAGGTCTCGATAACTGGTTCGTTTCGGCTGAGGAAGAAACAAGTCCAGAGTTAGATCCGCTGATCGACACTGTTCTCGGCGAGCACTATAGGATAGAGTCCAGGCTTGGATCAGGCAACAACGGTTGCGTGTATAAGGCTAGACATCTACATCTTGATACGACTTTCGCAATAAAATTGCTTGCGGCAAGAAAGAAATTAGATCGAAAAGCGATGCTTCGTTTCACTCGAGAGGCTCAGGTCGCTGTCGGTCTTCATCATCCCAATATAGCTGGGCTCGCTCATTTCGGCATTCACAATGAGCGTCCATTCAGCGTGTTGGAATATGTTGATGGAAAACCCCTTTCCACTATCCTTGCAGAATCAGGTTCTTTAGAGCCCGCACGAGCATTGAAGATCATGAAAGAAATCTTGCAGGGTTTGGAATATGCCCACACGAACAAAATCGTTCATAGGGATATCAAGCCGAGCAATATTATGATTTCGCGCTCCAGTAGCGGCGAAGAAGAGGTCAAGATCGTCGACTTCGGAATCGCCAAAATGCTCGAATCTGACAAAGTCACTATCACAGAGGCCGGAGAAATATTTGGCACGCCGAATTACATGAGTCCGGAGCAAGTGCGTGGACAAACGACCGACCAGCGAAGCGACATCTACTCCTTAGGATGCTTGGCATATGAGATGCTATCAGGTTCTCCCCCTTTTTCTGGGACAGGAACAGTCGATGTTCTTCTGAAACATCTCAGTCAAGAACCAATACCAATCTGTACAACACCTGGATATCCAGGTCTCGAAAAGATAATTCACAGGTCTCTCAACAAGGATCCGAAGCATCGATACCCCAGTGCTCAAGCGATGCTTGACGATATTCGACTGGTGGAGGCTGGAAGCCAACCGAAGCCTAGTTTTATAATTTCGAAAAAAACATACAAACGGGCAGCATTTATCATTTACGTGATCCTGCTTCTTGCATTTGCAAACGGAGTGATCAGTTACCGCTCTGATACTCTAACTTCATTGACCCAGGAGATTGCACGCCAGCCTGACAGCGCAAGGGCATACCAGAAGCGGGCTAAATTTTTCGAGGTGGGTTCGCGATACGAGGAAGCTCTTGCTGACTATAGAAAGGCGCGAAGTCTGGAAGTAATCCCCAAGAACTGCTTGATAAGTACTTCCATAGTCTACTGCCTGCTCCAACTAGGTCAATACGAAGAAGCGTCCGCTGAGGCCGATCAAGCAATTGCTCGATTTCCCAAAGCTTCAACTTGTTATCTTGTGAAAGGGCAAGCGCAGATCAGGCTTAAACAGGCGAAGGAGGCTCTGGAAAATGCTAACAAGTCAATCAGTCTGAATAAGACCAGAAATCCCGTTGCGTTGTATCAATCCTACTGTCTTAAAGCAGCCGCCAACTATGAGTTAAAAAACTACCAGCAGTCCGCTGACGACGCCAGCCAAGCGATTGAGATTGGGCGTTCCTTTAGTCCAACCAAGGGCTACGAACATAGAGCATTCGCCAACTTGGCGCTTGGCAAAGTCAAAGAGGCGATGGCCGACGCAGAGCAAGTACTGGTCAATGATCACGATTCCCTAAGCGCTCTCGAAGTCAAAGCAAGAATTCTTGCCTCTGGAGGTCGCACAGCCGAAGCGCTTCAATTGATCGACGATCGAATTGCGTCTAATCCGTCCCAAGAATTGAAACTGAGGAAACTTCGCGAAATTGTTGCTCTTACTGGTGCGCCTCCCAACAAGGCATTGGAGAGTAAGTAGTGGACAGAGAAAATTCTCCCATTCCTGTTCGACCTGCGAATATTGTCGAAGAGTCTAGCGATAGTATCGAGCTCCAAGTAGTGGCTGAAACCGCAGAAAGTATTGACGAGAGCGCGACCTCACTGGTTGGCAAACATATATCGACGTATGAAATACAGTCGTTCATCGGTGAAGGGGGAAGCAGCACCGTCTATCAGGGCGTCAATCTGACGCTCGGAAATCTGGTAGCCATCAAAGTTCTTCGCGAGGATCTTGTGTCAGAGGAAGCCGCGTTAGCACGGTTCAAGAGAGAAGCTTTGGCATTGTCTTCACTGTCACACCCTGCCATTGCTGCATTGAAGGAGTTTGGAGCATATAACCGGCGCTTCTACATCGTGACAGAGTATTCTAACGGCGTTAGCCTGGCGGACATCATCGAGAAAGAGAAAAAACTTTCTCCTGATCGTGCTCTGTCGATCCTCATTCAGGCGGTAGAGGCTCTAATATACGCCCATAAGAAAAACGTGGTGCATCGGGACATCAAGCCGGCCAACATAATCGTTTCCAATGATTCTAAGCTAGGCGAAATGGTGAAAATCATCGACTTTGGCATCGCTGGATTTGTCGATAATGCTCAAAACAAATTGACCCAAACTGGCGAACTGATAGGCACCGTTCTCTACATGAGCCCAGAACAATGCCGAGGAGCGACTGTTGATGGTCGCTCCGATATCTTCAGCCTCGGATGTCTGGCCTATGAGATGCTCACTGGTACGCCGGCATTTCTTAGTGCAAGTGCTCTGGAAGGCATTATGCAACGCGTTTCGGATGACAAATTCGAGTTCAAAGAAAAGATCTCTGCAGCTGGTTTCAAAAAAGTTATTCAAGGAATGCTTGCTAAGGATCCACAGAATCGCTATCAGTCAGGCGAAGAGCTGCTCGCTGATTTAGTAAGACTAAAGCTAAAGAAGCGTCCAATTGGTAAGCCTGTCCCGAGCAAATTTAGACTCAAGCGTGTACTGCAGATCGCGTTGATTTTGTTCTTTTCACTCACAACTTTCTTGATTTGCCTCTACAACGTCCGCTTCCCGGTCCGCTCCATGGCGGATCTCACAAAATTGATTTCTTCGGAACCAACCGTTTCCAGTCACTATGTCGAGCGAGCAAAACTCTACGAACGCGAGGACAATCTCACGGCAGCAATAGCCGATCTCGACAGAGCAATTAGACTCGACCCGACTTCATACTACGCCTACAAACACCGTTCAGAAGACTACAACAACTTGAAAAAGCCAGACATGGCGCTTATCGACGCTGAGCGAGCAATGAAACTCAAACCTGACGATTACAAGTCGTACATTTTACGGGCCGAAGCACTGCTTGGTCTAAAGAAGTATCCGGAGGCAATCAACGACCTCACAAAATCGCTCAGCCTGGAAAGGGCTTCTCATCTAAAACATGGAGAGCAAACTCTGATCTATCTTCACCTTGCTGAGTGCTACATCAATACCAATGAATACCAGCTTGCCCTGGACAACATTGAGCTTTCAATCAAAACCGCACCAACCCAGCATCAAGCGTTTCATAACAACTCATGGACTTACACGATGCCGATTTATCAACGTTACATACGCGGAAAGGCGAATCTCGGACTGGGTCGCAGAGAAGAAGCCCAACGCGACGCAAAGGAATGCGCCTTACTTGAGCCCAGTGGACACTACAGCCAAAAACTACTTACGGCAATCCAGGAATCTAAAGCCAAGTGAAATGGATCATTCTGCAGAACATGGTCCTAGTGTGGCGAATGCAATATACATCGCCAAAGAGACCAGCTCCGTGTTTTTGCCACACCGACAGTCAAACAAGTCTACAAAGTCGAGGAGCGCCATTCGCGAGCCCAGGCAGGCATAATCTCCGCATCGATCGTCACTTTGCTCGCACCACTGCTTTTACCTAAAATTCAGACATCACTTCTTCTTGAACATTCCGAAAATTCCACCTAGGAAGCCTTTGTTGTCGCCCTCTTCTTCGGCTTCTTCATGGTCATCGATTTCGATATCGGCGGGAACCGACTTCAACGCATCGGCGAACATCGCTCCCGACTTTTTGCAAAATGCTAGAACTTTGATCGCGTGCTTCTCTGTGACGATGCCGTCTTCAATAAGTTTTTTCGCCTGATTGCATGCTTCGACAATTTTGGCATTGAGCATGTCTTTCGAGATAATGACCTCGCCAAGCGTCATTTTCAGATCTCGCGCCAGCGCTTCAGCCCGTTGAAGCTCTTGAGCGCCGAGTAGATCAGCCTTTCGAATCAACGGCATGAGCCGATTGATGTTCTCCGCCTCGTGACTCTTAGTGTTTCTCTCGCTCATAATTACTTCGATCGGAACGCCCCTGCTGTTGGCCTGACGCAGGATTTCGGCAGCTTGTAGAACGATGATCTTGCCTTCATTGACAAGTCGCTGAAGCTTCAAGGTTTCATCAAGGACGCTTGGGCTAATCATTCCGGCTTGAACAAGAATTTGACCGACTGGTGTGTTTTCCACCAAACCTTTTTCGATAGCCGACACCTTGTCACTCTCAGACAAAAGTCCGGCTTTGTGTAGGAGATCGCCAACCTTAACTGTTTTCTCGTCTTGAGGTGCGCGTAAAGCTCCAGTTTCCGAGAGCGATTGCTCGATTGTCTGAGTCTTTCGGAAGGCGGCCTGTAATCCTGCGATTGCCTGGTCGTAAGTAATCTTTCCATCACGAACCAGCACTTGCGCAGTCAGTGCCGAGGTTAAAAGGTTGGACGATACTGCTCTGGCTAAGACAAGACATCGACCTAAAGGAAGGTTGTTTTCTTCGCTCTGTCGCAAGCATTCTTCCAGAATCGGTTGTGTTATTACTCCTGCCGCGATCAAGAGTTCTCCTAGCTCGCCGGTTGCTATAACTTCGCGATCGGCCGGCGCCTTGAATCCGAGACGTCTGAAAGCTTCCTCTAAAGGCAATTTACCGGTTATGGCAACTGACAGCGCTCGAATAGCGAACTCATTAGAGATGAGGTTTTCGCGAAGCATCGCCTGCACCTCGATTGCGGCAAGCAAATCGCGCTCGCTAAGTTCTCCAATAGTGAGAAGCACGCGCCCCACTGGCGTGCTTGATTTTTTCGCGATCTGCAAAGCCTCCGCTAGCACTTCCTGGCGTATCACGCCGGCAGCTACCAGAAGCTCGCCAATTCTCTTCGTTCCGGTTCGGCGGTCTCGTGCGATCTCCATTCAACGGATTCCTTGGTCCAGTCTGAATTTACTATGCCCTCTTACTTATATGGTTTAAGCAAAGGATTTCGAGAAAGCGAAAAATTTACCAGCCGCATTTGCAATTTCTGCCCACCACAAAGCTTCTGATAAAACGCTCGAGGGCTCCAAGCGCTTGAACGAGGATATCCGATCGAAAGGCGAAGTCAGCGTTACCGAGGAAGAATTTAAACACTCGTAAGCAATCTTGCGAACGAAACCAGCAAATCCCGAATTCAGTACCGAAGGAACTTCTATCCACCGTGAAGTCGGCAGGACGAGATTCTCGCTGAAAGGGACCTCTGCCCACCGTGAGCAACCGAAAAAAAAACAACAGGATAAGCGCGACCAGCGGTCAACGCTTATCCTGTATTAAGAGCCAAGTATCTCTAGGTCGGACTACAGCTTAGTAGTTGTCGTCGTAGGGAACTACGAAGCCTTTGCCCTGAAATATCATGCTATGGCTGCCACTGTGAGGGCTCGGATAACCGACGAAGCCATGGTAAACACCATACGAAGGTCCATGAATCAGACCGCCGTAGAGTCCACCGGCTACCAAACCTACAGGTCCACCGACGAGAGCACCGGCGACTGTTTCATAAGCGCCGTCTTCTTTGCCGAGGTTGCGGGCAACCATCTTGGTACCACCGATAGCGCCTTTGACGCCGTCAGTGAACGTAGCCGTGGGGACATCCCACAACGTCGTCACACCCATGCTGATAAGTCTCATGGGGAAGTACCAAAGTTCGTAATAAACTCGAGCCGACTCTGGTCTCTCTGGATAAGCAAAGCTGGGCGTTGCCAAACCAGTGGTGAGACCCGCGAGAACGAGCATCATCAATAGTGCTTTTTTACGCATTTCTTTTCACCATCTTTCCTAGAACAAAAACCTCAGACCGCCAATTTATCTTTCTTCCATAGTGATAAAAGACCAGCGGCTGAAAGGTTTTTCCCAACCTTTCTTCCATCCGTGACCCAGGCCACGATAGACACCGTGGGCGCCACCGACCACGAGACCGACCGAACCACCGATCGGTACAGCGGCAGCAATCTGGCCAGCACCCTCTTCATCGCCGAACTTGCCGGCAACGTGCTTGGTACCGCCAAGGAACCAATGGTAACTGTCATCAATCGGTCCGCTAACGCCGCCGGATACGAGAGCACCGCTCACTGCGCCTGCGGTCCTGAACGGAGCCTGCAAGCACCACATGATTGGCTTAGCTTCATAATCCAACGCCATTGCCGGAGCCACAGCAGATGCGAATAACATTGCTGCGAGCGTCATTCGACCTAGAGTTTTCTTTGTCATTTTTCCCCCACTCTCCAGATGATGCCAGGAGCTTGGCTTCCCCCGACATCACAACATTAATATGCTAACTATTTTTCGTCGCCCATGACCAAGTAGGACTCGGTGCTGAACGGCTTGTCCCAACCGACGGTCATACCATGACGTCCGCCAGCGATAGCGCCGTAAGGGATACCCCAGAGAAATCCGGCTGGGATTCCGAGGGCTCCGCCTACCAAATTCTGACCGAGACCATTGGAATCACCAAAGGCTTCTGCCAGGTATTGGGTCGTCTTGAGCGGGCAGTTCCACAGAGAATGCCAGAGGATACCCTCGGGAACGTCAACGATCACAGCAGAGGTGGCTCCCATAAGGGCTCCGACCGATCCTAGCGGCGTGTCGTCAGCGGCCATCGCAGGCGCCATCGTGCTAATCGCTATTGCGGATGCTGCAACTAAAGCAAGTACCTTGTTTTTCATACTATCTCCACCTGAATTCACGTTTTAGGAGTGATTTAGCACGTCCTAATAATCACGGAGTTACTTCTAGAACTATTCTATTCGTCTTTGAATGTGAATGCGTCTTTGCTGAATGGTTGTTCATAACCGGTCTTCATACCGTGCCAACCACCATCAAATACACCATATGCGCCACCACCAGCAAATCCAAACGGACCACCGACGATACCACCGAAGATTTGATGATATTTGCCGTCTTCATCGCCCATTTTGCCGGCTACCCATTTGGTCGCCTTGATATAGCCTTGTGTGCCGTCCTTCGCTACTCCTAGCGGTACTCCGACAACGGTGCCTACGCCAGATCCGAGTACTCTTACTGGGAAGAAAACGATCGTCTGGAATGTGCTGTCATCGGCATGGGACGGTGCTGCCATCGTGCCAACTAGAGCCGAGGCAATTAAAAAAGAGGACGCGATCTTCTTGAACATGCACTTCTCCATCTACTAGTAAAGGATTCATTTCTTGGGACCACTCGGCCCGAGACCAAAACCAATTGTACCCATTTTATTCTACAGGTCCATATTCACTTATCCGAATTTTGCATTCACGACACATCAACCCCCACACTCGCAGCCATTCAGCCATTTTTCGCACTTGTAAAATGTTTGTTTGCTTTTTGAAGCTTTCCAAGTGGTATGTCTATCGCACCCCAGCGATACATACAACGGAATGTCAGGATAGGGCATACAAACAAAATTTAGTGACCCTACCGGTGATGCCAAGCACCAATATCACGATGTCAACTGACACTTTGTGAGACACAGAATTAATTCGTACAAAATTTTTATCTGAATATCGACAAAATCTATCGGTATCTCGACGAACACTGCCATTGCCAAGTGATGCTTTTCAGTCTTTTTGCTGAAGCGAATTTGAAGAAGGAGATCTGAGTCACAACAACGATGGTTGCAGTCAACGAAGTTTAATTGGGAGCGAACGTTGCGAAACTAGTGTAAGTCAGCAGCAATCGGCTCCTGACCTGTTTTTTCCATAGTCACTTCGGGCAGATTGCTGATAACATCTAATCCATTGCCACTAATTACGGTGCGCCTGACTTCGCGCCGCAAGTACTACGTCGACCGAAATCTTGAAATTCGACGTCGTATAGGCACCAGCAACGATACCTATATATGTTGCAGTTTGCCGAAATCTTGTTGTTAAAACAGCCACCATAGCACCTCTGCTCGTCTGAAACTCGCGTGTCGTACGAAACCTGAGTGGCGACATCGAAATTCCTTCGAGGCACTATTTTGCAGTCCCTTTTTATGCCGCCACGGAATACTTACCTGAGTGGCGCCATCGATATTCCTTCAATGCACTATTTTGCAGTCCCCTTTTATGCCGTCCACGGACTACTTACCTGAGTCGCGACATCGATATGCCGTCCACGGAATACGAACGTATTCCGACCTTGCGTTTTCGGCGTTCAGAGGCTTGGCAAGGCTCACTAGCTGGACAAGCTGTTGCGGTTTGCCCTTGCGGTTTGCCCTTGCGGTTTGCTTTGGATTTGCCCTTGCGGTTCGCGCTCTAGTTTGTGTTGCGGATTGCGCAATGGTTCGTGGTTCCCAATTGTGCCCAAAAGACTCGTAACATCCGACCAGGGGTGGCATGGGGACACAAGAGTTTAGTGTGGCGGTGCAACGTAGGCGGAGAGACGCAACACAACTGGCGTTTATTTTGTCGTTTGAATAGGGGTCAGTCTAAACGTTAGACGGCGTGTGCTGGCCAACATGCTCTGTTCTGTGCCAGGTCGACACTTGCTTGCCAAACAGAATTTGCGCAAATGAGACGAGTATGCAGGGCACCCAGTGCCCATATACATACAGCGTGACTGCAATCGTGTGGAAAAAGGCTTTCAATGGTGGCATGTCACGATAGATGCGGACCGAAATAAAGAAGTCGATCTGAGTGACCCACAGAACGAGGAAATATCCGAGAGCCAGGAAGCTTCCGTACGTTGGAACCCCGGTCATAAATCGAATCACGTCCGAAGTAAATTCAAGGAATACAACTGCAGGGACCAGAAAATAAACTGTGAAAACCAGCGTATCGAGCCGCTCAACGAGCGACAAACGGGTCGGAGAGTTGAGAGGGAAGATGTAATCGAGATATCTGCGAATACTGCCTTCAGCCCAACGCCGACGCTGCCGCATAAGAGCTTTGCCGGTCGTCACACCCTCTTCCCATACCACCGCATCTGGTGAGAAACGAATGCCCCAGTTATTGATCATAAGCTTCATGCTCAAGTCCAGGTCATCCGTAATTGCTTTGTTGGTCCAGCCGCCTACGTCGATTAGCGCATTTCGCTTAATCAACTCGCCGTTGCCGCGTAATTCGACGGCACCGCCAATAATGTCACGACCGACCTGAAAATATGAATCCAGCGCATACTCCGTATCCTGGAAGCGAGGTAACCAATCGGTTTGACGCTCGTAGATTCTCTTCTGCGCCTGCACTGCTCCGACATGCTCGGGGGCGAGCAAAGGCAAAATCTTCTTGAGAAAGTCCGGAGCGACGTACGCATCAGCGTCAAAAACAGCGATAACTTCCCCCTTGGAAAGGGGCAATGCATCGTTGAGCGCAGCCGACTTACCTGGATACGAACCAGGGGTCCTTGTCACTACACGCAACCGCGGATACTCCTTGCGGAGCTCATTCAAGACCTCGGGCATGTTGTCGTCCGAGCAGTCATCGATGACCCACACATAAAACTGATCGTAGTCAAGGTCAAAAAGCTGCCGGACCGTTGTGGCGATAACCCGACCTTCATTCTTCGCCGAAATAAATATGTCCACCCAGGGGTTCCATTCGGCGTCTTCGGTGTCCTTCGCGGACTTCGATTTCAAGAGCTTGCGAACACTCGGGACCTGTTTGCGAACCTGGGTCCTGACATACCGCCTGGCCTTGCGTTGCCATTCATCTTGAGCGCCAAAGAGCCAGACGCTGTGAGAAATCATCATCGCCAGCAAGCCGGCCAAGAGGAATAGCAGTTCGGGGCCTGTGACCAAATTGTCAACAGCCTTAAGGCCTGCCCACACCGCAAATGCGATGGAAATTAGAATGATTCTGTTACGCATAACTGACCGACATTACTGAGCTCACATACAGTTTAGAGATATGGATGTGAGAACGGTTGAAACATTTTTTGATTTTAAGACGCTTTATGCAAAAACCGGCGCATCTTTACAAACTCTTGAATAAGTGACCGCGATTCTCCCGAGGTTTAGGTTTTCGCTCCGTCAAGGGCACCTTTTCCAAGTGGAATGCCCGTAATCAGGCTGGAGCTGACTTTGCGAAGACGCGCTCGAGCTACGACGAAACCCGCCAGCTCCTGCCATGTCTCGACATCTGGAGTCTCGATATGACATGCACGCAATAGCTCTTTGCCAGCCCTTGTCAGTTTTTGACATCCGGTCTGCAGATATGACGGTGCACAACCCGCTCTGTCCGGCGCTCGGCATTTCGGATCTCGAGATAGCTACATGAAGGTGGGCCCGAAAAGCAATTATCAGCCTGGCTAATGAATTTCCACAATAACTGAGTCAATTCGAGAAGTACCGCTACTCATTGACATCATATAGAAGTGAGTCAAATTTCCAGCATCTCTTGCCTTTTTGGGAAGGCTCGCTAATACCCTTTGTCGCACCACGCGCCTGACTACCAAAGAAGGGGCGAGTTCTTCCAAAGGACGATCCGGCTGTGAGTCTCAGCTATGACACTGCGTTCGCTTCTGCACTCGCTTCTTCGCGAAGAATCTGCTTTTCGAATTTCAATTCCTCGAACAGGAAGTGAAATCCAGCAAGCAAAGTCGGCAGTCCAATCACGAACAAAGTGGTCGAGACACCGCCTGGAAGGTTGTCTGCGGCTACACCAACAAGAATGACAGGAATCGTAGAGGCAAAAGACATAGCAGTGTTTTGGGCACCAAAAACCTTGCCTCGAAGCTCTTCGGGTACCGCCGCCTGAAGCGCCGCGTAGGTCGGCACGGCAACCATCGCACAGGAGCTACCCACAAGCGCTGCAATCACGAGAGGCACCGCGAGCATAACACCCTGGAATGAAAAGTTCGGCAGCCCAAGATATTGAGGTCCAAGAGTCTTGATGAAGCCCAGACTGCCAAGCACACTCATAAAAAATCCAAGCGAGATAAAACCTTTATAGGCAAGGATTGTCGGTTTCCACTTCTGACCATATTGAGCAACGAAGAAGTTGCCCAATCCCATGCCAAAGCCCGCGGCCGCCACGACATATCCAAACTGTTGTGGCTTGAGATCCAGCACCTGCTCGGAGAGCCCAACGGCAATGATGTTGAGTGTGATTATGGTGCTGAACAGAATCGTTATCTTGAAGATTGCTCGAAAGACCGTGCGGCTGGTGGCGATATATGCAAGACCAAAACGCAGCTCCTCCCACCAGGGTTCCTGCTCTTCTTTGACGGGCTTGGGTTTGCTGTCTGGAACAAACATCAAGAGAATTGCCGCAATCAGGAAGCCGACAGCCACCGCGTAGGGAGCTTTTCCGATTCCACTGGACTGAATAATTGGATCTCCAATTGCAAAACCGAAACCCAGAGCAATCATCATAGTGGTGAAGAACAAGGAGTTAGCGCTATAAAGATCCTCTTTCTTCACTAGTCGAGGAATTGCTGCAGCCTCCGCCGGGGCGAAGAACTGACTACCGATCGATAGCAAAAAAGCGAGCGTGAGCGCCGCAACGGGCGATCGTTGAATCAGCGACCAGGTTATAAGAGCGACGAAAAACGCGCGAGCAATGTTGGACCCGACAAGTACGGCCTTGTTGGACCATCTATCTACATATACGCCGGCGATAGGGCTCAGAATGATAGCCGGAATAGTGAAAGCGACATACAAGAAGCTTGTAATTTGGGCGGCCCCGACATAATGGCCGGCAATTGTAGAGTGCTGCACCGTTGTCAGCAGCGCGACAAACAATACGAAGACAGCCCGATCAGCAAATTGCGAGAAGACCTGCGCAATCCAAAGGCTCATGAATTGCGGATTGCGCAAAACAGAGGCATAGCCGTGGTGGACCGTACCTTCAGCCTGATCGGTAACTTCAGATGTCACGTTGTGGATTCCAGTAAGACACTGCCTTTAATTTACCATCAGGCCGTCTTCGCCGCTCTGTTGCAAGTTAAAACGAGCTTGCCCCACTTTCGGTCAGCACGCCATGATCGCGAGTGGCCGTTGCTACGCCGCCGCCCTCTCCATCGGATTCTGCATCGGCAAGCGAGAGTGCAACTCCTCGTTTGGTCGTGCGGAAAAACTCCACAATCTCCTTAACTTCTGGATACGGTTGAATTTCTTCCTCGACACGAGCCAGCGCATTGGTGCTGTTGAGCCCGGATCTATAGATAAGGCGATAGGCTTCCTTGATCGCTGTCCTCACCTCTGGTGGCACCTTGCCACGCTTGAGTCCAAGAGCGTTGATTCCTCGAACCATTGCAGGACGTCCATCCAGGGTCGTGAATGGCGGCAAATCGACACGGCTGCCGGTCATACCGCTCAACATACAGAATCGACCGATACGAATGTGCTGGTGCATGATTACAAAGCCGGACATGACAGTGTAGTCACCAACGTGCACGTAGCCTGCGAGGCTGGCAGCATTAGCCATAATCACACCCTTGCCGATCTGGCAATTGTGCGCGAGGTGCACGTAATTCATCAAGAAGCATTCATCTCCGACAATCGTGAAACCTTCTTTGGTGGCACGGTGAATCGTGACATACTCGCGAATCGTGCATCGATTACCGATCTTCACACCTGTGGGCTCATTCGTATAACTCAGATCTTGCGGTTCCAATCCTATGCTGGCACCAGCGAAGATATTGCAGTCTTCTCCGATTTCAGTGTGTCCGTCGATAATGGCATGCGGGCCAATCTTAGTTCCTTTGCCGATTTTGACGTTAGGACCGATCACAACTCCGGGTCCGACTACGGCGCTATCGTGAATGATGGCGCCATCGCTGATGATGGCAGATGGATGGATGCTCATGGGATCATTTACCTATATTCGGGATATCGATTAACGAAGACGGCTGTTGCCGCCTATTTCTTGAACGATTTGACTTTGTCCTTATCGAGGATGGAGAATGAGATTTCACCTTCGCAAGCAATCTTGTCGCCCACACGAGCGATGCCTCTGACTTTGCCTACCGGTCCTTTCATTTTGAGTAGCTCAACTTCCATATCAAGCCTGTCACCGGGCTCCACCATCGCGCGGAATTTGAAGCCGTCAATGCCGGTAAAAACCCCGAGGCTGTTTCGATACTCATCTTTTAGAAGAATAGTGATACAAGCAAGTTGCGCCAGCGCTTCGACCATCAAGACGCCAGGCATGATGGGCTTGAATGGGAAGTGTCCTTCGAAGAATTGCTCATTGGCAGTTACGTTTTTGTAGCCTTTCGCTTTCAATCCTGGCTCTGCGTACGTGACTCGATCGACCAGGAGAAATGGATAACGATGCGGAATAAGCTCTTTTATCTCGTTGATGTCTAATCCGTTAATTACAGTCGCGGTGGTCATTCCTATATCCTCTCGATAATCATTCGCGTCACACAACCTGAAGCGGCCTGATACAAGGCGTACACAGTATACCTAGCTCTAGCGCGAATTTGAGCGTATATATCCGTTAGAAACATCATGGGAAGCCGGGATTTTCACGCGTGACATGAACGGCAAGGACTTAAAATCTCCTAAGGCAGTATTATTTCGCGTTAAGCAGACTGAATATGGAGGGCGTTTTCGCGATATCGATGGTGGACTGCCTTGCTAATTTAGCCTGGACTTTCCTTATGCCTGGTACGTTTTAGGATTATTGCCAAGTTGTAGAAACAGCGTTAACCACTCTGAAACGATCTGAGCCACTGACACCTTCGAAGTGGTAGAAATTGTAGCTGTGGGCGACGAGCTTGGTTCTGGAACTCGATTGCTGCGTTCAGAACAACAAGTAATTTAAGATCGCCTTGATGACCGTTCAGTCCTCACCAGAATGGTCCAGACAGTCGAGAAGCATGATGTAAGCGGATCAACGCTTCATTCAGGAGACTCCGAGATATGGCTCACCGGCATACACCTACAGGATCGTTCCAAGAGGCGAAGCGCTCTGCTACCCGCTCCAATGGAATGACGACCACAGTTTCGTTTGAACCGAGCGAGCCTCCGGCTCATTCTGACGGTCTAGATGTAACCAACCCTGGCACTATGGACATGGAAAAGCTGACTCAAGGAGTCCGGCTCATCCTTGAAGCTGTTGGCGAAGACGTTAACCGGTCGGGATTGCTAGACACTCCGTCTCGTGTGGCACGTATGTATCGAGAGCTCCTATATGGAACGCACATCGATCCGGCCTCAGAGGTAACCTGCTATTTCGAGGAAGGCACCGATGATCCGGTCATCGTAAAGAATATTCCGTTCGCTACGATATGCGAGCATCACCTCGTGCCTTTTATCGGGAAGGCTCATTTGGCCTACCTTCCCACTGAAGGTCGCATCACCGGACTTTCGAAATTGGCCCGGGTAGTAGAACTCGCAGCCCGCCGCCTTCAAGTGCAAGAGCGCATGACCGCCCAGATTGCAGACGCACTCGTAAAGGCGCTTACACCTCGAGGAGCTCTCGTTATTCTGGAAGCTGAACACCTCTGCATGTCGATCCGAGGCGTAAAAAAGGCCGGAAGCCTGACGACAACGATGGCCGCACGAGGGATTCTCAACGTTGACCGTGAAGCCCGCCGCGAGATCCTCGACCTGATACATCGGTAGAGAACGGCCGAAGAGTTTCATATTTCAATAAAGACCGCGAACGGGCATGTTCGGTGCCGACGAGACGTCGGCGGTCCCAGTAGCTGCGCTCTTCCGCGAGTTTTCTCAAGGATGAAAGAAGCTGCTATCTTCCTGGAGTTTCGCCGCGGGCCAGTAGCTGTACCCTTATAGCAGTCTTTTCATTGCTTTGTTATTGAGGCTTTGTTATTGAGACTTCTTTCCTTCGAGCTGCTTCAAAGTGACCTTGAGCTCTTCAGCCTTGTCAGTCGCAGGGTTGAGGGCAAGCGCGTGTTTGATGGCGGCTTTGCACTCCTCATTCTTGTTCAGATTGAGTAAAACCACAGCGTAGTTGTTCCACATAAGCCAGTCTTTTGGCGCGATGCGGGTGCCAATCTTGAGCGTCGATTCCGCGTCCTGCAGTTTTCCCATTTTGGCGTATGTGCCGCCCAGGTGCTTATATGTATCAGGCTCATTCGGGAATGCCTGCATGGCTTTTTGATACTTCAAGACGGCCTGGTCGAGAAGACCTGCCTCTCTAAGCTTGTCAGCTTCGTTGAGGTAATAGTTGGCCTCCATCTTCGCCTTTTTCGTATCTCTGACGGTGATACCATCTCTGACCTTGACGCCAATCCCGTTCTGAGCGTTTCCTGCCGATACCGGAATTAAGACAAAACATAGCGCTGCCGCTGCAGCGATTGAAAGTTTAAGAAACAAGACTAATCACCTCTGATTAGGACGTCCGCCAACAACAACATAGGACTGCCCGATTCCTACAGGCAAATGATAATCGTATTTTACCTCCAGAGTGGAAACCTACCCCCAGGGTAATTCCTGACATTCTCCGACACTATGTAGTCCAGTTTAAAAAACTCCCTCTGGAATTCAAGTAAACTACTGCAATTGTGGTTTCCGCAAGAGCAAGTCGATCTTGACTTGTCAGTGAACTTAAGTAAAAACCGTCCAGAAAGTAGCGGTAATCAGGTGGTGCAATCCAGAATCGACCTCAGAATATCCAGGCGTGAGTTCATCTCATCGCTTGTTGCAACGGCCGTTCTTGGCCTACCGCAGGCGGCTCGGGCCAGTCTCATTCCGGTAAAGCCCTTCTCATTCGCATTCGTGAGTGATGTACATCTGACCACAGGCGTTGCCGATACTCACATCCTGTTTAACGAGAGTCAGCTTTTCCTGCAGGATGCAGTGAAGACAATCAATAATCTCAATGTAGATTTCGTTGTGTTCGGCGGAGATAACGTTGAAACCCCGGGAAAAGACGAGCAAAACTGGAACTTATTCCTTGACGTTATGCAAACGCTCAACTGTCGTTGGGATTTTATCCTTGGCGAAAGCGATCTAACTTCGCCGGTCGCCTCCGAGAAGATGAGGATGTTCGGTCCGGACTGGAAAGGACGGGGATTCGAGAATGGTGTCCCTTACTGGTCCTACAACTTCGCCAACAACGTACATCTGATCGGTCTGGACACATCCAAAGCCAACTCCAAATCGGGTCAGGTTTCCAGCGATCAATTGACTTGGCTGAAGAGCGATTTGGAATCGCATCCCAGTCAATTCACCATGATATTCAGCCACCATCCTCTTATTGTGCCGCATCCCTATGACGACCCGGGAGACTATGGCATCGTAAATGGTGCGGAAGTGCGCGAAGTACTTGCCACATCACCCTACGTCCGTTTGGCTTTGAGCGGTCACGTGCCCGTAAATAGCGTTCAGAAGGAAGGAAACATATACTTCGTCTCCTGTCCGATGCTAACTTCCTACCCGTGCGCTTTCAAAGTTTTTCGAGTAAACAATGACGAAATCGTCATGGAGACTCATATGATCACCTACAAAGCGCTGGTGAAAAAGGGTGAGAAAGCGCTTTTGCAATCAACCCTCGCCTATCACTACAACAAGTCCAACCCACAGGAATTCGTTGAACTCTGCGCTGGGAAGAAACTGGACAGCAATGCAGTACTGCCGCTTTATGGTGGCATGACTCCGCATGCCATCAGCCCGCACAACGATAAAAAAAGCAAGAAAGAGAAAAAGAGCAAACGCTCTGGATGATTCTGTATCTGGATATTAAGAATGGAGGACGTCTCGAATGACCAGCAATACCTCGGAAGACACCGCAAAGGACAGTGATTCCGGATACGGTAGTGGACACTCTTCTCTGACGTACAACAGTTATCTGATGGTCGAGCAGTTAAAACAACTGCAGATCTGCAAATCGGATCCGGCTCATCACGACGAACCGCTGTTCATCATCATTCACCAGACCTACGAACTCTGGTTCAAACTGATCTTGCATGAGCTAGACACGATCGTGGAATTGATGAACAACGACAATCCTCGACGCGCCACCTTTTATATGCGACGCATCGTGCAAATTATGAGAGTGCTGGTCAATCAGATTCACATTTTGGAAACCATGTCGCCAAAAGACTTTCTCGGATTCAGGAACAAATTGAATCCGGCCAGCGGATTTCAATCGAGTCAATTCCGAGAGATCGAATTTCTTGCCGGATTAAGAGAGCAGCGCCTTCTCGACAATTTTAAACAAGACAAAGAAAGCACAGCAACACTACAACGGCGGTTCGATGAACCGTCGCTGGAAGAGGTTTTCTACCGGATGTTGGAACGTCAAGGCTTCCAACTCCCCCGTAACCGACGTGGCGGTGCACCAACGGGAGAAGACGATCCAGACCAAGAGGCTCGCCTTCTCGAGCTTAAGAAGCTCTACGATCAGCCCGACAAATACCTCGATCTGCACGATTTAGCGGAGCGGTTGCTCGATCTCGACGAATTGATTTTGCTCTGGCGCAATCACCATGTGGTTGTAGTCGAGCGAATTATTGGATTTAAACGCGGCAGTGGCGGCAGTGATGGAGTCGCATATCTGCGCTCTACGCTGATGAAAAAGTGTTTCCCCGACCTCTGGCTTGTGCGAACGCATCTAACTCTGGATTGACCGTCTAGCCACCAGCTGAAGCTCTTCATACCGCTGCTCCGCGCTTAGCTTATCGATATCGAGACTGATCAGCAGAACTTCAATCAAAACGAAGACGGCACAGCCATGAGACTGTGCCGCTATCGATCCATCTACACTATAAGTGACGCGTCGCTTTCACCACACCAGAAGTGGTTCTAATACCACCTGTGGTGACGATCAGCAACCCTCAAATTATCTCGCAGCCGCTCGTTGAGTCGGATCATCTTCCGGACATACTGGTTGTTGTTGTAGTTGCCGGAGATATAGCGGCGGTTCAGGTACGGCGCTATCGAGTTGTACTCATTGCGGAACGTTCTGCGCTGTGCATCGGATAGGCGAGCGGCATTGATCTGATTCAGCAATTGCTGCCTGTAGAGATCTACTGAATTGTAATCTCGGAACGTGACAGCAGGGTAGCCGAAATTGTTGTAACCGTATGCTCCATTGAGCGGTGGAATCGCAATAGAGTTGGTATTGGATACCTGCGCACTCAAGGCGTTGAAGTTAGCCAACATCTGTTGCACTTCTCCAGTCGAGAACACACGATCCGAGCCCATCGACATCACCATATCTTCCAGATTCCGGAGTTGCGACATCAGCATGGATGCTTGCGCTCCACTCATCTGTCCTGCTGCGACCTGGCTATTGATCTGACCGGAGATATTGCTCATACCCGATCTCATATTGTTGAGCACAGTGTTGTAGTCACCGCCCACGCCACCTTGAAACCTGACTGCATCACGCTGGTAGTCCCAGGGGCTCTGTGCGGCTGCTGGCAGTGCGGCAGTTATGCTCAGTGCAGCTAACGCCGTCAGTAATGCTTTCCTTTTCATATATTTACTCCCAACTTGAATAATCAAAATTTAGTCTCAGGTTGCTGCAGCTGTATGCGACTTCAGACGCGTGGGCCTTGGTTTGGTTCCCGCTAGCCTGACAGGTACTTCGCCTACATCTACCGGTGAGACAGAATTGACATAGCACGCAAATCAATTCGCAGTGTTTGAAATCATCAACTTTGTTTAGAACAATCGACAAGCCTAATGCAAGGCTTTCTGACTTAACCGATGACGCATTGGTCAGGCGTCACATTGCATACGACTGCCAGACTGAAGAAAGCTCTGCTCACAGAGAGACTGTCCCGATGCCAGTCTTCAAGTGTTTTCTAAGAATGAAAAGCGTCTTTTAGGATCTACATGCCACTACCTTTGGAATCATTCAATGCACTTAGAAATTGTGCCAGTTCTCCGGCAACGCAGCTTTCAACGTGGATCTTCTTCCTCTTTAGCGTGGCACGCTCCGCCATGCAGAGAGTGCCTGTGCCTTCATCTAAAAGGTCAGCAATTGCTTGCGCAAGCGGCTGTCCCAAGAGAAAAGGCAGCCGAAAGCTGCCTTTTCCAGTCGCTGATTTGTGTCTTTGATACTAATGAATTTGAAATACAATTGAACGTTGTTTCATCGCATCACCTCCTCAAAGAAAAAAACACCATCTCATATCGTCGTTTCGGGAAAACCTTTCTTGAAAAGTCAGCTCGCCGTCAAGCCGACTTGATGACACGGCGACTTTATCGAAGTAAAGTCAACCGATATCGCTTAGGGTCATGGAACATCTGTATCGAGGTGGCAAGTCACCCTTGCATCAAACGACCAGCCGTACTCGGGAATCAAAAAAAATTGGCATTAAACACCCCGCAATACGCAACACAACACCGCCTCGCCGCAGAGAAGCCATGCCGAGTTCATCTAGCGTCAAGCCGCAGCGACGCTTCGCCTCCACAATATAATACTGATCGCGGAATGCGAAGAGCTCTGGGGAAAGCGTCGTACGGCTGTTGTATCCAACTGAGTTAAGCTCTGGAAGATCCATGGCTCTAGTAAGTTATTAGAGAATAGCCTCGCTTCCGACGAATCAAAAGAGGGTTTTCCCTGATAAGAGAGGCACTAATTTCCCTGTTGCGAGGGCTTCAACCGGCTTTCCAGTTCCGCCGCCTCACTGTCTCGTCCAAGTTCCCGCAAGAGTCCTGCATAGTCTTTGATACAGGACAGCAAATGGGCATGTCGGCGACCGGAACCCTCGAAAACATCCAGAGCCTTTTTGTAGTAATCCTCTGCTTCGGTTAGCTTTCGATCTTTGTGATAGGTTTTTGCCATGCCATAATATGAAATGCCCCTCGGGCCCCCATACGTTATTTTTTCGGCATGCCCCAGCGCAGTCTGATAAAGAGAAAGAGCTTCCGAATATCGTCCGTCATCGTACGCTTTAGAGGCGGCAGCGTTATCCTTTTCCCATAATCTGTAATTCTCTTCGTTTTCATCAGCAAAACAAGGATTAATGGCAACGAAAAATGCGCACACTAAAGATATAAGCATTCGCGAAAGCGTTTTAATCATGTTACGCTGCCCATTATTCTCGAGATCTATTTTACTCGTATGACGGAGACCGTACTCACCCAAGACACTGTGGCAAGCCCTTTCAAGACGCGGATCAAGCGCCTTATGCGTATTCCAGCCGCAGTTTTGTTGTTGGTCATGGCTATTGCAATTTCAGCGACTCTGGACCTCCCCAACTATATGAAAGCGACCGAAGCACGTGGGTGGCCCACTGCTACTGGGGTGGTGCGCAGATCGATTCTTGTCAGGACGAATATCGGCAGAGATCCGGCCTGGTTACCCTTGAGCGTCTATTCCTATAGGGTCAACGGGACCGACTACGTCAATGACGTAACCAACTTTCAACGAGAGATTGGATTACCGGGCTACGAAGCCAACGTGCTGAAAAAGCGCTACGACATCGGTACGATTGTCGACGTCTATTACAATCCCGCCAATCCACAAGACTCTTGCCTGGAGCCGCTCGGCCGACCTTTTGAGTTGGTCATGCACTTCATCTGCTTCCTGATGTTTGGCGCTCTGATTTACTTCTCCACCTATGTATTTATCGTGCGAGAGGGGTCGGATAAGTTCGTCATAGAATGACGAATGGCAATCCGATAAAGCCCGACTCAACCGACTTCACTTGATGTTTATGAGACGTCAACCGGTTACTAATTGCATAGATGTGGAATGAAACCGGTGGAGGCAGCGTCGAGACACGAGTCAGGGCAGCCAATTGAGCAAAATCCAAGACGTTTTTGCTAACATGGCTGATGCTGAATAGATGGGCGATTGGGAAAGAAGTGACTCTCGAATCACAACAAACGACTGGCGGTCCTAAGGTCAAGAAATGTCCTGCCTGCAATGAGGAGTATCAGGACAGCAATTTAGTCGTGTGTCCGAAAGATCGGACCATGCTATTGACACCACAAAAGGACGAATTGCTTGGTCAGATTCTCAACGACCGCTACAAAGTGGTCGAAGAAGTCGGTCGCGGTGGAATGAGCGCCGTCTACAAAGGCATTCACGAGCTCATGGACAGAACCGTCGCTATCAAGGTTTTGCTCCCGCAGCTCGTCTCAGATCAGATAAGCATCAAGAGATTTCAGCAGGAAGCACAGGCGGCATCGCACCTGCAGCATCCGAACGTCATCACAGTGTACGACTATGGCTTTGTAGCCAGCGGTCAGCCGTACCTTGTCATGGACTTCCTGGAGGGCGAAAGCCTTTCCGACATTATCAGACGCGACAAGCAGGTTCAGGTCAAACGCATGATTCCGATCTTCATGCAGGCCTGCGAGGCGCTCGAGCATGCTCACCAAAAAGGCGTTATTCACAGAGACCTCAAGTCCAGCAACATTATGCTCATCGACTTCGAGGGCAAGAAAGACTTCGTCAAAGTGGTTGACTTCGGTATAGCGAAGCTCATGCCCTCGTCCGGCAAGCAATCGCAAAACCTGACACAAACAGGTGAAGTATTTGGAAGTCCGATCTACATGAGTCCGGAACAGTGCATGGCACAGTCGCTGGATGCGCGCTCCGACATTTACTCGATGGGCGCGATGATGTATGAGTCATTGACCGGTCACCCACCGCTCATGGGCAATTCAATCATCGACACGATGCAGATGCACATGTCGACTCCGCCCAAGCCGTTCAAAGAGATTCGTCCCGACCTCGATATTCCTGAGACATTGGAGCGGGTTGTTCTCAAAGCGCTTGCGAAGAAGCCGGAACAACGATATCAATCGATGCAAGAGCTTAGAGATGCCCTGGAAGGCGTATCCAAGCTCATCGACAAAGAAAAGTTGTTTGGACCTGGACCAACGGCAAAAGGAGTGCGGTCGACACGCTCATCTCTAGCGAAGTATCAGCAACCAGCCGGCTCCAAGGCCGGAACGGCAAGCAGCACGTCGACGCCCCGAGTTTCGGAAAATGAAAAAATGCGGACAGGTGCTCAGATGGCGCCTGACCCAACCCTGTCCCGTCCAGCCAAAGAAGAATCAACGACCAAAGAGACACTAAGAACGACCCGGACCCAGCAAAGGAAGAAGGCGGAAGAAGCCCCACAGCCGGTCAAAGAAAAACCAGCCAATCCGCTTGACAAGATAAAGAATCTCGAAATCTTCAAGAAGGTGCCGATCATGCTCGTGGTTGGTGGCATCGGTTTGTCGGCTTTGCTGATTGGTGGCACGATTCTGTTTACTAAATTCGGCAATGTGTTTTCCACCAAAACCACCACCAAAGGTCTGGTCTATTACTATAAGCCTGCCGGCAAAAAGCCAGGCGACATTTATCTCTGGGTAGTAAGCGACGACGAAGATACCCCGGGCAAATTGGTGAAGATCGAATCTCCAGCCGGCTTCAGTCTTAACGATCACGCCGGCAATGCCAACGGGGCCGATGTTGGCGATTACTGGTCGCTTACATATCACACAAGCGGTGACAAGAAAATTCTCGAAGACGCGGTTTGGCCTGAGGATCAGGCTAACGCCGGCGAAGACCTGCGCCAGATTAGTATCTGGATACGCCAGATGTTCGGAGTGCTGGCGGTGAGCGACAACCAACCTATCACTCAGGAAGAGTTAGGCGCTTATTTCACTCCAGACTGGTCGTCGGAGGACTACAAGAAGCTCAAGGACACCTGGTCGAAAGACAATCTCTCCTTCAATGTCGTGAGCGACACCGGCAGAGCACCGAAATCATATATAAAGGTGGAGTCTTACGACAAAGATCAAGGCAAGGCTTCCGTCCTGGTGCGGACCAAGTACTGGATTAAGACTGGACCGCAATACATGCGTTTTGTAATGAGTAAGAAGGAAAACCGCAAGTGGCTTATCGCCAAGGTTGAGTTCATCTCCCCTACAGTCTGGGAGAATGACGGCAACATGCAGGAAGAGCCGGCAGAAGAGGAAGAAGAATCATCCTCGTCTTCGGAAGAGTAGCATCGATTTCCAAACTCAAAAAATGCTCGGTATGCGAACAGGCAGATCGCCGAAATCCACTTCCGGTTTTTCCGGCGCTTTGTCGTAGCCAGAGGAGACAACGGTGATAACGAGGGTATCTTCGTTGGCAACCTGTTCGTTGTGGAATCTCAGCACCGTATTCGTAAGCTCTAGCCTGGCGCTTTCGGATTGTCCAATGAAGCACTTGTAGAGGTCGGACATTTTCTTGGGCAAAGAAGGCAATTCTCCCCCCTGCCCCATGATGATGATGTCGCCTTCTCTGAGTTTTCCTGGTCCGAGCTTGAAGATTGTCTTCGTAGTTGGAGCTGAATCCCCCGGTTCATCTGTGGAGACCTTTACGTCAGTAACCTTCGTTATGGCCTGGCGAAAGAAGATCTCGTTGCTCAACATTCTGACCTTGTCCAGGTCTCCATCAGGCACGGAAGCCTGCACGAAGCTTTTGGCAAAGTCACGAGCAAAGGCGCTCTGCATCTTATCTTCAATAAATCGGCGCTTGAGGTGCATCTTCGTTCTCATGATCTTTCCAGATTTATCGAGCGCCACGTACACTGATAAGAACGGACGAAATCGACTGTTGCGTGGAAGTCGCAGCATGACCTCCGTGAAACCATCGTTGGTGATGGACATACCAATTGCACGAAAGCGAAAATGATCGAAAAAATTCTTCCTATAGGCGTCAACCAGACTTGATCCGAAAACTGAAAAACTTTCGTCTCTGTCAGAGCCGCCGCCACCGCTTGTGCCATCATCCGCCTCTGGACGCCCGATAAATTCACCGCGACCGCTTGCCGCTTGCAGGAGAACGAGATTACCAGACAGAATCAGAAACACTCCTGCAAGGAACGGTCCATACCGTGAGAGAAAAGCCCGGAACCGCTCACCGGACCTGCCCCTTATGTTGGTTCTGCTTACAATCTTCATCAGACGTCCCTGTTTTATCTGAGAATGTCCTTGCATTGGTCTATTTCAGCATTCTGTCTCTATCCTATCTAATTTATCGGATTTGCTGATTGACAAGGCCAGTCCACAGTGGAATGCTATCAATCATAAGGGTTCATCCGCAGCCGAAATTTGGACATTTCGGGCATCGCGGGGTAACACTAAAGATGGTGTCAAGGATGTAAAGCAAAAAGCGTGATTGTGGTCTCTGATTAAAGGGACTATTATTAGTAGTATTACTAGAAGATCTCGGTGGCACTAGCACAGCAAGGAGACGTTACAATGGATCTAGATGTCGGAATGATGATAGCTATTGCGGGCGTGATCATTATGCCTGTGGTAATTGTCAAATTAGCCAAACAGCTCAAGAAAGTCCAAGAGCTCAAAGAAAAGGGCGGCGGCGAGAAAGCTGAAGAGAAATAGCCTCTCGATTTCGTCATTTGCCGGCTATCGTTCCCTCGAATCTTGCAAACAGATCCGAGCATGTTGTTTTGCTTGTACATCAAGGTTGAAAACAAACCGGTCTATCATTGTTCGGTCTGCGCATTATCAATTTGAAGCTGTCGAATAGAAAATGCACCGCATATGATGGCAAAGTAATTGTTTTCGAATTGTTACCCAGTGCACCAGATACGCTACCACTCGGAACAACGCGCCAAGCACAGTCAGCCGGTTGTCATCAGGGAAGATTTTTCGTTTACAATCGCATCCGTAGTCTTTCGACCGGGAGCGAAAAATCAAGCGTCCCGGGGTTAGCCCTCAATCTGGCGGCGTTTTAAGCAGGTAGGGAGAGGGTATAAAAAACGGACGACCGAGTCGGCTTGAGTTATGGTCCCTGTTTCACTGATGCACAAAATTTTGATTGTTGAAGATGACGAGTTTCTTGCGGACCTCATGCTGGACTGCCTCGCAGCGAGTAACTATGAAGTTAGAGCTGTCGGCACGGGAGAAGATGCTCTAAGAGAGCTCGAGACGGGAAGCTTTCACGTAGTTTTACTGGATTGGCAATTGCCCGACATGGAAGGGCTTCAAGTTCTGAAGCAATACAGGTCGCAAAATGGTGCTGCGAAGGTAATCATGCTCACCGGCATGCGCGGAAGGAAAGAAGACGGAATTGGTTCCGGTGCCGACAGGTTCTTGATGAAGCCGTTCAAGATTGATGACATCCTAGCAACGGTTCGGGAGATCGTGCCAGACTTTTAGAGGGTTACGCGCAAGGTAGCTGGATGACCGATAGTTATATCTCCGATGACATTGCTCGAACGGTCGAAAAGGCACGCGAGCAGTTTTACGCCATATCGCTGGAGCGCATAGAAAAGGTGCGCAACCTGCTTACAGCGATCAAACAGGATCCAAGAAAAAAAGAGCAGATTCAGGATCTCCATCAGCTGTATCACCGACTGGCCGGTTCTGGCGGTCTGTATGACATGGGAGACTTCTGCGATCGCGCGATCGCCGCAGAAGACCTTTCGGCGCAGCTCGGCAAGCAAGACCTGACGACCATGATGATGACGATAGATCAACTCATGCGTCTTACCAACAATCTCTATCACCTCCTCATGGCTTACCGTGAAGATCGGGGAGTATCGCAAAGATCAGGTACCTCGACATCGCATACGACCCAGGAATCGTTGGAGGCATTGAAGCGCACGATTTTCCTGGTTGGAAATTCAGCCGTAGCGCTGACTGGTATTTTCAAAGATCTGGGATTCAAGACAGAATCGGCGCAAGACTTTGCTGCTGCAAGAGCGGCTCTATTCAGCAAACGGTTGCCTGACGGGTTGCTCATCGACACATCGGTCAAAGGTGGTTCGCCCCTCGAGCTCGCCAGGCTGGTTAGACAAAAGCCTGACTCAGAGGATGTTCCAATCGTCCTGGTCGGCGAAGAGGGAGCATTCAACGAGAAAATTACTTCCATCCAGGCCGGCTGCGACGACTTCTGGAACAGTCGGGCTGAGCTGGAGGTTTTGGCGGCCAAAGCGACTCGGGTCTTTGAACGAATTTGCACTCCGCGATACAAAATTCTAGTAGTGGAGGATGATCCTGTCCAAGCGGCAGCAATGCATGCCTTCCTCGATTCCGCCGGCTTCGAGCCGATGGTGATGACCGATCCGAAGCTATTTGAAGAAGGATTGCTCGCCTCGCAACCGGACCTTATCCTGTTGGACCTGATCCTTGGTGAGATGAGCGGCTTCGATCTCGCCAAGTTCGTAAGGCAGAACGACAAGTTTGATACCACTCCTATTGTCTTTCTGACGACACAAAATCAGTTGCAGAATCAAGTCAGAGGCAAACGCCTGGGAGATGACTACTTGATCAAACCGGCAACTCCAGAGCTTCTAGTGTCGACCATCGCCGGTCGTATAGAACGCTATCGAGCAATCAAGAGTCTCGTAGGTAGGGATGGATTAACCGGATCTCTGTCCTACGCGGAGTTCATGAATGCGGCTACCAGAATTAAACGAACCGCCTCGATAAATCCGGTTATGCTTGTACTCGACATCGATGGTTTGGCTTCGATCAACGATCGTTATAGCTTCTCCGTGGGTGAAAAGGTGATCTCGCAGATAGGAGACATCTTGAAGCGGACATTTCGCGAGTTCGGCGTAGTCGGTCGACTCTCTGGCGACGAGTTCGCAGTTGTAGCGGATAGCCTCTCCGTGGACGAACTGCTCACGCTGGTCAAGATGATCAAAGACGAGTTTGAAAAGACTAATTTCAAGTCTGAAGAAGGCATCTTCAATGCCAGTATCACTTTCGGAGTAGCCAGTCTGAAGGCAGAACGATCCGTTACAGAATGGCTTGACGTCGCCTATCGAGCCCTGGCGGAGGCAAAGCGACACGGTCCAGGTTCGATCATAGTCCACTAGACTGGAATTCCCAAAGCCCAGCCACCATCCCATTCCCTCATGGACTGGGTAAAAATAAGACATGCGCGCATTGCTCGAACACGGGCGCAGGAGCCCTGACGATGTCTAACCTGAAAGACGCCACCTGTCCAATCTGCCAGATGCCGAGAGAGAAGTCGAGCACCGGCACAATAACGCAGTGGGTGTCCGTCTGCCAGTGCGAAGCCGACAAATTCGCATTAGCATCACGAGATCCCCTGGTGTTGTGCAAAAACTGTGGCAAACGGGCAGAAGAGGGTCGCCCGGGCAGCATCACCCAATGGATTTTTAGAGCCTCGCGTTGTACGTGCGACCAACCCGAACTAAGTGTGGTCGCACAGAATTCGGCGCAGACACAGGTGAAACCGAAGGAGACAAAGCCGGTCCTTTCCGCCGAAGAGCGCGCGGAATTACCAAACGGATTTCCGCGCGAGAGGTATCAACCTCTCAAGTTACTTGGCAAAGGAGCCACCGGGCGAGTGTACATGTGCGAAGATGTTTTGCTCATGAAAATCGTCGCCGTAAAGACCCTGCACGTCCTCTCGTCGGACCTGCTTGTCGCTTTTCAACGAGAAGCGAAAGCAACAAATAGACTCAACCATTCCGGTATTGTCAAAGTTCTCGATTTCGGTGTGCAGAACGATACACCATATATGGTACTGGAGTGCATTAACGGCATCAGTCTTGCCTCGGTGCTGGAGCAAGGACCAATCAGCGTTAGCGATGCTTTGGATCTTTTCTCGATTGTTGCCGATGCATTGCAGCACGCGCACCAGGTCGGAGTTTTTCATAGAGATTTAAAGCCCAGTAACATTCTTTTGGTGGACGGGCACTTTACGGATGCTCGCATCATCGACTTTGGAGTCGCCCATCTCATAGGTGCCTCGCAAGAATCGGCAGTCGCTCAGTCCACGACAATTGCAGGGACGCCGGCTTATATGAGTCCGGATCAGATCGATGGCCGCGCATACGACGCGCGATCGGAAGTATATTCTTTCGGTTGTGTTTTATTCGAGGCGCTCACAGGCAGGAAGCTTTTCGACGCAGAATCAGCCCTCGAAGTCATGGCGATGCATATGAGGGAGCCACCACCTGTAGAGCTGCTCAACACTGGTATCGTTGATGCGAGGCTCCGAAAACTGGTCGAAAAGTGCCTGAAGAAAAGCCCTGACCAACGGTTTTCGAGTTTCAAAGATCTGTCGGCAGAGCTCGCCGCCTGCGGGCTCACCGCTCCGGAGGCGAGTGAGCTCCACAATGCCGCGAATTTAAAGGGACCATCAAAAAAACTTTCGAAGAAGTTGTTATTAGTCGCCTTTGCTACATTGATCGCCCTACCAGGTCTCATGGACTTTTTTCAATGGCAACGAAAACCTGTCCCACCCCGTGCAAAGCGCATGCACGAATCACCTTTGCCGGCTCCGTCCGCAACCAATATCGACAATTCAATCAAGCGCAATGAGACCAAGTTTGTTTTCCTCGATGACATCGATGATAACGGTCTCATCGGTTTCGAAAAATACCACCATGCAGAAGACATCTCCCTGAGCGGTCAAATTGGTATCACTGACAAAGGGCTATACCATCTCCGCAATCAAAAGCATCTTCGCGTACTCAGCCTCGAATACACATCCGTAAAGGATCTATCGGCGCTGAAAAACTTGTCGAATTTAGCGGTTCTCAACTTGAGATTTACCAAGATTAACGACGATTCGCTCCAAGCTCTCGAGTCTCTGACCAATCTTCGCATGCTAGACCTCAGGGACACGGCCATAACTAATCGAGGTCTCAAGCGCCTGATTAAGCTACCAAGCCTAGAGAGAGTTAGCTTCACACCGTCAGCAGATCTGGATGAGGCTGTCGAAGTGGATAGATTATCCCAGGCCAATCCAAAATGTATCTGGCTAAAACAGAGTGCGCAGGAAAGACTCTCCAAAGACCAAATCAAAGCATCAACAGGTGACTTCGAGCCGCCATTGCAACACGTCGAACGCCTGATAGAAGTAAGTGAAGCACAAAAGAGGTTTGACCGGGCTTACGTTGAAAATCTCACGGTTGCCTCCCGATACAGTACCAACCTTGGTGACAAAAAGAAAGGGCAGGCGTATATGAATCGCGCCATCGAATGCGCAAGAAGTCATGGCTACGACGATCAGTTAAAAACACTGTGTGTGACAGCAACAGCTGATGCAATCAAAGCGAAGAATCTGGTTGAAGCAGAAAGGCTGACAATGTTGCTGCTCTCGGTCAAGAAGCTGGCACCAGGCGAGCAACGCACAGCCTCGCACAACTTGGCGGATGCATTCACAACGTCTGGACAGACTCAAAAGGAGCTGAAGTGGTGGCGGGAATTCGTGCGCTATTCTCCCGACGACCTGATGGCGAGAGCACACGGACATTTCTACCTAGGCAACACTTTAGTTCGACTAAAAAAATATGATGAGGGTCTACGAGAGTACGATCTGAGCATCCGTGACCTGGACAAGCTCGGCACTAATCTTATTCTTACATCGACAGTGTTGCTCGTCGCCGGCGATCTCGAATTGAAACTACACCGAAAAGAAAGTGCGAGAAAACGATTTCTTCGACTGCGCGACTTCGGAGAGGTTACCAACGATATGATAGTGAAGCTGCACTGCCGACGCGTGGCGATTGGCCGCCTACTTCAGGTCGACGATGTTAAAAGTGCAGAAGCTTGTACAAGGAATCTCCTCGAAAAACTCGGCGATACGGATGAAGAGCGACAAGTTAAAGCGGAAGGCTGCGTAGCCATGATCGCCTATGGGCGAGAAAAAAAGATTCGGACACTGGAAGAATACTGGCGAAACAAACTAATCCCGCTTATCGATCATCGCTTTCCAGAGACAGTCGCGCTCAATTCCGCGGCAATCGGTCAGCTCCAGGCACTCAACAACGACAGGGTCAACGCGCGACGCAACCTCAAGGCAGCCGCTCGAATGTTCGACAAGATGAAGCACTGCCGGAAAGAAATTCTCGGTGAGGTAATCGGTACATACCATGTGTTGAGCGGAATGTTAGCAAGTGATGGAGATATTCAGGAAGCCATGGAGGAAAACAGAAAGGGATTAGATTTGCTAGAACACAGCGGTGGACCTGCCGAATTTAAGCAAACTCTGTTAAAACAAAAAGCAGAACTCTCACGACTCCGCCAAAGAAAGGTAACCTCCGGTTAGTTTGACCCGACTCCTGATCCGAGCCAGGCATGAGTGTGTGAAGTCGAATAATGGAAACATTGCTCATAACTTGTGAACAGCAAATGGTTTTAAGCGGCGCGGGCAGATTGTGGTATCGTAAAGAAGTTGCTCTAAAGCATCCTCTAAAGCATCAAAGGATCGCTGAATTCGGTTGGTATGACGGAAAAACCGAAATTGACAAACAGTTCAAAACCGGCTGAGTCGGCTGATTTTGGAACAGGCACATCGAGTGATAACAACGATAAAAGCGCCCCCGATGAGACAAGTACTCTAACCGTGTCGGACGATCGACTTCCGGATACGGATCTGGCAACACAATCGGAAGAAAGTCACTCCGAGCCTATTTCGGACGAAGCAGCTCAATCTCAATACTCAGCGCCTCAAGAAATTTCCTCGGAAAGTTTGCCGGCTGAGACACTTCCAGAAGCTTCCGACGAGGAGCAGAGACAGACTGCAGGTCCACGCCCAGAGGACTCGGCCGCATCTTCGTCAGAACAACCGACGCCGACATCAGGTTCAGCGTCAACAGCTCAAGGAGTGGATGAAGAAGCGATAGACACCTTTATTAAATCGTTGAAGCAGCCGACCACGGCTGGAAAGGCGGGAGTTGTCGATCTCTCTGCTGAGATCTCGGTATCGGTTTCACTCAGAGGGGTGAGAGTAGACGTTCCAAACGCCGATGAAATTCAAACATTCGACAACGAGCCCGTCACGCGCGGCGCTGAAGGATTTGCACAGACCGATCATGGATTACATTTGGGTACTTCGGGTAATACGAGTGACCCCACTAAGAACATCGGCGATTCTGATAAACCAATCAAACTGCCGGATATTTCGGTATCAGTCTCCCTGAGAGGAGTTCAGGTTGATGTGCCTGACAGTCCTCCGCCGGGAAGGAATTCGGGATTAACTCGAGCCAAAGAATCAGTAAAATCCACTATCAACAGAATGCTTGCCATCGTCAGACCAGAAGAGTTGCTCCGAGTAGGTCCGATTGCACAGGAAGTCGAGAGGTTGGATAGCGACTCGATTCTAGCCAACACGTACAGCATCGTGGGCACCATCGGAGAAGGTCCCAGCTCGCTGGTTTATCTCGGCAAACATGTTTCCACACGACAAACCGTTGCAATAAAAACTGTCAAGTTTCCATCGATGGCCCAGGCCTTTTCACAAGATGCGAAGGCTCAGGAGAATCTCAACAACCCGAACATAGTCTGGTATCTGGGCTACTTGGAATCAGAGGATAACACACCATACCTGATAACGGAATACTCTGAAGCAGTCAGCCTGTCGAAATTGCTTCATGAGCAAACTTCTCTAATTCGCAGCGAGGATGAGTTGATCAGCTTCGTTTATCAGCTTGTCGATGCATTGATTCATGCGCATAGCTCCGGTGTTTTCCACTGTAACTTGAAACCGTCCAATATTTTGCTGATCGAAAATGACGATAAGGTTTTCATCAAACTGCTAGACTTCGGCTACAGAAAGCCGCAGACCGAGTTCATTCAGTTTAAGAACGAGAATCGTCAGGGCGAACTCGAGCTCGATTATCAGAGTCCGGAGATTTTGAACGGAAGCCCGCCAACAAAGAAATCCGATGTCTATTCGGTCGGCGTTCTGATCTATCGCTTAGTTGCCGGAAAGATGCCTGACCGGGAGGGGAAGTTAGCATTAGATACCGACTACGGCGACAACAACACTGAGAGCTTTCTTTACCAGCTGAAAGCTTCGAAAACGTTGATTGCAGTTCTTCAAAAAGCGATCGAAAAGGACCCGGAGAAGCGACATGAATCGTTGTACTCTTTCAAGAAAGCGATGGCCGACTGGTTTGACAAGGCAGAGGCTGAGCGACTGGAACACAAGCAATCAAGAACAAGAGAGATTGTAAAGTCAGATCTATACAATCTGGTATCGTTACGCCGTCAACAACTCGAAAAAGAGCAAACGGTAATGATGAAGTTTGCCAGCGCCGCAGCGAAGACGGGACCGAGGCTATCACCTGCCCAAACAGCAATTCGGATAGCGACCGTAGGTGTCGGGACGCTTGTTGTAGTTGTCGCAGTGGTAGCGTATTTGGTGACTAATGTAGAAATAGTCCGCACAAATTATTTGAGAACAGCAAAGATCTTGTCCAGTCCATTCAAGCACAAGAGAAGCAAAACAATCGAGACCACAGGGAAGAATCCAGGCACACAGACAAAGCAACCGACTGCTGAAGTTAGCTCAAACCAATCCCCGAAAAGCTCGACAGTTACATCAATGCCGGTAGAGCAACCAAAGCCGATGCAAGCTCAAGTTCCAGTATTTCGATATGAAGATAATCCAGTATATTCAAAATGGATTGTCCGAGAAAAATTCAGCGAACCGAGAAGAATAGAACCTCACTGAGGCTTTGTATTTTCGTTGTTTTTTTCCACTTCAGAAAAAAAACGGTCAAGGGATGCTTGTAACTGGGCAGCATCAAGCGAAAAATCATTGTGCTTGCTGTTCGGTAGCTCCACTAACTGCTTCGGTGTCGTCGCCAGGTCGAAAAGTGCTTGCGAATGTGCAACCGGTACGATTTCATCCTGTTGTCCAACCACGATCAATAGCGGCGGGTGGCTGGCCATGAGATAGTTGCGGTTATCCAGAGGTGGTCGAAAAAACAGGAAGGAGGGATAGAGATTGAGAATCGGCACCTGCTCTTTGCAGAGTCGCTCAGCAGACACGCAGCCGGACTGAATAATCAAGCCGCCGCACTTCCTTCGCGATGCGGTCGCTATCGCCATGCACGACCCCAAAGATTCGCCATACAAAACAATGTTAGAGGGTGATATGTCTCTCTCATTCACAAGATAGTCGAATGCCGTACAGGCATCTTCTTCGACGCCGACGACTGTAGGAGATCCATCGCTTCTTCCAAAACCACGATAATCGAATGCGAACAACGAGACGCCGCTAGTCAATAAGCGCTCTTGTTTCCAACGCCGAGTCGATACGTTGCCGGTATTGCCATTGTTGAATAGAACAATCAGTTTGGAATCGGGTTGTCGATACAACCAGCCGCTGAGCTGCGGACTGCTTGTATCTTTCGGATTAGAGAAAAAAACCTCTTCTCCTGAAACACCGGATATGATCTGAGCCTCGTTGAGACGGCCGGATAATTTTACCGGATGGAACAACAATCTACTGACGAACGATTCGTTCAACCCGGGGCAGAAATAGAGATAGACGAACAACACGCTGATAAGAGAGGACAACCAAAGAAAACGTGGCAAGCCCCGCTTGTTTTTTCCGTTAGTTTTCAAGTCGGTTAGCATCGGTTTTCTTGATACCACATTGTGGTCCTTCGCCGGATGATAAAATAGCGATGCGGCACAATCACAAAAGAGTACGGTTAATGAATAAGGGACAACCGTGCAATCGCAATGACAACGGCAACATGCTGGCTTTGATCGGCGCGTTTGCGTTAATTATAATTGCACTGATTCTTCTATGTTTAGGCTATGTTCGATTTGTTGGCAGCAATTCAGAACAACGAACGGCTGTTGAGTCGGCAGCCATAGCGGCTGCGCGAGATTGTTCTAGAATTGTGATCAACTCGGACGAATGTGGTTATGTTTCCCTTTCAGACTATGCGCCCAATGGTGCGGCCACAATCGCCGGCGACGGCTTTCCCTTACCGGTGAGAAGCATCAACACAATCATCGGAACCGCTCGTTTAGATTTGATTATCGCTGATAAGTTGGGTCAGCCGATTATGGAGGATCTGGCCAAACAAGACCTGGACAATGCCATGTTAGCAAAAGATCTTCTGGTCACTGCTCTCACTGATGCAATTCAGCCCGGTGGCACCGGTCAGGACAAGGATGGCAACTCAGTCACACCATATGCATCAGCCGAGACTGCCTATCAACAGAATCAGATCCGAATGACCGGTCACTCAGGCTACGTCGCCAATTCGCTGCAACTCAGCCTGGGCTCCCTGGAAGGAGGTAGCTTAACGGCGATTCCGATACCACAACCGACTGACCAGGCGCCCGTGCCTGCGTCGATGAGAATAGGCAACTTCTACAAGTCCTACACCAACATTCCATACAAGTCGGTGGATTTTGTATTCGGCGGAATCAGTGACTCGATTCGTATCGTAGATAACAAGCTCTGGAAGGCGACTATCGCGGATTTACCGTATCAGATTCCAACGATTATAAGGGCCGAGGCGAAGGAAAACCTGGATCCCAACAATTCCTACACCACCACTGTAGTCGCCTGCGCGCAGCCTGCCACAGTCTTCGATCCGCTGCCGGCGCCCGGCGCATTGTCGATCAGTCTCCCTGACGGTCCGGTTCCGGAAATTACCAGGCCAATTGATCTGTACACCCACGCCAAGATGAGTGGCGGAGGCGGGTCATCCAGCGCCACGATGTTGACGGCGAAGAACGGCGACTATCCGATGGATGCGGGCTCTCACATGGCTGCGATGAAATGGCCGCTCGATGGGTCGATTGGACCACGACAACCGTCAGAGGTCTGGAGAGTTGCATTGCATGATTGGATTCGCAGAGGTGGCACGAAAGCTAACATCTCGTCTGTGGTGAACATGCAGACGACTGTCCTGGACGCTCCGACTCCCCCGACATTCACCTGGGTCGGTCCGATCAACTACAGCGGTGTCTATCACGCCCTCGGCACTATACCGTCCGGCATTATCCACATATTCAAGTTTGCTTCAGACGGGGCCGTGATTTATTTGAGCAAGCCTCTCACCCCGACACCTCTGTATGCATCGTCGCATGAACAGATGCATGGTGAAGCAATGGGTGGTATCAACGCAAGTACGATTGGCAACTCGCTACTTAACCTCCCGCCGCCTGGTGGGAAGCTCACACTAATGAGTGAGTGGGACATCTACTTCCGGGATGAGGTCAGACAGCCAGGCAGCGCTTTAGGTGGGAAACATGCAGGAGAGCCGGTAGCGAAGCCGATTGTCGCTATTGCTGAACCTAAGCCTGGCAGATTGTTGACACAATTCATGCCAACCTACCACGCAAAAGTATTCCCGAGCGTCTTCGGCGACGCCGGACCAGGACCAGGTCCAGGAGGCGGCGATTACCCGAACCCCAATCCTCCCTGCGGAGGCGACGACTTGGGATTCCCACCAATGGTTCAAGCACGCAACGATTTTGGTCGAGTCTACAATCCGGCCGCCACCGTACTTGCCACTATGCCTGGTGGCAGCGGTCCGGTCAGACCATTTTATGCTACAACGGGTACAGCCGTTGATATTCGCTTCAGACGACTGGTCGACGTATCGGAAATGCCGGGAGCCACATCCGACTATGGCTACGTTTACGAGGTAGCACCTCCCTAAATTTTTCCGGTTCAGACAAATATCAGAGTCGACGAACTCGCCCTTTTCGCAGAGCCGCCACGGCACTTTCCACCGATGTTTTGTACGACTCCGGCCTCTTTACCTCTAAAAAATCATAGAGATCTGAGATATCTTGCGCTTTAGTTTGCGTTTGTTCTTTATACGCTTCAGCAAATTCCGCGGTGGCGCTACCTACTGCATTTGCGCCGGCTTCATCAACGGTATCACCTTCGCCAATGTAGGTTCTGTGAAAAACAGAATTGAGATTGGAGCGAGCATAATTCTCCGCATCCTGGTATACCTGTTCGCATATCAATACGTGTCCCTTGCTATGCTGCTCGAGCCGCGCCGGAGGGTCAATCGGCAAGTAGATCTCGATAGGAAGCGATAGCCTGACATTTGCAGAGTCAATACGAATACAAACAGTCCACCTCTTGCCGGTTTTCTCTTTCCAAAGGTAGGAATAACTCATTTCAGTTGCAGACTTGAAAGTCCAGGTCACTGGACCGTCAGCGCAGAGAGGTTTTATGACACTTACCGACGGAGACTGTTCGGGTGTGGCGGTTTTGACGATAAGATTGACGGGAACTCTAACTATGGACACGGAAAAGAATTCCCTCAGCACCACGAAATCCATTAGCACCAGACCAATAAAACAAAGCGATATCATGGCGGTGTCCCATTCAATGTTCCTTAGCAGATGATGAAACGTCTTCAACTAGCTCCTCGATAGCACCGCCGATGATGCGTCTCTATTTTATTTTAATCGCCCTTTCCATGTCCGAATCATTAAGGGAATCTGCCTCCGAATATGGTCTTGCCAACGGAGTAGACTTTTCAGTTACTTTCGAATCGATGACTTCAACCATGGGATTTTTCTCGACAGGAGTCGATTTGACTGTAAAAATGCTGTTAACGGCTCTGGATGCGCTCTTGAATAGCTCCACACATCGACTGAAATTGACGGCACAATAGATAACCAGGCACCCCCAAATCAAAGACAGGGTCAATCCAATTAGAAAGTTGCGCAGCGGTCTTGGCGAAGGACTAATGATTTGTGGGTTCGGACGAGAGGTCTTCACGATATTGCGTAACGCGGAAGCGAGTTCTTCTCTATCCGCGCGCTCGCTGACAATGGCTTCGTCGACTCCAGCAAGCTCCTTTGGTAGAGGCGCTTGAGAGCCGACGCGCACACTCTGAATCCAGTACTCGATCGCACGCTTGAACTCTTTGGCCGATTGAAACCGCTTGCTCGGGTCTGTTTCAAGTGCTCGGAGCACAATCTTGTTGAGCTGATCCAACGCACCTAAATCTTTACGATACTGATCGAGTGCAGCAGGATGAACGTTGGGATCGCAATGCGCACCCATTGTCTGGCTAGCAGTCGGACACACATATGGAAGCGTACCGGTAATTAGCTCGAAGAGCAGTACACCCAAAGAATAGAGATCCGCTCGTGGACCTACATCATGACCCATACACTGCTCCGGACTCATGTACAGGGGAGATCCGACCACTTGTCCAGCCGCCGTCAACCTTTGCAGATCATCTTGCAACCGGGCTATTCCAAAATCCAGTACCTTCAATACAGACTCTCCATCAAGCCCCTTTCCAACCATGATGTTTGCCGGTTTCAAATCACGATGGATTATCTGCTGACTATGTGCATGATCAAGTGCGTCCAAAATTTGTATCGAAATTTCCGCGATCTCCTCCGCTGGAAGACTGCCCCGCTTAGCCGCTATCACGTTGGCGAGCGAGCATCCGTTGACAAACTCCATCACGAAGAAGCTCTGTCCACTGATGTTCTCGAAGCAGTCAATCGCCTCGATGATATTTTTGTGGCGCAGCCTGGCAAGCACTCGCATCTCCTGTGTGAACCTGGACATCAGCTCAGGCTCAGCGGACTTGAGTGTTTTAATAGCAACGATTCTATCGACGGATATGTTCCTCGCCTTGTAGACGACAGCCATCGCACCTTCGCCTAGCGTCCCCAGGATTTCGTAGTTTGGAGAGAGAACAGGGTCGGACGAAAGGTTCATTTCGCTGATTCTAACTTCTAGAGGTGATCATCCGCGACGATGTCACTGTTATACCCGCATATCTCGATATATCCGTATAATGGTTGAATGACGAGAATCGCATTAATCGCCATTCTGTTTTGCGCCATATGTGGTGCGGCATACGGCATCATTATTAACCGCATGAAAGATACTGAATGCAGCAAAATTGCGAAAGAGATGAATACATTAACTGCAGTATTCGCTAATCACGATATCGCGAAAGGAAGCAAAATAGTAAGGACAGACCTCATCGAGAAAGACATCGAGCGCAAGTCTGCTCCAGAAGACTTCGTACCGTCCGCAGGACTGGCAGAGGGGAGGCACGCAAGAGTCGCATTGAAGGCAGGACAGATCGTACTGATGCACAATCTAATCGTTCGTCCGTCGGGCTACATTCGCATTGAGAATGGTCCGTCGTCTCCGTAGAACGCCCTCATGCAGCAACAAAATTTGCGCTTAGATTTCGAACCAACTCGAGAGAGTCGACAAGATACGAATTGCGAGGATCGAGACAGCCGGATGCAAGTTTAAACGCCCTTCTTGCGTACTTCAGAGCATCACTCCTTCTATCCTGTGCCTCCAGGTTGACGGCAAGTCTACACAAAATCGCAACTACCTCGACGGGACATTCGCGTTTTTTGCGGCTCTTGATCTCAAGTAAATTCGTGAGCAGAATCTCGGCCGTCTCATAGTCACCTATCTTTTCGTAGCTTTCGGCGAGAACTTCCACGCGATCCAAATCGAACATGGCAAAATCCTCCTCGATTAAAGGGCGACGACTCTGTTTGATACGACTCAAAAATTATCACTTTATTTGCCGCAGGCATATCCCCTTTATTGGCAAACCCCTTAAAAGATATATAGTTACCCCAGGCTGTATTGTATGATTCATTAAGCTGGCTATACAGCGTTGTTAGGGGACTTACCGATGGGTAACGATGGCAAACGCAAACCGCGACTGACTTATGTCAGCGGTATTGACGGGCGGAGATACATTAACGACAAGATTTTGAAAAATCTTGCACAATCGCAGCAGAATTCATTCGGCGAGTACATTCCCTACGCGACGCCCCAACAGGACGACCCTGTAGGAGCGCTAGACCGAACGGTCGATCCGTCTCAGGCGACACCGGCCGAAGCCTGGGCGATGGAGCCCGGAAGCCTCGACGAGAATTTCGGGTCTCAGACCAACCAGGGCTTCTCAGTAAGCCAGGATTACTATGGCGACGCTGACCTCCAGGCTGCTTACGATACCGCGAGCGGGACCGAGTTAGGTCAACCTGATTACTACGAAGAGGAGACACGGGAGACTCGAGGAGTAAAACTGACTCACGGGTTTTCGGCTCCTCAAGGATTTGCAGCTCCATCCGATGGTCACAATCCATGGTCGGCGCCACAACCCGGCTCCGCAAATCCGACGCCATCGCAGAATCAAGAGCATAGTTCTGCGTTTGCCGCGCCGCCTTTCGCTCAGAATCAAGAGCACAGCTCATCCTTCGCGGGTCCTCCGCGACCGCACAACCACGCTTTCGCAGCTCCACCGCAATTTACCAATCAAGAACAGAGCGGCAACTTCGCAGCTCCGCCTCGACCTCAAAATCCAGAACAGAGCGGCGTCTTCGCCGCTCCAACACAATCTCCGAATCAAGAACAAAGCTCCGCCTTTGGCGCTCCGCCACGACCACAAGACCAAGAACAGAGCGCTGCTTTCGCCGCTCCGACTCGACCTCAAAATCAAGAGCAAAGTTCCGCTTTCACCGCTCCGCCTCCTCAGAATCAAGAGCAGAGCGCCTCTTTCGGAGCTGTCACCGGCTCGGCTCAAAAAAACTCATGGGCAGCACCTGGCCAGCCGCCAGCTGCCAAAACCGAAGAGCAGTCCATACCGCAGCAAGGGTCGGCACCTCAGTTCGATGCGGCGTCTGATGATATCTGCGAGGAGGCACCGCGCACACAGGCGGAGCAGAGATCTAGTGCACAGCTAGAAGCTCCTGCCCAAAATCAACAGTCATCGATTGCTCCGCTGCACGACCCGACATTCGGTCAATTACCACCGGCCGACTACGATCCCTTCAATTCAAGCTCGCAGCACTCAGATCATGACGCCCCGCAGGAGCAACAGGCCTACTCTCCATGGGGTCAGAGTGGCAACGAGTCCGGGCAGCCTCAACCTGCTTCATTCATAAGTCAGGAAGACTCCGTTGAGCAGCCGCCATACTTCCCCAATCGACAACCGACTCAGTCAAGTTCAATTCCTAAAGATCAGCCTCAACCTGCGCCGAGAACACCGACTCACGGAATGGAAGCGCCAACTCAGCCTCAACCGACTACAGTCGAGCCTCATCCACACGCCCGAGAGTCGAAGGAAGCATACAAGAGACTATTGGGTGGACTTTTCAAGAAAGAGAACAAAGAATCCAAGACAGCTGCGCCACCACCTGCAATACCAGGTCCGGTACATTCGCAGGAGTCGGTACGACAAGAGATGCCTCCAGCACCTCCGCCATCTAATAGCTTGCCGGTGTACACGAAGCTTCTGGGTCAATCCAACCCACACGTCCCTATATACGTGCCTCAGCCAGAGATTCAAGAAGATCTCTCTTCGCAAGACACCCAGCAGCCACAAGACGCATATTCACAAACAGCTCATCAGGACCAACCACAAGACGCTTACTCGCAACCAGCTCGTCAGGAGCAGCCTCAAGACGCATATTCACAAACAGCTCATCAGGAGCAGCCACAAGGCGCTTATTCGCAAACAGCTCATCAGGGTCAGCCTCAAGACGCTTTTTCGCAACCAGCTCGTCAGGAGCAGCCACAAGAACCAGCTCGGCCGCAAGACGCCCCGGCATTTAGCTCGCAGAAGGCTCCTCTCCACGCACCGTTTTTGTTTCCGTCAGCACCGACATCCAGTGAGCCTATGCCTCCGCCTCCGCAGCACGAACCGTCCGAATCAGTTCACCAGGAGACTGAAAGTTCTCACCCAGGAAAGCAACAACAAGGTCTGACTTATCCCCCCTTTCTTCCATCTCAGCCCGCCGTCCAGGATCGCGTTCCGCAAGAAAACAGTTCTGCTGTACTTCCACAGCCGCCCATTGACGGGGTAACAGCGTTGTCACCGCCATCTCAAAAGCTATCAGAGACTTACGAGCAGGCAATTCCGCAAGAGGTACAAGCGCCTTTCCTCCCGCCACCGACTTCATCGCAGCAACCATACCATACGCCTTTGTCGGAGACTTACGAACAGGACATACCGAAAGAGATCCGTGCACCTCTCGTGCCACCTGCCGAGGCGACTTCACCGCATCCGGTCCAGCTGCACCCAGTCTCGGAGACGTACGAGCAGGATATTCCACAAAAGACGCAAACACCTTTCCTGCCACCAGAAGGCGCTTCCTCGCAACAAAGACAATTCAACTCACCGTTCTCTGCCCCGCAACAAGCGGTTTCGGATACGTACGAGCAGGACATTCCGCAAGAGGCGCGGGCACCTTTTATGCCGCCAGATCAATCAGCATCTCCGACGAGTCATGGGCAATCACCATTTTCGCCTCCGCCACAGCCTGTCGCAGGAACATACGAGCAAGAAATTCCACAGCAGGCAGAAAGGCCGATTGACCAAACTGACTCACAGCCCAGTTCTCCGCCATTCTTACCACCGCCTGAGGCGGTGTCCGACACGTATAAGCAGAACATTCCAGCACAGGTCCATTCGCCGTTACCGCCGCCCAGCCAACTAGATCCAGATGTAGAACGAGAAGTAGAACCGGAGATATCTGTACCGACACTTTATCCTCCGCAACAAGATCAAAGCCCTTCACTGGCTTCTCCTGACCCCACGGTGCCCGAAGATCAAATACGGCCAGGGACACCTCCAACACCGCCTACGTGGACAACACCGGTCTCTTCGAGCCGGACGGATACAGGTGCGCCATTAAATGTTCCTGAAAGTACTGCACCATCAGCGGTGCCGCCTCCTTCAGGTGTTGCTTTGTCCATGCCTCAGGGTCTGCACTCCGACCTACAGTCGCCTGCCCCTCTAGTCTCCATGTACACACGACCGCCAGCGCCGATCCATCCCGCCCTGCAGATGTTGCTCGAGACCACGCTCGCGCCATCAACTCCAGCTCAGCATCCACCACACGATCGGCCCGATTCGAAGGAGGCATTCGCTCAGCCCGCCTTGGAGCAACCGGCAGCGCCACAAGAAGCAGAGCCGACAGTATCGACGGCCGACCGAGCAGAACGGGGAGTACCCGAGGCCCTGACCGGAGGGGGAGACATCGAAGATGTTCCCTCACAGCACACATCTGCGGCGGACTCTCAAATAGAGAACGCGCCCACTTCGGAAACTCCGCCGCAAAAATCCCCTGAACCTGAGGTCCCATCGCCCCCCCAGGGATCTACTGTGGACGTCCAAAACCATCAGCCTCTCTCCATTCCGACAAACTATCATTCAAAAACCACCTTCGTAGATATCTCCATGTTCTCGCCGCCGTTGCCCCAACCAGACTTGATGACTCCGGCTCCGGATGTATCTGTCTTTGCGGCGCCGGCTCTAGAGCCGCACGTTCGTGCGTCGACGATGGAGATGTCTCTGCCTGCGCCCCAGGCGATACCGCCGGTGCATGCGCAAGCGGAAGGTCCACAAGGAGACACTCCAACAGCTCCAGAGGGTGCGTCTGCGATGGTAAACGTAGATCCCACCGAGTTCGAGCATGCACCATATGCAGTGGAGCACGCGCCCGCTCGTACAGTCGAGATACCGATGCCTCCGCCCACACTAGGGGAGAGAAGAATTCAGCAAATCTCTTTTTCAGCCGACGCAGGTTCAACACTTCCGGATGTTTCAAGCGCACCGCCACCGGTGTCTGTCTATGCCGGTACGGAGACCGATGCATCCCAGTCTATAACTCTCGAACTACCTTCGGTCACTATGCCTGACTTGAGTTCGCCATCGCCGCAGGTCTCCTTCTACGATCCAGCCGAATCGCAGTCGTATAACACATTGATAGAGACGGGAGAGAGAACCGAGTGGTCGGAGGTCACAGCCCCGCCACCTGCTTATACTGACGAAAGCCCCGTGCCGCAACGTGAAACACCGAGAGCATCCACACTGGAACTCTCAGTCTATGGCGCTCCGAACACAGAACCAGACGCCGGTTCTACTCCACCTGAATTTTCTCGGCACGAACCGTTGGCTCAACCCGAACTCGACTCTCCGCCGCCTGGGTTCTCACTCTATGATCCACTTTCATTACAACCCCGCCAACACTCGAAACCTGGTCCGGCAGCATTCGATTATCTTGAAGCGACTTTGGAAGAGCCAGCCGCGACGCTCGAAGCATTCAACGAACTAAGCGGTGAATCTTCACAAGTTCAGGAAGCGGCTCCGCCAATCGAATTAGAATCGGTCCTACATGAGGAGACGCAGACGCAGGAGCCGCCTCCACCGAAACCTGATCTTCACTCGCCGCCGCGCAACCTTTCGGTTTTCGGTGCACCACCTGCTAATCAGTTCTGGGCGGCGCCAACCGGTCCTGTCACAGACAAGGTAATTCCCAGCACCACACCTTCCGATCTTGAATCGACGTATCGCTTCGACGCGCCACCACCCGCGCCATCAACCAACGCATCAGTGCAAACACCATATGCGACACCAGCCGAGAGCGACGCACCAACAGCAGTTCCGGCCCAACAAACAAATCCCCACCAGAACGCGATCCAGGCAATTCTGTCGCCAACCAACATGCGCGGAAAGAGCAGATCCGTTCCGCTTCAAAACGCAAGCGGTCAGAACATCGAAGTTGATTACGATGGTGATCTCGACGCACTGGATCTAGAAGAAGAAGAAGAAGAAGAAGAAGAAGAAGCGCTCACCGAAGGCGAAGTTCCAGAGCTAGTACAATTCCCGCCGGACCCATATCCTCAGGACGAGGAAGAGCAGAGCGGTTCGCAGGGCAAGAAGAAAAAGCGCCCCCCACTTCCACAACACCCCAATCCCGATGAAGTTTATTTCCAGGACAATGCGGAGAAGAAGAAAACCGCTATTTTCAAGCTGCCGCAGACCGGAATCGTGACATCGAGTCGCGGCACCGTTGAGCTCTTGGTGCACAAGGGGGGACGCCTGTTCAGACCGCACTACAATCCAGTCGGAATTTTGCTACGCGTCGATGTTAGCGACGGATTTTCATTCGTGCGCGAAGAGAAGGACCTTACACATTGGGAGATGACGGACCACTCAGGCAACCCGCTTGATGAAGATTCAATTCAAAATGTGGCCTTCGACAAGAAGGGCAACCTCTGGTACGAAACTGCTGCAGGCAGGAAAACAAAGTTCCTGGTCGATGGTGGAGTTGAGGTCACCGAGCCAAACGGCGAAGAAACAAAATATACCTAGACGAACTCGAGTTCGAAAGAATCGATCGCAGTCCATTTTTAAAACAGGAGGCTTGAGTCTATCCGGAAGACTCAACGTTTCGACTTTTCGTTGCTCTCGTTCTTTCGGCGGCTCCCTCTTTCCAGGTTTTTCACTGTAAGAAAAGCATCAGTCGAAAGCCGAGAAACGAGAAATCGTCGTAGCGCAGCGAGCTCCGCAGGCACTCGGTCTTCACTAAAAGACGTATGCAAGCGACTGGATTTCAAGAGAATCTGGCGAAAAAAAAGCGCAACCATAAAGGCTGCGCAATGAGATAAGGAGCTCCCGAGGTAAGATTCGAACTTACGACCAAGTGATTAACAGTCACCTGCGCTACCGCTGCGCTACTCGGGACCGAGCATCGATATGCCGTCGGACGGCAACGCGATGAGTACATAATACAACAATGTTCCATTAGAGCTACTGGATTAGCCGGCGAAACTTCGCGGTCTGTAATCATCCATTGATAAATCTGTTTAATGTCGGCGGATGACGCAGCAGTCTTGGCACTCCGAGAACAGAACAGCTCAGCAAACCGGTTCGCTCCCGGGACATTACTTAACAAAGCCGCAAATCCGTCCTGCCGAATTTCGCGCAGACGAGCCGAGAATGCTGCTCTAAGGTCGAGAATGAATGAGACCGGTCATCAATCAACTGCATTGACCCAAAGATTTCATACAAAAAGTACTTGGTTCCGCCGGTCAATATTATTCCCGGAAGAACCATACGCGCGTGGAGCCGTGCCGGGTATCCATCGCGATGGAAATCAGGGTTGAGAACAACAAAGCACCATATATAACACCGCATATCTCCACCTGAAATTAGTTAAATCCAGGGCTGCCAGGTGGCATAACGTGACAACCTCATCCCGGTGCGAAAAATATGCCTCGGTTTTACCTCCGACGCTGTATACTAGGGGCGTGACGTGCATCTACTGGTATCCAAGAGATCACGCCCAACGGGGCTCCACGCAAAGGGGACTGGACTTGTTCGGAACACAAAAGTTAAGTCAGGGTGCGGCAAGCGATGCCGTCAACATGGTTGAGCAGTATTTCCGCAGAAGAGGGCTGGACCCGGTGGACCATGCGCTGCGCGATGCTAAAGGTTATGGTTGGTGGCTGACGGAAGGCAGCGCCAAAGTTTATGTTTTTGTGCAAGTTAGCCAGCATGGAGCGGTGCTTCGTATCACAAGCCCACTTGTGTTTGTTCCGGACTCGAATAGAGAGCTCTTTTACCGGAAGCTCCTCGATCTCAACAGCTCATTGAGCAGTTGTGCACTGTCTACACACGATGATATTGTTCTGGTCGTTGCACAGCGACCGACATTCGGTTTGGTCCAGGAAGAGCTGGACGACCTGGTTTGGCACGTCGCTTATGTCGCGGATCTTCTGGACAATAAGCTCGCGGACGAGTTCGGTTGCCGAATGTACAGCGAGGAGCAAGCCGCAGGTCGCGGCTCGCCATAGTTGTGCTATTCAAGTAAAGTCCAGGTACGTTGATGCCACACGCGATGACATGTCTTCTCAAAGACGATGAGATCTCATTTTTTCTCGCTCTTGCAGAGCGAGCTGGTAAAGTTGCGCTTGAAATGCGCGAGTCAATAGTGATCAGTGAAAAAACCGGTCCCAATGACAGAGTAACGACAGCCGATATCGAGCTCTCTCGGATACTCGTTGAAGAGATTTCCAATCGATATCCCCAGGACAAAGTGGTGTCGGAAGAAGATACAGAACGCGGCGAGCTGACCAAGTCCGGCAGAATCTGGATGATCGATCCAATCGATGGTACCGATAGCTATATCAAAAACGATGGTCAATACTCAGTGATGATTGGGCTTTTGATTGACGCAGCTCCTGTGTTTGGATTTGTTTACGCGCCCTCGGATGGCATCTCCTATTTTGGAGGTCCCGGATTTGGCGCATGGAAACTACCAGACGGCGGAAAGCCTGAGCAATTTTCACCGCTAAGCGATATTGGCATGCAGGATCCAATGCGGCTGATGATGGGCTTTCGCGACAGAAGGCGACACCCTTGGATTGAGGAGCTTCCTCAAGTTAAGTTGATAAAGACAGGCAGCATCGGTATCAAGGTGGCTCGAATTCTTGAAAACAGAGCTGATGCCTTTGTTCACATGTCAGGTAAACTTAAGACTTGGGACACAGCTGGTCCAGTAGCCATTGCTCTGGCAAATGACTTAGATGTAGGAACAATGGACAGCAATCAACTAACATTCGACCTGCCCTCCCTCATGCACGAGACCCCAGTCATAATTGGTCGAAAAGGATCGGTCGATTGGGCTCGACACTATCTGGCCCCACCAGACGGAGCGCAGTGAACGCCAACCTTATTTCCACCGTCGAAGAACTGAACACGCTGTGCCAGCATATAGACCGCATTGGGCTGGCTGCATTCGACTTTGAATTCATTCCAGAACGAACTTACTTTCCAATTCTTTGCTTGGTTCAGGTATGCGTAGAAGAAACTGCGTATCTCGTCGATCCGCTTGAGCTGACCGATCTAACAGAGCTTTGGAAGCGGATCGCGGCGGACGAAATCAAATGCATCTTCCACGCCGGCAGCCAAGATCTCGAGCTGGTCAATATTCTTTCCGGATTGATACCAAAGAATATTTTTGACACGCAGATTGGGGCTGGGTTCGCAGGCTACGGTTACTCGGCAGGGTACCGGCGCCTATTGAGTGATATCTTGACTGTCCATATTGCGAAAACAGAAAGCTTCAGCGACTGGCAGTCACGACCACTGACTCCAGCGCAGATTGACTACGCCGTCAACGATGTAATTCATCTATTGCCGCTCTACCGAAAGATAGTCGATCGATTGCAGCAGCAGGGTCGACTGGAGTGGGCCCAAGAAGAATGCAAGGTATATGAGGACCACGAGTATTACAACAGTGACAGAACCCGCGACTTCATGCGGGTCAAAGGCGCTAACTCGCTTAATTCCAGAAGTCTCGCCGTATTGCGAGAACTATGGACCTGGCGCGACCTCGAAGCTCAGCGTATAAATAAACCACCTCGTATCCTTCTTTCTGACAACGTCATGGTTGAGATCGCGAGAAAGCCGTCTACGTCATTCGACGATTTGAGAACCATGCGCGGTATCAGACCTGATCAGGCGAGACAACACGGTAGAGCAATAATTACAGCGATTGAAACAGCGAAAAGACTCTCGGATCAAGACTGTCCAGTCTGGCCCACCGGAAAGATGCCGTCGAAGAGTGAGTTGCTGACTGGGGATTTCTTATACGTTGTCCTTAAATACCTGGCAAACGATCTCGGTCTCGCGCCTGAGCACATCTGCACTCGCGATGAGCTGCAACTCGTCGTGAAACTGCATAGAGAGAAGAAGCTGGAACAAGCGACTGATTTGAAACTAGCCGAAGGCTGGCGCTTTGAAGTGGTCGGGAAGTATCTCATCGACTTGTTGTCTGGAATGCCGCTCAATGCAAAAGTAGTAAGCTGCGACGGCAATCTAAGATTGCATCTCGAGAACGATTCCATTCCCGCTTCGCTAAAGTAGACCAACACGCTCGCATCACCAGCGGTGCGTCATTTGACAGAGAGCAGCCTTTTTGTTGAAAACTGGCGCGCGAAAAATGGACACCTACTAACGCAGATTGCTTTATTGAAATCGACTTCAGCAAACTCCTGCACTCGACCGAAACCCGCTTAGAACAGCAAGCTTCGAGCCTCTCATGGAATCGCGACTGCTGGGCTGGTCAAACCAATGCGTTTATCTTCCAACTGCCCTATCAACCGAAAACATTACTATCCCTCAAATTTATGCTAGTTTCCGCATTTCCAGAATCAACAGTATTCAAGAATGCAGCAACTAGTCAACTCCCAGAGCTGAAGCCGTTTTTTACATACAGGTGATTATAGCTTTCGACAATAATCGATCTAAACTCTCCAGATCGAGTCAGGATTTGGTAAGGTCCCTATTCTACGATTTTCGTGTGGTTAAGCTCCTCAACCAGGCTACTGACAGGGGACGGAGAGAGAGAGAGAGAGAGAGAGAGACAAATGAGTGAGATACGAACAACCGGTCAACAAGACGAATTCAATCGGCTCGTCTCTCCACGAGATAACGCGTGGTCGATCCGTCTGTCGATGGAGGTGAATACCGCTTGGCTTGGACATGGAGCTATCTCACCAGGGAAGATAGGAAAAATTGACGCGGATGTCGAGCTAGAAGAAGAAGAAGAAGAAGACAATGGTGTTTACGATCGCGATGAGAGCAGAGAGCAGCATGATGAGCAGGAATTCGGAGACGATATAGATTTTTTCGAATCGCCGAGCAATCTTGGTCTGGTGCTCTTCGAATCAGACGACAATGACGACGACAACAATTCGAATGACGAATCAAATGACGGAACTGACAGCCAGGGATACACCGCCCGCGAACGCGCCGAACTTGCCCAGAGCGAAGCAACGACCCTGCTCGATCTCTTGAACTCGCCCTTCAACTTCGATTCAATCGAGGGGCGAGAGCTGCTAAATTGGCTGAACAGTCCAGACAGATCGCAACTGGCTCGACGCCTGCTGAACTTTTCTGATGAACAGCACAGGAGCAACCTCCTCAACATTGCGGGCGACGACGATCGCATCGCGGCATTACCGCGAATCCTCGATTTGAGAGAATCAAACAACAGACGCGACAACAGAGCATATGCAGATTTGCAATACTATCTCGAAAGCGGCGATCCGACAGAACGCTACATCGGGCGTAGCCTGGTTTTACTCATGGTTTCAAACGACACGGTCGGCTTGGCAGTCGAGATACTAAAGCAATTCGAGAGCCCCACTCTTGCGCGCGAAATGCTAAATCTAATAAGCCAAAGCACACCCCAATCCGTGCAGGCAATACGAAGCCTAATTACAGGAAGCAGCGAGGATCGAAATCGACTCCATAGATTGATTGAGCTCAGAACGGGCCCGATCAATAACTTCAACGAAATAAAGAAGATAACCGCACCACAGGCTGGGCCGATCCCAGGGGCGCAAGACGAACGTCCTATCGCAAACCGCCTTCTAGCGATGCTGACGACCGACAACCCACAACAACGAACAATAGCGCAGACGCTGATCGACAGAGTCCCGAACCTGAGCCATACGAGTCATCTTCTCAATCTCCTAACTAGCGATCGCCACCGCGCAGGAGCAAATGAGGTGATCTCGATGTTGCGCTCGACAGACTACAGACAGGTCCAAGGTGCAAACATCCTCCTTCAATTTTTGGTCGCTGAGTCTCTACCAGTGGGCAATCGAGCGGGTCTACAAGAACTTAAAGGTCAAGGTCGGCAAAATGTACCACTAGATGGAAATCAAGCGCTGGAGCTAATCGAGCGTCTCAGCGATGCACAACAACGCGAGGCGACTCGACAACTCCTACGAGCGGTTGAATCTACGAGTGAGCTGACAACAATCTTGCGAATGCCGGCGGAGGAACGAGTGCAAACAATCTCGATGCTCAACAATAGAGAACTCTCAAATTCGATGAGGCGAATCATCAATAACCTCCCGTCTTCTGCAGTGTCGACAATGCGAACTATGCTTGCGAATCCTGCGCAACGGTCTCTTGCGGAAAGACTACTCCGACTGGACAACTCAAGTGATGCCGTGACTGAGTTTCTCGACAAAATCGCTCAACCTGCGCAACGACAACTGGAGCAAATGCTGATCACCCAGACAGTAGTTACGAAGCAGAGGTGATTCTGAATACTATTCCAAGCGCTCGGCAGAATTACATGCTCCAGATGCTCAATAACCCTCAACAGCGTTCACAGGCTAGACTTCTACTTTCGCTCTTAAACTCGAACTCTCCCGAGACGCCGAATAATTCTCGAAATCTAATGAACATTGTCACCGCCGATAATGCCAGTACTCGAGCACTCGGACAACGACCGAAGACGTCGATTCTGCAGACATTGAAGCTGTAAATAGACTGGTAAGCATGCTAAGTCGAGACAACACCAGACCAGAAGGAGAGCGGCTCTTATCAATGCTCGGCAATTCTCGCCAGCGCGCTGTCGCCATGAGAATCTTGTACAATCGCCCAGACATCGTCAATCCAGACGGCAAGTAGCGATCATTGACCGAACACCTGCCCACGAAGAGTCTCGTCCGAGTTTCTGAAATCAAAACGGGCGGGAAACATGGTCTGCGCTCGCTTCGCTCATGCAACTGCTAGTTGCAATATACGGATATCCGCTAGACACCAAATGCGGTGCACTCCAAAACCACTCTCATATCGGTTCAGGTACCAAAAACCAAAACGATGCAATCAGCTTACATTAGTCGAAGCTGCAACCTCTGTTTCCATGCGGACATGCACGAATTTTTCGAGAGCTGCTCTCTTCTGATTTATCACGTCGGTGAGCTGATCGATCTGCTTTGAGGTGGCCACGATCTTGTCCTCACTCTCTTCAATCGCCTGGCGAAAACGTTCGCCGCCTGAACCCAGAGTTTTCACATTCTCCCGAGCACGCTCTTGTTCTTTCGTGTAATCATGCATCCGGCGCGAAAGTTGATTGACCTGACTGCCGATCTCCCAGAGTTCGTTTTTCCTTTTCTGAAACTCTCTCATGAACTCGATAAACTTCGAATCAATGAAGTTCTGCTGAAAGAGCCACTGTATTTGGTGCTGATTCGGATCCAGGTTTACCAGACTGAATTGGTCAGTCACCTGATGCTCCTCGTCGACGGAAAGGGATCTTTTCTCTTTCGGGTCCAATGCCAACCTGAATCGATAATAGCTCTTGGTGACCTCTTCAGGCTTTTCACTATTTACGAGATTCCAACCGGTTCTTAGCGGATGTTCAATATATAGAACCTTTGTCTTGTTGGCCAGGCTTTCAACTTCGTAGATTTTTCTTGATATCTCGCGATGGTACAAATAGATGGTTCCATCATAGATCTGCACTTTCCAAACAGGCTTTCTCTCATACTCCGGACGCACGACAATAGCGACCGACTGGTCTAGTGCATAAGGGAGAAAGCGCTTATCATCTGGTTTTATGACGTCAATCAGGCACTCGCCCGCATAACTGTCATCCTCCATGACCGTGACTGGACCAGCCTCCAGAGTTAGTCCGGTTGAATTCAACAACATAACGGTCGCATAGGGGAAATCAATATTGCGGCTCTCGTTATATAAGGAAAGTCGCTCGCCATCGATAAATTGTTGGACCACTGGAATCAATGCAGAACTATTGCGTTGTACGGTGACGGTACCGCCGATTTTATATTCGAAAAGCTCACCCTTTTCACCAGCATTCACATCGAGCCCGGAATCAGCCATCTCACCAAGTTGGGATGCAAACGACGATGATGCTAAATCCATCTCAGGCTCAGCCCAGCTCATCGAATCCACAGACATTTGCATCGGCGCTGCCGGAGCAGCCAGACTCATTTTTCGTTTACCAGCCATACCGCCTCCAGAAGGAGGAGCCGCCGAACCAGGCGCTGCAGGCTGTCTATTGCGTTCTGCAACGAATGGACCAGTCGATCTGACGCCCTGACCTTCAATCACCCGACGCTGGGGTTTGATAGGCTCGTAGAGCGGTTGGATAAATGAAATCGGCGACGCCGAGACAAGGACCATCTTCACGTCGGTCCAATCTTCCTCCTGGACATTGTCTACAATCGCCACGCCTTGAATGAAGAGACGCTCTTCGGCATCAAAAACCAGACGATAGCTTGTCTTCCAGATCGGACAAGGAATTGAGTAAGCGATCGTCAGATCCTGACTGCCCTCGCCTGACACAGCGACCTTTAGCAGTTTGCGATCTTTCTTTTTCACGGAGAGAAAGAGAAGCTCCAACTGCTGCTGCAACTCTTTTGCCAATGTTTCATCCTTGATCTGAATTCCGCTTATGGCTGCGACATCGAGACGAAGGAGGGTGCCATCGTCAGTGAAGATAAGAAGGAATCGCTCTTCCATGCGCTCAGATTTGACAGACTTTGTCACCACATCCATTCCGACTACGCGGCCGAGCGCCTCTTTGCCCCCAAGCTTCACAGAGACAGGTGTGCCTTTCAGTTGGCCTATAAGCTCAGACAAGTTTTGCCAATTCTTCAAATCGAATCCGAATTCGAACAAACGTTCGGCAAGTGGCTTCGAAGATTCGTAGGAAACTGTTGATATTTCGCCTCCACCCTTTTTCAGGACCAGGAGTGATTTCAGCATGTCGTCTATCTCATCCTGCCCACATTGCAGTTCGACTGTGGTCGGCGCATTTACGCTACCGCGCCTTTCGAAGTAGCCTATACCATGCTTGTAAAGCGTTACTTTGGTCAGTGGAACGTTCGAAACCGGTTGCTCGCTCACAACTCTTCCCCCAATGAAACCGGCTGGAGAAGCCGGACGGATTATGAACAAATTGTTGCCGTCGGCTCTCTCTACTCATCCTTAATAGGTGCTGGAGCGCCCGTACTGTGGAGATCCGCAGTCTTGTGATATTACAAGTTGCTCATTATCCCATGCTGGAAACTCAAAAACTTGTCTATCTTCACGCTTAGAGTCGGCTTTCGTGCAAAAATTATCTATATAGTGGTAAATGAAACGCCACGCAATTGTCGATAGTTCAAGAAGTTGGATGGAAAGATGAGCCCTGATAACGATCCCAATAACGAAGTCAGTTTTGCCGAAACCGCTCTACGCCTTGGTGGAAAGAGCGAGGATGAAGCCAAACGAACCGGCGCGGTCGACCGTGCCGATGACGAAGTCGAAGCCCTGTTCGCGGCCCAATACAAAACGGTAAATAGTCCGATTCACAAAGCTGTTTGGGACAACAAGATTCCCCTGGAGCTTTTCTCGCCTCCCAAGCAGGATCGGGCGTCGGTAAGCCTGCCGGCGATGGAGAAGTCCCTCGAGGTTCTTAAGAAAGCAAGACGCGAGAATCGTCAGTACGACAGCAAAGGCAAGCTTTCCGAACCGTTGTTGCAAGAGTTGGCAGACGCCGGATACTGGGGACTTCTTATCGATAAGAAGTACGGAGGCGCAGGCGTCGAAGTTCGCCCCTTCATGTCCTTTTTGACAAGAATTGCAATGGTCGAGCCGACCGCTGCCGGATTGGCTTCAGTCCACGGTTGCATCGGAGCAGTCGATCCGGTCAAGCACTTTGGTAACGACCAACAGAAAGAGAAATTTCTTCCGAAGTTAGCAAGCGGCGAGGCTCTATCCGCATTTGCGCTCACAGAGCCCAATGCCGGGTCCGACCTCACAGCGTTGAAAACATCGGCCGAGCTGCAAGGAGACTCCTATGTGATCAATGGCGAAAAGCTGTTTATCACCAACGCCATGGAAGGCAGAACGGTTGGAATCGTCTGTCTGGTAAACGGCAAGCCTTCCGCCATCATTGCAGATCTACCACGAGAACAAAACGATCAGTTCCAGATCAAGACCTATGGCCTGCACGCTCTGAAGCATGCGCACAACGTCGGTCTGGTATTCAAGAATTTCAAAGTACCGAAAGACAACCTGTTGGTGCCCACCAAAGGCGACGGGTTGACGGTCGCATATCACGGTTTGAACATGGGACGATTGGCTCTTTGCGCCACCGCGTCCGGCGTCATGCGTTTGATGCTCGCCAACATGCTGCCGTGGGCTAAGTTCAGAGAGACCTATGGCAAAGCGATCGAAACCAGAGAGCTCGTAAAACGTAGAATTGCCCGTGCAGCAGCATTGATTGCGGGCGCAGATGCACTGGTAGCCTGGGGCTCTTGGCTCTTAGACCAGGGCTTCCGCGGCGAGCTGGAATGCATCATCGCCAAGATCTTCGGAAGCGAAGCCGAGAAGGAGTGCGCCATCGAGCTTTTCATGAAGACGCACGGTGGACGCAGCTTTGTCTCCGGTCACATCTTCGGGGATAACGTCCATGACTTTCTCGCCCCTTGTATTTACGAAGGCGAAGGCGAGATGCTTGGAATGGCTTTCTTCAAATCTCTGGCCAAACAGCATGGCAGCACTTATTTCGAACCAATCGGAAAAGCGTTGCATCAGCATAAGATTTCCAACTTCAATCCGGCCAACCCCGCTCATGCCTGGGCGCTGAAGGGCGAACTCATGAAGTACAGCGGATGGTACCTCGGTCAGATGCTGTCGGCAAAAGACAGCCGCACCGTAGAAGGCATGGACCCGCGACTCAACGAGCACATCAATTTCGCAATGGAGCATCTCCATCAGTCGCCAGTCGAGCTGAGCGAAAACATGGTCAAGCACCAACTCAAATTGCCGGATCGTCAGTGCCGCATCGCAGAACTGTCTCAACGAGTACAGGATGCAATCATCATTCTCGTGACATGCATGTGGGCACATAACGAGAATGACAAAGTCATGATCGCTGCAGCAGATATCCTCTGCCAGGACCTGACTCGCAGACTAACAGGCGAAAGACCAAGCGATGCTTATTTCAAAGCCTGCTCCAAGTTGGCTGACATGATCATCGCCGGTGAATGCAAACTGCTCGAGGGTGTCGAGCAGGCTGACATCTTGATGCCGTACGACAAAACGGCGGCGCCAAAGAAAGAGCTGGCCGGCGCAAGCAAATAGCCTGCAACGGATCTAAACAAAAAAGGCGCTTCCGAGGGAAGCGCCTTTTTTGCAAGCTGTAGATCTTCAATAGAAGAAAGCTGACTGCGGTCTAATTCTAGAATCGTCTTTAGGACAGCTCTACAAGAAGCGGAGTATGGTCTGAAGGTCGGTCTTGTTTTCGCGGCTCTATATCAATCCAGGCTCGCTTGCATGTGCGAGACAAGGGCTCTGACAAATATACGTGATCGATTCTGAATCCCATTTTTCTCTTGAATGCAAGGACCCTATAGTCCCACCAGGTGTAGTGACCTGTCTCCTCAGTGAACATTCGAAATGAGTCCTTAAACCCCCATTGTCTGACTTCGTCAAGTGCACTTCGTTCTTCGTCGCTACATAGAATTTGTCCGCGCATGCGCTCAGGATTGTACACATCGCGATCTTCGGGCGCGACGTTGAAGTCGCCGCAAAGAAGGACATTAGATTCCGGCGACAAAGTTTTATCAAGATACTCACGAAGACCTTTCAACCACGCGAGCTTGTATTCGAATTTATCCGAACCGACAAACCCTCCATTCGGAACATAGGAATTAAGGATGACGGTTGAATTGACTGTGGCCCTTATGAAGCGGGATTGATCTGCTTCAGGCGTGTCTCTAAAACTTTTCTCGACACCTTCCATTTTCAATCTGGAAATGATAGCGACACCGTTGTACGATTTCTGTCCGTGAAAAACGGCGTCATAACCAATTGCTCGCAGACTCTCAATCGGGAATTTCGAATCCTCGACCTTTGTCTCCTGCACACACAACACATCCGGCGCATGTTGTTGAAGGTACGACAAAACCTGTGGTATGCGCACTGAGATTGAATTGACGTTCCAAGTAGCTACAATCAACACTCACTCCTTTTTTAACGGCATCTATATATTAGGTTTTTGTGCGCCCGGAAAGTCGGATTTTTTCCTGATTATCTACTAACCGGCGCGAACCTGCACAGAAGCCATTCTTGTCGGGCGTCAAACATCTTAAATTCGGCGAATCATCTTATATAAGGATGAAGTATTCGATCCACAAGGAGAATCGCTTCCCACGTCTTCGGCAGTTTGTCAACGAATTTTCGATTGCTGCAAAAATATATTGTGTCGCGTCTTGTAACCAAAATCTTCTTCAAGCGAAACTCGCATAAACACGCGATCACAGTGTTCTGGTTCAGTAAACGCAATCTCGCATAGGCGATTGTTTACCTTTCGTAGCGAAATTCAATCTCACATTAACGGCACGGGTAATGAATCTCAGACGGTATAACTTTCCGCCTACCGAAAAGCCTCATCCAACCAGCATCTTCGAGCTTCCGAAAAACTCGAGTCAGTAAAATAAGTGCCAAAACTGAAAACTGATCCAGGAAACCGGACAGACTGATTTCCAGACTGGCACCAAATGTAGTATCGCGTTTCGAGCTTGGCTATCCACGACTCATCACTTCGAGCGATCGCTAAAATTCGCCGATCTCGCAACGAGTAGATGGCTGTGCGATCGCGCATTTAGTCCAAATGAGCACACTCCATAATGCCGCCGGACTCAACGTTTCATCATTTCAGATAGCGAAGATATCGATCATTTACCTACTACAATCGGTCACTCATATATTTAATACAAATAGCTGATTCCATGCGACTTTCATCGACAGGCAACATGACAAGGAGAAAATACCGTGTTCGAAAAGCGACTATATATCACGTGCTCCTAAGGCACCACATACGATTGACCATAGCAGTCGTTAGCACACTTCCCTTGTTTTGCAAGTCCCCGTGTATGTCATTTGAGACTACCTATATCTATATATTTGTCTTACTTAGAACCCCGCTTTTCGTCGGACTCTTGCTGTAGTTGGTTTTCGAACATTCAAAAAAAGCTTTTATGTCGTTTCAACCTAAATTGAGCATTTATGCCCCTTTTGGACCTTTACGATATCGAAATTGATGTGTAAAGTGATATGCATTGAACGGTGGTTGATCGATCCCGTGCCACCGACGACGCGGTTACTCTTTGTTAAGAGCCGCGACAAAGTTATGAGCCTAATTAGAGAAATCGAAGAAGGCTCCATAGATCCCTGTGTCTTTTTTTCAAGTGAGGATGTGCCTATGCCCAAGAAAGTACTGATTGCGCTGCCACCAGCGATGCTAGAGCAAGTAGACCACATTGCAAAATGTGAGCACCGAACCCGCTCAGACCTTATCAGAGAAGCGCTAAGACGCTATCTCGACAACTTCAGACGCACTCAAGGTGCGCAACTGTCGGTATCCACAATGGAAGTCTCAGAAACCAAGCCTTTGACCCACTCAATCACATAGAGTTTCTTGCGAAACTTGTCAAAGCCAAGAACCAGAACGTTTTCTCTCGATCGGCACTAATTCAATTGTCATTAAAGACTGCGCACGACATCACTTGCGATCGGACGCGCCGAATTAAGGAAACTTACGACTGAACCAGCATTGACCCGCCCTCCAAAAGAGGGCGGGTTTTTAGCAATGGGAATTTGATTCTATAATGCCGCTATCTCCACGCTGAGGAAGAGCCTTACATGGGCACCAACAATCAAGAAATCGGCCACGACCAACGCGCTGCACTCTACGCCGCGCTTGCAAAGGTGCTCGGCTGCGCCTCCTTAATGGAAAGAGCACTTGCAGGTCTCGAAGGAAAACGTGTGACCCTTGAAGAGAAGATGATCAGGACATACTTGATCGGCTCTATTTCCGCGATCTGCGAATATGTCAGTAGCGTCCATTCGAAATTCGACAACACTACTTGTGATATTGATGTTGATGTTTTGACAAGACTCGACTCGCTGACTCAAGAGATGGAGCCGGTCTTCCAAGAGCTGGTGAGAACCATCGAATATGACTGGAATTATTTGGAGCAGTATTACGAGCACGATTTCTATGCCCGCCTATCCAACGAATACAAATTCAAAGAAAGGCTTCAGGAGCTGCCTTCGTGCGTCCGCATTTAGACCGATCTGAATTCGACAAAAATAGTCGTGAATACATTTGTCTACAATTGAAGACAAATGTGAACATCAAATTGCTATATTGTTTTGAACTCGAGTTCAAAATCATTATCCGAAATACGCATCCCAAGCGCTTCTAACGACTAACACATAAGCGTTTAGTAATTCGTCATCGAAAAGAAATATGCCAGGACCATTTTTCAATCGTAGACGCCGGCCACTCTTAAGGCTTTTTCTGCTTTGCCTCGTAGTAGCGAATCAGGGGCGGTTGCCGCATCTTGTAACTTCTTGATGATCTCGCCATCTTTGATCTTCAATCTCTTACACAGCTTGCCGCATGCTCTTGCAGCTCCTCGCTGCACTTCTGGATCTTCGTCCACGAGAAGATTGGCGATACCCAACGCCATTTCTTTCGTCGGATCCGCGTAACGTTCTAGAAGCCTGATGCTTTCTGCTTTTACAAATGGATCGGAATTTTCCAATAATCCGATAACTGCATTGATATGGTTCTTCGCCAGTCCGGGCTTTTCTTGGAACCATCTAAGAGCCGCAAGTTTGACATATACGCTCTCATGACCTAAAGCCTGCGCAAATACCTTCGCTGGTGATTTGATGATCGCCTCAGGTAAGCCCAGCTTGAGAGCGCGCGGCTCAAAACCAGGATAATCGTGCTGCACGATCATCTCATCCACTACGCTCGCCAATTTTTCTAAAGACATGGATTACACCAGGTTAGAAGCAAAAAAAGATTTTACCTCGATCACCTTTGCATTTGATTGAGCTGTTTCAAAATGTCATTCAAACTGTCTGCTGCGTTACCGGCCCCGCCTGCGCCACCCGGCATCCTCAGCCCGCCCTGCGGGACTTGCATCGGTCTGCCCCCCCCTGCGCCCCCGAAGAGCTGCTGCAGGCTGCCCTGGTTCATCATCTGACCCATCATCTGGTTCATGTTGCCATACGGGTTTTCCTGCATTCTTCGTCCCTTGTCGACCGTTCCAGACATAATCAGCTTGCTGAGATATCTGCCATTGCTCGAGTATTTGACTGAGGCGAGCAGCACGTAAAGCTGCGCATCATTGAGTTTCTTAAAGCGCATAACGCTTTCGTCGTATCCAGAGTTGACCTTGCCGCTGGTAGTTTTCGTTACCCACTTGGTAATGATCTGCTCTTCAACCACACCCGGAGCCAGTTCACGCAAGACATTCTTTGCGACCTCTTGTCTGAAGTCATTACCGGACACACCGGTTTGCATACTGTCCGTCGCCGCTTTTCCGAAGTGGAGCATGATGACCGGAGCTTCCATATTGCCCATCATCTGACCGAAGAGTCCGGACATAGAGCCCATATCGCCGCTTCCGCTCATCATTTGATTAAACGTGTGCGTGTCTTTCATCGGCACAGACAAAAGGACTTTAGCCGGCTGAACGGCGATCCTGTTGTAAATGTCCCTATTGAAGTTGAAGTTAACCGTTCCACTTCTGCCCGCCTTGAGGATTTGAGCCGATTGCAATGCTTCATCCCTGTCTATGGCAACATACGCTGGGCTCGACCTGTAGCTCCACACGCTCATGGTCCCGCCCCAGGAGCCACGAAAGTCGGTCGGAAATGAAGTGGCGACCGTGCCGGAGTATCCGCTGTTGTCGGTTGCACCGACACTACCAGCCAGTGGCTTACCTCTGGGGTCGAGCTTCGCAGTTTGCGCCTTCAGAACCGGCATTGTTACATCGCCTTCAGATGCGATTTGCTCAATACGACCAAAGAGTTTGCCTCCCTTGACAGTGAATTTCGATGCTGTCGGTTTGCTGGGGGCAGGGGTAGTCGGCGTCATGACCGGCGGCTTCGTCATACTGGTTGTGATGTCGCTGCCACGAGGCGTCTCGACCGGCTTATTACCTGGATTGAGGAGAACCGACTCTTTCGTGGGCAATGGGATACCTTCGTTGGGCGGAGCATTCGCTCGTGACTTCTGCTCTACACCCTGAGGATTTGCTTGATTGATCGACCGCAGCAGATCGTCCACAGACGGGACCTTATTGTTGCCCTTCGCTGGATCATCGCCAAGTTTGTCAGCCTGCTGCTCGATCTTGTCTCCAAGCTTCGTGAGGGTGTCTCCCGCAGACACGCCACTGGACTCAGGATCAGTCGCAGCTCCATCTCTGGCAGCACCCGGCTTACTGGCATCCTGTCCTTGCGACATAGCCGGAGGAAGATTGCCTATCAGAAGCAACATCGAAAGCGCTACCCAAGAAGCCTTTGCCATGGCGGTTTTCATAAGACTGGTCCTTCTGTGGTGTGTGTCACCCGACTATCGTAGTCGTATCAGCCTTTCACCGATTGTCACGAGACTGATATCGTATTTAGTATCAACAAGCTCAAGCAAACTATACAAATGCGCCGTGATACCGAGATCAATACTTCTTACCCTCGAACACTCTCGGATTAAACCTTATAGGTGTATTATAGAAACTCGTTCTCAACCTGGAGAAACCAGTGATTGTCGTCATTATGGGCGTATCAGGAAGCGGGAAATCGACGATCGGTCGAATGCTTGCGAAGCGCCTGGGATGCGAGTTTCGCGACGCAGATAGATATCATTCTGCTGACAACAAAGCCAAGATGAAGAAGGGCATTCCGCTCGACGATAATGACCGGACACCCTGGCTCCAGGAGCTAAAACGCGTAATAAACCAACATATCGAGAGAGACGAGAGTCTCGTGCTTGCCTGCTCGGCGCTTAAGGAGTCATACCGCCGCGTTCTTGGAGAGTCGGACGATACGGCGTATGTTTATCTCAAAGCAGATTTTCAAACCATCAGCAAACGGGTGGAGCACCGAAAGCACGAATTCATGAACCCGCAGCTACTCGAAAGCCAGTTCGAAACGCTTGAAGAACCTCGAGGCGCAATTACGGTAGATGCCAGGCTATCTCCAAAACTGATAATAGATCAGATAGTTGACAGACTCAATGAATCGAAACCGATTGATTTGATTGATTGATTGATTGATTGGTTGATTGGTTGATTGGTTGGTTGTTTGGTATGTTTGGTTTGTTTGGTTTGGTCGGTTTGGTCGGTTTGTTTGGTTTGTTTGGTTTGTTTGGTTTGGTCGGTTGGTTTAATTTGGTCGTTTGGTCGGTTTTTTAGTTTTTAGTTTGGTCGCTTGGTTTGGTTTGGTTTGGTTTGGTCGGTTGGTTGATGCGCAAACCCCGTCCCCTGCGAGGACAACCGTTTTGTTGGGTCTGTTAAGCGATATCGATTAACAGGCCCAGTTGTTTGCCGTGAACGAAAACATGTTGTCATGCCCTCGCGATGGGCGGCACCATATGTGGTGCACATCGTTCTGAGCACAAACGCTGATTTAGCATTTTCAATCTTGACTACACCGAAGGAGCTTTTGGAGCTTCTGGTAGATTACTTCAGAGAGCCACCGCTGGTCGCGACCGACTTGCCGGTAGCCTCATAGTTACGGACGTATATATTCGTGCCTTGTGGCTTCAGGCGAACGCCGGAATTCGAGTAAAGCTGACTTCGAAGTCCATCAGTAACGTCCGAAGCACCAGAAGGTTTGATTTCCTTGACTCGCTCCTGCGCTCTCTCGACGGCCTTTTCCGCTCGAGCATCGGCACCGGCCATAATGGACTGTTCCACACCTGGCGGTAGTATCGGAACCCGATCGCACTTATCCCAACTCCATGCATACCAGGAGCTGTTTTCCCTGAGCTGCTCTACCGTGGCTTTGGCGTTCTCCTTGATCCGGTCCGCGTACTTCTGAGCGTTCTGAGTAATCTCATTCTTTTTCCGTTCCGTCGCCTGAGAATTCAGTTCGACTCTCTTGAGTCCTATATTCGTGAGAGCTCCATCAAGTCGTATCCGCCCGGCTTCCTCGGATGGACCCGTCGCTTTCACGGGCACGCTGCCAGACAGTGCGCGCAGTGCAGCTTTGCATCTAGCTTTCGTCTTGGCGTCCGGAAACTTTTCAAGGCAAATCTCGTACTCACTGGCGGCCTGCTCGCCCTTTCCAAGCTTCACGTACGAATTGCCGAGGGCATAGTGAGGCGCGAAACTCGCAGGCTCATCACAAGCGGCTTCAATGAATGCGTCTACCGCAGCTTGATATTGTCCATTCGTGTACAAAGAGATTCCCTTATCGAAGGATTGAGAAGCGAAACATGGGAGATTGCCGGAAAAGAGCCCAGCTACAACAGCCACCCATAATATTGCTTTCGAACCCAAATTCAGGTTTTTCATGGCTCCAACCCCTTACCGACTTCCTAAACCTTGCACACCAACGTTTATCCCTGTGATTTTAACCCCTTAAAGATATGAATATTGTTTTTGGTTGTCAATAGGGAGATTACGTTTACCTCCTAGTCCGTCGACTTCGACTGCCGCATATCTGTTCATGATCGCTGGAAATGACCCGGTTAGATGCTTCAGTAAGACCGCCAATTTGAAAGAAATGGCTGCTAGTGCGTTATCACCATATGATCAAATTCATGCACCATATATGACACCTCCGGGGGAAAGTCGGAAGCATCAGCACTCCAGTCACAACTGTCGGGTCAGGCTTCGGTGATGACGAGTACAACGGCGTCATTGAGCCGCCCCTCCCTTGACCACAACGAGATAACCACGCCTTTCCAAACAGCGCTTTTCTTGACAACCTGATTGCGCAGATATCAGAACGAATCTAAGGTTTTCCATTCCGTCTCAAGGAAACCAACCAACTTCATTCCTTAACAATGTGTACTAGTTCCATCATTACAAGCCCTCCGCATCGATGCGAAAAACACTCAGGTTTTCCCCGCTGTCTCATCTGCACAAACGCCGATATCGACCAGTTAAGACAGCGGAGCGCAGACCTTCTTGGTGAGCTATGGCTTGACCAATGGCACCGCGCGAATTGTCATTCTTTCTTTTCTTCAAGAGGAAGAAAAAATATTGAAGCGAGCCCAGGAATAGAAGCAAAAAAGCTTACCAGGAAAAACTTTTCGTAACCTAGACTATCAGCCAGGTGTCCGCTGATAAAACCAGGGAGCATCACACCTAGAGCCATTATGGCGGTGGCAATCGCATAGTGTGCAGCTTTGTATTCCGACTTTACCGTGCTCAGAAGGAAGACTGTATAAGCGGCTGTCCCAAGGCCGTAGGAGAATTGCTCTATCGAGTTAACCGAGATTGTCGAAAAAAGCCTGGCATCAAACCAACGGAGAATTTCTGGATTATTAAATGTCGTCTCAGCCAACTTAGTGATCTCCAGACCGCCGATTAGGACCGGACCTTGAGGCTTGGCCGCAGCCAGCATCCAATAAAGAATAATTGCACCATTCTGAATCAACGCTGTCGGCAGCAGACACTTTCGCAGTCCATATCGCGACACCAAAACACCACCAATGATACCGCCTGCCAGAAGGAATAAAACTCCGACGGTACCATATATGATGCCGACATCCGCCGTCGATATAGCCAGTCCGCCTTTCTGAACCTCATCAAGAAGGAACGGTTGAGCCATTTTTAGCATCAGCGCGTCACCTGCGCGAAAGATCAATATATAGATTATTATCGCAGCTATGCGCGGCTGACTGAGCCATGCCGTAAACACTTGTTTAAAAGTAGAAGGAGTCAGGGTTGGGTGCAACCGTCGACCCTTTTCGGAGGCGGAGTTTTCTGAGGTGGAGTTATCGGGAGCTGCGTTATCGGAGGCTGAGTCATTTGCGCCTGAGGGATTCTCGTCAATGGCATTCCGAACTTTCGCCGGCGTCGAATCTTCGCCACTCGACGACGCCGGCTCAGGAAGAATAAGCGCATGAAAAGCGGCACAAAGTAGAAGTAGTATCGCGCATACCCCGAAAGACACTGCCCAACCGCCCTTGACCCCTAAAGATGTAGTCTCGGCAAGCTTGCCGGCGACAAACACCAGACCGCCGGAGCCCAGCAACCAGGCAACTTTGTAAGCGGCATTGCGAACTCCGACGTAAAACGCTTGCTGCCCCTTATCTAAGACGTCGAGATAGTAGCCGTCAATAGCTATATCATGCGTTGCCGATGCCAGCGCCATTGCAAAGAAGATTACCACTGTAACGAACAATCCGTCCGTCAAAAAAATCGATCCTACCAGGAGTACAGCAATAAGTCCGAGCACCGCCTGCGATACCAGCAGCCATTTGCGCTTCGTGCTGTAAACATCGACAAACGGTGACCAGATAAACTTCAGCGTCCACGGCAAATAGAGAAAACTTGTAGCCTCTCCAATAAAGGTATTGCTCGCACCCGCATTCTTGTAAAAAACAACCGACATCAAATTGACGATCGTGTACGGCAGACCTTCGGCAAAATACAACGTCGGAATGAATATAGAAGGCTTCAGTTTCGACTTCTTCAAGTCAACCTCGGGATGTCGCGAAAGGAAATTGTAAGCCATCGGACTGACGATAGGCAATTTCATCGCGCGGTATATCCGGTTCCATGCAAGCGACACTGGTTTTGATATATGCTAGTCCCGGTAATGTTATCTTCGGCATGAGACTCCAATTCACACAACAGTCGTGGTACCGGGGCAAAGAAAATATGACTATCTTACGATCCGCCAGCCTGATGTATATCGCTCCGATAGCGATGCTTCTCAGTTTTGCAGAAGCAACACTCCAGGATGCCAATGCAGCGGCGAATGCGCCACAGAAAGCGAGTGCCGCGTCGCCAGCTCCAGATTCAAAGCAGTCGCAGCCGACCAGCAGTAAGAGCGAGGACGATACCGACGAAGAGGACGCGGACGTTCGCGACAAAAAAGGCATTCGGAAGAAGCAACCAAAGACTGGCGCCGACACGTCAGACGTCCATGAGAATTCTTCGAAGTCAGTCCAGGTATCGGGCTCTGACCTCTGGAAGAAAGATTCGCGACGAACTCGCTCCAAGAATGCCCTTCCAGATTCCTTTTTCACGGACACGGAATTTAATCGCAGGATTGTCGAGAAGGTAGACAGAGTAGTGTCAAAACGGCTCTACAGCAAGACTCTCGCCGACACCGTCTGGAAGGACGCTATTTCCAGAAAACAAAATGAGATTCTAAAAAGCAAGAATCTCGAGGAGTTGCGTGCGAGTGTAGGCTCGGCAATTGCGGAGCTAAAATCCAGCCACTGTAACTTCGTGACCACCAACGATGAGATGTATCACTTTCTGCACTCACTATTTTCCGACTTCAATAAGAAGATGGATAGAGGCAAGACTGACTACATAGGATTTGTGACGGGTGGAAAACCATACTTAGACAATCAAATCCGCTATGTGCTCGATGGCAGCCCAGCCTCTCGGGCTGGTCTAGAGATAGGTGACCGGATACTCAAAGTGGACGGTCTGAATTACGTCGGATACTCCCACTTTCTTGGACGCTCAGGTAACGATGTGGCCATCGAATTCGAACGTAAGGGCACAACCAAGACTACCTACCTCAAGCCAGAGATGAGCGATTTGTATGGGGAATACGTCAAAGCAATGCATAACAGCGTGCGCATCGAGCAAGTCAACGGAAAGAAGATTGGTTACGTTCATGTCTGGTGCGGAGGCGGTAAAAGCCATAACGCACTCGAAGAAATCATGGAAGAGAAGTTGTCGGATACGGACGGACTGATCCTTGATATCAGAGATGGCTATGGTGGCAACAGCCTGACCGATCTGGACAGATTCTATCGCAACAAGGTTAGCTTTCCCGACTTCGTCACGGTCGATCGCAACGGCAAGAAATCAGTCGGTCGCGAGTACTATGAAAAACCGATGGTGGCCATAATTAATGGTGGCAGCCGGAGCGGCAAAGAACTAGTTGCATTTAGTTTAAAACGCAGTGGTCGCGCCAAGCTGGTGGGCACCACCACTGCCGGTGCCGTACTGGCAGGAAGCTTGCGTCCGATAGATGACAGAGCCTCCGTGTATATCGCCGTTCTCGACGGTACTGTCGATGGTGTCAGGCTCGAAGGTACCGGCGTAGCACCGGACATCGAAATCGAAAACACGAGCCATGACAAAGCCGGATACGATCAACAATTATCCGCAGCCCAAAGCGCGCTCATGGAACTGATCAAGGCAGGGGCCCAAAACTGAGCAGACTTGCCAAAACCTGAGATTGCGAGCACGGTCATAACGAGTTAAAATCGAAATGTCGGTCGACCGCTGATTCGTCTTGCCACAAATGTCAGAGACCAGTCCCGATTGCATAAAGAACTTCCGTTCCGTCACGGATTGGCTATATAGAGGCGGGCAGCCTGAAGTTGAAGAGCTGGCCTCGCTGGAAGAGCTCGGCATCAAAACAATTGTTTGCTTGAGGTGGAATTCGTCTGCCATTGAAAAGCATCGAGCCAGAGCACAGGAGCTGGGTTTTAACTTCATCTACTTTCCACTTACGTACTGGATTCTGCCAAAACAACATGAAATCGAACGTTTTTTCGAAATCGTCGATGATGTATCTTTGCGTCCGATTTTTCTTCATTGCAAACACGGCGCAGATCGGACAGGAATGCTCATCGCTTTCTATCGTATTGCGCGCGAAGGCTGGAGCGCGGACGATGCGTACAAAGAGATGAAGGAAGCGGGCTTCCACAAGATTCGCATGCGCCACTTTAAATGGGCCGTCTACTGGTTCGCTAGAAAAGGCTACTTCAACCGTACTCGGGTGTGATTGAACGCGCTCTCTGTGCGAGCCAGCCAGCTGGGCGTCTCGAGCGTGTAGAGGACTCTAACTTTGCAGCAGGGTGTCTTCAATCGAACTGACGGTCTGCCCGGAATCAGGCGATCCAAATATCTTTTGGAGGAAAAAACATTTATGCTCCGGTGGAAAATTATCTAGTACACCGAAAACCGAGTATCCATGTTTTTCATAAAAAGGAAGGGCTTGAAAGCTCGTCGTCGACAGAAATACACCTCTACATCCGCGACTGAGAGCCTCTTTCTCAGCGGTCAAGAGCAGTTTCGAGCCTATGCCGCGCTGCCTTATGGACTGACTTAGAGCCAAGCGTTCAATATAAAGCCAGTCCCAGTAGGTGTCTCCCTCGAGACCTCCGACGACACTGCCTTCCTCGTCGCGAACGAGTATGCAGAGCGCTTTGTGATTCAAGTCACCAACCTGAGCGCGGTTGTACGCACGGAGGATCTCGCGCAAAGCTGTTCGATCGCTCTCGGCAGGAGCGTCTTCCATAGTGACGACGAATCTATCTAAACTCATTTGAGTGCTTCCATATAAAATGTTCCATATAAAATGATCGGCAAGGGATCAAACAAACTGGCTGTTTTTCAAGAAGCTTAACTCAAAAGGTCCTCGAACTCAGACAACCCGAGAATCGATAAGCCACGCGGCCTCCCAAATCAATCTGAATTGCAGCGGCTCACGCTAATGAACATTAAATGACATGTGGCAAAAGCCGGTCCCAGGGCAACTCATGCAGTAAAATTTACTGTGCTGTAAGGCACAAGGTTGCCATTTGCTGCGGCAAATGCACTTTCAAAGAGAACTCGGCTAGGGATGCTGGGTAATCTTAATCGGTTGTCAGGCAAGCGATAAAAGGCGAAAAATCATGACCAAGCTCAGTAACGAAGAATACAAGCAGTTCTACAAATCTCGCGTCGAGAAGTACAGAGAAGCGAAGAAAAGGTACAACCGCCCGCTAACACTGACAGAAAAGATTTTGACGGCACACCTTGACCACTACCCCGAGGAAGGTATTCCAGAAGGCGGAAAGACTTATACATTCCTGCGCCCTGACCGTGTCGCGATGCAGGATGCCACAGCGCAAATGGCGTTGCTCCAGTTTATGCAGGCAAGAATCGACAAGGTCCAGGTACCTTCGACCGTGCATTGCGACCACCTGATTCTGGCTCATGTTGGCGCAGATCAAGACATGGACAACGCATTGAGCGTGAACAAAGAAGTCTACGATTTCCTGAGCACTGCCAGTGCAAAACACGGAATCGGCTTCTGGAAGCCCGGCGCAGGGATTATTCACCAGGTAGTGCTCGAGAATTACGCATTTCCCGGTGGCATGATGATAGGCACAGATTCCCATACACCAAATGCCGGCGGACTTGGCATGATCGCCATTGGCGTGGGCGGTGCGGATGCAGTTGACGTCATGGTCGGAGAGCCCTGGGGCGTGAGATGGCCGAAGTTGATTGGCGTGCATCTCAAGGGTTCGCTCAAGGGTTGGACTTCACCTAAAGATGTAATTCTGAAGTTAGCCGGAATCCTGACCGTGAAAGGCGGCACTGGTTGTATCGTCGAGTACTTCGGCGAGGGCACCAAATCAATTAGTTGCACCGGCAAAGGTACAATCACCAACATGGGCGCCGAGTTGGGCGCAACCACGTCGGTCTTCCCATACGACGAGCGCATGGCCAAGTATCTTGTCGCGACAGAACGCAAGATGGTCGCGGACCTTGCTGATGAATTCGCCGACTATCTTACAGCCGATCCGGAAGTAGAGAAGGATCCTGAGAAATATTACGATCAGATCGTAGAGATCGATCTCGACACGTTGGAACCATATGTGGTGGGACCACACACGCCCGATCTGGCACGTCCGATTTCCAGTTTTGCTCAAGAGATCAAGACCAACGGCTGGCCGGACGAGCTTCGATTCGCGCTGATCGGAAGCTGCACCAACTCTTCCTACGAAGACATGACACGCGCCGCCAACGTCGCAAAGCAAGGCACCAAGATTGGTTTGAAGGCGGAATGCGGTTTTCTAATCACGCCAGGCTCAGAGCAGATTCATCAAACTATCAAACGGGACGGTCAGCTCGAAGTCCTCGAAGGCATCGGCGGCACCGTTCTTGCTAATGCCTGCGGTCCCTGCATTGGACAGTGGAAGCGCGATGACATCAAGCAAGGCGAGAAGAACTCAATCATTACGTCCTTCAATCGTAACTTCCAGAAGCGCAATGACGGCAACCCGGAAACACTGGCTTTCATCGGTAGTCCGGAAATCGTTACGGCAATGGCTCTGGCAGGAAGACTTTCATTCAATCCTCTGACAGACTCACTCACCACCAGTGATGGCAAGTCCGTGAAGTTGGAAGCTCCAGAGTCTTCAGAACTGCCTGCTCACGGCTTTATCTCAGAAGACGATGGTTATGTAGAACCAGCACGGGACGGCTCCAACCTCGAGGTCAAAGTCGCACCGGACAGCGGTCGCCTGCAGATTTTGGAGCCCTTCGCTCCGTGGAACGGCAAAGACTATGCAAATTTGCCAATCCTGCTGAAAGCGAAAGGGAAATGCACCACCGACCACATCTCGCCTGCTGGCCCGTGGCTGGCATTCAGAGGGCATCTCGACAAGATCAGCGACAACATGTTCATCGGTGCAATCAACGCTTACAGTGAACAGCCTGGTACCGTAACGGATCTCCTCGACAAGAAGACCAAACCTACACCGGAGACCGCGCGTCACTACAAGAAAGAAGGTCTGGGCTGGATAGTCGTAGGCGATGAGAATTATGGTGAAGGTTCGAGCCGCGAGCACGCCGCCATGTCGCCCCGCTTCCTTGGCTGCAAAGCCGTTCTGGTGAAGAGCTTCGCTCGTATCCATGAGACCAACCTCAAGAAGCAAGGGATTCTAGCTCTGACATTCAACAATCCAGCAGATTACGACAAGGTTAAAGAATCTGATCGAGTCAGCATCGTTGACCTCAACGAGCTCGCTCCAAATAAGCCGGTTACACTCGTACTCCATCATGCAGACGGCAGCGAGGACAAGCTCACGGTCATTCACACAATGACTGACGAACAAATTGACTGGTTCAAAGAAGGCAGCGCCCTCAACCTGATCCGCAAGAAGAAAGAAGCGGAGCACGTCAGGGCCTAACGAATCAGCATCTCAAAGGTCTAATTGCAGTAAATTTTGCGATTCCGCGTTCCGCCTTGCTGAGCGCCGGAGTCTCGCAGGCATCGAGCATTTTCGGAAAGACTCGAGTTGGTGTTTCACGTCATTGAGCGTGACCGAAGTTCACATTTTGACAGCCTGGGCTATCCGGGCTGTTCAGCCTGTTCGCGAATCATGTAGCCAAGCCCCTTTACGGAGACTATGATGGAATCCTCATCGGGCTTATCCAGCTTTTTCCGCAACCGTTTTACACAAGTGCGGAGAGCTTCCGACGTAGCTTCGGAATCTGTTTCCCACACCCGATTCAAAAGAGTATCGGAATCGAAGTATTGGTCAGGCCTTCGAAAGAGAAAATCCAAGAGTTGCCACTCACGTCGCGTAAGCTGCACAGTCTCTCCATGCCGGCTTATCGAATAATTCAAATCGTCCAGAACCCAGCCTCTTATGCAGACCTTCTTCTGACGGATCTCAGGAATTCGCTTCAATAGAGCGTTGACGCGAAGTGCAAGCTCTTTAGCGTTGAACGGCTTGGTCAGGTAGTCGTCTGCACCGCTGCCGTAGCCAATCTCTTTATCATCAATGTGCCCCTTGCCGGTCAACATGAGCACCGGAGTCTGCCCTCCCGCATTGCGAAAATGATCGCAAATTTCGACGCCAGACTGTCCTGGTAATTGCCAGTCCAATATTATCAGATCGTATTGATAGACTCGCAGCCAGCCCACCGCTTCATCTCCATTGTCGAGCGATTCGACCGTGTGGTTGTAGTCTTCGAGAACTTGAGCCACAGTCTCTCGAATGCCCGGATCGTCATCAACGACAAGAATTTTGGCCATAAATACCTCATCTAATTGATACCCCTGGAGCAAACTTCTTAGTCGTATCCTAGGCGATCGCGGTTTGGGCAATGACCTATCGAGCTATTTTCTTGGACGACCTTCGAGTATAAACGAAATCGGTGTTTTCCATTTGTTCAAGTCCGGTTAGCTGTACTATTGAGTACGGAGAGAACAAAATCGCAGCTATGATAGAGGACCGATTAATAGAATCGATAGAAGAGTTCGAGCTACTTCCTTTATCGTCTCAGCTCGACCATCTAGCTACAGAGATCAGAAGGGAAGTTGCTCCGGTCGAGTTGATTGCGCTTTGTCGGCCGCTCCGCGATCCAGCGCCACTAGCCTGGCTTAGCAGGCAGTTACTCGAAAACTCGTGGCTCTCGGACGACGCAAACAGAGTCTGGTTCGCGGAATTTCTTATCAAGCTTCCGGATTCTTCCGTCGACAAGATTTTGAAAGCACTCGCCCAAAGTCCACTAGACGATGCGCTCCGGACAAGCTATTCGGCGCTCCTTCTCGCGGCACTGCGCATAGTACCACTATCGGAACTGTCGACTATGTGCCTTCTGGATCGTTCTGCAAAGAATTACTGTCCTGATTACCGAGATCAACATCTCAACGAGCTCTACACCCAAGTACAGGACATGTTGAAATCCGGCTCCGTCTGCGACATTCCGCCACGCACACTGGCTCAACTGCCAGGCAATTCGATATCGAATCTCGAACAACTTGCACAGTCGATAAGCACAAAATGCTATGAGGCTCTTCGCAAGGTCAAGGCCGAGCTCGCCGAGTCAGCCATCGAAGTCTTGAGTAATGCACCAAAAGCGGTATCACAGGCTAATGCGGAAGATTTGCTTGCCAGGCGCGTTTATACCGATCCTGGTCACTTTTTGATCGAGCTGCTCCAAAATGCCGAGGACGCCGGCGCGAAGCAATGGAAAGTGATTTTCGAATCGGACAAAATTATAGTCTGGCACGATGGAGCAGTATTCGACACACGCGACCTGGTCGGTATCACCTCAATTGGTCAGACAACAAAACGCAAACAACAAATTGGATTTTTCGGAGTCGGGTTCAAGTCGGTATACGAAGTTACCGACCGTCCGCAAGTTTATTCAGATGTCTATTGTTTTGAAATTGCCGATGTATCTATTCCGAAGTTGCTTGGCCATAGACCAACTTTTGTGCCTCCGGACGGTACCGCCGTAGTCCTTCCACTGCGCAAGAGCCTCGATGCCGCGCGATCGCCTCAAGCATTGTACGAGCAAGGCGTCGCTTTGGATTCCTGCGTTCTGCTGACTCTTAGAAGCATCGAACTAATCGAATTTCAACTCAATGATGCGAAGAATGGTAGCAAGCGTCACGCCCTGATCGAATGCGCGGACCAGAAAGGCTGGTCGATAAGATACGAGCCATCTGAGCAAGTGGTATCGTATTTGATTCAGGATGACACCTACACGTATGACGGCCAGGCACGTGAAGCAGGTCGGCCCGATAGCACCAAAATCATGGTCGGCATCCTACTCGACGACGAGGGACAGCCAATTCCACTTCCGGCAACGGCTGCAGAAGTCTACAGCTATCTGCCAACGCGAGAGAATCCCGGACTGAGATTTTTCATTCAGGGACACTTTGACGTTCCTGTCGACAGGGAGAGAATTGCACCTGAGTCTCACTGGAATCGCTGGATCATCTCTCAAGTCCCTAACCAGTTACGAAGGATAGCACTAAGGTTCTCGGAAGAGGAAGATCAAACTAAAGCTGCACGCTTTCTTGATGTACTTCCACTACTGCAGGATCTTCCCAACGCACCATTTTCTCTGATTCCGGAGCATCTGCACCAGACACTTTCGGACATAAGAATGGTTCCGAGCGTTCACCACTCGCTCGTAGCCCCTGTTGACTCACTAGTGGCGCCTCCCTCCATACTCGAACTGTTCGACGAAGAGCGGGTCGATGATCGACGAGCATTCGTCAGCAACGATGTATCCGACCGAGCCAAGCAAATTATTCTCGAGCTGGGCGGCACCAGTTTTGACACAAAATGCCTGCTCGACTTTCTCATACTCCGCCTTTCGGCACAATCATTTCATCCGCCAGTTTTTCTTAAATCCACAGCAAAATTGGAGCTTCTATATGATTTGTTGCTGACAGAACTCGAAGCGCTCGAACGAAGCAAGCATTCGGATTTGTTATCAAGCCGGATCAAGCTCTTGGAGAGCCTCCCCATAATAATGGATTCCAACGGGACATTGAGGCGACCGACAGAACTGGTTCGAGGATCTGAAGATCTGCGCAACATTTATGGCAGCGAAAAAATATTTGTAGATCATCGTCTTGATTCAGCCGGTCCCAGAACTATCGCATTTCTAAACTGGCTTGAAATCAAGCAACTCGATTTTGAATATCTGGTGGAAGATCTGGAAAAGAACCTTTCTGACAGGCAGCTGCCAATCGTTTTTCCTTGCGACAGTTTTCCATATGACTTCGACCGTCTCAACCTGATCCTCAAGGCGCTGGCCGAAGCTGATTGGAAGCTTCTGAAACGGGTAGGTCGACTGCCGCTGTTTCAAGCGAGCGACAACACCTTTTGGCCGGTTGCCACTAGCATCTCGGATATCACCGCAGTAGTTGACGGATTCGGAAATGAGCTGTCCATCGACCTTGCAGAGTTTTATGGCAACGCAAGGCCGATTGCAGTCAAAGCGAAAAGCGTAACATTAGGTTCCGGAGATCTAAGCAGCAAGTACGATCAGCTCGCCGCAGCTGCTCTGATGAATAGACTGGGCGCTCCGTCCCTCTCTCTGGCGACACTGGCAGACGACTGCCTCAATGGAACTCTAAATCCGGACATGACCGGGCTGCGCAAACTGCATGTGCTTCTTGAAAGATATGTCGAGGAGATTTCCGAAAAGATTAGCAAACAGCTTGTTGGATTAAACATCTGGCCCGACCGGCACGGAAGAGTACTTTCCCTAACTGGCAAGAACCGGGTCTACATAGCCTATGACGACGCAATCGAAGGGGTCTTCGACAAGGCGCCTTTCCTAGACAAAGAGATATCCGGGAGGCTGCACATCATCCGAATGCAGATTGCTCCAGTGTCCGTCAGTCACGTGATCAACGGACTTTGCCTTGATGCGGAGCCCCCGCTGTCAATTGACAACGTCCAGGATAAAATCGAACTTGCCCTGACTTATATTCTTTCGAAATTCGACCTGGTTGACTCCACAGGCATTCGCGCTCTGCGCGAGAAAGCAGTGTTTCTTTCCGACGAAGGAGTTTCTGTTCCGCTCGCCAATTTAGCTCTCGCGGAGTCAGACGAGCTGCGCGCTCTCTACGGGTCGTCCCCCTTGCGGCACTTTATTTCTCGCCAGGGCACAAGTCTGGACATAGCTCGAAAGCTAGGATTAGACAATCTCTTGCTCAGGGCCGACGCAGAAATACTGGCAGGCGACCTCGAGAGCGATTTGCAGGGTGAAGAGCGCAGATTTGTTTTTGAAAACTCATCAACCAAGCCATTGATCCATTACATCTCGCGTCGTGTGGATACGATGACTAAGCCATTATTACAGCGGTTCGCTCGTCTCGAGATTTATCCCGACACTACTGGTAGTGTCGGTGCCCTGCCAATTGATCCTTCGGACAACGGACCTGATTTTGTGTACCCATGCCCGCCCTATTTTCGCACGGTCGCTTCGTGTGCCGGGCTACGACTACTCCATCCGGATCTGGATTCGACGATTCGACCATTCTTGATTGCAGCCAAAATTCCGGAAGCAGGACTGACACATTTGGTGGAAGCCCTGGAACGCGGACACATAACAAATGAAGAAGATCTCAGTCGTATTCAGGAAGTGTTCGTTGATAGGAAGCGTGAATTACAGGATCTATATCCTTCTGCATACCGTGCGGATTCTCCGAACAAGGTGTTAAATCGACTAAAAATCTGGAAGACCCTCAACGGTGAGATTACAGGCGCTTGCAATGTTATGGGAGGAAACCTCTCCCAACTCTTTGAAAAGGGCACGGCAGAGCAAAAAGATCTGGAAAAGGTTTGCGTTTCCGCGCCGGCACTCGAGCGCCTTCAGGCGATGAGTCCGGTGATGATACCGCTAGCACCGGAAAGTTATTTGAGCGACCTGATCGAGCGTACGGCAAAAGCCAATCGCCCTCTGACAGAGCAACCATTTTTCCTCGGTTCGATCGAAAGGATCATTCGGCTTTATGAAGTGGTCGGCAACAGGAATAAGATCAAACTTCCAACAGTAGACGCAGTATCAAGACTTTCCTTCGATAAGCTGTTCTACACTGATTCCGTCACCATGAGCCTGGTGTCTGGGCTACCTATCTGTGAACAACTTCTTCATGCCGACCTGTGCGTGTACTTCGAGTTGGGCAACAACGAGCCCAGCCGGCTGGTCAATTTCCGCAACCAACTCTCGAAGATGTGGAACAAGATGGTTTCTACAAGGGGTTTTGAAGACTTCGAATCGTTGGCACCGCACATGGTTATCGCCGCGCTGGACGACAAAATAGAAGCGGATCGTAGGAATCAATTTTATCGTTGGTTACTGGCAAACAAAGCATCGATTTTCGATGATAAGACGGCGCTCGCGAAGCTGTCGGAAGCAAGCCTGTTTTTGACTCGCAAGGGACGAATGGTTAGAGCCTGCGATCTGGTACTCGAAGATGACTTTCCAGATCTCGGCATAGACTGGTTTCCCAGCTCAGACATACCAAAACAATTGTTGGAGACACTGTCTCTTCACCTTGATATAAAACGACCCAATCTGGATGAGCTCATCGTCAAGCACATCGTGCCGGCTTATGAGGCGGCCACCGAAAGTGGTGACAAAGAACAGGCGGGCAGACTGCTTATTTGGCTGGCAAAGCGCCTCGATGATCGCTCAGAATTCGATATTCGGAAGTTACTTCGTACGAAATCGTCGAACATAGTAAAACTGGAGAGTGAGGACGGCACCTTCGTGACCCCTAGCGATCTGATCCTTGCGCCCAGTGAATTAAGAGAGCATTACGTCACCATATGGGAAGGAAATCTCGTGCAGCCTTCCGAGCTGCGGTATCCCCCTGAGGTTCATCCTTTTCTCCAGTCGATGGGCGTAAGAACAAGCCCGTCGATCGAAACAATCTCCCTTGCATTGGAAAACGTTACCGACAAAAATAAATCGATTGCTTTCGCGCACCTGATCTCTTATCTTGCGAACACACGCACCGTTAAGATCTTCAACGAGTTCCCGAAACTACGAACCACGAGCTGGCTTTTGAATCAATCCGGTGAAGTGATGATGCCGGTCAACCTGTATGTGCGAACATTCGAAGTTGAATCGCTTATCGGTCCATTCCTATCGAAATATCTTGATCGCCAACAGGAAGAGATCCTCGGTCCGGCGTTATGCAAGGAGCTGCATTTTCGTCAGGTCGAACAAATTCGAGCTGACGATGTTATGAAACACATTCAGTATCGCGCAGATCGAAAGGAAATTGTTTCTGCGCGGACATATGCCTGGTTAGATTGTGCTATAGAAGCCAACTCGCTTTCTGGAAAAGACCTGGAAAAATTCTTCGGCTCAACTCCCTGGATCCTGACTGATGACGGAGAGTACGAGACGCATCACAAGATAATGGGCTCGCGTGAATTTCATCTATTCGGCAATCTTCGTGGCTATTGGGCCAGAGGCTGGAAGGAGTATCCAAGTCTGTGCCGAGCCTTGGAGATATCAGCAGAACCCAGTGCAAAGATTGTGAAAGCTTTTGTCGAAGAGATTGGCTTAGAGGTCCAGGAGAAAGGAGCGCAGCAGCTACTTCAACGAGAGCACGCTTTGCCCTTGATGATGATCAACTGCTTCGCAATTTTGAGTCGACGCCAAATTACAATTAGTAATTCACTACCGGTAATACCAGCCACCTCCAGGGGTGCAAGCGATCTCGTTCCAGCCATGGCACCAGGTCTCTATTGGAGCGACACTCCCACACTCGAGACATTGTTTCAAAACGTGGGGAAATTGTACCTTGCAAAACGTGCGTCCGGCGAGTTCGCGGAGGACGTAGATCAGTTTTACAATTCAATGGGCATTCGAAGACTCAGGGACACCTACAAAATTGTAGCTGCGAAGAAAGAGGGTGACGATCGTTCACAAGACAATGCCGATAGTGTCCTCTCATTACGAGGGATCCTCAGGGCACTGCTGGCGGTGATCCCCCGAATAGAAGTAGAGCGCGAATTAGCACCGGACACTACATGGGTCTACTCCAAGCATCTCAGATCGCTTGCGGCATCAGGTTCTATTCGGGCGATCGAGCATCTGAAGGTGAGATATGTCCTACCCGGCGTCGGTGAGACGGAGGTCGACAGACCGGCCGTATACAATGCGGAGCGAGGCGAACTCTTGATCGACACTGAAGTGGTCGCCGATCCGGAGCTGACAGGTTTGGCAGAAGGATTGTTACCCTCTATCATCGAAGGACCTTCAGCCGAGACATTCGTCGACCTGTTCGAAATCCTCCTCGCCAGAAAGACAACAGATGACATGACGGCGTATTTGAACCGCCGCCATTTCGCAGCAGCACAGTTGACCCTCGGAACAGCCGATCAAATCTGCCAGCGCATTGGAGAACTCCTGGACTATGGTCTGACGCAGAAAATTGCCAAACGGCATTCCTCGCTGTTGAATCACGATCTGAGTAGCTGGCGCTCTCCTTCGATTCTGAAGCGAATCGAAGGCTTATCAACGAAGGACCTGGACGCCACTGCCTCCGGGACAGTGCCCATTCTTCTGGACGCTGTCGGTGTTGTCGGTGACCATGCAGAACTCAACGCGCTACTGAAGAACTTGCTGATAGCGCCCTCGGTGAGTGCTTGTTCTGAGCTGCTTGTAGAATCTAAAACAATAGAGCCAACCATATCGGGAGACATCAAAGACTCCTTCAAGAAGGAAAAAACAGACTCCGAAAAGCCGACAACCAATGTGCTCGAGCTCTACCCGAATCAGAAAGAAAAAACACCAGAACAGCCGAAGAAAGGTTTCTTCGATTTCCTCTTCGGGCGCTCAGCTTCTAAGGATGAATCCAGCGGACTGGCAAGGATTGATCCGAAAGAAGAGAACAAGGAAGCCAGGTCAGTCTCTGATCCCAACGCTCGCGATCCACTTCCGGAATGGCTACTGGGCAACTATTTCGCGCCGTCGAAGGTAATCCCGTCGCAGATTTGGTACAGTCAGGAGAATCTAGCTAACGTCAGCGCCCTGAAGAAGAAGGCGAGAATGCACTTCTCACCCGGTAGGCTTCCCGCTCCTCACCTGTACGCAGTCCAGAAAGTAGGCATCAACTTCAACCCTGTGCTGCAAAACTGGACCTTCGGTAGATCCGCTGGTGCGCTTTTCCAAACACAAGGAAGACCATCTGGCCGAATAGTTTCTTTTTCCGGCAGTCTCTTCGCAGGCAAAAGTCGTCTACCCGTTCCCCTCTACAGTCATCTTTCAGGGGGAGTTACGGTAGGTGATGGCATCTTGAAAGGAATTAGTTTTGACGAATTCGGTCCCATCGTCGATCTGGCGGGCGCGGGCGCAATTTCTGTAAGTTACGAGGTAGAGATTCAGGAGCTTCCCTCACTCTCCGTCAATAACGGTCCGAAACCACCTCTCGACAAAGCTCTGACAACGCCTACCGTGAAGTTGCCGCAACTTCCGAATGCGCTCGTCGAATGGATCACACAGACATTGGACAACCCGGTATCTGATTGGAATAAAGCTCTTGCTGCCCAAGAGTTCGTCCGCAGCCACTATCAATACGATGGAGCCTTCACGGAGCTACCCTCCGTAAAGGAGAGGCGAGCCAATCTGTCTTTTCTGTCAGGTAATCATCATCTCGAGATTCTCCACGCTTCTGGTGACAACCGGGTGCTCGGACGCGGGGTATGCTATGAGCTTAACGTTTTGCTCGTCGAAATACTTCGCCATTTAAAAATACCTTCCTGTATCGCAATCGGCTGGGTTCTGGACGAAGGTGTCATCGATCTGGCCGATCACCTGTTCGCGCTCGCGCTCGTCGAAAGCTCCGATGGAAGTTGCATAATGCCGCTCGACGCTGCAGCCACTGATCGCGGACCAATTCACACTGTGCCTCGAAGAAACTTTCCTTCAGCACCACTAGCGCTCCACAATCGCCCGTCCATCCCTCAGGTCAAGGGTGCCTGGAATATCACACCAAGAAATCCTAGCACCACTCGTAGTGCCTCGACAGACAAGAATGTCAGAGCCCACGACACTGGCGACTCAGAAGACGCGGTGCCTTCGAGCGGTTTTTGGGACGATCAAGGGAATCGGCCTCGGAAGAAGGTGCCCGAGCAAAAGCTGCACCAGATCACACCACTGGACAAACTGCTTGGGAGGAAATCCGAAGAAGAAAAAACAAACAACTTGGTCTCCACCAGCGCAGCGCAAGCGCGCCTTGCCGAAGAGACACGTCTCAGGATGAAACTGGAGACTATGCTCGCCGAAGAGAAAAAGCTGAGGCATCAGGCCGAAACGCGCTTCGGCGAAGAGCGCCGGCTGCGGAAAGCCGCCGAAGATCAACTAGACAAAGGTTCGTCGCCCAAGAATGGTAAGGCTGCATCTCGATCCGAACAAGAACAAGAACAAGAACAGAACAGTGATTACATCGTCGAAGAGCCCAAGAGACAGGCCGAAGAGTTTCGCCTGCTGAACCTCGCCTATCGCCGAGTCACGGCAAGCATCGGTTTGGATCCGGAGGGGACACCCATGGGCACGGAGATGCTGCGGCGCAAACTCATCACATTTCTCGGAAATGAGCGGACTCTCAATTGTTACCTGGGACTTATGCGGGGCAAGCAAAACATGATTACGATCTTGACTGAAGAGCTGAGGACGTTGAAAGATCTGCGGCTGATTGAGATAGAAGAAGTACCGTCAGTGATGGTTCATACTGTCGATCTGGAGGATGAAGAATGAGCCCGCGATACAGTCACGCATTAGTTCGACCTCCGGCGGACAACTTCTTTGACGGCGTAACTGAGGCGAACCTGGGTCTACCTGACATCCAGCTTGCGCTGGAACAACACGCCAACTATTGCGCGGCTCTCAGAAATTGCGGTTTAGAATTGATTATTCTACCGCCGGAGCAAGCCTACCCCGATTCTTGCTTCGTCGAAGACACGGCTATTGTAGTTGACCGCAAAACTGTCGTAATCGCTAGACCTGGGCACACGACGCGCAGAGGGGAAGAGAAGTCCGTCAGGGAAACTCTAAGCAAGCACAAGACAATCATCGACATCGAGGAACCAGGCACCGTAGATGGTGGCGATATCATGCATGTTGGCGATCATTTTTTTATAGGTTTATCAAAGAGAACCAACAGAGAGGGAGCAGATCAGCTTTCAGAAGCTATTATCCGATGCGGGAAATCAGCGTCTACACTGCCGGTAGAAAAATTCATTCACCTAAAAACATTCATTACGAGTATCAACGCAGATACTGTTATCGGTTTAATTAACCACATACCGGAACAACTGCAGCACGTGAAAAATCAAATTCTAGTGCCGGCTAAGGAGCATTGGGCAGCTAACTGCCTGAGCGCTAACGGCACCGTCATCTTACCGGTCAACTGCCCCATCACAGAAGCGTCTGTACGCAACCTCGGGCTGCAAGTGGCGACCGTAGATGTATCCGAATTTCAAAAAATGGACGGCAGGCTAACGTGCCTGTCGATCCTATTCTGACGTCGTCACTGCAAAAATTGGACGAATTTTCGAAGGTCAATGCACCCGTCTCGATCAGGTGTATCAGCCAGCGGCGCACGCCTGTAATCCGCGGCTTCTACCTCTATTTTTCAACTAAATGGAAAATTCGTAGTTGCTCTTATGACTTAGCGCGTGATCGAGCCGTTTTATAGCGGTCTTGAATTCAAGACTGTTCTTGCCTGAGGCAGTTGCCTTCTCTTCTTTTTCAATCAAACATCTTCTCACAGAGATCAGATGCTCGGCCTCTGAACCAGGACAGGCTGTGGGAGAGTTATGGTCACGATCGCAATGCTTATATTTGCAGCAATACTCGGTCGCGACCAAGTGAATACGAACATCTCGGTCACCGAGCACCGACGCTTCCACCCACTGGAAGCCCGCGCCCAGCATGATTCCCACCAGAATCAGTCCAAGTTTGTACATCGGCTCACCTCGTTCATATGAATTATTCTCGTCAAATCGAAGGACCTGTCAAGAAGAATTTATGCCTCTGGGTATATGAAGGAGAAAGCTCCGGTTGATCATCATGCGCAATCCAATTCGGCCACTTATCGAGTGGATTTTTTTCAAAATTTGGCCGAAAGCGAGTTCATCGGTCAATTGCCACAGTTTTGACGACTTGAAGTGCCGCCTCTCATCGCTACTGGATGAGGAGTCCGAATTAAAGAAATTTCGTTTCCAGAGTCCAGCCAATTTTTCCCGATGGTTAGGAGTGACTGGTCGAGCTTTTCGAGGCAGCATTTCAGACAACTCATTCGTCTTCTACGACAGACGATGGATTCATCCTGATGGGTCACAAATCGAGTGCAGCCAAGACCAGGATACAAGCGACAAACTGAGTATCACAGTGCGCGCGAAGAAGTCGACAGTCGACCAATTCGCTATCGTATTTTACTTCTATGCAGGTATAACTCTGGTTCTTACTCTTCCTGCCGTATTCACCGGACATTTTGCAGCGTTGGGCTTACCAGTTTTTTTTGCGCTTGTCGGAACCTGCTACCTATTGTTCATGTACAAAATCGGCTGGCTGCTGGACTCTTCGACGAGAAAGCATTTGCTAAGTGTCGTGACTGCATTATGCGAAGGGAAAGATACTACTGACCTGCAGCGAAGAAAAACCAGGATCAACTTTGTATTCACCCTTGTTCCAGTAATCCTGATCGGACTCTGGGTGGGTTCCGGCTTTCATACGGAGATTCCATTTCCCGTAACCACAGATCCTCTAGTGCTGAACGGTTGGGTGTTTGAAAAATTTTTCATACCGAAAAATTACTTCGATACCGTCAACGTACCGAAGGGAACAAAAGTGACCATGGACGGACACCATCAAATCGAGCTGATAGTTCGGAAAAGCGTCGCCTACGCCGGTCATCCAGGTTCGTTCATGTCGGTCGCAACCGAATCACCAAAACTCGGCTGCGCGGTCAGAGCCGAAGGCAAAATATTACGAATCACCACATATGGTGGCTGGGGGTCTATAGAGGGCGGCGTCGACGCAACAATAGTTCATGTCAAACTACCGCCTGGCATGAAGGTTTCTTATGAGATGAAAAATAGAACTACATCAGGAATCGACTTCAAGACCTTGATTCGGCGACTTAACGGAAAAGACGAGGCGTCGTCGTATGTTCCAGATGGATGGCAAAAACTAGATCCGGTACCATTCTGGTATATGGATCTGTTTTAGGGTTGTTTTAAACTATCGGGATTCTTTCGGTTTGAACGGTGGTTCAGAACCTTCTCGATACCACCATCTGGGTCCATAAGGCGGAATAATCATCGCGGTACCATCACTCAAAACCGCTCGAACGTTGCCGTTTCTTTGGTTTACCGAGATTCGAACCCCACTTTCCATTGCCTGTCCATCATTATTATCCTGAGCGATAGTGTAAGTTCCATCACCCTGTCGCTGGATGAACCATCCACCGGCTCTTTCATAACGAATTGAATCGACTTGGTCGCCTTTGTTAGGGACCGCTCCCTCTCGATAGGTTACGGACATCAAATCGGTAATCTCCCTGAGTCTGTTGACACCATCTCTGCCGACGCTTCCGGAGAAAGTCACGTCGTCCGCTCCGGAGACGGATCTATAAATATTCTGCAAGCGGCGCTGAACCTCCGCGCTTCGAGGGTTGCGAATTTCAGCTTCGAACAATGGAAGAGCGGATCTGCCTAGCCGTCGCAAGTCTCGGTCTGCCATTTCGCGCTCGACAAAGATATCCGAGTCAAGCCGCCTCAGCAGGTTGCCAACTCGGGTTTCTAAGTTCGGTGTATCGTTGGCTTGCTGTTCTTCGTAAAGGCTCAGTAGACATAATGGATTCGAATCGTTAGCGATGCTAACCGGTGCCGGCTGCTCGAAGTGATTGTAGTATTCGTGATTCATGGTGCGAGTTCCTGTAGGTGTGCCATAGTGGTATCATTATCGGTGCCACCGCAGCATTATCTCTATGGGTCACAGCGCACACGAGCAGTCGCAATCACGCACATCTCGAGCGAAGACGCACAGTAGTGATTATGCGAAACAACTAAACTGCGCGATTATAAAATGCCTCAAGACCATCTATTCATGCGCTTTTCACAATCAGCTACAAAGAAGCCACATCCCGGTCAGGACTTCGTCAGATGATTGTTTCCATTCTTTTCAATTCTCAAGATTGCGAAAACAGGCTTTTCAAGCCACTCTGACAAGTGCACTACGACATACAAATTGTTGCCGTCTCAATTGCTATTGTGAAGAGCAAGTGCTGATTATTGTGTAATCAACACTTGCTCAGCGGAGTCAACCAATAGTTACGCTGCTTACAGCAGGTTCGGTATACTTCGTTTCTTTGCCGGAATTCACTGTTGGGGAGTCAAATATATCCGCCGCCCGCAACTCCAATGCAAGCGCTTCTTTCTCCAGGTTCATTTTTCTGAGTAGCTGACCATAACAACGCAAGATCATTCCATATACCCTGTGTTCCTGCCCGAGGCAGTGAGTGCATCGGTTGATCGCTCTGAGAAACATATGTTCTGACTCCATGAGCCTATCTGTGTCCATGAGCAGTCGAGCCAAATCCAGGGCGCTGAGAACTATCTCGACACACGAGATGTTCTTGACCCGATCATCTATATTCAAAATAAGTCGATAGATTCGCTCGGCAGGCGCAAGATCACCTCTGTCATACCAGCATCGCGCTAAAGCATACAGACCCGGAATTAAGTGCTCCGCACTTGGTTTTGTCGGGGACAGCTCATGCCACTCGTTTTCATTGGTCTCCATGTCTATTCCCTCACGTAGAGTTTGCCTTAACTCCATTGTGGCTAGTCCAAACCAAGTTGTTTTATAAGTTTGACCATAATCTGTATAGGGTTTCCATACGTCTTTTACTTCAGGGACCTGTCAAACCGCCTAAATGTTTGCTTAGACTGAAGAAAACTGGCTGAAAGAATGGCAAAATTGCGGGATAAACAATATGGGCGGATCCTATATAGGATCCCGGCTAGCTTATCGTCGGAGTAATGTTATGGTTATCGAGATTCCTCGTTCAATACTTATTCGCGAACCCTGGACCACGATGTCTACGGGCGGTAATACGAACACGCGCCCATTAGTCGCAACGCTGACGGATGAAGCAGGTCAAAGCAACGACCTGAAAAATCGGATGGAGACTGCACCGACCGGCACCAATACCTTTCGCGTCGTAGACGGCGTTGGTCCCTGTTATGAATTCAGCGGCACCGCCTTGATGAAGAATGATCTGCTCACTGTTCATGTTCTGAGCGATCTCAAGTTTCTTCGTTAGCATTTGCTTCACGTCCCTGAGATTCCTTCACCAACCAAGCCTATGGAACGCCTATCTGCCGGACAGTTTCAAGCCGGATAACGTAGCGCTTGCTAGGAGCAAAGCCTGTCCTGCATTTTTTGACGCGAGTGACGAAACCGGCGACGCCGGATTAAGCGATCACAATTGAGACCACTCACTAATCAAATGCACCAGACTTGCGTCTCCAGACGGTAACCAGAGGCAATACGATCTGGTACTCCCGGCGGTGCTCGCGCAATGCAAGAGCAGTGTCGAACTCTTCGAGCAGATCGAACTCTCTGGAAAGGACGCGATGGAGCGCGTCTAGCGGACTGGACCGGACCATTGTCACATCGAAGCGCACCCAACCAGTTCGTCTTCGGTGTGTGTATTCATCCAGCCAGGTAAATGGTGTAGTGATAACCACTACCCCCTCGGGTTTTACAAGGCCGTTGCCTCCTTTCAAGCGCGATAGACAGGACAGAGGATCGGGGAGCCGACAAAGTAAATTTGCAAGCAGCACAACGTCAAATCCGTTGAATTCATCCGGCAAAGAGCAAGCATCGTAAATTACATAGCGAATGAATGCAAAACCGATGTGCCAGGCTTGTTTTGACAGCTTCAGGGAAGTACGCCAAACCTGAGCAGCCGTCGATGATTGCCGCTCACTGAATTACGAAAGATTGCCGAAACAAAATTCGCGATTTAAGTACGAAGACTAGCGACTATCTTGGCTCTTCGGAACAGACCGGTATCCAAATGGCGGCATCGATAAAAAGATGCCCCGAACTAAATCGCTTTTACAGTTATAACTATGTAGAGTTGCCCACCGATAGATCCAGGGAGAGACTGACAGACCATACATGACAAGCTCGGTCATCCAGCAAACTCTTCGGGGACTAATAGCAGCAGTCGCGATTTTCGTGCTCAACATCGGCACGATGGGCTTCATCGCATACAAGCTAACCGATGCAAATCTTCTCACCGTCCGGACTCACCAGGTCATCGAGGAGCTGAAGGATTCTCTATCGTCCTTGCAGGATGTCGAGACCAGTGACCGCGGCTACATTATCACAAAAAACAAATCATTCCTCGGGCCTTACAATAGTGGCAAAATCTCGGTATACAGGCACATCGAGAATATCGAGAAACTTACGCAAAACGATCCCGACATGAAGATCGACCTTGATTTGCTTCGCAAGATCGTAACCGAAAAGATTGAATTTGCTGACGATACCATCAGGGATATCGATAACGGAGGCGGTGCTCGATTAATATCTAGCGGAAAAGGCAAAAAGATAATGGATCGGTATCGTGAGCGCGTAGGGTCCGCGATTGAGCAGCAAGCGCAATTGCTTAGCAAACGCGCAGACGAATTGCGTTTTGTCGAGCTGTGTCTGTACGGTGCAATTTCTCTTTTGACTGTTTGCGGTGGAGGTATTCTCGCCTGGGTTTTCATTATCACAAAAACTGCGATGGAAGAAGAGAAAAGGCGTTACGGCATTGTGGAAGACTACAATAAAAAGCTTGAGAATGAAATAGATGTACGCAAACGAACCGAATTAGCCTTAAAAGAGACTACTGTGCGACTTGCCAGTTCCAACGCAGATCTTCAGCGCTTCGCTTACGTAGCATCACATGATTTGCAAGAGCCACTACGCGCGATATCAGGGTTCGTCACGCTGCTCGCTAGCAAACACAAGGGACAATTCGACGATGAATCCACAACCTGGGTTAACTTTGCCGTCGAAGGATCTCAGAGAATGCGCAACTTGATAAATGACCTGCTCTCATATGCGCGCGTCGAATCAAGAGGCAAAACACTCGAGCAGATGAGCTCTCAAAAAGCTCTCGACCAGGCAAAAAAGGACCTGAAATTACTTATCGAAGAGTCGGCAACCAACGTCATCGCAGGACCACTCCCCGATATAAGAGGCGATGAGGGGCAGATCTCGCAGGTTTTTCAAAATCTGATTGCAAATGCCATAAAATTCCGTGCGAAGAATGATCCGACAGTCAAGATTGATGTTAAAGAAACTGATGAGAATTGGCTTTTCAGCGTCCACGATAATGGCATCGGATTTGAGGAAGAACACTCCGATCGAATATTCATCATTTTCCAGCGTTTGCACGGACGAGAACAATATGAGGGAACAGGAATTGGACTGGCCCTCTGCAAAAAAATAATCGAACGTCATGGTGGCAGAATCTGGGCAGAGTCAGAACCCGGCAGAGGTTCTACTTTCTATTTCACAATTCCAAAAGTTCAAGGAGAAACCGATGAAAGAGAAATCAATTGAGATTTTAATGGCCGAAGACAGCCCGTCGGACGCCGAATTGGCAAGACAGGCATTCAAGAACGGCAAACTTCTCAACGAGCTGACAATAGTCAGAGACGGTGTTGAGGCGCTGGCTTATCTCCGGAAAGAGGGACAGTATGTAGATGCCGTTCGGCCAGACATAATACTGCTTGACCTGAACATGCCCCGGATGGATGGCCGAGAGGTGCTAGCCGCAATAAAAAAAGATCCGACGCTAAAGAGCATCCCGGTGGTCATTTTGACAACTTCGGAAGATGAAAATGATGTTTTGAAGTCCTACGAATTGCAAGCTAGCTGCTATATAACTAAACCAGTGGAGTTCGACAAATTTTTGGACGTGGCCCGCGGGATTAAGCAGTTTTACTTCAACGTCGTCACACTTCCGCCAAATGGAGACTAATTGACTACAGCATTCATGCGAATTTTACACATAGAAGATAACCCGGCCGACGTCGCCTTGTTTTCCGCCCTGCTCAAGCAGGTCGTAGAAATTAAATTCCAGATCGACCACGCGGACAAGCTCTCGTCCGGCGTTTCGAAAGCCAGTAGCGACACTAAGTATGACGCTATCGTTCTTGATCTCGGGTTGCCGGATTCATTCGGATTGGAAACCTACACCAAGGTGAGAGAGTCAGCGCCTGACACTCCAATTCTTATCGTCACGGGAAATGATGATCGAGAGCTGCTCGCCAATGCAATGAACAATGGTGCAGACAACTATCTAATCAAAGAAGCATTCGATGGAAATCGGGTTGCTGTAGCAGTCCTGGCGGCAATACGGCAGAAGCAAGCTGTTAGCATTCCTTCCAACTCCGAGAGCTCTCGTAACAAACCTTAGAGCTGCAGTTCAAATCTGAGAGTGGCTAACCCACTGCTCATCAGCATTAGCTTTAACTTGTCGCTCACGAAAATGTTGAGGGAAACCGCTTAGCTCTTCGATATACTCATCCTCGGCCGTCGTCCAGATGTCACCATGGGCGGTGCCCGGAAGGAGCAAAAATCGCTTGATGCCGCCAGCTGCCCGGTGCATATCATGCGAATGTCTCACCGGTATAACGCGGTCGAGCTTGCCATGAATTAGAAGAAGCGGCACATCCGACTTTTCCAGAGTGGACAGACTATCCAGTGGTGGTAAGGGAAACAAGCCAGCCGGATATATCCGCAGCAATGGGAAATGTTCCGTCGCGACTCTTCTCAAGGAGGCAAACCCGGATTGCAAAACCAAACCGGAACACTGGCGCAGCGTCGACAGATAAGTGGCGACAGCAGCCCCCAGCGACTCTCCGTAAAGGATAATGCGCTCTGGCTCGATGCCCCGTTGCTTGACCAGATAATCGTATGCAGCCAGTCCATCGCTGCAAATGCCGTCGACAGTGGGAAGACCGGTACTGCGGCCGAAACCTTGATAGTCGTATACGAATACTGAATAGCCCGCTTTGATCATCAGGCGCGACATATGATGTCGAATGGTCAAGTTGCCGGAATTGCCATGATTGAACAAGATGACAAAATCGCTGTCGGGCTTCTCGAAATACCACCCGTTAAGCCTCTGGTTGTTTTCACCCGTGAAGAAAACGTCTTCACCATCAATGCCTTCCAGGCAAGGTATGCCTTCCCAGTCTCGCGGAAATCTCGCTGGGAAGAAAAGTAGCCGCCTGTACAAGCCATTGTTGAACCTGGGCGCCAGAACAAAATAAAGGACTAAAGCCAGTGCGCCGGTCAATATCTCAATTGGCACTAAAGCATCTCCGAGGTTAACTCAGCGACTCACGGTCACTATAAGTAAGTTTAGCCCCAAAATAGCTTCTCGGCACAAATCATTTTCTTAGTGATCAAGCTACTCGGTCTATGCTACTCGGCGCCTGAGCTCCCTGACCAGATCCTCCTGGCCTAAAACATATCCACGACGAGCCTGGTCGTCGGCATAATTGGCAATTGAGCCCGCCAACTCCATAACCATGGAGGTGGGCGCAAACTCAGTTATCATATTCAAGAGTTGCTCAACCCTTTGCCAGTCGTTGGTTACGAGCGGCAGCGACTGATCGAGGCGTTCCATGACATAGCGCTGATCAACCGGTCCGCCCACTGGCGCAGTGCGCTTTTGGGTTGCTGTGCTGGTCTCTTTAGCAGATTTCTTTTTCATTTCATCCCCTAGCCGAACGGTACGCTAGACACCTTCCGTTCGTTCCATTCACTTTCTCAACCACTCACAATTGAGAATTAGGCAGCGTCTACCGATTAAAAAGACGCCATGTTTCCTTTCGAGTTCCGCACAGGTTGCCAATATACAAGTCTTGAAAGCCGCCTGAAATGGGACTCGAGGCAAAGATTACACGCAACTAATATTCAATCAAATATACATCCGCCTCATACACCTTACAAACGGTCAATATTCCGGAGTCATCAGCTTTTAGTTGATATAATCAGCTGCGGAGAAGGATAGCCCAGCGCCAAGACGAGGGCGCAGCGATCTACCTTCCCGTGGCTTCAGGTTACCAATCGGCATCGTGTTTATTCACTCATATCGCTGGCGCTGTCGAAGTATCTGACGGGGCCTGCTAATACAAACACGCGTTGTCATTAGCCGAAGCCAATTTGCGACTCGCGTCCTTTAAAAATAGAAGGATTCTCAGATGACTACATCTCCTACCGTGGAAAACGCGGCACACTCCGGGCGAACAGCTAGAACCGACAACTGGTGGGCAAGTCCGCTCATGGTGGCACTCGGATTTCTGGCGTTCATTATCTATGCGACCTATCGCGCATTCGAAAATAACTACTACGAAGTCAATCAGTATTTGTCACCATTCTATTCGCCAAAACTGATCTTCGACTGGTGGCATTTTTCGCCGGCTCTCCTTATCCTCTGGGTACCAGCTGGATTTCGCGCGACCTGCTACTACTACCGCAAAGCCTATTATCGAGCTTATTTCTTGACTCCTCCCGCTTGCGGCGTCGTGGGCACCCAGGGCTCCAGCTATTGCGGCGAGACGAAGTTTCCGTGGGTTTTGCAGAACCTGCACCGCTACTTCTTCTACGCAGCGGCGATTGTGCTGTTGATTCTCTGGTACGACGCAATCGTTTCATTCAAGACCCCGGACGGACACTTCAGCGTCAGCCTTCTGAGCCTCGTCATGGTGCTCAACTGTGTCTTGCTCTCGGGCTACACATTTGGATGCCACGCTTACCGTCACCTCTGCGGCGGCGCTCTCAACTGCTTCAGCTCTAACGAACAGGCAAAAACCAGATTCAAGGTCTGGCAGTTCGTCACCAGACTCAACGAACACCACATGGGGTGGGCGTGGGCCAGTTTGTTCTCGGTGGGCTTCACCGACTTCTATGTCTCTCAAGTAGCTCGCGGCAACATGGCCCCGATACCGTTTTTCTAAGTCGACTAAGGCGCTTCAGCAATAACGCAGGAAAAGAAAATGGCTAATTACGAAACTCACGAACATGATGTCATAGTGGTAGGCGCCGGCGGCGCAGGGCTACGAGCGGCAATCGAAGTATCAGCTCAGGGACTCTCGGTCGGCCTCGTTTGCAAATCGCTTCTCGGCAAGGCTCACACTGTCATGGCAGAAGGTGGAATCGCAGCGGCCCTCGCTAACGTCGATCCGCAAGATGGGTGGCAAACCCATTTTCGAGATACCATGCGCGGTGGCAAAATGCTCAACAACTGGCGCATGGCACAGATACACGCCCAAGAGGCGCCAGACCGCGTTCGCGAACTGGAGCGCTGGGGAGCCGTTTTCGATAGAACCAAAGATGGAAAGATTCTGCAGCGCGCCTTCGGTGGACACAAATGGAAAAGGCTCTGTCACGTAGGCGACAGAACAGGGCTGGAGATGATCCGCACTTTGCAAGATCAAGGCGTTCACCAGGGCATCACTGTCTATATGGAATGCACCATTTCGAAGCTCTTGAAGGATGGCGACAAAATATCCGGTGCCTTCGGCTACTTTCGCGAAGACGGTCGCTATGTTCTATTCAAAACCAAGGCGGTCGTCCTAGCTACAGGCGGCGTCGGCAAAATCTACTCGGTCACATCCAATTCCTGGGAGTATACATCCGACGGTCAAGGTCTCGCATACGAGGCAGGCGCCGATTTGATCGACATGGAATTCGTCCAATTTCACCCGACAGGTATGGTCTGGCCTCCAGGCGTGCGCGGTCTGCTCGTGACTGAAGGGGTACGCGGAGAAGGCGGTATATTGCGCAACAGCAAGGGTGAACGCTTCATGTTCAAATACTTGCCTGAAGCGACCAAGAATGACTATGCCGCCACCGAAGACGAAGCGAAAGAGTGGGTTGAAGCCACAATCCATGGAAAGAAATCCGAAGCTCGTCGTCCACCGGAACTCTCCACTAGAGACAACGTCGCCCGCGCCATTTATATCGAGAACAAAGAAGGACGCGGCTCCCCGCATGGCGGAGTATTCCTCGATATCAGCTATCAAGACTCGGAGCGTGTCAAGAAAAAGCTCCCTTCCATGTATCACCAATTCAAAGAGCTAGCCGACGTAGACATCACAGAAGGTCCAATGGAAGTTGGTCCGACCTGCCACTACATCATGGGTGGTATCAGAGTGGAAGCGGACTCGGCCCAAACACGCGTGCCCGGACTGTTTGCAGCAGGCGAATGTGCAGGAGGAATGCACGGCTCCAACCGCCTCGGCGGCAACTCGCTGTCCGATCTCGTCGTTTTCGGACGTCGTGCGGGATTGGGAGCGTCCACCTATGCCAAGAGCGTAAGCGGTCAACCGTCAATCAACGACTCCGACATCAACCTCGCCATCGAAGAGCTGGAGGCCCCGTTCAATAGAGAAGGGAAGAATCCATACGACGTTGCGAAACACATGAATTCGATCATGGACGCATACGTAGGAATCTTCAGAGAACAAAAGGATATGGAAACAGGCGTCGCTAAGCTGGAAGAGCTGAAAAAAGAGGTAGCCAATGTTGCCGTCAAAGGTGGCAAGGCATACAACCCGGGCTGGCACCTTTGTCGAGACCTGAAGAACATGATGATTGCCGCTGAAGCGATTGCTCGAAGCGCACTATCACGTCCAGAAAGTCGAGGCGCCCACAGTCGGCTCGACTTCCCTGACACCGATAACGGCAAGTGGAGTACCGTCAACACATCTGTATATAAGGACGGCGATGAGATGAAGCTGGAGCATACGCCACTACCGGTAATGCCGGAAGAATTGAAGGAGCTTTTTGAGGAGAAGGAGAAGGCCCATGCGTAAGGCAACCTTGAAAGTATTCCGCGGCGACAAAAACGGCGGGGACTACACGAAATACGAAGTGCCGGTGGAAGAGGGCATGGTGGTTCTCGACGCCATCCACTACATCCAGGCGAAAGACGCACCCGATCTTGCCGTCAGGTGGAACTGCAAAGCCGCAAAATGCGGTTCGTGCAGCGCTGAGGTCAATGGTAAGCCCAGCCTGATGTGCAAAACGAGAATGGATCGTTTCGAAGATGGCGAAGAGATTCAGGTGCAGCCGGTCAAAACCTTCCCCATCATCAAAGATCTTGTGACCGATGTCTCGTGGAACTATGAGGTCAACAAGAAGATCAAGGGCTTCAGCCCGCCCCAGGATGACAAAGAGTGGATCATTTACCAGGAAGATATCGATCGAGTTCAGGAATTCCGTAAGTGTATCGAGTGCTTCCTTTGCCAGGACGTCTGTCACGTATTGAGAGACCATGATCGCAAGGATGCCTTCATGGGACCACGATTCTTGGTGCGCACGGCCGGTCTGGAAATGCATCCGAAAGATACAGCCAATCGCATGAAGTACCTCAAGGACGAAGGTCACATCGGCTTCTGCAACATTACCAAGTGCTGCTCCGAGGTTTGTCCAGAAGATATTCATATCACCGACAACGCCATCATTCCACTTAAGGAACGAGTCGTAGACGAGTTCTACGATCCAGTGGCCAAAATCTTCAAGTCGATATTCGGCGGCAAGAAATAGTTAGTATCGTCGATAGACAGTCTTAATCGGGGCGCTATGCGTGTCTGATTCAGGATCGACCTCGACCACGACAGCTTCATTCGTCTTGATCGACTTGATCTCGAAGTTGCCGTCCAAAATTGCCGTATGTTTTGTCGTGAATTCAAAATCTCCCGACAACCTCTGAAACTGATATTTGAGCGAGTTGACGACCTGAGCACTGGTCACGTTGTGGCCAGGAAAAGTCTGGACATTCTGCTTGATCGCCACTATCGTGCCAGGAAACTTCAGTCCTTCGCGCTGGCACATCGTAACAATACGGGAGGCTCTGACATCAGCGCTATCGGCTGGATTCGCCAGCGGCTCCGCGCTTGGATCACCGGGACCCGGGCCACAAGCCGTCATAAACAGACTAGAGACCATGGCTATAGTCGTTGGAATAATCTTGATTCTCATCTCACACCCATCTCAACGCAACAACTCCGACCATCTCCTGCCACTATATTACCCGATCAGCATTAAGGGGAAACGTAAACCGCGATACCAGCAGAATGTCACCGCGTCATAACACCGAGCTCGAAACTATGACGTTCGAGCCATCGCTGCTCACTTGCAAATAAAATATTGCACTGGACCTCGTCCGGAATTGACGGCCTGATGTTTCGTTCCAGCCGGCAATACTAGCTCGTCCCCAGCTTCGACCAGGTATTCATCTCCGTGCACTATGAAACGTATCGTCCCGTCATACACAACGATGATTTCGTCTTCGCCGTGACAATGTTCACTATATCTGGTACCGGCAGCATCTTCCCAGGACATCACTGACAGTCCGTTTTTCCTCAGCAGACTTCTAAGCGCTGAAGAGTCAAGATTCGCATACTTGGCTTTGTTCAACGCCAGAGTTCCGGACATTTGTGAGCTAATCCACGAATGAAATCATGCTCGAGTCGACATCGAAATTGACGTCGGCATCCTCAACATCAGAGCATAAACCCTGGTCAGAGTTGATTGCCAGAGCAACAAAATGTTCTTCAGGAAAGAAACCGATTACAGCTTTGTTGATGGAGCTCGATGAGGGACCATTCTTTCCGAGAACGGTGCAATCGACGAACGCGACACCACCAAGCAAGATACCAAGCTTCTCTGCGGCGCCCCTGGACAAGTCGAGGACGCGACCTTTCGCGTACGGGCCACGATCGTTGACTTTGACGATGACGCTTTTACCGGTGCGCGGATTCTCAACCAAGACCTTGGTCCCGAATGGCAGCTTTCTGTGAGCCGCCGTGCATTTCTTGATGTCAAAAATCTCGCCCGAAGCCGTTTTCCTACCGTGAAATTGACCGCCATACCACGAAACATTACCGCTGAACGTAGGTCCTGAGCTAGTTGTCGTCGTGGTCGAAGTCGTCTTGGCTTCATCAGCGCGGGCGGATAGTTGAGACCCTGCAAGTAACACCAGGGATAGTGCCGCTCCAGCCCAGAACCGAGGTCGGGTTACGCGAGCGAGCGAGGACATGCTACCAGGAACACAATCATCGGATTCCATTCAATGTCTCCTTCTATGCCACAGTTATTCGCCGACAGTCCGACAACTATTCGCCGGCAGATTCCTCTATCTTCTCTGCTTTTTTCTCCAGGACTGCGGCCTCGTTTGGCTGCTTCAACGCGCGCAGAACAGATGCGTAATGCCTCATGGCTGCTGCCACCTCACTCGATTCGGGCCCGTCCTGATGTGTCCGAATCTCGATGACCGTTTGGTATAGTTTTTTGGCCTCCTCGAATTTTCCAAGCTGTTCGTAGACTCTAGCCAGGTTGTTGAGGTAGATACCAGATTCAGGCGTGGATTTCTCGCTGCGCTTCTCGTCTACCGTCACGGCTTGTTTGAGAAAGGTTTCGGCTTTCTCAAGACTTCCTTGCTGCTTATATAGCATAGCCATGTCATTTAGTTTCTTCGCGAGCAATTTATTATCAGTTCTTTCTTTAGTGCCCTCGAGATCGCCCCGTATTTGGTCGTTGAGCTTGATCGCACCTTCGAGATCGTCCGTTTGCCGATAAGTATCTTCCAGTCGATCCAGGACTTTGAGCCTCATCACCCCAGCGCTCGAGCCTACTTTGTCGCATATTGAGAGAGCTCTCTCGTAGACCTTTTTGGCGTTAGGGTATTCATCCAATTCCTGATACATTTGACCCATATCGCTCAAGGTGTCGATCAGCGAAGCATCATAGTCGCCAAACGAGGACTCCTGCATCGAAAGCGCCTCCTCGTATAGTGGCTTTGCCTTGTCGCTCGATCCCAATTCACGTTCTACGAGCGCCAGGTTCTTGAGAGCCGCCACTTTTTGCTGCGGTGTTGCCGACTGTGCCTTTTTCACAATGTCGAGCGAACGGCGCAAAAGGGGCTCCGCCTCCTCGAACTTATTCTGCTCACGGAAATTGAGAGCCATGGTATTCAGGTTGCTCGCGACCTCAAGGCTGTCGCCACCAAGAGCCTTTTCTCGGATGTTCAAGCTATCCTTGTATAGCTTATCGGCTTCACCAGGTTCACCAAGAAAACGCTTGGCCAGTGCCAGATTATTCTGTATGACCGCAACGGGCGGACTTTGATCGCCGAAATTCTTCTTTGCGATTGCAAGCGACTTAGTCAGAGCATCAGCAGCTTCTTTATATTTTTTCGTGGACTGGTAAGCTCCTGCCAATCTGTTAAGGCTGACAGACAGAGCCGGTTCCATGTCGCCTTTGTTCTTCTCGATAAGCGTGTTAACTTCAATGATTACGCTAATTGCTTCGTCGAAGCGCTTTTCCGCGAGGTACGAAGAGGCCAGGTTATTAAGCGTGGGTACAAGCGCATAACTGTCGTTGCCTAATACTTTGCGCTTAAGCGCGATCGAATCAAAATAGTATTTCTGCGCTTGCTCGCGTGACTTCATAGCATCGTAAACCAGACCCAGGTCATTGAGTGTGGTGGCACGGTCTTCATCGCTAACGCTCTCCTCAAGCGCTTTGTTGAGACTCTCAACAGCGCTTGGGTAATTGCCGGACTTGAGAGCGGAAGCGCCCTCGTCCATTTGCTTGCGCCAAGCCGCGTGATCTGCGATCGCGGGAAGGAAAGTACCTCCTACCGCGATAAAGACAGTCAAGGCAGTGAGTAATTTTTTTCTGTCGCTAACGTTCATGAGCAGCCTCTGTTGAACTTCACGGGATTTCTATCGGTCCCAAAATTTAAGCACTAACGAGTAAGGTTTCCATTAAATCAGTTGTAAACAAATGTCGATTCTGATTCGGAAAAGTTTCATTCAAACCATAGCACAGTATGCCGATAACAATTACGATGGAATGTCGTAAATTAGTGTTGACTGCGCACGAATCTTGTAGCTATTTGAGGCTCGGGTCGCCCCTGCAAGAAATTGGATCATTGGCTTAAACTTCGGCTTCGGCGACTTGAGATATCAGGTGCGCGACATAGTCGGCTTCGGTTGCTCTAAAGTAGATATTGCAGAACGCGTTGAAAGCGGGACGCCAAGCATGTAGAAAAACGATATCGTCCCGATGATTCCGAGAATCCACTTCAGAAAAAATCGCTCCACTGGATCCTTCTCGATATAGATCATCCCCTTCACTCTATCTTCCACCGGCTCCCACTGCACGGTCACCTGGTATTTTCCTGGAAGATTGAACTGATACTCACCGACGGTGAAATAGGTTCCTCCGGACATGTCCTTGATTGGAGTGATTTTTTCTACGATCTGCCCCTTGTCGAGCGGCTCGACGTCGATGACTAGAGCTCTCCTGTATTTTCCATCGGCGGTCCAGCCGTAAGGATCGGATATATCGCCATGAAAAGAGAAGACATAAGTTCCCGGCTCCGGAAGTGTCAGAATGTGCAGTCCCTGCGCTCGTATTCTAGGACCTGGAGTGAGGAGCATATGGACCAGGAATGAAAAACAACAGATTACAATTGAGCATGCCACCAGTCGATTGAATGGTTTTACCGGAACGAGCAGGTGGCGAACTTCATCGCGACCGAAGTTCTCGGATTTGAAGGCAGCTTCGGTAGGTACTGCTTCGGCAGGAATGTGGTGCTTGGCTTGAGGAAAATTCGGCAAGTCAATCTCCAGTGGCGCGAACGATGTGACGCTGATTGTCGCATCGGACGCCGACTGCGCGCTCAGTCCTGTTGCGTCCTGTCGAGATTGAGTTGATGATGGAAATATTGAAGAAGCAATCTCCTGAATAGACACATTGCCGGAAGGGGTCGACGACGCTTGGGGAGCCGCTGTCAAAATGGCATCTCCGACACCATTTTGATTTGAAACACTCACGGCAGCTACTGCCTCGGAGACGTTTTCGTGAACGGACACGAAGGAAGTTGACTGAGTAGACGAATCTGTCGATACCGGCGATTGTGGCCTGGAGTTAGTAATATTTTGCAAAAATTCTTTCCCAATTCCTTCGGAGCTTTGCACCGATGGAGCGATCTGAGCTGAGTCCACAGCTTGTGCGTCGCCGACTGCGGTCTGAGCGTCCTGATTGGCAAGATCAGACCCAGCAACCTTCCTCGACTCAACCGCAGTGACAGGCTCTGATTCTTGAGATTGCGCCTCGGAAGAATTATCAAGCGCCGAAGGCGCTTGTGCGTCCGCAGCTTCTGAATCAGACTGCGCCTGATTATCAGACGCGGCATCTCGGTTCATTTCGCCTTCTTTTGCTTCTGCCTTCTCCGACATTCAGTCCTCTTCCTCGCCAGTCATCCGAGTCAATATACCCATCTAGATAAACGACTATAATTTCTCAGACTTTACATTCTAGACCAGGAGCAAGGATGTCAGCAAAGCGGATATTGATGCTGGTAGGAGACTTCGTCGAAGACTACGAAGCCATGGTCCCGTACCAGATTTTGATAATGGCAGGTCATGATGTACACACGATCTGCCCTGGGAAGAAGCCCGGAGATTCAGTGAAAACAGCCATTCACGATTTCGACGGCGCACAGACATACTCAGAAAAGCCCGGTCATAACTTCGCCGTCACGCATGCTTTCGAAGACACCAACGAAACTACCTATGACGCACTGATCATTCCGGGTGGACGAGCGCCCGAATACCTGCGACTCAACGGACGAGTTATCGATATCGTCAAGCACTTTTTCGAGGCTAAAAAACCTGTGGCTGCAATATGCCATGGTCCCCAAATACTCGCGGCGGCTGATGTTTTGAAAGGTCGCTCCTGCACGGCGTACTTCGCCATCCGTCCGGAGATGGAGAAGGCGGGCGCTAACTGGGTCAATCCTGGAATTAATCTGACCATGGCACACACCGATGGCAATCTCGTGACGGCTGTCGCCTGGCCCGGTCATCCGGAATGGATGCGTCAGTTCCTGGCCTTGCTCGGCAGTGAAATTCGCACCTGAGATGCCGGTAATACTTGATTTTGTAGCTCTTGTCATACTAGTCAAGAAGTTTGTATTTGCCGTGGGTCAAGTGGACGACACTCCCAGAGCAATCGCCGAAGCGACCTCGGTAAACGCTATTCTGAGCATCGCAATATCTGAGGCATGAGCATAAAGACGGCAACCAGAATTGACTCCTTGACCGCGCTGAGGTTCTTCGCCGCCGCATTGATCGTTGTTTTCCATGCGCAGGGACACTTTGCATGCCTGGATCACATTGGCGATCGAATCGTTTTTTCCCAGGGCATTACATTTTTTTTCGTACTGTCCGGCTTCATTTTGACTCTTGTTTATCCAAGTTTCGACAACGGCAAACAGATAACAGAATATCTGGTCAAGCGCCTGGCCAGGCTCTGGCCGCTGCACATATCCGTTTTCCTAATGCGCTTTCTCATGTTTCCAAAGGTTCTTCTTACCTTCCCGGGCGCAGCACCAAAGGTGGTGGTACTTCTCTGTAATATCTTTTTACTACACGGATGGATTCCACTGTTTCAATTTTTCTTTTCATATAATGCTCCCTCGTGGACAATTTCGACTGAGTTTTTCTTCTACCTCTGCCTGCCTTTTATACTGCCGCTTTTCACGAGAGCGAAATGGCTTCCGGCACTCCTCGCGTTTGGCATCACCCTCGGTTCCATAATCCTCTGTAACAGCATCGGCTTGGACGAGTACAGCGAACAGGGTCTCAGTATGCGCGGTCTTCTGTATATAAATCCTCTTCCGCGTCTATTCGAGTTCGTTATCGGCATGACCACTGCGATCTGCTTCCGTGACTATGTATCGAAATTGAAGATCAACAAAGTTATCTGTTCGATTGTAGAACTGTCTGCAGTGGCATTCACGTTGCTATTGATGTGGAATACCAAGCCGATCGCGCAATTCTTCGGCTCTCTTCCAGCGGTGGGCAGAGCTGGGATCTTCTGGCTGGAATATTCCGGAGTACCGCTTTTCGCCTTCAGCCTCCTCATCCTTGCGCTTGCACGTCGCGGCGGAGTCGTCTCCTGGATACTCTCTGCACCAATACTGGTTCTGCTCGGCGATATCAGCTACGCAATATACCTCTGTCACCACCCACTTCTTGTTTACCATGGGCTTTATCTGTCCCAGTATCGGTCATTGACTGCGGTTGCTGTTTTCGTCACTATTCTGTTGTTGCTGAGCCACATGCTCTACACACTTGTCGAGACTCCGTTCAGGAAATTTGCCGTAAAGACAACGCAACGTTTTCTGGATCCAGATCGTGCAAAACCAGAGGAAGTGACGAACTCATTCGCCACCAAGCAACGCTTTTCATTAAGACCGCTTGGATCGGGAAAAACGATGTTAATCGCATCAGAGCTTTTCGTTTTAATTGGACTTGTCTGGATCAGCCACCCGATCCCGACCTCGATCTCCGACGTGAAAGCACAGTTTTTCATGCACAACGACAACCAAATTCAGAAGCCGATACCGGTGGGCGAATCATTAACCTGCCTCGGAATCAATACGCTGGATTCCGAAGAACCGGGCATTCAAATCATCTGGAAAGCAACAAAAGAGACCAACCTGAAAAATTATGTCTCACTCCAACTCATGAACGAGTACAGTGTTCCTATCTATCAGCAGGTCACAGTCATGGCGCCCAGAGAGGCATCTGTAAAACCAGGCGAAGTCTTCATACAGACGATCGAATTGCCTGAGTTGCAGCTTCGCAATGCCAAGAAATTCGGATTAATCGTGTCAAAGCCGAATCAGGAGCAGCTGACCTTCGATGGCGGGAAGACCGATTCCGCCGGCAAACGCCTGGTCGTCGATCTGGGAACCAAAATTTCGTCACAAGACAAGCATCACGTCGAGATGTATTGAACAGAGAGACTCTCCATACCACGTCAACTTGGACTTCTCGGCGGGCACAATATGTAGTGCAGACAACAATCGAAAGGCTTTGAAGTTCTCGTCACGCGCTAAACCGTTAAGAGTGTCAGGCGCTTGGTTGCCAGAGCTTTGCGCAATGAGGACTTATGGCATATGATCAATAAGTGATCGGCTTGTTACGAAAGCTGATCTCCGACCACTTCGGCAGGCATCTATGAAGCGAATTGCGGCGCTAATAGCCATTTTGGCGTTTACTATTTTTGGGTTACCGGTTATGGCCAAGACGGGCAAGACTCAGCCTGTATCCGACTCGGTAGTCATCAACGCGCCCAAGGAGACTGTCTGGCAAGCTGTTGTGAGTGCGGACAAATTCGATGCCAACATCCGCCAGAGTGACGGGAAGGTAGCCATCGTAGAACAAGAATTTCAGCGCATACCTTTCATGGGTTCTGTAAAAACGACACTGAAAGTGACTGCGAAAGAAAATGAAATGCTAGCCTACGAGATGGTAGACGGACGTGTTAAGGAATTCTCGGGATGCTGGGAGCTGATTCCTGTAGAGACCAACGTGACTAAATTGAAGCTCACGTCCAACGTTGATCCAGGCTTGCCCATTCCGCGTTTTCTCGTAAGGCAATTTATCAAAAGCAAAGTCACGCACCGTTTGGAAAAAACGAAAAAATTAGCAGAGCAAATTCACAACTCTCGCCAGGCCTCTAAGGAACAACCTTCTCAATAGCGCCTTTCCGGACGAGATAGCAACAATCGTTGTCTCTTTCTGACGCGTATAACGAGCGAGAAGTGGTATCAATGTCCGACAAGACTAATTCGTATCGACGAGATACGAGATCACTGAGTCACCGCAGGCAGTGGTATGCACGGTCACTGGCTCCGTGATTGTCGGACCGGCAACCAACAGACTGTCCGAATTAGCCGAATCAATTCGAAGCGCCGTCAATTCAACATCACCACCGAGAGCTTTATACATCGCTTCTTTAGCGGCCCACATTCTAGTGACTTCGGAATCGCGTTGTTCTTCGGATAGTTTCACCAGATGCTCGAGTTCTGACCTGGAAAGAAAGCGCTCGGCGAAGTCAGGATCTCGCTTTTCGACCAGCTCGATATCCACGCCTGGATCGCCTTCGTTGGCGAAACATGAGAGAGCAACTCCGCGTTCGCCTGCATGAGAGATTGATACTGCCAGCGGTTGCATGTCGGCAACAGAGCAGCGAATAACTGGTCTATTTCTGTGATCGTTCTCAACTTCGAAATCGAGCGGGCCGCAGATTACTCCGAATCTGTCCTTCACCAGAATACGGGCGGCTTCCTTACAGGCCATTCTGCCCAGCAGCCAGTCCAACTTCCGCTTCTCGAATTTAAATTGATCACGCCAACACTTGCGCTCATCCGCTGTAAGCACATAATCAAGACACCATTCGAGAGTCGCTTCGTCAGCGGGCAGACAGTGCCTGTTCAGGCTAACAAGTGCACAATCCGCTTTGCCTTTACCGGAAGTATCAATGCGCTGACCTAGCAGCTTCCGCAAAGGGTCTTCGACGAACGACAACCATTCGCCTGACAGCGTGATTCGACGGCTGTTGATCCCATTGATCCTCGTATGAACCAGGCCGTCGCCGTCTATGATTTCAACCGAGGCTTCGGTGGCCCGCTCGGTTAGTTGAGCCAGGTTTGCTCGTACCATCACGTTAGGAGGCAGCGCTGAGGCAGAGCCGAAAATTTCTATCGACTCGATAAAGAAAGGCAAAAGGGCCTTGGCCGGCAGCAGTTTTTCATATAGATAGAACAGGACGAATTGACTGGAGTTATCGAGAAGCAGTGGATGAATGAGAGAAGTAGCGCCATCAGCACCTCGAATCCAACCGGTCGATTCCGTTGTCGCCGCAACACCAGATATAGTTTTTTCACCTACACTTTCAATCGACTGCGCCAACTGCATTGTCGGGCCATGAAACATAGTATCCGGTCGATAGAGATCCCGGCGGGTCTTGAGATTCGTCGGAACTTGACCTGACACCGCAATTCTCGGTTGCGGAGCCGGTAGATGCTGAAGAGAAAAGATGAAGTCTGCCACCAGCACGAGAATGTCGACCTCAGCACAGTCGAACAGTTCAACTCGTATGCGATCGGATGCTGACGTCGCCCGTAATCCAAGAGTAAGCGGATTTTGATCGACTACAATTCTTCGGTATGCCTTGACCTGCTCGATTCGACTGACAACGCCCCTCTTCGCTCGCGCCAAAGCGGCTTCTGCCATTATTTCGAGCGATACCATAAGCGGCATCAGATGAACGCTTACCGCGGGATGAGCCGCGACCGGTCCGCCGATGGCGTGATCGAGCAAATACAGGTCGGTGTGTAGGTTTACACCAAGGGTGAGTTCTGTCACCTCGGCATCATCTCGCAACAACTGCAATCGATCCTGGAAGGCGTATCGCCCTTCCATGCCAATTGCGCCCTGGTCAAGGCGAAAGCCTGACCAACCACCCGATGACATACCGCCCTGGTCGAGCAGGTTGATACCGAGCGGGTCACCCATGCTCTCACCGAAGGTCAGTCCTGACATCTGGGTGTTGAGAAATGCCTGCATCACCTCTTCCTGAGTGCTCATCATCTGGTCGTAAAAACTCTTGTTCGTATTGAGGAATGTAGACACCACTCCGTCATGACCGACGAGCTGCGCCGCTTCTTGAGCCTGAGCGTTCTCCTGGTCAACAAGATTGGGTTCCGAATGCTCGACATATTGGACCGCATGTTCCGGTAACAGATCTCTGAGATCCGGCACTTCCAACCGCTTGTGCCTGAGATCGAGCCGCCGTTCTGAAGGTGGCTGTTTTTCCGCTGCTGGATGTCGCCAATCAATCAACTCAGGATTACGTCTGCGATGCAGATAGTCGAAATTGGGCTTGATTCCCTGGATAAACACAGCGGCCACTAAATGGTTGATTTGAGTAATTGCCGATCGAGATGCAACATTGGTTGCGATGGCGAGATGAGCTCTATGACCCAGTACGCTCTTCACGACCGCAGTGAGGACGCCGTTCGGTCCAACCTCCACAAAGTTGCGAACTCCGCTGGCATACATAGCTCGGATTGTTTGCTTCAATAGAACCGTTTTGGTGAATAGCTCTGTGAAAGAGTCTCGTATTACTTGCTCCTCGTCCGAGATCAGTGCGCCGGTTGAGCAAGACCAAGCTGGTACGGAGAATGGCTTGATTTTGACGGACTGCACCGAAGCGTGATTTTTGTCGATCAGGCCTTTTACCAGTGGGGTATGGTACGGTATCGCATATGGTAGCGTTTGATAAATGATTCGCTCCGACGCCAACTCTTTACTGAGATGTTCCACCGCCTTGATGCTGCCCGTTACAATTATGTGATCGTCACCGAGATCGGCACTGACATGCACTTCGCCAGGTGAGCCAAGCTTCTGGACACGCTCCGCCGAAGCAAGTATGCGAAGCGAGCGCAATTGTGCTAGAGCATCGGCAGGGACAGCTCGAGCCACTTTCGTGCTGAGGCTGTAGAAAGTCTCCGCCACACTCAGCACATCAACTGCACCAGCGGTGGTGATCGCCGCAAACTCTCCGGTGCTGCATCCCATGACGACATCTGGTTCGATACCAAGATGCATGAGAAGCTGGTGTAAAGCGTACTCGGCAAGCAATACTGCAACGACGGCAAAATCCTCGGACGCAAGCGGCGGCAGCGTTTTGTCATTAGAGTCAAAATTTGAGCGCGGAAAGATTACGCTGCTCGGTAGAACTTCTGCTCCAGCCGCCACAGCAACGGTATCGACAATATCGAATACGGCTCGAACCTCCGGGAAGTGAATACAGAGCTCGGCGAGCATTCCGTGATAAGCCGAGCCGAGTCCCGGATAAACAAAAGCCAGATCGCCACCATTGGCGAGACCAGGATTTGTGAAGTAGATCCCACGGTCGGGCTCATGAACTTCGGTTGCCGAAGAAATTCGCGATTTGACCGCTACAAGTCGGTCCAACAATTGGCCGGCGTCGGATGCGACGATTGCCAATCGAAAGACCTCAAAATGAGCAGAAACACTGATCATCGAGTTAACTGAGTAGGCGATGTCTTTGAGAGGAGTCGAAGGTCTGTGATTCAGAAACAAAATCAGCCTATCGATCTCGTTCAACAACTCGGGCTCGGACTCAGCAGCAAACGCGAACACTTCAGTGGGAAATTCTTGCAACAACGATTGCGCCTTATCGTCGAGAATGTCCTCGACAGGCGAGTCAATACTGATCTTTTCACCCTTCCCGAATTCTTCGAGAATTACATGACCATTGATACCACCAAAGCCGAATGCACTCACACCGGCACGCCGCGGAGCACCGGAATTGCTCCCATTGATCCAGGGACGGGAGGACGTGTTGAGGTAACAAGGATGCTTGCTCCAATCGACCTTTGTGTTGGGTTGTTTCACATTAATCGTAGGAGGAAGGATCTTATGATGAAGAGCCAATGCGGACTTGATTATTCCCGCCACGGCACTGGCTGACTGGCAATGGCCAATCATTGATTTGACCGAGCCAATAGCACACCAGGGGGGTTCGTCGGTTCGCTCGCCAAAAACTTTCGAGACGGCCTTGAGCTCAACGACATCGCCGGTAGGTGTTCCGGTGCCATGCGCCTCGAGAAGACCTATAGTTCTTGGAGAGACGCCAGCCATCTGGAAAGCCTTCTCCATCGCCAGAGCTTCTCCATCCATATTCGGCGAGAGCACGCCTCCTCCATGACCATCACTTGACGATGCAATTCCGCAAATCGTCGCATAGACACGATCACCATCTCTGATGGCATCGTCGAGACGTTTCAAACAAATAATTCCAATTCCCTCACCCAAAAGAGTGCCGTCGGCAAACTGATCGAATGGGCGAATAACATCCTGACGCGAAAGCGCTCCGAGACCACAGAACATCTGGTAGAACACAGCAGAGGCGTTGACGTGCAGGCCACCCGCCAGGGCGAAATCACAACGACCGGACAATAGATCATCGACGGCTGTCTCGACCGCCACCATTGACGATGCGCAGGCAGCATCTACGAGAAGATTTCGACCTCGGAATCCGAGCTTCGCCGCGATACGCCCCGCCAAGACGCTCGGCATGGCTCCAGGAATTGTATCAGAATTACAATCCACCAGACGCTGCCTGATCTCTCGCTCCGCTTTCGCGATCACTTCTTCGCTGCCCTCTGGAAGCGAGTGGCGGAGTATATCTACGATTTCTCCAACCGTTTTCGACTGCTGAATCATATTCATCGCTCCCGCACCGGGAGCCGAGATACGACCCAGAATCACTTCCGCCCTGTCCAAATCGAGCTGGCGCTCCAGATAGCCGGCATCTGCCATGGCGTCGTAAGCGACTTTCAGAGTCAAGAATTGATCTGGGTCGCTGCCGGCTACAGCGCTCGGCATGATGCCAAATTTGAGTGGATCGAAATAGGCATGTTCCGAGATGAATCCACCCCGTTTGGAATAGCTTCCACCGAATCCCCGCATCTCGGGGGCGTAGAATTCTGAAAGACTCCATTCTCGATCGGATATCTCGCGAGTACAGTCAACGCCATTGACGATGTTGGTCCAATATGAAGACAGATCAGGCGAGCCTGGAAACAAGCAGCTCATGCCAACAATGGCAATGCGCTCGTCTCTTTCGCCTGCGCGAACTGGAGATGTCATTGCGCAAGCTCTCTAACCGCTTCCGAGGAAGAGAATCGATTGAAATTCTTGCTGGCTATTCCGCCGAGTCCCTCGACTACGAAGCAGAGCTCATTGTTGCTGTCGTAGATTGCTAGATCGCACAATAGCTCTGTCGCCATCGCCGGATTGAGGAAGATTTGCGCCGTCGCCATGGTCGGCATATTGCGACGACCGAAGAGGTGCATGGTCTTGAAACCTGTCGGCAGCACTGTCACGTCCCGGTAGTGTCGGGCCCAGATTCCGGCCAACTGCATGGCACTGTCCAAGAGAACCGGATCGACGATCCAATCAGAGTTGTCGGCAGTCGACACGCAACGGACAGGAGCGCCGCCTATGACATTGCCGGTGATGCCATCTTCGGCAAGGAACTGTACATCCTGAATTCCCTGGAAAATTGGACCGTGGAAAAGCCATTTACCGTAGACATCCTTCGGCTGGGGCAAAGCCAACTCAGATTTCATCGACGAGACCGGACCGATAAGGCGAGGAATCTGCGTACCCGTTGATGTAATCCATTTTTCAGGAACCATATTCGGTGCTTGCGCGAATTGAGCCTTGCAGCGGAAATGCACCTTTCTTGACGGACCAGCAGCCGCCAATTGCAATGTCACTTCTCCCTCAGCGGAGTCAGGAGTTACCTCGATGGAGAATTCCTTCTGTGGTGTATGAAAGACTACTCCAGCAGGGATATCCAGGTTCGATACTTTGACGAGATGGCGCTCGGGATAGACAGACTGAGCTGCTTCGAGCATCGTCTCCAACGCTACTGCCATCGGCATGACTGGAATGCCGTCAAATTTATGATCGTGAAGATAATGATGATGTCCGGTATCGATCGACAAGTTGAAAGTCGGGGGTGCAACGGTGCTCAAACTGGCGCGATTGACAATCACACCGGCAGGCGAGATGTTCGAATCCAGAGGCGGCGCCGAGACTCCAGCAGACTTGAGCTTGCCGACAAGCAGCACTTCTACGTGGTCGCCGACATTGGCCGTGAGCTCCTCATGAAAGCACGCGCAGCCATCTTCCGGTTGAATCATTGACCAGCCATGACTGGCGAAGACTTGTTCCAATTCCGGTGGTGCCATGCCGGCTTGCCACGGTCCCCACATGAGAGAGGCGATACGGCATTTTTGATTGGCGCGCCTCAACCGCAGAGCAAGCTTATTGAGTGCTTCGTTGGCGGCTACGTAGTCGCTCTGGCCGGAGTTACCGGTTCTGCCGACCACAGAGGAAAACAGGTACATAAACTGAAGATCCTCGAAGCGAATCTTCTTGGCCAAAGTCAGGGCGCTCTGTACCTTGGTATTGAAGACTCGTTCAAACGAGCTGAGGCTCTTGGCTTTGATAAGGGCGTCTTCAATTATGCCTGCACCTTGAATGACACCATCTATTGAAGAGGTTTCGTAAATCGAGTCGATCAAACGACTAAATGCGGCTTCATCGGTAACGTCCACGGAATGATATCGCACGGTGGAACCAGCGGCTTTAAGCTTCGCAAGCGTGTCGCGCACTTCGCGCTCTCGAAGTAATTGCTGGTAGACCCGTTCGACATCACGAACATTGATCACTTTACCGGTGCGTTGCATCTCATCAATAATCGCGGCTTTAATGTCTTTCTGGGTTTCTAGTCCTGCAGTTACGGGCGACTCGCTTTCGGCCGGTCGAGGAATCCGTCCAACAATTACGAATGAAGGTTGGTAGCGTCGAGCCAGATCAAGAACAACCTCGGCGGTTATACCGCGAGCACCTCCAGTCACGAGAACAACCGACGAAGGCGTCAACGCGAGCGGTTGTTGTACCTGCAATTGACTGAAATTAGATTCGGAAATCGCAAGACCAATTCGATTCCCGTTATCCAGTCCAATCTCGACAATATCGTCGTCTGCATAGAGCTCGGCAACGATGCCGGCTGCTAAAGTCTCTACAGCAGCTGCCGAGCTTACGTCGACAACTTTGACGTGCACGGAAGGAAGTTCTTTCGCGATGGTTTTCGTCAGCCCGGCGAGGGCAGCCTGCTCGATCAGATGCTCGGGCGCATTTGTAGTGTCCATGTCGTTGACACCGAATGTGCCACCCATCTTCGTCACGGTCAGGATGGAGCTGCGATGCCCCTTTGCGCCCAGCCCGTTGAGTTCGGTCTCTATCGACTTGGTCAATAAGAATAGCTGCTTCAGACTGCTCCATTCTCGCTCATTTGATTTAGAATCGGCATCGAAGCCGCCAAGATAGATCAACGAGCCTATCGGACCGTGCTTCTCGCGGAATTGCTGGAGAAAGCCCATGAGGCCATCTTCGTCGACTGGAACATCAGAAGCGCTCAGCTGAACCGTGATTTGATCGTGCCGTTTGAGGTTAGCTGCAATTGCCGCTGAAAGTCCGGATTGTCCACCTACCAGTAGAATCTGCGGAGCGAGAGTTTTCTTGGTCCTCGTCGGAACGGAAAGCGTCTTGACCGTGACGAGACCGCGCGCAACGTTATCAACATTGCCGTTCTTTACCGGCACTACCGCCGGTGCAAGACTCTTGGTTGGCGTCGAGTCTTCACCAAGCGAGCGAATCCAATCGATAATTCCTTGCAGCGTCTTAGTGCCGGCCAATTTTTCGATACCTGATTCTAGCTTCTCTTGCGTCACTTCGGGCAAAAGCTTGCGGAAGTTATTGAGGATCTCGACCCGCTTAATCGAGTCGATACCAAGATCAGCTTCCAGATCCAGATTTGGATCGAGCATCTGGCGCGGATATCCGGTCCTTTCACTAACGATCTCAAAAAGGCTGTCTATGAGCTGATCCGTATTGAGAGTGCCGTTATCAGCCGAGCAGTTATCGACCGGTTGCTCGACCAATGAAACAACGTGACCGGGCTCCTTATGATTGTCCGAAGTACCATTCAGTCCGGAGAACTCAGGAAGCGGCGGCTCAAACTGCATCTGCAGTGCCAAATCGTTTTCCTTGAGGAAAGTCGTCGGATGCTTTCCATTGTTTTGCGGGAAGGATGGAGTCAACTCCAATCGACCCGGCACAAGCGGCTGCGCTGGGTTGTGACCATTGAGTCCGTGCTGCTGGTCGACAGTTACTCTGCCTGATTGCAGGTATGCCAACATCACCTTTTGCTGCGCATCGAGAAATCGATTGGTCATCTCGAGCATGCTCTTTTGAAATTCGAGCATAACTCGCTCGATCGAAGCATCAGATCCGGCGGCAGGACCAGACGAAACGGGTGCGAATTGCGATTGGTCACCTGTCGCTCGCGGCAGAGGTCTTTCTGCAGTCCTGGAAGGTTGAATCGATTGTGAGTTGTTTGGTTTCATGCCCTTGCTCTCTGAGCGGGAATGCGGCTGAAGTATCGACTCCGAGCGCCCCGTCCCGTTGTTGCCATTTGACGCGCCATTATCGCGTGCGTCGCCGACGACATTTTTCTCGCCGGTGTTCGCACCCGTCTGATTAAAAACTTTCGCGCGATCGGAAGAACCATTTCCACTCGCCGACGCCGAATTGATTATTGCCGAACTCGAGGTGCGCTCGCTCTCCATTCGAACGGAGCCATTTGTCGAAAGGGCCAATCGATTGACGACATTCTGGGCATCTTTCTTCTGCTCGGTTCTCCCGATTCGCTCAATAGCGGCGCTATTGACACGATAGAGCAAGCGCGCTTTCTTCGTAGTCTCGACAGGCTCCTCTCGCTCACGCAACGATCTCGCCATACGATTCCAGAAAAGTTTTCCCAGTGCGAGTCGAGCGACTCCACCATGGACCGTCAGTTGAGCGAGCAGGTTGAGGAAGAAATGAAGCGACTCTCTGGAGCGCTCACTGGAGACGGCGATAACGCCTTTGTCTTTAAGGGTAGCTTCAGCGAGACCTGTGAGTACATTACCCGGTCCAACCTCGACAAAGATCCGCGCACCTGACTCATACATTTGATTGAGTTGATCTGCAAATAGCACAGGCTTGAGAGCGTGCTCGCTCAGTTGGATGGCGATCGCTCCCGGCTGCTCGCTATAGGGTTGAGCAGTCGTGTTGGAGAATACGGGAATTTTCGGAGATGCGAGGGTTTGTTTCTTGAGATATGAGCTCAGAGGTGCGCGTGAAGCCTTCAGAAGAGGGCTGTGGAAGGCCGCCGAGACAGGAATCTTTTTGCAGGCAATATTGCGGTCTGTGAGAGTAGAAAGCGCCGATTCGATCGACGCTGTAGCACCAGATATGATGCACTGTGATGGAGTATTGACGTTAGCGAGATAGACATCGGGGAATTTGGCAATCTCTCTCTGGACCGTCTGTGGATCAGCCGCCACGGCGGCCATCGCACCCGGGGCACTGGCAGCGCACTCCGAAAGAATGCGGCCTCTTTCAGCTGATACTTCCAGGAGTTGCTGCTCAGAGAAAACACCGGCGGCGAATAAAGCGACATATTCGCCGTAGCTGTGACCAGCAACCATATCGGGTCGCAGCCCGAAGCCAGTCAAAAGCTTAAAGATGGCTAGATCACAGGCGCCAAGCGCTGGTTGAGCAACCTCAGTTCGTGTGAGCGCGTCGGATTGCTCTCTCTTGCCCGAGTCGGTAAGTGCTGGAATCGGATAGATGTAGCTCGAAAGTGGTTTTGCCAAACGTGATTTCAACACACGATCGGCCTTCTCGACGACAGAACGAAGCTCAGGGAAGTAGACAGACAGGTCTCGAAGCATGTCAATACGCTGAGACCCTTGGCCAGGAAACAGGAAGGCAATTTTCCCTTTGCGCTCACAGACATTATTGTAATGAATGCCGGACTTCAGGCTCGCAGGCTGGTCTTTCTCTACAATCTCCTTGGCCTGGCTGAGTTTGCCGGCGAGATCATCCAACGATGATGCCACTATCGCAAGTGCGCAGCCGACAAGAGAGACATCATTGAGGCGCAGGTTCGATTTGTGAGCCAGCAAGAACAGCTTGCGTTGTCGCTCACTGGTCGCCTCGGTCGCAACGGCCATTTCGGACTGTATCTTGGCGACGGCAGCCTCAGTCTGCTTAACCGCTCTGAGAATCTCATCTTTCGAGCTTCCCTTCCAAACAAAAAGTTCACACGGCCAGACTTCGATAGCGGGTCTCTCATCTGGCGGGCATGGCGGCGTATATTCTTCCAGAATGGTGTGGAAATTAGTGCCACCAAATCCGAAGGCACTCACACCAGCCCGTCGCGGTGTCTGGTCACAGTGATGGAACCAGGGTCTAGACTCTGTATTGAGATAAAACGGACCATCATCAAAATGACAAGCTGGATTAGGTTGTTGAACGTTGATGGTCGGCGGAAGAGTCTTGGAATTCAGCGCTTTCGCTACTTTGACAATAGAAGCCAGTCCGGCAGCAGCCTTGGTATGGCCGATGTTTGTCTTTACAGAACCGATGGCACAGCTCTGCGCTTTCGCGCCAGATTGCTGAAATACTTTCGTAAGCGCCTCGACTTCGGCTTTGTCACCGGCTACAGTACCAGTACCGTGCGCCTCGATCAGACCGACAGTAGACGGCGAAATGCCAGCATCTTCATAGGCACGCCGCAATGCGAGCATCTGACCGGCCGGTCTCGGGGCCGTCAAACTCAGGTCGCGACCATCGCTAGAACCTCCGATTCCGCGAATGACGGCGTAAATTTTATCGCCCGCACGCTCAGCATCGGAGAGACGCTTCAATACGAGCATAGCGATACCTTCGCTTATCACGATGCCGTCCGCTTTCGCATCGAATGTTTGGCAGCGGCCGCTGGGCGAGAGAGCGTGCGTTTTGCTGAAACTCAGATAGTCGCCTGGTTGATTATGAGTGTCGGTCGCCCCCAAAAGAACGACATCACTGTTGCCCGCCCGCAGATCCGCGATGCCTACGTAGAGCGCCGCCAGTGAACTCGCGCAGGCAGCGTCGATCGAGAAATTAATGCCCTTGAGATCAAGCCTGTTGGCGACCCTACCGGCGGTGACATTGCCGAGGTAACCGGCGAAAGAGTCCTCTGTCCACTCGGGCAGGTCTTGTTTGATCTTCTCGACTTCGCCTTCGCTCAGATCGCTGAGCTTCCAACCGAGCATAGAGCGCAGCGAGTACAAAGCGGTGATCGGACCATGTCCTGCGTTAGCTAGAATCACAGAAGTCTTTTCACGGGGAAACTTTCTGTCGGAATAACCAGCGTCAACAAGCGCGCGGCTTGCCGCATCCAGGATCAATACCTGCATTGCATCAATGGAATCGAGGCTGTTGGGCGGAATGCCGTAAGGAGCAGGATCGAAAATCGCGTCGGGCAAAAATCCGCCCCACTTCGATACGATCTTGTCTCGTGCCTGAGGATTGGCGTCGTAATAGTTCTTCCAATCGAAGTGACTCGAGGGAATCTCGGAGATGGCATCGACCTTGTTGAGGATGTTGTTCCAATAAGTCTCCATGTCGTTGCCCTTCGGGAACATGCAGGACATGCCGACAATAGCAATGCCTTCCGGCCGCTCCTCGCGCTCGCCCGAATCCCGAGACCATGAGCCCTTTAGCTCTGATAAAATTCTAGTGCTTCCTTCGCAGACGAGGGCATGCAGCTCCGGAATGGTGGTGACCGATTCATGCATCGAGGCGACCTGACCGATCATGTACATGCCGTCCTGCCACTGCTTATCTTCGGCGATCGGCTCCAGCTTATCGGAGGATCCTCGCTCCAGACCTTTGCTAGCAATCCGGAGCCGACCAAGATTCATCAACTCGAGCTCTTCGCGAATCTCATCGCGGCTCAGCTTTTTCTCTTTCAACTCAGAATGCAGGCTGTCGAAGGTCGATTTATACGGTGAGTCGATACAACGAATGCTATGACCTGGGCCGGTCTCCAGAAGCACGGTCTCATCACAATCGAGCGCGGCTTTCTGAAATTTCGAAACAATCGCCCCAGTAGTCACTGCCTCTTCGGTGAACAAATAGGCAGTGCCGAGCAGCGCACCAATTTTGATACCACGCCTACTGAGAGGCGACGCCATAGCGGCAACCATCGCGGCGGACAGGTCGTCGTGGATACCGCCGGCGAAGAGCAGATGGAAGGTCTGGGGATTATCGCGTGGGCCGATACTCTCTAGCAGTACATCGATCATGGATTGCCACAGGACAAAGCTAGCGCGTGGTCCGACGTGTCCACCACACTCCTTGCCTTCAAAGATAAATCGCCGAGAGCCCATCTCGATGAACGAGCCTAGCAACAGCGGTGACGGTACATGAAGATAAGTGGCGGTGCCGGCTGCATCTAGAGCCTTGGCTTGGTCGGGACGACCTCCAGCTATCAGAGCAAATGGTGGTTTGTGTCGATTGACGACTTCCATCTGCTCCTGGCGCAACTGCTGCGGCACAAAACCGAGGATGCCGACGCCCCACGGGCGTTGTCCCAACTTTTCGGCGGTCTCTTGCAGAAGCAACTCAATGTCTTTACCGCGCATGAGCGATAAAGCGAGAAAAGGAAGACCACCGCCTTCAGCAACCTTGAGCGCGAACTCGCTCGTGTCGCTGACCCGTGTCATCGCGCCCTGAACAATCGGATATCTTGTGCCATGCGAGATAGCCAGTTCGGATCCTTCCGAGAGAGCCGCTCCTTTTGCCCCGTACTCGAGGCTCAACTCGATACTGTCACGTATATCGGCGATGACACCGGCGACGGTACCACCCTTGAGAGCCAGTCTTTTCGCCAGACAAGAATCTTGACCGACAATCCAGCACTCATCAGACTCTTGTTGCGCTACAACATTGTTTTCCAAAAACTCGGTCAGCTTTTGCTGGAAGGTATCTTTAGCGAGATTTTCCAAATCCGCAAATCGGCTAGTACCATTTGCGGTGAGCAGCCTGAAGTACCGATTGCCGTCCAAAGAGGAAAGGAGCGTCGTCTCCGTGCCATCCAGTTTTTCAAATCGGGTTTGGACGTCAAATGGAATGAGCGAATCGCTCGTCAGGTACAGTTGAGAATCGAGCACAACGCCTTGAGCTCCTGCAGCTGCGACAGCCGCTGCCGTATCGCATCCAATGCCGCCTTGCGCCCAAAATGGAATGCGAAGGTTCCGCGCGAACTGCTGAACAAGTACGAAAGTAGTGGTGTCGCCGACGCGGCCTGAAGCCTCGTGCCCTTTGGCAATTACACCGTCAGCACCGCAGGACTCGGCCAGCTGAGCCTCTTTCAAGTCGACGACTTCTACAAAAACGCGAAATCCGGCATGTCTTGCTAGTTTTACATCCTTCGCGAGAAGCTCTTCATTGAATTGCCCGACACCCGCTGTCAAGACCATCACAGGGGCTGCGTGGACAGCATCGGTACTGATCAGGCGGGTCAGGATTTCTTCAACAGGCAATCCACCGACCCGGCTGTCCGAAGCCGACCAGCAGAGTACGCCCGATCTGACCCTGACGCCAACAGTGCCGCCCATCGCGTTGCCGGCGAGCTTGTCCAACGACTCCGTCAGCTCCGGGCAGCTATTGACGAATTCTATATCGATGAGGCCTACCGCTCCAGCCCTGGCAGCCGCAATCGCGAGTGCCGGTGTCGTGAAGCCTCGCCTTGGGCTCGATGGAGCAACAACAATAATTTCGAACGCCGCCACGTTTTCTCCGTTTGTCTCTGGACTCCACGAATCCTTCGCCAAGTCGAACCCCCGTCGCGTCTATGCAACTGCACTTTCGACTGGCTTCTATCGGAGAGGATTCTAGAGGCAAGAGTACTTGATCTTATGACTTCTGCCATTGAAGAGGTTTTAACTATATAGGGCGAAACAGGGCGAGCAGCTTTTCAATTTAGTAAGATTTAACCGAAGACATGCTTCACCATTCCTTCACTAGGTTTGATATCCGGCAGCTTGGCAGGCTATGGCGACCGGCTTGTCCGGACAGATGCAAGACATATTAAGGAATTGAAGCGCAACAATCTCCATCGGCGGCTGTTTTTTTGGAAACAATAGACGTGTTACCAATCGTATAAGAACTCAATTGAAGGAAACACCGAATAGCTCCAGGCACTCGCTGGCTGAGAAAACCTCGGCGCCAAGTCTCGGTATCGTCCTGATTGGGCTGCAAATCGCGTTATTTCTTTCAGCCCTTGATCAGACGATCCTTAACATAGCGATTCCCAGACTTTCGGAAATCTTGCACGGCGGGGATCAATCGGCATGGCTTATCACGTCTTACTTGTTGTTTGCGACGGTGGCTACTCCCGTGGCCGGAAAACTTGCTGATATTTTCGGCGTCAGGACAGTCATCGCCTCTGCAACACTGCTATTCGCGGTCACATCGCTCTTATGCGGTTGCGCTGGGCTCGTACCTATTGCTGGTCTTGGAGGGATGGAGCAACTCATAGTAGCCAGGGCACTACAAGGCACTGCTGGTGGTGCCATGCTCGGACTTTGCTTCATCGCCGTGGGAGATCTATTCTCTGCTCGACAGAGAGGGCGATACCAGGGATTTCTCGCGGCAGCCTTCATCGTTGCAGCTCTTGCCGGTCCGTCGCTCGGCGGCTGGCTCACGGAATCACTAAATTGGCGACTGATCTTTCTTATCAACGTCCCACTAGGACTGCTTTCAGCCGCGCTACTGGCACGCTATCCAAACACCGACCGCACGCGAGCGCGCGCCTCGATCGACTACATCGGCATAATTCTATTCATCATTACGGTTATTCCACTCCTTCTGGCGTCGTCTGACATCGGGAAATTCGGGTCGCTAAATGCGCATTCGGCGCTACTTTTATCGATTTCCGTCGCTTCTTTCTCGGCCTTTATCTTTCGCGAGAAGAATGCCAAAGAGCCTCTTGTCCCGCTGCATTTGTTTTCCAACAGAACGATTTCGATATCATTGGCGACAGTCTTTATAACCGGCGTTGGGCTATTTGGATCGATGCTGCTCTTCGCCTTCATGCTTCAAAAGCTTTCCGGACTGAGCCCGGTAGCGACGGGAGCAACGCTCACCCCACTGATGGTAGTAGTGGCAGGCGCGAGCATTGCCGGCGGTCTTCTGGTGTCCAAAACAGGCAAGTATAAGCTCTTATGTTTAATTTCTTTAGGTAGCATGGCGCTGGCTACTGCCTTGATGACCAAGCTAGATCCCGGATTTTCAACCTGGCAGTTCATGACCTATGCCACCGCAGGTGGCGTCGCACTGGGGCTTTTGCTGCCGGTTCATTCCATCATTGTTCAAAACACCGTGACCGGCAGCGAGTTGGGAATCGCCACTTCCATGACCCAACTCTTCCGCTCGCTCGGCGGCACTATAGGAACCGGCATCATGGGCGCCCTGATGATGGTCCTGGCGAGGAACTCGACTCTCCACGACTCGATCAACTTCTCCCTTCACTGCTATGCCGCACTCCTCGCGCTCGCTATGGTGCTCAACCTCTTTCTTCCCGAAACCCCTCTAAAGAAGAAGAAGAAGAAGAAGTAACCGAGCGACACGAAACAGTTAACGATGCCTCTAGTTTCAAAGTAAGCTCCGACTTTCTCGTAAACGTTCACTTGCGGACGTTTTGAGGCTGCTTTCGCTGAAGACCAGCTTCAGAACATGCGAAACACTGTTCCGCACAACGGCTCCAGATGGCGAGTCTCCACGTCCAGCACTAACGGACTACGAATTCTCAGCCAATCACCAGTGTTTCCGTCGGGCTGCGCAATTCATAGGTGACACCGCGCCACTGAATCCTGTTGGTAACAACGGAATAGAGCGTCCAAAACGGCAGAACCAGGTGAGCCAGGGGAATCGCAAGACAGGAACTTAGCAAGGACTCACTCAGGTAACTTGATCGGTCTGTAAGTACTCTTTGCCACAAGCGTCGAGCTTTCAAAAGAAAGAATACCTCTACGGGAATGATTGTGAATCCGGCAAGCACAGCCCCCACGGCTGATGAGTCGCCACTGGAAGCCCAGTTGGACAACGCCACCACCATTAGTGCAAGCCAGGCGAGCATCACTGAGGCTCTCATTATCGCTCTTTGCCACAGCTCAGGATAATAAACCTTCGTGAGAATCAACTGCCGATTGGTCCATTCAACGATTTCGCTTACAGAAGCATCTCCATCACTAGCAACCAGACATTGAGGTACAAAGCGAACGGTCAGACCAAGTTTTTTCACACAAGTGGTGAGGGAAAGATCATCATCTGCCGCCCGGTCCCAGGCAGCGAGCACCTCGGCGCGCTCAAAAATTTCCCGTTTGATCGCCATCGCACCGCCCCAGGCAAACGCATACTTCGGGTTAGCCATTTCCCAGGCGGACATGCGATTCCACAATGATCGTAATATCGATGCCCAATTATGCGGCGATGCTATATAGAAGCGATATCCGGTAGTAACACCCACCTGCGGCTCTGAGAGCGGCGCAACGAGTCGTCGCAAGAAATCTTCTCTGGCTATTACGTCCGAATCTACAAATACAATTACCTCGGAATCTTGCCTTATGAAGGTAAGAGCATGAAGCTGATTGTTGATCTTTTGAGCCCGCTGCGCGGCTATTCCGGCAACCACAACTCTCGTCTTCTCGAAATTGGCGGAAAGCTCAATTAGATGCGAGTAGGCCGGGTCGGACTCTTGGGCCACCGCAAAAATCACTTCGAAGTCCGGATAATCCTGACGGAGGAGCTTTTCCACGTTTTCTCGAAAGGCTGGGTCGAGTCCTTTGCACGGCAAGATTACAGATGCTTTAGGAAGACTGTTTTGAGCCGCACGATTCAGCTCTCTATCCACGTAATCGTAAAGCCGGCGGAATGCGACGGACTGGACAACCGCAACGGCGGCTGTGACGACGACCAACAATAATGTCACTACGAGCATGCTTTTCAGCAAACCTCGCTACCGACTGGAATGGTTCCAAAGTATAATGCCAAGCCTGGCTATCTTCCAGTCGAATCTCGTTTGATATCGACAAGAACGTAACGGCGCTGCATTGAGAGAGATGCGCAGAAGCAGGTTCGGACAAGAGAAAGCTGCGACCACATACAGTGAGTTAAACCTGAGTCATGCGTGGTGTTTTATACAAAATATTCAGTGCCTTGGGTGAAGGGAAAGTCCGTCGCCTGGAAGCCGACAGCCGCGATCCACGTCAGGCGCAGCTCCGAAAGCTCAACGAAATTCTCGCGAACAACAGCAAATCGCGATTCGGCAGAGAGCACAACTTCGCATCGATACGAACCTGGGCTGATTTTAATTCGACTGTTAGGGTCAGAGACTATGAGCAACTCAGACCTTATATAGATGCTCTGACGAATGGCGAAAAACAGGTGCTGACCACAGAAGCTCCGACCATGTTCGCGACCACGAGCGGCACTACAGATAAACCAAAATTCATTCCGATCACACCTGGTTACATAAAAGAATTCCGTGCAGCCTCAGTAGTATCGGGATATTTTTTGTTGAAAAACTTCCCAGGAATTGCGCGCGGCACGGCCTTAGCGATGACGTCTCCGGCCGTGGAAGGCAGGACCCCGTGTGGAATTCCTTATGGCTCGATTTCCGGTTCTTTATTCAAAAACGAACCGCTACTCATAAAGAAATTCATCTCACCTATTCCCTACGAAGTTTATTTAATAAAAGACTACGAGTCCAAGTACTACACGCTACTTCGTGCGGCGCTCAGTCTGCCGGTTTCATTCGTCTATACGTTAAACCCAAGCACCATTCAGTTGCTTTGCAGAAGATTAAGCACCTACGGCGAACGATTGATCGAAGATATCAGAAATGGAACCACGACGCCGCCTTCGACGCTCGACACAAAGACTCTGGAAGCGCTGCGCTTTCTCAATCGTCCCGATCCTCAACGAGCAAGAGAGCTCGAATTGCTCTGGCGTAACGACCGTTTTACCCCGCAGCATGTCTGGCCGTCACTGGAGGTGGTATCCTGCTGGACTCGCGCAGCAGCAGCGTTCTACCTGTCTGATTTTCCGCAATACTTCGGCAATCGCCCCGTATGTGATATCACCTATGGTGCCAGCGAAGGAAGAGGAACCGTTTTCCTCTCACCCGAGAAGCAGATGCTGGCTATTCACTCTCACTTCTTCGAGTTCATCCCCGAAAGCGAAATCGAGTCGGAGAAGCCCACTATTTTGTTGGCCGATGAACTCCAGGTAGGCTCGAACTATTACATCCTATTCACCACATCTGGTGGACTCTACCGATATAACATCAATGATGTCGTAAAGGTGACCGGTTTTCACAACCAGACACCATTGTTGGAGTTCCAGTATAAGGGCGGCAATATATGCTCCTTCACAGGAGAGAAAATCACTGAACTTCAAGTGACGCGATCGATGAGCACCGTATTAGATACAGCAGCACTTAAGGTTCGTTTTTTCACAGTGATACCGCAATTTCGACCGGAGCCGCATTACGACCTCTGGATGGAGTCTGATCAGTCGCCCGATTTGCGGATGCTGCAAATTGAAGGATCGGACGTATCGCAATCGCTCGCAGACAAGGCCGACGCAATTGCATCAGCTTTCGATAGGCGATTAGCATTGGAGAACGTCGAGTACGAGGCCAAGCGAGCGTCCGGAAGGTTGGCGCCAGTGACAGTTCGATTGTTGAAGCCCGGCACTTATGAAGAATTCCGCCGTTTTTTGGTCTCTCGCGGAACGCCGGACAGTCAAATCAAAATCAGTCACCTGAATCCGAAAAATGAGACCAGAGAATTCCTGGAACAAAGACTCGAAGCGCCACTGATCTTGCACTGAACGCAAACGATTCCTCAGCTGGTTGAATGATTAGCAATCTCGTTGATGCCTCGTGCTGAAAAAAAAGAAAAAAATACAACGGTCGGTGCGGCATCAAATTCAACGTGATTGAAGCGACGTCTCAATGACCGCCGTCACTTTTCCACCACTTTCTCTCAGTACGTTATCGAGATGCAGCCTATCTGAAGTCTTCTGGAGGATATTCGCGTGGTGGTAGCAGATAAGGCAGATCCTGGCGATCTATCGAACAATTGGCAGAAGAGTTCGAATCTGCAAAATGAAGCATCGAGCAAACTGTTCAAAGACTTTCTTACAATCGTCAGTGACAATACTTCCTCGAAAAGTTCCACTCTGACCTCTGAAGAAGACGACGACGACGACGACAAACTTAACGCGTGGATGTCATCGGAAACGCTCTATGCACAGAATCAGACTGGACCGATCAACACACCCGAACAATCCGTCACCGACCTCGTAAAGCTGGTTCGTACATCCTCAGATCCAGAAGTTCACGAGAAGCTGCTGTCGGCTACCGGGAAGCAACTGCGCACGAATATTCTAAAAGAACACGGAGACACCCTGGCGGCAGGCGATCTTAATAAGGTCGATCCACAAGCGCTAGAGCGTTTGACAGTGGATTTGACTAAGCTTGCAATGCTGAGTTGGTCAAATCAGCACTCCCCTTTTCTGCCTTCGAATAGACCATTTGAAGGCTCCAGGGATAAGCAAACGGAAGCAATCTCGAAAGAGTTCTTGCAGTTCGCTAATAACCCTGTCTTTTTCCAAGCCCTTCAACAAGCACAACATCGAGCTTACCTCCAGACACTTGACCAGCAAAATCGCTCCGACCAAGAGGTAGGTAACTTCTGCGCGCGCGAGACAGGAATTGAGCAGCGGAGTCAAAAGCGTTTGGATGCGATAGCAAATATCGAAAAGCTCAACAATGACTCTGGTTCTGGTTTTTCAAATTTACTGCGTTTTCTCGATGCTGCAGATATTTCGGAAGGTCTTAGAGAGTCGACTGATCCGAAGCAGACGCTCGACTACCTGACGAAACTCGCTGGCAAAGAGAAGGGTGGTAACAAGGAGGCACAGGAGCTGAATGAATGGTTGAAATCCAAAGTCGGAAAGAACGCTTTCGAACAGGTGCTGAAAGACCTCGCCAAAGGAGATCCGTTAAACCCACAACATGACAAACTCGCAGCCCAGGACGCGCAGAAGTATCTGACAGCAATTGTGAAGGGAGCAGATAATCCGTTTAGCATCAAGCTTGACGAGTACAGGCTCGGAGCGATCGGACAAAACCTTGGCCCAAAACCTTCTTTGGAACAGCTCAGCATTGCGCACAAAACATTGCAGCTAGAAGCTAAGAGTGGAAATAAAGGAGCGCCCGATCAACTCACAAAAGTAGATGTCGCCATCGCCCTGAAAAAGATTTCTTCTCCTGATACCTTCAAGGAAGGCAAAGAGATGATGCTTGGCCTCGCGATCGAGGATAACCAATTAGCTCGCCAGACTGCTATCGAATTGCTTCTATCAGACAATAAAAACGGTCTGAAAAAGTTCGACGAAATTACCAAAACCGATCGATCTTCGACGATGTTTCCAGACCTCTCCAATCTGAGCTCTGAGCAGAAGATGGAACTCAAGCGCGCCATTGTCGATCAGATTAAGAAACAGGTGGAAGCTGGCGGAGGACTTACTGCCACGGAGTCGGCCGGTCTGGGATTGGCTATCGTAGCAGCACGCGAAGGCAATGAGCATGAGCTTGCCGGAAAAATTGGAGCAGTCTTCGATGGTATTTTCGAAAGAGAGTTGCCCGATAAAATCGACCCGAAAGAGCGAGCAAAACAGGTCCTGCACTCTGCCAAACAAACCGAAGAGGTTCTCGATGGACTGTACCAGGCAATACAAAAAACCGGCTACAAGGAAGGCTCTTCAGAAGTGCATCTAGCGTATCAATTCTCGAAGGGGGCTCGCTCGAAGCACAATATCTTCATACCAGATTCACGGAGTAAGGTTAATGACGTAGGCAATCGTTTTTCTGAGCAAGTAAAAAATCTGATGAATCTTGCCAAAACGGGTCATCCTACGGCATTACAGGTAGTGGCATCTCTGAGCGCGGGAGTCGGAGATGGCAACGAGAAGGCGAGCAAACCCGTGTTTGATTCCAGCTCAAATACATACAAGAACGGAGATCTCTCCAGTCGCAGCGGAAAGTTTCTCGAGGATCTGGCTTCGTTCAGTCCCGATATGCGTCAGAAGGTCCTGAAAGTTTTAACAGGTAATCAGCAAACTCAACTAATTGCGGGCAAAGGAGTTCGCTGTCAGACCCTGGGAAAAATCGCAGCTCAAAACATCGATGATGTTCCAGAGTCCGTGCGTAAGACATTGAGAGACAAACTCCTGATCAATCCCTCCGGTGCCACGAAAGGATTAATGGAATTGGCACCAATTCTGGATAGCGAAGACGTTAAAGAGATGGCACGCCGGGCATCTAGAGACTTGGTAAACGAGCTAAAGACAAGCGCCAATTCCCTTAACCCGGAGGCGGGTCGATTGCTTGCAAAGGAGCTGGTCAAGGTAATGTCCAGCGCAACATCTTCTCCGACGACAAGAGAGAATGCAGTCAGAGCGTTGGCAGAGCTCGCACCCTACCACGGCGGTGCCGAAGTAATTGAAGCGCTCACCGCATTCGGTGGCAAAGAAGGTTTGAGTCGTCTGAGCTGGAGTATAAAGGGAGAACTAGAGTTAAGATTCGAAGAGGATCGAACAGAAGAAGCAAGGAAACTTCAAGCACTCTCCGGCGATGTCCTACTATCAATTGCACAATGGGGTAACGATTCATTCGAGCGATCTCTTGCATTCTCCCGATTCGCCGATAGGAGCTGGATGCCAATTGACAAAATCTGGACCGAGCAGATCAAATCGATACTCAAAAATAATCCGGACAGCCCTACGATTCAGCAACTAGCTCCCAAGATTGTCTCAGGCATAGAACGTAAGACTCCAAGAGCTCTGCAAGCGGTCTCAGAAAAGAGCGACTATGAAACAAGATACGACAAAACCACCAACACTTATACGCACTATCTGAGATACGACACATACGACAGCGGGACAGGAAAGGGAGGTGGCAAGGAAGAAGTAACTAAAGACGACAGAGGCAAAGGAAAAGGACGAGACAAGAATGACAGAGACGGGGCACAAGCGAAAGTCGAAGGATCTGACAAATGTAAGCCCGGTACGCTTCCGATGCCGGCACCAACAAAAGAGCAAATTGTAGAACTCGCAGCAATCTTTAAAGAGCGAGGTGTTGATCTTCCCGATGAATATCTGAAAACAGTTTCTGAAAAGGCGGCCAAGAACTACGGGTATGACAAGGTAAAGGCAGTCGCAAAGCAGCTAGCGCTGTTTAACTCGTTGCCGTCAGATGTGCGACAGAAGCTGACTGGCAATCTAAACAATCTCCAGGAAGGAACTGAACTTTCCCTGCACGACTGCAAGTTGACGGTTGAAGTGTTCAACGATCTATCGCCTGAAGCCAGAAAGTCACTAACTGGAAGCAGCGATAAATCATCTGAAAAAAACTTTCTGGCTTTATCTGGCTCAATAGATGCGAAAACCTACAATGATTTACCTGAAGAAGTTCGCAAGCAGATCACTTCAACTTCAGCTGAGCTGGATGCCGGAATAGTCCTTTCGCAACTAGCCAATGGCGAGATCTCAAATAAGCATCTGCCGTCGAATATATTGATTGACGATTTTACGCTGACACAGAAGGTTATCCTTCTGGAAAATATCAATGTCGAGCATGTCACCAAGCTAAAAGAAGAACTCAAACAATCCAAAGAAGACAAAGAGACTCTCTACAAACAGATCAAATCCCATTCGAATAAGGGGCTCTGGTTTTGGGAAAAATTTGCCAGCAGCATAACATTCGGTGACCTTGTTTTCGGACTGGGATTCCCGTTGCCGAGCCAATTGACAGACAATGTGAATTCAGAGCGCGGATTCCTTGGGAAGCCATTGTCTGAATCTCAGAACAATTTTATTACTTCCCAAAGACAGTTGCTTAGGTCAGTAAGCGACAAGGAGAACGCGGTCAAAGACAAGCTCAATGTAATCGGCAAAACAGAGAGTCAAACGCTACTACTTTCCCTCGCACTCGCGAACAGTAAATACGCTTCGCTCGTGGCAGATGGAAAAACCGATCAGGCAGACGAGTTCGCCATGCATATGCTAAAGCAATTCGGCAGAGCAGCGTTGCTTGCCCCTGATTTAAAGAAGGATATTAATCAGGAAGGAAGCAACCCATTTTCCAGACTGTCGGCGAAGGGAAGAGCCGACTACGGAGATCTTAAGCTTCTTGAAACTCTCGACGGCAAAGGTTTTGACAACGGCTTGAAGTTGCTCACCAGTTTGTCCGACAGTAAGGGAAACAAGAAGCTCGACCAACCATTTCTGATTGGCGAGGGGCTACTTGGAGTTGATCGCAACCAGTCCGTCCGCAAACTAAGCGAGATTTCGGTTGAACTGTCAGACGATATGCAGTTATTGAGTACTTTAGTTGGCACCGCCCAAGGTGGCGGTGATAAATTCGAAGAGTACATAAAACACGCAAAGGAACGAGGGAAACGCCTGCAAGAGACCTTGAATAAGGTCACTCCGGAAGACATAAAGGGTGCCCGCGATGCTAAGAAGGCTATCGACGAAGCCATCAAAACTTCCGCAAATCCACAAGTCAAAATGGAGTTGGAGAATCGCTCCATGGCGATCGAAGGGCTGCTAAGTCTTCTTGACCCGAAATATGCTCCGCCTGCTGGTCAGACACTAGAGAAGTTGAAGTTAGAGCGTTTTGTCGATCAAAAGAACAGCCAATTCTGGGAAAGCGATTATAGAGTGCCGAAGGCGTTGGCCAGACTGCAGGAGATCAACGCCGGCAACCAACGACACCGAATAGACAAAATGTTGGAGACGCTGGACACTGTGTCCTTCAACAATAAAAGTGACTTTGCTACCTGGGTCAAAACAGATGGCGTCGTCATCCTTGCCAGCACCGTGGCAGCCATAGCGGCGACAGCCCTGGTCGTAGCCAGCGGAGGAACAGCGCTTCCCGTGATAATGGCTGCAGTCGCTGCAGGAATGATCGCAAGCGAAGGAACGATCGAACTTCAGTACAAGAACGGATTGCGTGATCACGGGTCCCGCATTGGCAGCTACGCACGAAGTGAGAAGCAACTTCAGGCTGATGGCAGCTACAAAGAGATGGAGCTATTCTCTGATGTGGTGCTTCCGTATGCGAGTGAATTCGCCATTGGGGTCGGCACAGCCTGGTTGGCTGGTGCCGCCGGAGAAAAAATCGGTAGTGCTCTAACAAAAATGGCCGCCCCCTTACGAAATGCCTTCATCGCTGAGAACAAGGCCGTCATGACTCAGCTCGCAAGAAATGCTACTCATCTGGAAAAACACGTCGATCCTTTTATGAAACGGTTGGCGACAGCAGCACTGCAAGAAGCGAAGCTGCAGCCGATCATGGCCGTTGCAGCAGTCGGACTGGAACAGACCGTACATGATTCCGCGAAGTCCCTCGGCTTACACCTGTATGAACAGCACGCTCTCACGTCATTCTTTGTTCAAATGAGCTTAAGTGCTGCACACAGGGGAATGCAACCCAAAAATCCAAAGACCAGACCAGGCTCACTTTCGATGGAATACAAACCTGATCCGAAAGCGGAGAACACCTACGTCAGTCACAAGCGAAAGATGGGTTCCGAGTTTACGCCAATCAAAAACGGCTTCCGAGAAGTGACCAGAGAGGGGCTTGTCATTGATTGGGTCAAAGAAACGAGCGTACCAACAAAAATGAAGGAAGTTGAACCGGTCGGACAAAATCACGCCCCGCTCAAAATGCCGGTTTTAGAGCCGACAAAGGCCGTGTCGGAACCGAAAATGCAACAACCGTCGGAAGAAATTCCAACAGAAACAAACAATCTGAGAGGCAGACAGATTCTGAGAAAGCCCTTCGAGCCATTCGTAGACGCACTTGGTAGACCAGATTTAGCCGCTGCAGTTGAGCTCCAGCTCGACATCTGCAACTTGGAGCTAAAGATCCAGGACGCACAGCAGCTAGCCAGAACACAAGGGAAATCTGCGGAGTTTAAAGACAATCGCGATGTCAGAGCATTGGCAAATGAACAGCACCAATTGCAGCGTGCTCTCAATTCGCTAAAACTAAATGCTCAAGCAATGAACGCAGTCAATAAAATCGCCGGTAACAAGGCGATGATCGAACTGTATAACCTCAAGAACAATTACACGCCCGGCGCTACCGATACCAGGATCTTGAACATAAAGAAGATAAACGAGTTGACCAAGACAGTTAGCAGTTCGGATGCTGTATCACTTCAGAAGCTCTCCTTCGCTTACTCCACGGAAACATTCGCTCCCGGAGAGTACTTGGTGCATCGCCCGGATGGAAACGGCTCTATAAAACTCGTGGTTGAGAAGGGAGCACCAGTCTCGAAGCAGTTAGTCGATGAGGCTCTCAAAGCATTTGGATTAGACGGACAAGATCTTGGTCAGATATTAATCAGAAGGAAAGATCCGTCCGGAAATATCGCACACTGTGACGGCTTTGAGATAATGTTGACTTCGGCCACGACTAATGTGGAACACGCGTTTTTTCATGAAGGCGGCCATCTCTATGAAGGGAAAAACGTTCAGAACGACCCAACCATAGACGCTAAGGTTGTCGACACCTGGAAAAAATTATTCGTCGGAGATCAAATTACCCTGGCCGACCTCCAACAAACGGCAACTGGAGACGACTGGGTTAGACAGGTTTTGAACGATAGTAATCACCCGCATCACAAAATAATCTCGGAACTTGGCTCAGTTGCAAAACTGAACAGTGGTGATGTCACCGCACATAGGGAGCTTTTAGTTGAACTACTGGGAAATCCCAGGGAACACTATAGTCCGAAGACACATCGGGAAGCCGCTATGTACTACGGTTGTTGCGGAGAAATGTTCGCAGAGATGTATGCGCTATACAAACACAAATCGATCATGCAAGGACAGGGGAAATCGCCGAGTTTCACAGAGCTGGCTAAAAGGACTGAATTACATGGTCACGACAGAGCCCGACTGCTTAGATGTATGGAGCCGATGTTTAACGCTCTGGAAAAATTCGTATTTCCCAAACAACAGCTGGTCGAAAACATTACCGAAAAATTTCGATCAACGCATGCTAACAATCAACGAAAATCTTTGACTGAAGCTGCGAAAGTCAATGGCACACAAAGCCCCGAATATGATACCAATAGACCGGAGTTTCGAAAAAAAATGCAGGAGATAAAAGCTCAAAATGAAACTGAGATCTCGAATCTAGTAATCGATGAGCTTATCAGTAAAGCAAAAAGCGAATCTCCCAACAACGAGCAGTACCATGACTTTTTAGACAAACATATGCGGAAACTAAAGGATGATGGATACAAACCAGGAGCCGATTCAGAATTATTGAGCTTGCCGGAAGGCGACCTCATGATCATGAATCTGCTGTCACATCAGCACATGTACAAGACACTAAAATCCGAAGCACTTGCACACAACAATGCCAGACTAAACGCTCTTGAGAAATGCCTGACTGGAAAAAGCACAGAAAGCTTAGTGATCGGCAATCACCTGATACCAGTAGGCACCAACCAGATAATCGTCGGACAAGACTATTTGAATGCCCTCAATAAAGCCGCACCAGGAAGCGCCAGCCCTGATCTTTCGAATGTTTCTAATAAGCATGTGCGAATAGGACGAGACGCAAAAGGCACATTCGTAATGGACTTGAATACTGAAACCGGCACTTACCTAAATGGCGACAGAAGAATTGAACCGTTGAAAAAGACCTATCTTAAGCCCGATGACTTTATCACCATTGGTGGTACCACCGATAATGGTGGTATCGCCATCAGCCTATCCGGAGCCAGAAAGAGATAACCCTGACAACAAAGTTCTGTTGGATCTCAAAAGGAATCAGGATCGGGCAGCACACGCCTGTTCACGACCGGTTTGAAGGAAGGAGCGAAAGAAGTGCGTGAACTATTAAAAGAGTTCACGCAATCAGCTCGGCACAGCTACTGCTGGGCTTACTCGGTCTCGACACTGACGAAAGCGAGGAATCGGCAGACAGATATTGCAGGATGCAATATCCGACTGCAAACAACTCCGTGAACAAACGCTCGCCACGTTCTCTACAAGTTGCACCGGCAGGCAGGAATGAGGACATCGATGCACGATTAGACATACGGAAATGAGTATCTACCCGCGCACGGTTCTCAAGGGTACGATAAATCCGTTTACAAAAGTGAGGACTTGAAGCCGAGCAGGATGGCGCTACTTGTCAAAGAGTGCGTTTCAAAGCTTTCAAACAAGATAAATACGCCCTAATGCCGCGCGGAATCCCTTAAAATGTCCTTGGCAGCGTGTCGGCATGCTATGCCTAATCTGTATTCAAGGGGTCGGTCGATTGTTAGCTACTTAATTAAGCCGGGAAAACAGCTTAGAGAGAGAGCTAATGGAATAGAAGTGAAAATACAGTCAGTGCATCAACAGGGCAGATCATCTCAGCGTATCAAGTTGGCGCTTGTATCAAGCGGTCTAGGCAATGTCACGCGTGGTTTTGAAATTTCGACGGCTCGGTGGTATCACGCGCTGAAGAATCACACCGAGCTAGATGTCCATCTTATCTGCGGCGGACGGTTCAACGACGCGAAGGTTGTGCCGAACATCGGGCGCAACAACGTTCTCATAAAACCATTGTTACACCTTCCATTTGTAAAAGAGCAGAACCGCTGGGAGCTCAGCTACGGCATCGAGCAATTTACTTTTCTGCCGGGCGTTCTCTTCGAATTGGCGCGCCTGCGACCAGATGTCGTCTGGGTTAAGGACGTTCCTCTCGCTCAGCTTCTTCTCGGCGCGCGAAGTCTACCGTTTCTCAACTACAAAGTTGTCTTCGCCAATGGTGCCTCATTCAATCCGGCAAACTATCGCGGATTTGACCATATCCAACAGCTTCAGCCTGATGCCTACAAACAAGCAAAGCTCTTCGGCATTAGCGAAAGCAAGATGGATCTGATAAGCAATTGCATAGATCCTGATATGTTTAAACGATTGGAAGATTCACGCGTAGTAAGAGAGCGACTCGGAATTAAGCAAACAGACTACATGATCGTCTGCGCCGCCGCATGGAACAAATACCATAAACGCATCGATTACCTGATTGAAGAAGTGGCGAAGATCAACGATCCCTCAGTTAGACTTGTCCTTTGCGGAGTCCCGGAAGCAGACACGGCCGCGCTCAAAGAGCTTGGGCAGAGACTTCTTGGTGATCGCCTTTCATGGCTCACTTTACCAAGCAATGAAATTCCATCTGTCATTAAAGCCGCAGATGTTTTTGTCCTGCCGAGTTTGACTGAAGGTCTGGGCAATGTGCTCATCGAAGCAGCGCTCGCCGAAACACCTGTAGTATCACATCCACACTCCGGAGCACATTTCATACTCCAGGATCCGTACTGGATGACTGACATGACGAAGAACGGCGCCTTAGCAGCTAGACTCAACGAGCTCCGCAGATCGCCGCCAACGTCGGAACAATGTAAGGAACTCGCCGCTTCCGTTCAACGTCGATTCTCGGAAAAGACGCTAGCGCACAAGTTCGAACTCATGATTGAAGAAACCTTTAAACAGACTTCTTACAACATAGGATTCGCGCGGTAGTACACTGAGAGATACTACAGCGGTTGCGAAAAAGACACTTGGGCAAGAGCTCGTTTTCGATACGAATAATTTCTACGGTACTCGCCCTGGGTGTGATACCGAGTGCAGTGATCCTTTGTTCGTTCGCTCGACCTGCGTACGCACAGCCGGCGATCAATCCGCAGGGAGGCGATCACGGTCCTCCTGTAGTGGTTCCAACGGATGTGACAGGCGGTCAGATCACACAAGTGGGCGACGCATCGGCAGCGCAATTGAGAATCCGCTTCGAAAAATTTCCAGACAAATTCACCTGCAAGAAATGCCTCATTCAAGAAGACACAGGCACGACCTGCGGAGACATTGCGGATGGAGCCATCACTCTAGAGACAGGAGCCGTTCTGGTCGCTCCAGCTGACGGAACTTTGTTGGTCCACACTAAAGAGGCGCTGATAGCTGTTCCGAAGGGCAACATCGCCCTTATAAGATGTGTGGGAGAGCATATTGCAATATTCAACCTCGCTGGTCGCGAACTGGTAATACATCTGATCGAGGGCGGGGTCACGCCTGATCCGAGCTCGATTTACAGCGAGTGCATTGGCCTGGGTGAAGGATTCGCAGTCGTCTCGCGCGACAACAAAGAAAGCAGTGCCAGCGGTATACTCCAGTATGTCGGTCCTCTCGCATCTCCGAGCGTCGTAATCGCAGCCGCGATGCGAGATTGTAAGCTCGCTGTCATCGATCCTATGACCGTCCTCGAACGAGACTCAATTATGAAGTTAATAACCGCCAAGTGGTTGTCCGTCCTGCGAAAAGTCGAAGAGACCACCGAGCGCGTCGGTATATGGGAAGACGAAGAAGGACACCACGGCGGGCGTTAGCCTTTACGTTAGTTGGCGTTGGCGTTTGACTTTTCGTTGGCATTGGCGTTAGCGTTTTCTTTGGCGAGAGGTGTTCAGTATGGTTGAGCCGGCCCATTTCTCAGCCGAAAGAAATTGAAGCCATCCGACTACCTGCGTTTGTTTCGTCCAAGATATCCTGGAAGATTAGGACGCAAACCGTTTGACAAACGAGCATCTAGCGAAGTGGAATTCATGATGCACGCTCACAATAAGTGACACGTAGATCGTAGACAAGACATCTCCGTTCTAAAGAATTCTGCTCGGATAGGCGATTCATGTAATTTTCATCTATTCGCGTGTTTGTAAACAGCATTCGAAGCAACTGACTTTCATTGCTGTGCCCGCCGCCCGAACGCTCGCAGAAAGCCACTTCCGCAAGATTGGTGAGGCAACGCATTCATTGAGGTCGCCACTCAATAACCGCTCGTAGTGGCAGATCAGGACGGAGCCTAACGAGACGTTTATCAAACCAAGGTACGAACGCGAAGTCAAAACGCTTGAATCGCAGTGTGGCACTTGATACACTGTTCCGCGCAGCCTTAACGAAAGTCGATGCACCTCGCTGCGCAGCACTAAGCGATCATGCCCAGCTAGTGGAAGAAATCATGATCATCAACGTCTTCAAGCGCTCTCAACGAGACCGCTTGGTCCTTGTTGGAGGAAACCGATGTTTAAGAATACTTTTGTCGTCCGGATTTCAATGTGCGCTGTGGCGGTAGGTTACACGATTTTTTTGTCTCCGGGCATTGTCCATGCCAGTCCTTCAGCACAGAGACAGAATGACTCACTAAACCAGTTACGTATGGAACAGAGAGACACCGCTCGCGGTGCCTCTCGTCGGGCGCTCAGACACCAAAATACGCCTCGTGCTGAGCTTTTCTCGGCTCAGCCGCCAAGCAATTTCTCGACCACGTCAGCGATGAGCTTAGACAACTCCATCACACGATTTAACACCCGTAGACAAAACGCAAATGAGAGAAGCAACGGACGAAACCAATCATTTCAATTCAACACGGACCTGGGAAGAATTGTTAGGCTTTCGAATGGTATCAACCTCAATTTAGATTCAAGCGAAAGAAACATCATTCTCGGAAACAACCTGTTCGCCGGCGTCGATTCAATTGAAATCATGGTAGGACAGACAACAAAGACTATTGACTCAGGCGCATCAGTGTCAGCAGCTGAATATATTGCTGTAAAGCAAGTTTTGACTGGGGCTGGTCAGAAAATTCAAATTGACCAGCACGGAAAAGCGGTAGGTGGAGACCTAGACTTAACCGCCATAACGAATGCAAACGACACTATGAAAGCGACATCGCTCGTAGTATCAAAGAATGTAACCGCGATTGGTGAATTCGGCAGATCTTCCGAATTCAAACTTACTGGTGATCTAGAAAACTTCGGCGTCATTAAGGCAGTTTCCAGCAGTTCGTCAAACCAGCACGGAACCATCAAGGCCGACAACATTCTAAATCACAAGAATGGGCTGATTGATTCCTCCGCAGACCTGACACTAGATGCGTCTAACGACTTCATCAACCAAGGCACGGTAACAAGTGACGGCAACTTGACCATTGTTAGCGGAAACACCTTCGAGAATAGCGGAGATATAAAAGTTCGCAACAACCTGAAAATTGATTCCTCTAGTCAAATAAACAAAGGTTCGATTGTATCAACCGACGGAAGCATTCTGCTCAATACAGTCACAGATAGCCAGCTCAACATACTCAATCGGAGTGGGATTATCAGCGCCAACAATGGTGCAATCAACTTGCGCGATACCAACTATAGTGGCTCACAAAATCTGGCGTTACTCGGTGGCGATCTCCTCAGCAAAGAAGTAAATATCAATGCCGGGCTCGGAACGGCCGATCTCGAGGTTGACGACATCACGGGAGCGGTCAACCAAGTTGGGAATGCAGTCCACGTATTGGCTTCGACCGAACTCCTGACACTCGGGTCGATCTGCCTGGACGACCCATGTTTCTACAATACGCAGGGATCAATCTTGATTGCCGGCGACATCATCACAACACAACCGCTCGCCATCGTAGCTGCCGGCAACATCACGACCGTCGACAACATTACAATCCAGTCGGCGGGCACCAGCAACGGTAGGAGTGTTATTTTTCTCGCTGGCGCGAACATTGAGCCTAATTCTGGATCCGATCAATCTACAATCGGACCAATTCCTCCTACCAATCCTAACACTGGAGACATTTACGTCACCGGTCAGTCGAAGAGCGGCGGCTCCATTCTCCTTGGAAACAACGTGACGTTCGAACTCAGAAGCACCGATCTCACAGGCGATCGTGATGGCGGTTCTTTGTATCTCGGAGCGTTTGCGGGAAAGGATGAAGGTTCCGGTATCGTTGATGCCAGCGGCACCCATGTATTTGTCGGAGCGCGCAATCTTGGAAAAAATGGTGCCATCTCGATTGAGGCCGGAGCAAGCAAAACTGTGTCCATAAAAGCTGGGCATTTTGATGCAACTGGCGCAACAGATTCTTTATTTCAATTTTACGGACAAATAAATTTTAATACAAGACAACCTCCTATCAGCTTTCCTCTGCATATTCGTTCGTCAGGAGTAGCCGAATCAGAGGGAGTGGGCTCATACAAAATTAAGATAGCCAAAGCCGCTGACATTGTAATCACCGATGCGACCGCGGGCGCGGATATATTGGCTGAAGACGGATTCAATGCCTTCGCAACTGGCACCATCACTTTCGAAGGAGATGTCTCATCTATCGAGAGGAGCAGCGTGAAGGGAGTCGCGGGAATATTGGGTAACGGTGGCTCAATTGGAGCTAGAGAGCTAAAGCTTGAGAGTAGTGGGAATGTAGGAACAGCAGCAGCTCCCTTGACCACTGAGGCAAGGTATATCGACCTTAGTGCCGGTGGAGATGGAGCCCTCGTAACTGCTAGCGCTCCGTTTTCGACAATCAGAGATGGAATGGTCAAAGGAAATCTATCAGTGTCCGCACCGAACACTGTATTTGGTTCTAGATATATTCAAGCGGCCAACGTTGCACTCGATGTCAGCAGACTGTCAAACGGAGAGAACAACATCATCGTTGGCTTCCAAAGTGCATCGCTAACGACTCACGACGACACGATGGAAGTGAATCCAAATGCAATCGAATACTTCGGCGCACCCAAGTTGACTATCAATGCTGCCGGCGATATCGGTTTCGTAGACAATCCATTGGAATTGAGCTTCGCCAAGCAAATCACTATTCAGGCGAAAAATGCATTTATCTCCTCGGGGGATCTGAAATCGGTCGAGTTCACCGGCATCGATGTCGATTCGCTTCAGCTAAGTGGAAACAACTCCATAACTATCAGCGGTTCCGCAACAGCTGGAGTTGGCTCGATCGACGCTCAAACATCGAACGGCACATTAACGGTGAACGGCACACTCACCGCAATAACTGGCGTCTCGCTAAAAAACACTGGCGACAAAGGCAAGCTCGTCATCGAGGAGAACAGCACCATACAGACAAGCGCAAACACGGCCGGTCTTGGTGATATCACCCTATCCGCTGGACCCGATAATGCGACCCCTTTTACCGGCACGATTCCGAACGTCACCATCAACAATACCAGTGGCACTGTTTTGATAACCGGAGCTGGCTTGAAAGCTGGGAGCCCAGTCAACACGCTGTCTGTTGACGGACCGACAGTTCTCATTAACAATGGTGCCAAGGTAGGTAACATCTCATTGGGTGGCGGCGTCAACATCTCTGCGAACTGAGCCCTTCTTAGCTAGTTTCGGCATTTATGTGAAGTCCTTTCGCTTCAACGGATAAGGTCATCTCGCAATAGTCGCTTATTTTGAGCAACTCGGTGCTCTGGTTTCTCCTCTTTGAGCACTTCGAGAATGAATTCATTGAGCTTCCCGATGAAGCGCATTCCGCCGAAGGCATTCAGGTGTACAGAATCGCGGAAGTCGGATTTCTGATATTCCTCGAATTCACACAAGTCTTTAAATGGAACTTTCGCAACGGAGCAAACGTGTTGCAGATCGTCTAAGAAGCGCTTAAATAAGCTCTCTTCGAGCAATTCGGCATTGCATTTGCGAATCGGCATCGTGACTACAACAAATCTGATTCCTTCCTCGTCCAGAAGCGTGATCAATTTCTTTAGACAAAACATTTGAGCGCTATAGAAAGATTCTCTGGGCAGTCTGTAGCGAGCCCTGTAATCATCAAGGTTGTCCCCATATTGCTGAACGACCGATGCTTTCGAGGCCACCTCCGCATGGATAAAACCTGGCACCATATCCAGTGGCTCATAGTCTTTTAGAAGCCGCATTCGATTCGCAAGTGTGATTTCGCTCAAATGAGTATTTCCCATGATCCGATCTGTTGTAGAGCCAAACTGCTCCGCCAATAACATCTGCAAATCTAGAGAAAATCTCGCCATCGGCAGCATAAGAAGTTTTCTCGCAAGCACCTCCAGCGGTGTCAGGTTAAGACCAACAATAAGTTCATCAACATTTACCAGCCGGCTTAGATATCGAAAAGTCTCGGTATCGACAGGGCTCGACATTGTGCTGTCGAAGAAATCTCGCGGGGCGACACCGTAAACAACCAACTCTGGGCGTACACCTTCTTGAAGAGCGGTCTTTATAGTCAGGTACGCGTCTGATGGAATCTGTCCGGGAGATGCCAGGTTGGCCGTATAGGGCTCAAGTGCCAATTGCGGAACGTTGCTCTTAAAATCGTCTCGAATTCGCGTCGATTGCCGGGCAAAACTTGCTTTCAGCTTCTCATCAAAATACCGTGCCTGCCGATAAGTCGTCAGGTCGAGGCGTTGCTCAACGTAAGTAGCATCGGTCTCAGCATTAGCAACGACCATCAGAGAAGAACCAAGCAGAACGACGTTGGGTGGCTTCTGCTTTTCTCGAAGAGACTGAACCGTCCACCAGGACCAGCTATGAATCGGATAGTCGTAACGACTCTGGATCTTGTCGAGCAGCGGTTGCAGTAAAAAACCCGCAATCATGAAAACAGCAAGCGCAGCAACGAATCTTGGCATCACCAATGGTGGCGAAAAGATACGCTTTCCCTCTCCTTTGAGATATCCAGATAGCCTCACGCTATGAGCCTTTTCACGCCACGCTCCATGCTCTACGAACGCTCAAAAAAATCACGGTCACGTTCACGAAGAAATGTTAGGCGAAAAACCCATTCTGCAATCGCCCTGATATCACAGTTAATACCTCAACAATTTTTTATCTCGTACTTGCCTCGAAAGACTTTAATAAACAGCTCTCAGAAAACCGCTTGGGCAGGGCAATGAATTATGAGTTAGCCTTAATGCGAAGAAATCCTTAGCCGCAAAATGTCCAGCAGCAAGCAGTGTTAGACGTTTCGCCTTGACCTCTTTACATTAACCTTGGTAGATTTTTAAGGCTTAATTCAGGTCAGAATTGGAGTTTTTCATGGCAGAGATCGGCAAAAAGCCACGAGTTCTCATTTTCATCGTTGCCTACAACGCGGAAAAGACGATCGAAAAGGTTTTAAAGCGCATCCCGGACTCGCTCCAGGAGTATGAAACCGAAATCCTGATCATCGACGACGCTTCGAAAGATGCTACTTTCGAGACGGCGGAGCAAGCCAAGCTCAAGGGCGTTACACCGTATCCGATTACCGTATTTCGAAATCCGGTCAATCAAATGTATGGCGGCAATCAAAAGATCGGCTACCACTACGCGATTGAAAATGGATTCGATTTCGTCGCACTGGTACACGGAGACGGGCAGTACGCGCCAGAAGCACTGCCCAGACTGCTCGAACCGCTAGCCCGTGGCGAAGCCGAGGCCGTGTTCGGCTCACGCATGATGACATTGACTGGCGCCCTCGAAGGCGGCATGCCGATGTACAAGTATGTCGGCAACAGAATTCTCACCTTTTTTCAAAACAAGGTCCTGGGCTCCAACCTGAGCGAATTCCACACTGGCTATCGAATCTACAGCACGAAGGCGTTGTCGAAGATTCCGTTCCATTTGAATACCAACGACTTCCACTTCGACACCGAGATTATTATTCAATTCATCGTAGCCGGTCTGCGGATTGCGGAGCTACCAATTCCAACTTTCTATGGAGAGGAAAAGTGCCACGTCAACGGCATGAAGTACGCCTGGGATGTCGTAAAAGCCAGTGGTACAGCGCGCCTTCAGCAATATTGCTTGATGTATCGTCGCAACTTCGATGTACAACCACCGGAAACAGACTCCTGGAGACACAGACCGAAGCTGACTTTCCCAAGCTGCCAGACCGTGGCGCTCGAGATGATCAAGCCCAATTCACGAGTGCTCACCTTCGGAGGAGACTCCGCCATCGACCTGATTCCGATACTGGAGAAGAGGGGTTGTCGCGTCACTGTCCTCGACAAGCAATCGCCAATACGCAATATCCAGCCGGGCATGGACTACTTCCAACATGATCCTGATAGCGACAAGCACCTGCCAATAGACGTGACCGATCACGATTACATCTTGATGCTGGACGTCGTAGAGCAGGCCCGCTCGCCAGAAGACTTTCTGGCGCAATTGATGGAGGCGTGCACTTTCAACTCTCATGCTACGCTCATCGTCAGCAGTGCCAATATCGGCTTCTTCGTGACTCGCTGGATGCACATCTTCGGTCAGTTCAACTACTCCAAGAAAGGCATCCTCGACCTCAGGCACACGAGATTGTTTACCTTCTCCAGCCTCGAGCGAGTTATCGAAGAGAGTGGATTCGAGGTCTTGAGCCAGGAAGGTGTACCCGCTCCATATCCACTCGTCATTAAGAACGAGAAGCTCGCCAACTTCCTCTTGTCCCTCAATAGCAGTCTGATCAAGATGGGACGTACGCTTTTCTCCTATCAGATTTTGACCGTGGCAAAACCAATTCCAACTCTACCCGCATTGCTGAGAGATGCTGTTGAACACAGTAAGGAACGATTAGAGAAATCAGAGTCGTCTGTAGATCTCCGCAAACCACAGCCGGTAGGCTCGACCAGATAATTGGTGCCCCCCGTAGACGCGCAGTCAAAACGGCACACACCAAAAGTGGTGGCGGTCATACCGTCATACATTGCCAGTTGTCAGATCAATGTCGTAAAACCACTGACCGCCCTGGCAGAGCGAGGTCTGATCAAATTTCAGCACGTCCTGGAGCATCAAGCCTCGCCCTCGCATATTCGCTGGGCCGATCTCGTTGTCTTTTGTCGAAACACAGAACCCGCATTTCGGCACCTGCTCAGCGAAGCCAAAGGCAGAAGGCGCCCAATTATCTACGACATAGACGACAGCTTTTGGGACATTTCCAACGCCACAGATCCGGACTTAGCTCGCTATCATTTGCAAGCGCTCAGAATTCAGCAGTTCGAACGATATTTGTCACACGCATCGCTAGTACGAGCCTATAGCCCGCTTCTCGAGGCAAAGGTGGCGCGATTCAACCACAACGTCGGGTTGTATAGATCGTCGTTCGATTTTTCGCAGTTACCAGGTCGGAAGAGCAAAAGGCATGCGACCGACAAGCTTGGTATCGTATACGCTACCAGTAGAACCGTGGACGACCAATACAAAATCTTCCTTCCAGCGCTTGCTGACTTTCTGAAGGATTATTCGTCAAAGGTCGAATTCACCGTATGGGGCTGCGCACCGGCGGATTTGCTCGCGATACCAGGTGTGGTTGCAAGAAAACTGGTGCCCGGCTATAACGCCTTTTTGAGAGAATTCGTGAATGCGAACTTCCAAATCGGTCTTGCACCGCTCGAAGACAATGAGTTTAACCGATCGAAGAACAACACAAAGTTTCGCGATTATGGTGCGTGCGGCATTGCTGGGATTTACTCAAACCTGGACGTGTATTCGTCATCTGTTTCTAATCAGATCAACGGTCTCCTCGTGGAAAACACACGTAATTCCTGGTATCAAGCCATGTGTCGCCTGGTTGATGATGAAACACTTCGAAAGACCATCATCGAAAATGCCGCCGCCAAAGTTTTCCACGATCATCGACAGGAACTAATTGAAGACGAGTGGCTCCAAGACATCCACACACTCCTGGCTGACGTTCCATCCTGGTGGTTATCGAAATTGAAAAATGCCGACACCATCAACATTGAAATCAGACCAGATATGGACGAGTTGTGCGGAGTCGAACTGACAGCGCCCAGCGGTCTCAAAATTCAGGACAACGAGAAGGTCTTTGTCGAAATTCAATCCGCTAGTGGTACAGTCTTGCGGGAATTGGTGGTATCGGTCGTCAGTCTCGATCTGGTCAATCGACGATTGTCTTTTGCCTTTCCGCCAGTGAGAAACTCAAAAAATCGCCAGTTGAAATTGCGGATAAGCGGGCTAACGCGGGAAGTACAGGCCGGACAACATGAAATCGGCGAAAACATTTGCCTTCGCTATCAGATGACTTAAATCTCTCGCCGGCTATTTGTCGAACAGTCGGCACTGCAAGAAAATAGTCCTATGAAGACAAATGCCTGAGGCAGCCGAGCTGATCTCTTATGTTGGAGCAAGTATTTGTACCTATCGCGGCAGTCGCTATTTCTTCGGCATGATGAGAAAACAATATTCGTTTCTCTAAAAAAACTGGCATCCATGACATACGAGTCCAAAAGCGCTGGCGAGGATTGAAATTCGAGAACAGTAAGGGACGGCAGCATCTAGCCACGTTGGCTTCCTGAACAACGATAAGGTCATTAAGGTCACCCAACGACTCGAAGGCAAAGTGCCTGATCGTCAGCGCTCACGCCGCGAGGGTCCGAAAAAACTTGCTTATGCGTCGCGAATGGTACATTATAAATGAACCAGGTTTAAGTAAGAGGAATTTGCCGTCCTATGCATGACTGTCCAACTTGTCGAGTCCCCCTTCATGGTCACGAAGAGGTCTGTCCGTCGTGTGGAACCCGTCAGCGAGTCAATAAGTCCTACAGCGGCTTGCTGAAAGGTGCTCCCAAAAAACCGCCCGTCAACATGATGCCTTTCGTACTGGTCATTATCTTCCTGGGCGTCGCTGGATTTGCCCTGGCCAAGAGCAGCTGGATCGGAAAAGTCATGGATCGCGGTCCGGTACAACAAGATCCGATGGATAAAATCAGCTGGATCGAGGCTCGTCAGATGCTGTATACCAAACTCGACGAAGGCCTCAAGGCAGTCGGTTCTACTGGAGAGTACACCTGGACAGCCCAGACTACCGGTCAGCCTGGAGACATAAACTCGCAGGGTCCGTGCGAGCTCACCATCAATACCGAGCTAGCCGATCCCAATTCGCGACGGCAGATAATAGATCCAGCCAAGGACCTGATGCATAAAGCTCAAGTTCCGACACTTACTATGAACGATTCGAAATCTCACGCCACCTGGACGTACACAGTTCAGGCTCCGGCTGTACAATCAGGTCAGGAGCAATCGACAGGAGCCCAGCAATAGCTCGATTGCTTACTGGAAAGTAGGGATCGATAAGGTTGGAGCTATGATTTCAAGCAACAGACGGCAAGGACAAGCGTTAGGCTTGCTGGCTGCCTTCCTGAGCCTGACGACGATGGCCGTTTATGCCAGGATAGCGGAGCCGACTCTAAAGAAAAAACCATCCGACCAGGACATGCCATTCTACACTGTCGCAAAAGGCACTAAGAGTGGTATCAAGTCCAGCGAACGATTTGCGATTCGCGACGAGGATGAATGGCTAAGCTTATGGCGCAGGCACAAACGCGGCAGCATGACCCCCGAGGTCGCACCACCTCTCGACTTCGACGAACAGATGGTAGTGGCTGTCTTTCAGGGCGAGGGTACACACGATTGCGGATTGATCGAGATCGATCGCATTCGATCCCTGCCCGATCAGGTACTGGTCACACTCAGAGAAGGGGACGCACCTGGCGGTGGTCAATCGCAAGGCGAAAAAACGACAACGTCCTGTTTCCACATAGTGAAGACTGCACGCAACGAGCTGCCGGTCACATTTCAATAGTCGACGTCATTCCCCATAGGCAATAAATTGCAAGGCGGACTTTATTGCTCCCAGGGAATCTGCGCGACCATCATTCCCCTCAGGCAATAATTGCACGGCTGATTTTATTGCTCCCAGGGAATCTTCGCGACAAGTCGTGACGCCGGAGTTGAACTATCCGCCGACGAATTTCTGCGTCCCGTCAACTTCGTGAAGAGACGGAGTTCGAATCGACAAAAGCATTCCGATAGCCAGACCGGCAAGCAGTCCGCCAAGGTGAGCGAATGCCGCCACATGTGGTATCACATGATCGAGCACGAGCTGGGATAAAGCAAGCCCGGCAAGCCAGGATACATGGAATCGCCAGATCGAGTCAGGAATTTTGTCTTTCAATCGAAATATACCAGCACCTACCGCACCGAAAATTGCCATAACTGCGCCGGACGCACCTACGGCATTCTGGTCCGGACTCAGTACAGCATGCGCGACGCCGCTCAGCAAGCCTCCAACGATGTAGATAGCAAGAAATCTGCTGGTTCCAAAAATATTCTCTGCGACTCTTCCGAACCAATACAATCCGATCAAGTTCAACGCCGCATGGGTAATGTGCGCGTGTAGGAATAGGTAGCTAATAAAGCGCCAGTATTCACCTTTCAACGCCAGCTGTGGTACCAATGCGCCCCACTGAAAGACAGTGTTGGACAACATCCTCGCGAAGGCATCAACTGGGCTACCTGGAGCAACTATCTTGGTTATCTCATAACTATCGGTTATTAACAAGAAAATCGAAATCACGACAATGAGAACACCGACAGCGATTGATTTTCGTCGAGGCGAGATTATCTCCTGGACGAAAGCCGCCCTCGAGAAAATTGCCCAGATCTCCTTGCTCAATGCGGTCCGAGTGGCTTCATCATATCCGGCTGCAGACGACGGCTCACCTCGCTTTACCTTTTCCAGTTGTAACTCGATTCTGCTGCGAAACAATGGCGAAGAAGAGATTTGATCGGCTTTCAAAAGCGTAGATTGAGCCGCTGTCAAATCGTTGTCTGCCCACTCGCAGCGCCCCTTCCAATAGTACCTGGCGTATTCTGGAAACTCCTTATTCTTCTCCGCCAGTATGGCGAGCAATTCGTCGGTTTCCCTGCGCGCGCCGATCAACCCGAAGAACGGCAACATCAGAATCGCCAGTGAAAACAGAGGTAGATTTGCTTCCGGTACACGAGCTGCTTTCAAACATTCTGCCGCTTCTGTAAAACGCCCTTCCTCGGCATAGGCTCGCGCCGCCGCTGTGTACAGCGAAGATGGGACATGGTTGGACGCTTTCGCTGTTTCATAACTAGCGATAATGTCCTGCCATCGCCACATCACACCGGTGCCGACGAGACGGTAAGTATCCGGAATCTGAGCTACCGCCTTGGGCAAACCGTCGCGCCCTTGCCATTTGCGCAACAGGGCTTCTGCTGGTTCCGGCTTCATTTCGACGAATAAGGCGAGAGCTTCGCACATATCCTTCCAAAACTCTCCAGACAATCCCCAGAATACAAGAGTGATACTTTTTCCTGCGCGCCGCAGCTCATCAGCGTTAAGCCCGGTCAAATTCCGCTGGAGTCCGCTATAGAAAAGTTTTGGCGGAACATAGAATATGAAAACCAGAGACCACCCGATGATCGCGAACATCCAATCCGGTCCGATGGTCAATCCAAGAACACCACACAGAATCAAAGGTATAGACTGAACGATGAAAGGCCAGGACCATTTTATCGGCAATCGTAAACGAAAGATGACTGATACCGCCGAGAGTAGCAGTATCGGATACAACCACAACGTGAATTGAGACGTCATGCTTTCTGGCTTCCAAGCTCAGGTCGAGCAAATCGTTGAGGAATCGCTTTGACAAAGCGTCTCGTTATGTAATGCGGACGAGTTATCGCCGAGCCGACCACAACGGAATAAGCGCCAAGTGCGAATGCCTTTTCCAGCTCGTCGGGACTCCATACACGCCCTTCCATGATCACGGGCGTTGTCACCGCTCCAAGCATTCGCGACAAAAGATCGAAGCCGGGACCGGCATCATCGCCAAGTATAGTCTCTCTGGTATAGCCGAATAGCGTTGTCGATATTAGATCGGCACCGTATTCGGCGGCCGCCATACCTTGTTCTAGCGTTGCGACATCAGCCATCACCGGCTTTTTCAATTGCGAGTGAATTCGATCGATTGCTTCCTTCAAGGTGCTACCATCCTTGAAAGGGCGTCCAGTTGCGTCTAAAGCAATCACATCGGCGCCAGCGTGAGCGAGCGCTTCGGCATCGGAGAACTGAGGCGTGATGTACGCCTGGTCCAGCCGCTGATCGACGGACAATCCATGAATTTTGGTGAGCCCGAGGATTGGAATTTCAAGCTTGTGCTGCTTCAAAACCGAAGCGACATACCTGATATTCTCCACACCCTCCAGTCGCAGCGCTGATGCGCCGCCGCTAACAACGGACAGCGAAAGTGCCGCGATCATCTCCTTCGACGACAAAGGCTCACCGTGATCGGCCTGGCATGAAACAATCAATGCACCTTCGAGCTTCTCGATTGAATCAAATTTGGACTTCATTTATTACCGAGTTTCGAACCTGAGAGTCACTTAGCGCGGCGACATTAATGTCGGATAGACAGAGCGGTTAGAATCCGCTCTGTCATACGCTACGCAATCAATCCTTGAGATTGAGACAGATGAACTTCGGTTGAGTCATCTCTTGCAAGGCGTACTTGACGCCTTCCAGTCCCAGCCCAGATTCTTTTCGACCACCATAAGGCATATGATCGGCGCGGAACATCGGTGCATCATTCACCATAACGCCACCAACATCGATGGAACGAGCAGCTTTGAAGGCGACGTTGATGTCTTGAGTGAAGACGCCGGCCTGCAATCCGAAGCGACCATCATTCATCGCTTTGATGGCATTGTCGATGGTGTCGTACTTCATTACCGATACGACCGGTCCGAACACTTCTTTGCAGACGACCAACATGTCCGGCTTGGTGTCGGCGAGGATGACTGGTTCCAGGCAGTTGTTGGCGAGGGTTTTGCCACCCGACATAACCTTGGCACCATCTTTCACTGCCTTTTCGACCCATTCGACGGTTTGTTTAACAGAACCTTCGTCGATTAGTGGACCGACGTCAGTCTGCTCGTCGAGCGGATTTCCAACTTTGAGCGCTTTGACCTTTTCAGTGAACAGCTTCAGGAATTGGTCATATACTTTTTCCTGAACATATACACGTTGGACCGAGATGCAAACCTGACCTGCGTGAGCGTAACCGCCGCGGCATGCCGCTTGAGCCGCAGCTTCGAGATCGGCATCGTGATGAACGACGATACCGGCATTGCCACCAAGCTCCAGAATGACGCGTGTGCCCGGATGCACTTCCCCTCTCATTTTCCAGCCCACTTCCGGGCTTCCCGTGAATGTGATGCAGGCGATTCTAGGATCTTTCACGAGAAAGCTGCCCTTCGAACCACGGCAAGGCACAACGATCAAGGCGCCGTCAGGTAGACCGGCCTGCTTCAAGATCTCTTTGAGTTTGAACGAGGCAATCGGCGTGGAGGACGCCGGCTTCAATACGACAGTATTTCCAGCCGCAAGCGCCGGTGCCACCTTATGTGCCACCAGATTGAGAGGGAAGTTGAACGGCGTAATCGCGCCGACTACTCCTATAGGCTCGCGAATAATGATACCAACGCGCCTTTCGTTGCCGGCGGAGACGTCCATCGGCAACTGCTCACCATCAAGACTCAACGCTTCGCGGCTGGCGATGGCGAATGTATTGCTGGCGCGACTAACTTCAATACGCGCATCCTTAAGCGGTTTTCCACCTTCACGGGCAATAATCTGCGCTATTTCTTCAGAACGCTCTTTAATCAAGCGCGAAGCTTCAGCAAGAATCTCGCTGCGGCGCCATGCAGGCATCTTGCTCATTTCATCTTTGAACACGCGCGCGGCTTCCGAAATAGCCAGGTCTATGGCTTTCTCGTCGGCCTGGGCGACAGCTGCGACAATCTCACCATCGAACGGGCTTTTCACTTCTACGAAAGTAGGGTCCGAGATTCCTTTGATGTCCAATGAATATTTCACTATCTCTTTCAACATTATTGCCACCCGATTGTGTGTACAAGCCAGCAAAGAAACGCCTGACGAGGCTTTGCCGCAATCTCGCAAAATGAGCCGCGAATAATATAGGCTCATCAGCTCGAATAAAACAGACTTCAGTTTATCATCTATTATTTAAACTATTTGAAGACGACTGCTGCTTAAGCGTATTGAAGCTTTATATACCGAATCCCTCATTAGCGGCTCAATCGGCATTTGTTGGCGGCTCGCTTGCTTAAGCGCAGCTCATCTAAGTAACGATGAGACGAAGTCGTAAAGAAGATTCAGAATCGCTTCTGCCGTTGATGGTAAACTGACGGACCGATCGAGGTCCTGACATTTGCTAAGAGCCGCTTGCGAGATATAGATATTAGCGTCTGACCTGGTGACTTCTGTTCATACTGATGGCGACATTCAACCGATTCCCAATGTTTGACCCGCACAACAAAGTCTTCAAAGTTGTGGCTTGGACGCTTTTAGTAGCGATCTGCTCGAGCGACGGAGCGGCATGGTGCAGGTCACGCCACAGAGGACATAGGGCTGCCCCGCATAAAGCGGCGGCACCAAAAGCCACTCCGCAAAAAAGCAGCGGACAAACCAAGCATTTCAGCAACAAGACAGACATGGAAGCCGAAATGGAGGCTATCGACCGCAAGCGGGAAGAGATCCACGCGCGTATAGCAGGGGCGAGAAAGAAAGAAAAGCTGGCCTACGCAAAGCTGAGTGAGATAACCCACAAGCTTCACGCCACGGAAGGCACCCTCAAGAACAGCAAGAACAAGCTGAACGCGACCGAAAACCAGATCGAAAAAACCGCAGACACGATAAGCAAAACTGAGACGGCAGAGCAGAAGCACGAGCATCTCGCCGGTCATCGCTTGCGGGAGATCTATGAAGGACACAGGCTCAGCTTTCTTGAAATGGCTTTCCAGGTGGACTCATTGCAAAACCTACTGGATCGTGTCTATTACCAGGAACGAATCGCCTCTCTAGACCGATCGCTTATCGACCAATTGAGAGCCAGGCGTCAAGCTCTCGAAGACAATAAGAGTAGACTAGATCACGAGAAGAACAAACTTGGCGATATTGTCACCGAGATAGCAAAGAAGGCGATGGAATTCGCCAAGCTTCGAGTTTCTCAGGAGCAAGCCGCCGACCAACTGCGAACACAACGTGCATTCTTCGAACAAGCCGAGCGAGAACTCGCGATGCAGTCAAAAGCGCTGGAGAAGCAGATCCTGGCGATGGAGACTTCGTCCGAGAATCACTCCAATAAGCCAATGCAACGAGGAACCGGCTCAATGGCGATGCCTCTTAGAGCCAAAGTTACGTCGCCCTTCGGATGGCGAACCCACCCGATCTTTCGTCGTCGCAAATTCCACACGGGTGTAGACCTGGCAGGTCCTCGTCGTTCACCGATTCGGGCTTCTGATAGTGGACACGTCCTCTACACCGGTTGGTATGGGGGATACGGCAAGGTCGTCATCGTAAGCCACGGCAGCAACCTCTCCACACTTTACGCTCACCTTTCGAGCTTCGCCGTGTCGAAGGGGCAGAACATCGCGAAAGGCGATGTCGTCGGTTACGAAGGTGCCACCGGATTTGCTACCGGACCACACTTGCATTTCGAAGTGCGTGTCGAAGGCAAACCCAACAATCCTCTCAACTACGTCCACTAATTAAGGCAGAAGGCAGAGTTGATTCCAATCTCGGGTTATCGAAGCCCTCGTTCACGTCGTGCAGAGATTGACACAACAGGGAGCGCCTCTATTCGCCGCGCTCTTGTGCTCAACCAGGCGCTGGTCGTTGAGATGAGGCGGGCTTTTGTGATGACAGCTGGCACAAGTCCGAAAACCTTCCAGTTGGATTTCTGTCCGACCTGTTTCTCATCTCGTCAAAAACGTAGGCGAATATGCTCTAGGGTCGAGACGCCGGCGGTCCCAGTAAGAGGGCGACGCCAGTTCAAATTTGATCAATTGAGTCCAGGTCGAAAACCGATCAAGTTGAACTCGCGGTTGAGAATGTCTTCGCTGAGTTGCAGCCAGTAGAACGCCACCATCACCAGTGCGTGCGTTATAGTGCCTTGCCTGATGAGGTCTGGAATCTCCGACAGCGGAACCAGCCTGATCGCTATTTCCTCGGTACCCGAGAACTCCGGCACCTCGATCTGTCTGACATCGAGTGCCAGAAAGGTGTGGCAAAGATTGCCTTGAATAGCCGGATTCGGATGGCTCTGCCCTAGTGGAACCCAGCGATGCGCCATATAACCGGTCTCCTCCAGGAGCTCTCTTTCGGCGGCATACTGCGGCGAAGGATCTTCCCGGTCTACACTTCCGCCCGGTATCTCGAGAGTGAATCCCTCGGTACCATGGCGAAATTGCTCGATTAAAATCACTTCCCCGTTAGCGGTGACCGGAATAATGTTGACCCAGTCGCCGGAATCGAACACGTAAAAGTCATGAGTTCGCTCGGAATTGGCGGAAGTGCGCTGCGACAATTTTTTGTGAACTGTAAAAACCCTGCAGTCAGCGATTTGCTCGGATTGAATTTTTTTCCAGGGGCGGATAACGTTGCTTTCCATGTCTTAGTTTGCCAAACCAGTTTCCAAGATTCCATTTATATGTTTTTCGCGTTTTTATTATAAAACGTTTTTTCCAAGAGCAAGATAGTCGAATAGAATTGATCAGGTAAGCGCTGCAAGCGACGCGTTTGCAAAAATCGGGACATTTTGATCGTGACAGACAATCCACCAATTGATCTTTACCAGCTGGATGCCACCTTCGGAGAGGACGGACGCGCGGACCTTATAGAGACGTTTCTCAATCATTCGAACGTTTTATTCAGCCGCATCAACGCTGCATGGGATGAGAAAGACATCAAAACGGTCGTCGATGTCGCCCATCAGATGAAGGGTATGGGCTCAAGCATTTATGCAGCGGAGCTTTCCAGGCAAGCGTTGCACCTCGAGAAGCTGGCAAAGGAGAATTCGCCGAATTGGCAGAGCATGCTCGAATCGTATGATGCGCTCAAAGAGGCCCATAAGAAGGTTACCGATTATCTGGCGATGAAAAACTGCAACTAGAAGAACAGTTGGCTTGGTGCAAGGCTTTTGCGAATTTCGCGAAACTTTCAAGCAGACCACAAACACGACAATCATGCATAGCGTCGCAATTCTTTCCACAAAGTAAGTATTGTTTATATACTTCCCGACTCCCGAAAGCCTGTCTACGACTCCGATTACAGTTTCATGAATATGGATTACCTTATACAAAAACATAGGTTTTACTGTAAACAGCGCGACTTATCTTTGGCATAATAAGATTGGGAGTGTGCCGTTTCTTACTTCTAGTCCCAATCTACGAGAGCGCGAACACCGGTCGCAGTTAACGCTCAGAAATTCGATAACCACTCAAATCTCTGGAGGAATCCCCAAATGATTCCTGGACCCATGCCGTCCGGGCCTAAGCTCCAGTTCTTACTGGCTAATGACCCGACAACCCCAATTCAACAACTGAAGAGTCTGGCAGCAACAACCGATTGTCCGGCTTTGCTTGCATCACTCGCGTCCAATCCGAGCACGCCAGTCGAGACTCTGGAGGTGCTGGCAGTTCACTCCATGCAAGATGTCCGCATAGGAGTGATCGATAATCCCTCTACACCCACTTCGCTGTTCGAGCGCTTCCTGGAAGATCGCAGCGACGACGTCCGCTATTCGCTAGCCGAGAATCACAACGTCTCGGCACAAGTGTTACTCCGACTCCTGGATGACGACAATCCGTACGTATCCAGCAGAGCACAGACCACACTGGACAGGCTTAGAACAGAGTCCGTTCCACAAGTTCGCCAACAGACCACTGAGGAGGAAGCCCCTGTGATCACCCTATTGATCGCTGAAGATAACGAATTTGTTCGATCTTTGATCAAGAGAAGCTTGAACTCGCATCACCGCATCCTCGTGATAGCTGATGCCGGGGATGGTAAAGCAACCGTTTCCGCGTCACTTCGTCATGAACCAAATGTGGTGTTGATGGACATCGGTATGCCCGTTATCGATGGCGTTCAGGCGACTCGAATGATCAAAGAAGCACTCCCGGCGACGAAAGTGATCATGGTCACGGCTCGCGATGAGGCTGAAGACATTCAGAATGCCTTCGAAGCCGGCGCCGATGGCTATTATCTGAAAACCAGCTCTTTATCGGAGTTGGCTCAGGCTGTAGTGACCGTTGCCGACGGCGGCAAATGGCTGGATCCTGGAATTTCCAGTACGATCCTTCGAAAATGTGTCAGCCGGAACACCACCGTTACTGGTGGCGAAGTGAGAACGGTAACACCTGAACAAGACAAGACTTCGCTCGCTTTAGAGATTCTCAGCTACGAAACTGAAAGACTGTTCAACGCCAACAAGATCAATGAAGCTCTCGCTGTCTGTAAGTCCGCGCTTGCAGTCGCAATTGCACAATTTGGAAGAGACAGCAAAGAAGCTGTGTCGCAGTTAGCCAGTTTGGCAGAGCTTCACTACATCAAAGAAGACTATCGCAGCAGTGAATCGTTGATGTTGCAAGCCATTCGTAACCGCGAAGATCTTCTCAGCAACGCCGACAAACAAACAGATCATCTGATGAATTTCCTCGGAAAGATGTCAGAGTCGCAAGGCAACTACCAACAGGCCGAGCTGTATTATTCTTGGTCCCTGCGCATACGCGAAAGACTTGGTGAGAAGGCCGAGGTCGAAGATATCAAAGAACGGCTAACCGGTCTGATCGACAAAGCCAATCGAGAGGAGGCGGGAAGGCTCGAGTAAGGATCCAATCTCACAGTTCAGATTGTGAAATCAGAACAAACAAACAAACAAACAAACAAACAAACAAACAATCAATCAATCAATATTCGGTCAAATCTACTTTTGACGAAGAGTCACAAAAATAGGACAGCAACAAGTTCTCATGAACCACAGGAGAAGAATTCAGATCATCAAGCAAGTCTACATTCACTAAATGCGGTGCGTAGTCATTCCACTTGATAATTTACCTCAAACAGACAGCGCCCCGATTTCTCGAGGCGCTGACCGGGAAAGTGGAAGAAAAACCTATGCAATCTTTGAAGCTTTTTTCTTGAGTTCCGTCACCAGATCCTCTTGGCCCAAGAGATATCCACGGCGTGCTTGGTCGTCGGCGTAAGTGATGATTGCTTCAGTTACGTTGTTAAGCATCGATGTCGGAACGAATTCACTTATCTGGTTAAGAAGACGCTCTACAGCCACCCATTCTTCGGTGTGCAGCGGAATAGCATCATCGAGCCTGGCGATGACTGTGTAGTTGAATAGTTTGTCAACTTTGGTGTTCATCATTGCTGTTTCCTCAAATAGCTGCATTCCCGCAGCAGCACACAGCCTTGTAGGCTTGGACTGGCACAAACTATGTGGCAATCTCTTGAAATCCAGACGAGTCTTACCTTCGCCTCTGTAGAGTTTATTCCCGGAAAATTTTCTTTTAACCGAAAAACATAGTTGCCAAGCAATTTTTGGTTAGCTGGAATACTTTTTTTTGTGATAATCAACCACAAATTTTTCCGCGGAAGCGGTATCAGTGACTTCCTTGAGACCTTGAGCCTCATCAAGAGCTTCCAGAATTTCTCCAACCACAGGACCTGGCTTTATACCGATAATCCGTATGACATCGTGACCACCCAGAATTCGGGGTTGGCTTTCCACCTCATCCACAAATGCTTTGTATCCAACAAGAAGTTTGAACATGTTTTCAGAAAGCTGAGTACGCGAAGACTCAGGCAATCCATCTCCTCGGGTCGCGCCAAGGTCGCCGAAGGCCAGCACCATAAGCTCAGGCACATCATCACCGGCCTTGCGGTAGAAGCGCTGCAGCGCCTTGGGAGTCGGATCGCCCTGATGATAGAGCGCGCCTGGTCTAAGATGCCATTTGATCAACTTACATATAAATCGATTGACCGGTTTCGACCATTTCATTCGTTCTGCAGTTGCTTCAGCCATGGTCGCGCCAATCGAGTCATGCCCGTAGAAAGTATGGCGTCCATCCTCGTTAATCTGCCAGGTCGAAGGCTTGCCGATGTCATGGAGAAGGGCTGCCAGCTTGGTGGCAGCCAACCGCGTCACGCCGAAAGACAGTTCCTGCTCATTGGATTGGTGCACCCAATCTGGTAAGTGCGGTAACTTGAGCTCCAATTGCGAGACTGTTTCGACACTATGATCAAACAGTCCTAAATGATGATAGGCATTGGGAGTCACTTTCCGAGTGGCAACAAGCTCAGGGTAAATGACTTCCAGAAGTCCGCACTCGCCAAGCTCCTTCAGAATCGCTCCAGAGTTGGCACTTGTCAGTAGAGCAAAAATTTCGGCATTGATACGCTCAGAGGCCATCTTATCGATGAGTTGCGCGTTTTCTTTGATCCATCCCAGTGTTTCAGGCTCGATCGTTGCATTCAAAGTCGCTCTAAACCTAAATGCGCGCAGCAGTCTGAGCGGATCGTCAAGCAAGACATCTTTCGAAATAGCCCGAATTGAACGCCTTTCGATATCTGCCAACCCATCGAACAAATCGAGTACACAATCGGGACGCGACCCGTCGAGGGCAAGAGCATTCACAGTAAAGTCACGTCGCCTGAGATCGGTTTCGATGCTACCGCCCACGCAGCCAGCAAAATCGATGAAACTGCCGTCATCGAGGACAACTCTCGCAGTGTCGAACTCCTCGTCCAATGGCACGAAGTGTCCGGTCAGCTCCGCGCTCAATCGTTTTGCGAATTCCATCGCAGAACCACCGCACACAGCAAAATCAAGGTCCTTCGGATTGGCGGCGTCCCGCTTCCACAACACGTCTCGGATGTATCCCCCAACGAGATAGGTCTCCACACCGAGCTGACGCCCCATCTCAACGACACGCTGAACCTGAGGATGGTCGGATGGACTGTTGTTTGAAAAAACCCGTTTGTAGGGCATACTGGACGCCATTCCGAAAGTTTTGCGAGACGCTCCCGCGATGAGCGCCTTACACCATGATTTTACGGTCTACTCCAATCCAAATCCACAGAGCCGTAATAACCAAGGCCTGAGACAAATAAGTATGTGACAAATAGACAAATAAGCAATCGGGCAAAACGGGAAATCCCAGTCCCCGGCGAGGGTTCACGTCTTCCGTGGGCTCGTTAACCGATATCGCTTAAGCGTTTTTCTATCCAGGCAAACGACAAGCAGGACCGGCTTAAGCCGCGCAATCGTGCCCTTAAATTCGAACGCGTTCTCAAGCCTGACGCGCGTGACAAATAAGCAACCGGACAAAACGGGAAATCCCGGTCCCGGCGGGGGGTTCACGTCTTCCTGGGCCCGTTAACCGATATCGCTTAAGCGTTTTTCTAGTGACGCACCAATTGACAAAAGCTCCGTTTTTTCTACAGCCTCTAAACCGATAACGATTTAAGTCTAGCTAGAACAACAGCTCTATTCGGTTCGTTCGATCGGCTTGAAGTGCCCGGCCATGTAGACGATGCCGCCAACTACGCTGCCCAAGGTCGTGAGCCCGAGCCAGATGAGCGCGTATGTCAGCGCCAGTGAGCGGTCCACACCGGACAAAGTCAAGAAATACGTATAAGCCCATTCTCTGATGCCGATACCGTTGACGCTAGGTGTGACGAAGCCAAGCACGGCGACTGAAGGATAGAAAACGAAGTAATACCAAAGCGGAATATGATCAAGTCCGAGCGCCAGACCGACCGCGATGTGACACGCAACAATAATGATCTGACTGACTACTGACAAGAACAGGGTCATCATCGTCAAGCGCTTGTCCTGCCAATAGACCTTCGCAGAACCATGATTCAACTTTCTGGTCACCCAGTTGTTTTCTCCCAATATACTCATAGAGAGCTGAGGAAGAAATGGGATTACGCAGTACATGCCGCCAGTCAGCACAAATATCGGCACCTTGAGCTGGAGAGGCAAACCGTTGCCGCCTGGACCGAACAAAATTCCAAACGTAGCGAATAGAAGAAGTACTGCCAAGCCCATTGCCCGATCAACCAAAACCGAGGTCAGGGCATGTAGGTATTTGTTGGTTCCTTTAGTTAAATAGTAGCAACGGCTGACATCGCCGCCTACAGTCGAAGGCAAGAAGAGATTGAAGAATAAGCCAACATAACAAAGCTGGACCATCTTGAGGAAAGGCTTGGACAAGCCAACAGCAGACGCCAACAACTGCCATCTATAGGCCATGACGAAAACACTTAAAAGGAAGAGGCCGCAGGCCGAAAACAGGTAGGTCTTGTTGGCATGAATTGCTGCCTGGTAGCTTTCGCGGAGATCGACCTTGCCGAATGCAAAGAGGCTTGCGAACAGCGCGATACTGATCAGGAGTTTGAGTCGAGTTTTCGACTGCTGTGATATTCGTGGCAAGGGAAATCTGCCGGAGAACATCGGGCTTCCGCCAGTAGACTGCAGATCCTCAATAGGTTCGGCAACCTGGGCGCTAGTCGTGCGAGCGCTCGTAGTTTCTAGTTCTAACGTACTGGTCACCTCTGGCACCTTCTCTCCGGGTTTTTCCTCTTCTGACTTTTCTAAGCTTCCAATAAAGTTGGAACTAGTACGCGCCACATCCGTCGAAGCCAATGGTAGCGACCGGGCCACTGACATGAACACGCGAAAATTTTAAGCTCTCTTCTAATCCCGGCAAAAATCCGACCCAACCCACGACTAGAGCCACTTGAAAGGTGTGTTATTAAAAATTACCAAGCTTCACTTTGAGAAATCTAATTCGGTAAATCCTGAAGTTTGTACTGTAGCGTGTGGGTTTTTACATAGAAAGGAGGTATTTTCTAATAGAGAACCGTCCAAAACTTTTTGGACAGTCTGTTGTTGTTACGGTTGTTGGTAGTGCCGTCATTACTTGAATAGATTTGGTCTAATATTTTGTTAGGGATCAATTTTTCGCCTGAGAGGACGAATCTTGTTTAATCGAAAAACGATAGCCAGAGTTGGCTTTCCTTTAATCCTTTGTTTGCTCTTCTTTGCTTTTCAGAGCTGGCTGATTGCCGCTGAAAACACTTCAGATTCACATGTCCTCGTAGCTGATGGGGCCTCCCCATCCCAAGAAAACCCAATACTCCTGGCTCAGTCACGAAGCGTGCCGTCTGTTTTACCCCAGGTCCTCTATCAGCGCGCCTGGCGGCTGATCAAAGAGACATACTACGAGCAGAAATTTGCCGGTCAAGACTGGAACAGATGGAAGCATCACTATGATGGCAAGCTCAAGACGCTGGACGACGCCCATAAAGGGATCGAGACCATGCTCTACAGTCTTGGCGACCCCTACACTAGATTTCTAGACAGAGAAGCGTTCGACGAAGAACGCTCACAGATCGAAGCTCATTTGTTTGGTGTCGGCATGCAGCTCGGCATGAACAAAGAGCACAAAGTCGTAGTTATCGCCCCAATCGAAGGAACCCCGGCATACAAAGCTGGAATTCTGCCTGGTTGGGAGATCATCGAAGTTGATGACAAGCCAGTAAAAGGGCAGTCGCTTGATCAAGTGGTCAAAGGTATTCGTGGACCAATCAATAGTACTGTCGACCTGTCATTCATGGCCAGTGGCAAAAAGAAGAAGGTCAAACTGCAACGCGCGGAGATTCCAATTCGAGCAGTTGCCAACTGCGAAATTCTTCCTGGCAACATTGGATACATCAGACTGGACAGTTTCATCTCATCCAAAGCCAACTCCGAGATGCGCGATGCTCTGAGAAAAGTCGAAAATACGAGCGGCGTTGTCCTCGACCTTCGCAACAACCCCGGCGGACTGTTGACCAATGCAATCGAGATTGCCAACATGTTCCTCGACCGTGGAGTCATTGTTAGCACTATCGATGCTGACGGCTACAAGCAATCGACATTCTCTTCCAATAGACCAATCAACAAGCAACCGCTGGTTGTGTTGATCAATAAAGGAAGCGCATCGGCTAGTGAAATCCTCAGCGGCGCACTGCGAGACAACGGTCGAGCAAAGCTGGTAGGTCAGCGCAGCTTCGGCAAAGGTCTCGTACAAGCGATCAACAGATTGGATGACGGCTCAGGCATTAACGTCACTATCGCTAAATACTTGACGCCAAACGATACCGACATTCACAAGCACGGCATCGTGCCTGACTACAAGGTCGAATTGAAAGACAAAGACTACGATGCCGGAAAGGGCCCGTGGTGGATTGACATTCATTACAAAGAGTTCGACAAGTCACCGGCTGACGGTCGTGACATTCAATTGAACAAAGCGATTGAAGTGATCAAGGCAGAGCTCGGCGATAGCGGTAAGGAAACCGCCAATCTCGGCTCCCAATCAGCACAACCTACGACCCAACCAGCAGCTAAAAAGTAGCTGAGTTGAGTTAAACAGTGTCTGCGACTGAAGCGGCGAGCTCAATGAGTTCGCCGCTTTTCTTACCAAAATATTTCACCAGCATTTCGTCCAGCCGAATCCTCGGCACCAAATATGATACCGTGATTGCAATGCCCTCAGAATCAAAGTTCAGAGACTAACAATCAAGCCCTTCAATCGCTCTTCCATGATGTTTGAGCTGGGTTGTTGTCGATACCGTTGTCGCTTCTTTCATGAGCCAGTCCGGCGCGCGCCGACCAGTCAAGACGAGCACCGTGTCAGCTTTCCTAAACGCAATGGTTGCCTTCACAGAATCCCAGTCAATAAGACCAACGCGAGCAACGTCGAGAAGTTCGTCACCAATGACGATATCATCCTCTCTCTTCAGCCCTTCAGCAATGTAGCTAAGTCCAACACTTGCAGCCTCGCGGTCTTCAGGCAGAATGCCATTCGGAGCACTGTAAAAGCGAAAGGTTCCTTTCGGACCAGAACCAATTCTATTGACTCCGGTATAGTTGACGATCAGCCGCCCAAATCCTTCTTCTCGATGGTCAGCGAGTATCCGCAGCGCTTTTCCTTCGCTCGAATTTTCTTCGAGCTTATCGAAGAATGTCATCGTGACATTCTTTCCTTTCGACAGCGCTCTTAGAATCACTCCAAACGTGGCTGTGGTCTTACCACAAGCAGTGCCAAGATAAAGTCGAATTTTCTCGCGACTTTCCTCTTGCGACGATGAATCTTTCGTCAAGGCAGAAGAGGAATCCGTCTTGGTCATGTAAAGTCCCTTCGTTCAAAGCGATCCAGACAAGTTGAAAGTCATATCATACCGCCTGCAAACTAGAGTTTCAGTGACTTCGCCTGAACTAACTCTCACGTACTAAATTCACAGATTAAGTGCGGAGTACCTTGGTCGGCTCCCCCTTGGCATCAACGCAAACGAACGTCAGGTCAGCCTCTGTCACGGGGATAGTCTCGTGACCGCGGAAAACTTCGACGTCTACATGAACAGAAATTGAAGTGTTGCCGACTCTCGTCGTGGTCGTATAGAAGCTGACTACCTCTCCCATATATACTGGTGCCTTAAATTGAACTTCTTTTACTGCAACCGTCACGACCTTTTGTTTCGTAATCCGACCACACTCTACTGCGCCCGCAAGGTCGATGTAGCTGAGAATAATGCCACCAAAAATCGTCCCTTGACTATTGGTATCCTTTGGTTGCAGGACTACGCGAATTGATGGATCGCGACTACCAAAATGCTCGCTCACTGCCAGCCTCCACAAAAATGTGATTATTATCGCCTTCTGTTGTTGGAAACATATTAAGTGTAGCGGTAACAACACATAAGACTATGAAGGCGCAAAAAACTTGGTTATAATCCCAACAAGGATGGTGGCACATCCCTATTGGCAACCAGGCGATTCTACCAATTACTAAAGAACAAAAATACATGCAGTCAAGGATTATTCACCTGACATCTATAGCACCAATAGCGGTGGCTGTTTTATCAGTTGTCTGCGCTAACCCTGCAAAAGCAGAAGGTGCGGCAAATTCAGTCGGCACGGAGCGGATTTTGATTGCCTCGCCGTTAGATGCGGTGGCGGGATCGTTACCGTTGTCTCTGTTCGGACCGGTCGAGAAAGGATCAGAGTCGATCTCGACAGAAGCGCCTGAGGCAGCACTCTCCGAAGACGGCACGATTCAATCAACCGGCAACGAAGGATGCGCTCCGGAGACGACGGCATCTATTTATTCGCCGGCTCACCTCGAAATCAGGACTGAGCCGACCTCGACAGATTCCAGCGACAGCACTGAAGAAAGTGGACTGGAGACTTCCGATAACTCTAGCGAGTCAACGACAGATAAGATTCCAGTCGCAGCTTTGCCGGATGGAAATGACTCGACACCTGAATTGCGAGGCAACCAAAAATCTTCGGAAGACAATGATACTGTCGGCGATACTATCAGATTGTCACCAGGAGATATCGCGCAGTCAGTGCCCACCGATACAGTCAACTCCGATACACGTGATTATGACCTAACGCCCGTCAGTCTCCCGCGAAGAACACCTAGCTTCAATCGCTTTGAAGGCATGAAATACAACGCACTTTATGCTCTACCCAGTCGGCTCTTCTTCAGTGCAGTCGTAGACAACTCCCTCCGATGTGAGACTAACGTCTTCCAGACGGCCAGCCACAACAGGCCCGACATGATTTATCGTATCTTGCCGAATACGACGCTCGGTTATGCACTGACGCAACACACTCGAGTATCAGCGAACTACTTCTTCCTCAGAGATCAGTACACCAAGTACAACAATCCGCTGAGCAGAAATTTCCATTCAGTCGGCTTCCAGATTGACCAGGACTTGTATGCCAAAGGTCGTACAACTGTTACGGCTGGTTTCTTTGGACGAGCGTTGTTCTCGAATCCAGACAATTTCAGTGACACATTCTTCAACGACTTACTACCCTCGATCACTGCCACGAGACAGGTCGGATACAGCACTATCCTCTACGGTTCTGTCCTCGGACAGATTCGCTTCCGCGAGATGCTGAGTAAGTTCCAGGAAGGCGACCAGTTCTATTCATTCGGCGCTGTGCACCGTAAAGGTCCGTGGACGGCGCTCGGCGACATGACGGTCAACTCCAACTTCGGTAATAGCAATCTTCGGCAAGGACATAATAACCAGGTCATCATCCTGACCGAAGAAATTGCACGAAGACTGCCGTATCTGCGACTGCCAATCGAAGCCTATGTTCGCTGCCAGGAAATCTTCAACATGGGAGCCAACGCCAACCCTGGATACGCTGGATTCAACTTCCGTGTGTTCGGCGGCATTCGAGCAACAATCGCGAAGCCTGCTATCTTCCCAGTACGACTGGCTGAAAAGTAAAAGAGCGCTAGATAGACTTACTTCTACTTTTGTCCTCGGTCAATGCGTTTTAGAAACCTTCGCTGGAGCGTTTCTCTTCGATCCTCATCGCTTTCGCACGCAGCGTGGTCAAGGAGAAACTCATCGCGCGCTCTTCTCGAGCCGGCAAACTTGGACGCCTCAGAGACGTGCTGTGCTCGAAACTCAAACTTGTATTCGCGCTTTTTCTAACTTTTACTGCTTGAAAGATGTTTGAACTCGAGGCTGCACTCGCAAAATTCAACTGGTCCTCGTTGAACTAGAGACCGCACTCGGATAAGATCCAAGTCGATGTCTTGGAAGCTGCGTTCGTTGCGTCCGCCGTAGTCGGTAAACTAGAGCACGTAATTGATCACGTCTAATTATACTCGCCCAACAGCTGGAATGCCGCCCAGTATCTAGGATTGGCGCGGTCGATGTTAGCAGCGACAGGTTTGTCATCGTCATCGTCGCGAGACGAAGCGAGTCCTTTCTCCATAAAATTGATGGTTCGCAACTGCGCTTTTCTTAGCGCCTGAGCTTTGTTGGCTCCTTTGAGAAGCTCGAAGTAGAGCGCCTCCATCTGATACTCGGTCATCACGTCGTCGACACTCCAGAGGCTAACCAGAACCGATGGAGTACCGGCGATGACGAAAGCGCGTGAGAGCCCGACGACTCCATCACCAGTGATCTTTCCCTGTCCAGTCTGACAGGCGGACAACACAATCATTTTCGCTTTCAACTGAGGTAACTGCAAGATCTCTTTGACAGTGAGCAGTCCGTCGTCGCCGCCTTCCGGTGCGAGCACCACGGCTGATTCCATCGGATGCTCCTGATCTACGAGCCCGTGCGTAGCCAGGTGGATATAGCTGTACTTCGGTGCCATTTCGCGGAACTTCGCTTTTGTGGCAGCGCCACCAACCTCAATGGCACTGGTGCCCGCGGGGAAAAGTGCTGATACCTTCTTCACTTCCTTCTCGGCATACGGGAGCTTCCCGAGATCTTTGTTGCGCTCGGTAATCGGATTACCAAATGCGAGCAACGAATCTTTCTCACTCTTGATGCCGCGATCAATGGCATTGGTAGCGCGTAGGACTCCAATTGCCGGCAGATAAGCCAGCGTATGTTGTTCTATCAGGAACTTGCCGTTTGCCGACATCAATGCCGAGAATGGGACGCTGAACAAGGATCCATGAGGCACAATCGTGATCACCTGATTCTCATCTTTTGGCAAAGCGGCTTCAAGAGGTTCGAACAAGAGCTTGTGCAATGCTTTGAGATTACTTTCCCTCTTTTTGTTGAGCGCATGCAGTTCGTCCACGGCTTTGGGAGCCGACGTAATCGTTCGATGAGCTTCTCTCACCAGGTCTTTCACATCATTGATTTTGGCAGGTATCACTTTCACATCTGCGACTTCTCCATCCGGCTTGATAATCCAGGCGATGATCTTGTCGGGCATAGCCAGGTATTCGACAACCCATGTCTTGGTCTCCTTCACAAGCTGTTTAATCTCAGCAAGCGTTGGTGGTTTTGCATTAGCCGCAGACAATACCGTTGTCTCGACAGTCGGGATTGCTCTTGGAGAAACAGTCACCGCACGAAAACCGCCTTGTGGAACGGTCGCCATGGCAATCTGAACCGGTGCCTCTTCCTTTTTTTCTTCCAAAACAGGTGTCACATCGAGCGGTAAGGCCGCAACTTGACGTTGACCGTAGCTAGTTTGCTTCCGACCCTCGAGCATGTCGAGGAAAGCCCGAGCACGCCCTTTCTCCGCAATTTCGAGCGCTTGCTCATAGCGCTTGTCTTTGATCAACAGTTCTACCAGATCGAAGAAGCAATCTTCGCGCAAATCTAACGCAGCAGTTTTAAAACTGTCTCGAGATAGGCTGACTCTCTCCTTGTCGGCAAGGGAAATAGCCTTCATCAGCATTTTTTCTGCTTGCTGGTGATCGCCCATTTTGAGATAGACCTTGCCGAGTCCAGCTGCACAATCCCACTGACTCTCGAGATTGCTGAGTTTGTCGGCCAGTGCCGATGCAGCCTGATAGTTCTCTTGCGATTTTTGATTCTGACCGAGGAGATAATAGGTGAGTCCCAAACCGCGCAAAGCCTGACAGTGTCCAAGCGTGTCGCCTGCAGATCTCGACGCTTCTATAGCCTTTTCATATGCTTCGATAGCATCTGCATACTGGCTCTTCAAGACGCAATATTGTCCATAGTTATAGGACATTGTAGCGCGTGCACGCGAATCGGCCTTGCCACTACCTTTGGTGCTCATACTATCAAAGAGCGACTTAGCCTCGTTGTGATACTTTTCAAAAAGCTCGGAGTTACCCTGGTCCAAGTAAGCGACGGCAACGCTGTCCAGAACTAACGCTTGCTCCAGCAATTTCTTTGAATCAGCATACATTTTAGATGCTTCGAGATAGTACTTAATAGCCGTCTTTGCTTGTCCAACGTTGCGGTAGCCCATGGCGCAGTATTTCAGCACGTCTGCGCGTTCTGTCTTGGATAGCGATTGCGACTTCTCAATGAATTTTTGCGCGCGCAGAAAGTGCTGAAGCGCCCTTTCCGACTTTCCTTCAAGCAAATTGTCGTAGCCTTGCTCCGTGATAGCCAAGCATTCTTCTTCAGCGCTGCCCGCCTTTTGCGCGAGCTTTTCGGCTTTTTTGTGGTTGGCAATCGCCTCTTCAATCTTGCCGCTATCAGCAAGCGCAGATCCAAGGCGAGTCAGACAACGAGCCTGTAGCTTGGCGGAACTCTCGTTCTCCAGACTCGACAATGCGGTCTGGAGTCGCGTGAGTGCCTGATCCGAGCGTCGCTCGAGAAGGTCGAGCTCAGCCATGGAGACTAGAACTTCAGCAGATGCTACCGGCTCCGCCGATTCTTCGTAGAGCTTACGTGCTTTGTCGTAATACTCCATCGCCTGGTCATTCAGCTCCATATCGGAGTAGGTACGGCCCAGTTCGTTAAGAACACGTCCCTGATCTATCTCATCGATCGCATCGTCCTGAATCATGCTCGCTTGCTTCAGATAGCCGAGCGCCTCATCGAAATTCCTTCTGTAACGAGCACTGGACGCCATATCGGTGAGGACTGCAACCAACGTGTCGTTGAAGCTACCCTTCTCTGCGATATCTTTCGCCTTCAAAAAGTATGTATTGGCTCGATCAAACTGTTTTGTCAACAGAAACACCGACCCTAACTGCTTGTAGACCTTAGCCGATTCAGCCGTCAGATTCGCCTTTTCAGCTTTGTCGGCAGCTTCCTCGTACAACTTGAGCGCTTCTTCCGCACGACCAAGCTTGATGAGAAGCTCAGCAAGGGCGATTCGAGTATGGACAGGGGCGAAAAAAACATCCGCCTTCTTCGGCACCGTTGCAATCTCGTCTTCCAGCGTCAGAGACTCACGAATAAGCTGAACCGCCTTCTCGGTGTTGCCTTTCTGCTCTTCGAGATCGCCTATGGCGTAGAGCAATTTCGCTTGCTCCGACTTGTTGCCGCTACGTTTCGCCGAGTCGAGCTCTCTATTGAGCTTCGGTAGATCAGCTTTACTCGGACCAGGCTCCAGGCGCGAGAAGCAAGGTGACACGAAGCCGGAGAGCAGCCCGGCCAATGAAATCGCTACCGTCAGATTGCGTTTTTTCCAATTAGATTTCACGAGAACCTCGTCGTATTGCTGCAGCACAAGTATCCAAAGGTGCCGAACCGATCGAGTCCGACCGGAATAAATTCGCTTAGCTGTATATTTTACTCTTGATAAACCAAATTTATTCAGCCTGCACTGACTGGGAATAAATAAAGTTAGACTCTGCCTATTGTGGAACATGCAGGAAGAAACACTTAAGGAAGCTTTCGAAAACCCCGAGCTCGTCGCTCGTTGCACCGCCTGCGGTCAATCGACTGCGTCCCTCGATTCGGATAAGTGCGAGCGCTGCGACTGTAATGGCACGACCAGGTCTGAGATGGCGTCAGATGAATCGGAAGAAAGCGCTTCACAAGCAAGATCACCTAACTTTACTGAGCCGTACGAAATCCTGGAATTCTTAGGTCAGGGCGGAATGGGTCGCGTTTATAAGGTCAAACACAAAGAGACAGGCGCCATTTTTGCGGTCAAGGTACTTCTAGATGACCTGGCTAAGGACAAGGAGTCGGTCAAACGATTCTTACAGGAAGCGTCTTCGAATTCCAAACTCAACCATCCTCATATCGCAACCATCTATGAAGCCTCGAAGACTGCAGATGGGCAACCGTTTCTTCTCCTGGATTTTGCCGACGGTGAAAATCTATCCAAGTGCCTGGAAAGGGGAAAACTCTCGGATAGTGCTGTAATCAAGATTTTTCATCAGATTGCCGAGACTCTGAAATATGCGCATGAACAAGGAATTATTCATCGAGACTTGAAGCCCAGCAACATTATCATCAAAGGCGATACCAATCTCGAGAGTCCGACGGTAAAGCTTGTCGACTTCGGACTGGCAAAAGTCATGCCATCGCGTAGTGGAGCCAGGGATACTCAAGACTTGACGAGCACTGGTGACATTTTCGGAACACCAAGTTATATGAGTCCCGAACAATGCATGGGCTTTAAATCAGATCATAGAACCGACATCTACTCCCTGGGATGTCTAATTTATGCGGCTGCCACCGGCACTCCGCCATTCAAGGCCGACAATCCGATCCAGGTCGTAATCAAACAACTCAATGATATGCCTCCCCGATGGTCGAGTGGCAGAATTGCAGTCGGAGTCGAAGCTATCGTCTTCAAATGTTTGGAAAAGGATCCGTATGCTCGGTACCAATCGGCCGCTGAGATTTTAAAGGATTTGGATCAACACATCGCCGGCAAGAAGATACGGTCGGTCCCGAGTGGCCAGGCACCAAAAGCGATACTATCCGGCAGTCAAGCCGCTACGCTCGTCGGTGAAACCATCGCACTTTGCGTGTACTGGATCATGATTTCAGCCGTTTTTCTGATTAAGATTACCGGTGTTTCGGTGGCATTGCTTCCGGTATCACTATTCTTGCTTGTTCGACACTTGCGCAAGCACGGTCTGGGAGGATCAAATTGGAAGCAGTGGCGACTTCTATCGATTGTTAGCTACTTCTTCCTTGCGCTGACAGGAATTCCTGTGTTCCTCGGACAATTTGCATTTTGTGATTCATTTCCTCCATCATTCTCTTACTTGGTGGCAGTTTCTCTGGCTTTACACCTTGCCTTGATTTGCATTTGCGAAGGTATCAATATTGGTGCCTTTTTCTTCAGCAAACCACAACCGCTCAACCTCAAAAAGGTATGTAGGCAAGCTGCAATTGCGCCAGCCATTATACTGGCGCTCGTCACAGTCAATATTGGAGGATTTAGTGTAGTTTATCCGAACCTACCTGGGAGTTTGACAGGGGGGACTTTTTCTTATGGTAAAAGGCACGTGATTCCGCTTTCGATAGTCGCCAAAGCAATTGATCCAAGATGCGCCTCGGCATACCATAATCTGGCGGAGGAGTACATTAAACTAGACCAGCCGCAGAAGGCACTTTCTTGCTTGAACGAAGGGATAAAATTGACTCTGGGGAACTCCAAAGCCAGATTGTTAGGTATGCGGTCAGAAACGCTTTTGAGAGAGGGACAGCTCCAACCGGCTCTCGCTGATGCAGAGGAGGTTTTAAAACTAGAGGAAGACGGCAGCTACAGAAGTGGCTGGTCAGAAGCTGATGCACATCAACAAATTGGCGACGTAAAACTTGCTATGAAAGAATTTGAGGACGCCAGATCGCATTATGAAAAAGCGGCTGAGTTATATCCCGCTATGTTCAAGAGTGAATTCTATGAGAACCGCGCAATTGCTCGTCTTAAGACAGGCGATAAAAATGGAGCGATCGAAGACATAAAGTATGTCACCAGCTCCTCGGAGCAGACATACTACGATCCGGAGAAGTTCGTTGCACTTGCTTTGATTTATGAAAACTGCGGTCAAAGGGAGCTCGCTATTCAAGGGTACCAGCAAATCATATCGGCCAAACAGACAGAATCGGATCCGATAGTCCCTGCAAGACGAATGGCGTTTCCCCTTGCGGCAGACTTCGTCTCACCGCCAGACGACGCTCCAGCAATTCATCAGAGTAAATCATTCGCGTTGCGCAGGTTGGGCGACGCAGCGAGAGCTGAAGCCGAGCAGAAGCAAGCATTGATTTCAAAAGAGCCCAAGTCTGAGCGTCTCGAACTTTTTGAGCAGCTTGGACTGACACAGGTAAAGCCAGATCAATGAGAACTCGAAAGCCAATAATCGACGAAAAAGCAAAGGCGACAGTTATCAGTTCGGTGTGTTCCACTTGTTCAAAACCGCGTTCCTCCAACATTTTCCAGAAGCTGCGTGGAAACGACTCCTGTCGGTGTTCTGATGATGAGCACGCCCACGACGATGTCACCGAAACAGCCGAAAAAGATCGTACATCCATCGAACTACCGACTTTGCCCGACAAGTTCAACGTAATCGAATGCGTGGGAAAGGGCGGCATGGCAAATGTCTTCAAAGTCATCGATACCCAATCCAAAACCGTATTTGCCGTCAAAGTCTTACCAGACGAGCTGGCAAACGATCGAGAAGCCACTAAAAGATTCGAGCAAGAGGCACAAGCTTTGTCGAAGCTCGATCATCCTAACATTGTCTCCGTTCATGATTATGGCACCACTACCAGTGGAGCACCGTATTTAGTGATGGATTTCGTGGAAGGTCACACTCTTGCCGACCAAATCAAACGCGAAGGAGCGCTCCATAACGTAGACAGAGCAATCGACATTTTCACTGAGCTTTGCGAAGCCCTGTCTTATGCGCATAAAAGCAGTATTCTCCACAGAGACTTAAAACCTGCAAACGTTCTCATGAAGTCGAGCGATACGAAGGGCAGCGTTATAAGAATAACGGACTTCGGTATCGCGAAGGTGTTGCCATCAGGATCATCTGAGGTCAGAGAAACACACGATTTGACCAAAACCGGAGAGCTGTTCGGAACTCCTCTGTACATGAGTCCGGAACAATGTCTTGGTTTCAAACTAGATGAGCGCTCGGATATCTACTCTCTAGGTTGTCTGATGTATGAGGTCATGACCGGTCATGCGCCATTTGATGCAGCCAATGCGGTGCAAGTAGTTGTAAAACACTTGAATGAAACTCCGAAGCCTATTTCAAGTTCACCTGGAAAGCAGTTATCATCGCTAGAAAAGGTCATCTTTAAATGTTTGGCTAAGAATAAAGAGGAGCGATACGATTCCGTGGAGCTCCTCCTCAGAGATCTTGAAAAAATCAAGACCGGTCAGGATATTTCCATAAATACGGCAGTGCATGAAGAGACGCCCAGCCACTCGCGAGGCGAAATACTGCTCGCATGCGGAGAACTTGTATTGTGTGGACTTACCGGATTTGTGCTTTCCTTCGGTGGTGTGGTCACGCTTTTGCCGCTTCTGATGTTCTATGCCTGGTTGACACACTTGAGCTGGGTTGTCAGCAGAAAGCGAAAGAGAAGCGATTGGTTCAGCACACTGAACGGAACGAGGATTGGTTTTATCGGAAGTTCTTCGCTTTTGCTGATCTGCATCAATTACGGAATTCTGGAAGGCTTCCCCCAACAATTTTCGTATCTGATTCCAATATTGTATTTTTTCAGTCTGGTAAGCCTCGGTGTTCTGGCGTCCGCTGTCGCCGGTAATCTAATTTTTGGCAAGAGGTTGGATCAAACGCCCAGAAAAATAGCAGTTCGAATTTCAATAATGGCAATACCACTGATGCCATGGGCATATTCGGCAATGCCGACATCTTTAGCGATGGTCGCATCGATGTCTTCCGTGGGACGAACGAGCGATGCGAGTACATCGCTGGAAAAAACACCTAAAACATTGATAGCAGTAATGAGAGCAGCTCAGACACTAAATCTCAGGTCGATTCGATATGAAGAATTAGTTGATTTGTTAAATGAAACCGGTCAACACAATCAAGCAGTAAGCATTTTGACCGACGCATTGACTAAAGTCGAAACCAAGCGAGAACTGCTCCGGTTGCGAGCACTGACGTATGCGGAGATGGGTCAAGTGGATACCGCGATTAAAGACGTACGACTCGCCCAATCTCTCAAAGCAAGTAACTCGACATACATCGATCCATTTAGTTCCAACTTTGATGCTAGTGATAACAAGCTGATAGCCGCCGAGGGAGACATCCTTCTGCTAAATAAACATTATGCTGATGCAATTAAGACATACAATGATTGTTTGATAGATCCAAGACAATCCAGCTCTAGCGCGCTAGAACATCGTGCTATCGCAAAGCAGATTGTTGGGGATAAGAGGGGTGCACTGGCAGATCTAAACCAGTTAGTTATGCATTTTAGATCGCCTAGCAAGGTCAATTACTTTCTCATGAGAGCCAGATGGTATGAGCTTAACAACGTACCGGACTCTGCACTCGCGGATTACAAACGCGCGGCAGATGTCTTGAAACAGGACGAAAAATCCTATCCTCCGGATGAGGATATTGCCCAGTCAATCGCACGAATCATAATTCACCCTTTGCCAATTTCAGGCTCTTACTTGGAAAGAGCCTATGTTTACCACAAGTTAGGTGAAACTGAAAAATCAAACAAATACCTCAGACTCGCAGAAGTATCTGGTCGGTCAAAAGAAGACCTGCTCAGGGAGTACAACAAAATGCTCGGCAAGCCTTTGGACTGGTGAACTCGTCGCTTAAGGTGAGGGCTACACAAGTCCAGGACGCTATGCTCGGCCGGTTGCCGACGGTCTGCCTGAGCAGACGTAGCTCCCACGTTATATCTTCGAGCTGATTTTTATAACATCAGCTCACGCGAATATAACCTGCACGCCATTTTTTTTCCTTGGCTTGTATACCGCTCGCGTTATACAGGGGGCTTTTGGATAAGAAGCTCGGACCGTCTAACGTTTGTACAATATCTGTGATTGCACCTGCTCGACGTCGAGTCGCAGCTCGGTCGCGGTTTGATAGCGCGCATCAGGTTCTTTGTGAAGCAGCTTCTGTACAATGCTGTCGAACGGTGTGCCATCCTTGAATTCAGGTTTGTACTTGCTCATCGGCGGCGGATCGTCCATGAGATGCTTCATCAGAATTGCTTCGGCGGTTTCACCCTCAAAAGGCACATGGCCGGTCAACATCTCGTAGATCATGATACCGAGCGCATACAGATCGGTTCGCATGTCCATCGGACGGTCTTTGAGTTGTTCGGGAGCTATATATTCGGGAGTGCCGACCATTCTTCCGGTCTTGGTCAGACGTTTGCCGTCTTCATGAACCAGATGTGAAATTCCAAAGTCCACGATTTTCACCCAGTCCGGGCGATCAGATTTATCTTGCAGCAAGACATTGTCCGGCTTCAGGTCACGATGAATCACACCGAAGTTATGCGCTTCTTGAAGCCCGCGACACATCTGAATAATGATGTTAGCTGTGGTGGTAAACGGCAACGCGCCCTGGCGGTGGATCTTGTCTGCCAGAGCCTCACCTTTGATGAACTCCATCACCAGATATGGTGCCTTGCCGCCAAGGCTGCCGACATCAAATACGGTGACTATGTTGGGATGGCTCAGTTTTGCAGTAACCTTGCACTCTCTTTGAAAACGCTCGATCGATTTGTCGTTGGAGAGAAGCCAACCATGCATAACCTTGATTACAACGGTGCGCTCCATGATTGTATGGTGCGCTTTATAGACGACCGCCATGCCGCCTTCACCAAGCATCGACTGAATCAAATATTTGCTGTCGATTGTTTTTCCAATCAAACTCGTAGTGTAGCCGCCAGTCGCTACTAGCGCATCTACATAAGGATCCGCAGGACTTGGAGGAAGAGGAGCAGCGGTTGTCTGGGTTCTGGGCGATGGTGGCTCCGTGCTACCCGCTTTCGGACCTTCAGCGGTGTCACCATCTTTCAACGACTGTCCGAATTGGACATCTTCCATGAGGGCCGTGTCGTGTCTATCGAAGTTAACATCTTTTTCTTTATTGCCAGTGCCAGACTGTAAGTAAGGCTTGCCGTCGGCAGGCGCAATCTGGATCTGAGGACGTTCTTTATGAGTCTCCTCAGCCTTAGCGGAGGCGTTGAGCGTAGCGCCTTCTATCGGACAAAAAACAGCGTATGGCGGATACACCCGCTGACACTTGGGACAGACCTTATCAGGTCCCTTCGTATTCTGCGGATGCTCGAGAAGGGTTCCGTCAAACCCACAAAAACGTGCGTCTTGCGGAACATTTTTCCCGCAGCTGGGACAAGTCTTAGTCACTTCTGTAGCTGTCATCACCCGAGCAAGTATACAAAAACCACATGCCCACTTCAACGAGCTATCAAGCGAGCGGGTTTTCAGCATGTGAAGAGGTCGAAAGTCAAGTCCGATAAGACAAATCGCTAGAGAGAACCAGCGATCTCGCCTGCAAAAGCCAAGTGCACCCTGACAAAGAGCCACTCAATCCAGGACCTTTAGGAGGCGAAAAAACGCTTAAGCGATATCGGTTAACGGGCCAAACAAGACGTTTGTCCTCGCAGGAGGCGGGGTTTTCAGGATCAATCACTTATCCGCAGTGGCCGCCAGTGACAAAATCTCGCCCCCGGAAAAATCAACCTATAAGAGCCCTCTTAGTCGGCGAAAAAACGCTTAAGCGATATCGGTTAACGGGCCAAACAAGACGTTTGTCCT
>CAYQKX010000002.1:61034-296674 GCA_964418155.1 uncultured Candidatus Obscuribacterales bacterium | reverse complement strand
TAAGAGCCCTCTTAGTCGGCGAAAAAACGCTTAAGCGATATCGGTTAACGGGCCACGTTTGTCCTCGCAGGTTCGGGGTTTTCAGGATCAATCACTTATCCGCAGTGGCCGCCAGGGCTACTTCCTCTTCGGCAATTCCCAGCGCTTGCCGAAGCCAAGAACTGTCGGGACGTCGCCTCTGACATCAAATTTCCTGGACAGACTTTGAAATTCAGGCTTGCTTATCGTAATCGTGTACTTGCCTTTCGGTAGCCCAGTGAGGCTCATCGAACCATCGTCGCCTGCTTGAGTCAGTGTGTAGACCATCTGATTGCTGTCCTCGAGCAGGATATCCGCATCCTGGGCGGTCGTATAGACGACCAACGATTTGTTCTGCCATGAGGTGTGAGACAAAACCGTTGACTGAAGTCCGGCTTGACCGATAACTAAGGCGAGCGCCGCGCCGGAGACAATGCCAAGAACCGAGAAGGAGACCACAAGGACCAGCGAGCGACTTCGACGTTTCGGTCGGGTGCGCTTCATCTTTACCGGAGGCACAGATTTGGCGATTTTCTCCGCGACTTTATTCCCGTCTATCTGCTCCAGCTCCCAGCTGAACTTCTTGTATGCTGTGGATTCCGGCTGCGCATCGCCAGGGACGACAATCTTTCCGCTGCAGAAGATGCAAAAATTCTGATTGAGCTCGTCCGTCTGACCACATCTGTTGCAGGTTCGCCAGGACAGGGGATTGCTGGTTCTCTTCTTTTCAGCCTCAGGAGTTACCCCCGCCCCACAGTAGATGCAAAAATGCATCTCAGAGTGGTTGCGCCTGAGACAGGAGGGGCATTGAATAAAAGTTGCGGGCGTATCGCTGACCATATGGCGATTTTACATTATTAGAGACTTACTCTGGCGCCAGTTACTCCTCAGTTATTCCACTTGTTGCGCCTGTTCCTTCACGGGACTGGGCACAACCGGCAGTTTTTCTGATTCTTTGGACGGTTCCTTAATATCTACATCTCTAAGAATTATAGACGGCGCTACGATACTCACAGCGGAGGTCGGTCCCTGGGCCACGAGTGTCGCAATTTCATCCGACCCGCCAGCGACAAGGTCGCGCAAGACGTGGTCCGGTTGAACACTTATTGTCGCCCCTCTGACGAGCTCTTCTTTGCCATTTTTAACGGACACTCGATATATCTCGGTCGGATAAAGCGAGATACCGCCACCAAAACTCGAAAACACCGAAGACAGCATCGAGCCTAAACTGAGCATCCAGGTAGGCAGGCGAGCAATACTCTTGGCGATGTAAACATGCTCATAGCCCTGCTCTTTACCAAGCTCGATAAGCTTTTTCTTCATCTGTTTGGCATTCATGGACGGCTCGGTCGAGACGAACATGATGCTCACAGTTCCGACACCGTCGCCGGAGTGCCCATTGCTCTTGGGAATTCCCCTGGTCGGCATACGGCTGGTGGCGAGCGTTTTCAACACCCCTTTCTCGATGAGCGAGATTCGCTCTGCAGGAACACCATCATCGTCGACTTCATAATGACCGAACAATTTTTTGCCACGAAATTCGGTGGCATTCGGATCATCGAGAATCGTCACGATACGAGTGCCGACACGCTGACCCAGTTTGTTCTTAAACGGATGATCGGAGCTGAAGTACGAGCCACCGCTGACATCATGGGCGCCACCAAGCATTCTAGTGAGCGTACTATGCAGGAGAGGCGATGAGGCCTCCGGCTCGAACAACATCGGTCCGCTATAGCTCGTGACAAGCGGCGCTTCCGCTACACGCTTTAGCCTTTTGACAAGTTTGGCCACTCGCGCTTCGAGGGTGGCATAATCCGGCATCTCATCAGGACTTTCGGCAGCTACGAATTCCACGTCAGCATATGTCTGACCATCCTTGCTTCGAATCTTGGCAAGAACCGAGAGCAAGGTCTGATCATGACCGTCACGATGTTTGAAACCTTCGTTGTTGATCAACCAGGCATTTGCAACCTGAGAGCTGAAGTGAACTACAGCGTTATCAATCTCTGGATACTTCAAGAAGATCGCAGAAAGATCCTTGGTGACCTTCTTCCACTTCTCTTTATCGATCTTGAGTTCCAGCCTGGGTTTGATGAACACAACCGGTTTTTCCTTGGTCATCTCGCCTAGACGATCGGTCTCCGGTCGGCTGCGCAAACGTGCTTTCTTCGCTTCATACTGCTCGATTGCATCTTTGTAGTGAGCATCACCGGCCAACCAAACTTCGTGCCGAATCGCGAAGTAATCATCTTCTATAGGCAACTCTTTGCCACCTGAAGAAAATTTTCCAAACAACGAGCTTACCGAAGCCGAATCTTTCGAGCTATCCAGATCATAGTCACCGACTCGAACGTCCGTGTAGAGGCGGCGATATCGGCTGCTGCTCTCGGACGCCAGGGCACCGCAGCTGGCGCTCAGATAGTACATATCGGTCTCCAGGACCTTGTATTGAACGAAATACGGGAGATCGTGCGTGCCGAGCTTCAATCGCGTCTTGGAACGCTTCATCTCGTCATTAAGGGATTGAAAGATGACATCATCTTCGTCCTTCGAAAGATAAATTTTGCCGTTTTCTTCTTTCAAAATCGGCGGACGTTCTTCCTTGATACCGCTGGTGATATCATCTTCCGATGAAGTTTTCTCTTTGGAAAAAACCGCTGGTTGCGCGATCAGAAGTGACAAAGCCAATGCTGTCGTAAGTGGCAGTAATCTCGATTGGTATCTCAACAGAGAGGTCTCCATTTCTTTTGGGCTAAACACTACTTTTTGTCCTCTTTATCATGAAGAGGCGGCGGTAAAACCGGAGGCTTGTCTAAACGCTTGTCTTTGAGTTCGACTTCAATGGCTCCAACAAGCAGGCTGGGCGACGATGCCGAAACAGGGACACTACCTGACTCGGCGCCACAAATTCCGTTGAACGTGCCGTCATCATCTGCGGTGCAAATAATCTTCTCCAGAGCGGTCAGCGGCGTCCCGACGATTTTCACACCTCGAACGAGTTCATCCGGTCTGCCATCTGCAAAGACCTTGGTGACGATGAGAGGCTGTAAACTATACACCTGCGGCATTCGAGTGGAGGTAAACGTGAAACCACCGGCGATATCGTCGAATACGAGACCATAACTCTTGTTTTGCTTCTTCAGTTCTGCGATGAGCATCTTGCGCAAATCGTCGTACGGCACTGTTTTTTCCGATCGCACCATGAGATTGCCCATTCTGGCTACCGGAGTGCTCCGAGGATCGCATCGTCCGTGGCCGTTTGATACAGGGAATCCCTCAACAGGCGAGCGCGACATCAAATAAGACTTAAGCACACCTTTGTCGACCAGAGTCACTTTCTGAGCGGGCACTCCTTCGTCATCGAACTGATAGAATCCATTCAAGTGAATATTCGCCAGAGTCTCCAGAGTTGGATCGTCTAAGACGCTGATGAATTCAGGCATGACTTGACGACCCATCTGCTTCGTAAAAGTGCGCCCTTCTTTTTCATCCTTTTGGCGGTGACCCTCCATGCGGTGCCCGAATACTTCATGGAAAAAGACGCCGGCGGCCTTGCTCTTCAATATTGCCGGTCCCACATAAGGATCTGCTTTCGGAGCATTACGGAGCTTGACGAGATTCTCTGCAACGCCCTTTATTAATTTTGTGAGCTGCTCTTCGCTCGGCATTTCATCGAGCTTGACTGCGGCCACATCATCGTACAGCCACAAATCCATGCCGTCGTCAGCACGAGCCTGAGCCATCGTGTAGAGCCTATAATCGGTGCGCGAGTCAGCGATTGTCGATCCTTCGCTATTGACTAGATAGCGCTTCGTGAGCTTAGCTGTAAAAATGACCGACGAATCATAAATCTCGGGATAATCTTTGTAAATTCCCGACAGTCGCTTAACAAGAGACTTCCATTTTTCTTGATCGACGTCGAACGTTTTCGCCTCGGCGGTGAACTTCTGTGATTCCTCTTTGGAGAAATCATCTGATTTGTCCTCTTCGGTAACATTGACCTCTTTATTCGCCTGCACCCGAGCGTATTGCTGTTGTGCTTGCTTGAAAGCGTCATCGGTTTCCAACCAAATTGCCTGTCTTAATGCCAACTCGTTGTCCTCGAGAGGAACATACAAGCGTGACGGTCCGGATGAACTACGCATGACGCTGAAAGCATCGGAATCCTTGATCCGGTGCGTGTTATCCACTTTGGAAGACCCAGCTCGGAGATCTACGTTCAAGACCCGCTCGTGATCCGGCTCTACATCCCGCGTGAGCGCGCCGTACTCGGACGATATGTATAACGAATCGATGTCATACAGACGATAACCCAGGTAGTAAACAGGAGCCTCACCCGCTTTCTTGAGCTTTTCGAATGACCGATCAAGCTCCTTATGCATCGCATCAAGGATGACTCCGCCCTTCGGAGTCTCTGCGAAGGTCGCCTGCGGGAGTGAAGTAGTCGCCAACAATACTAAAAAACTGCACAGCACCCGACTCAAGGTCGTCAAATTCATAAGTTACCTATCTTCCCCATTCAAGGTGTTCTGCCACCCACTCCAACTTTTGAGCAATACAAGAGTGCTACGGGCTATTGAATCAAGATTTCGAGGCGAATGCCAACCGGGCAATCCCTGAACTCCCAACCCAATATTTAAGAATAACCCACTTGGCAGGGCATTGCACGTCTAAATACTTTTGATATTGCAAAGGCGTCTAAATAGCCGTGAACCGGGCATATTACTTGAGGCGAACCTAGTCGGTACTTACGATTCACCATGACAAATCAAAAGGGAATCGATGCGCAGCAGAAAGCCGATTCATCTGCTGATGAATCGTATCTTGATTTCGACATGGACGCCGATCGGACGCCGAGCAATCAGACACCAAAAGACTCAAAGAAAGACTCAGATACAGGATCGACTACGACGAGCAACAATGACGGTACCGCCGGTGGCGATTCGCTGACGGCCGATTGGGCAGGGGCGGATAGTGATACCGAGGGTGGTGACGGTTCCGATCCGTTGGGTAGAGAATCTGTTGATCTATATGATTCAGGCACCGCGTTGCTCAACAAGTTGAAGTCGGTTGCAACGACGCCAAGTGGTGCGGCTGACCTTGAAGCCTTTTTCGATTTCGGTGCTCATGGTTCTCCGTTTGCGGACGTGAAAGTAGCTTTCCATGATGGCGGCGACTCAGATGATCCGAATATCGGCGCTGAGGATCCGATCCCAGAAACATCTCCGGTAGGCCCAGACACCACTGCCGGTGCTGACCGCGCGGCAAAACCGGAGGGTGAAGGCAATACAGCTAATGAGATGCTGGCGCATCTCACGGGAGATCAAGACGACTTCCCTGAAGAAGGTGACGAACGCGGAGGCAATCCGACAGAGAAGCCTACGAAGGAAACAGAAAAGCCAAAAGACGATAACTCAGACATCCAACTTCTGGGGGCGGGGGTCCTTGCCGCGGGAGGTTTGGCAGCGCTATTCGCAAGACGCGACTCCAAACCCAACGAGCGGAAGGAAGCGATCAAAGCGGCATTAGCCGAAGGTGCACCGGATAAAGAAATCGAAGCGCTAAAGAAGATTGTACGCGACGCAGTCATCGCCGGTGATGTCAACACACTGACGCAATTCGTGGAAGCGGCCAACGACACGGGCCGAATTCTGGGCGGTAGCCCTCAGATGAAAGCCATAAAAGCGAATCTCGCCGAAGTAGGCGTGGACGCCAGTTGGACAGCGGAAGTAAAACCGTTTGGTCAAAAGCCGGCGGCATCTGTTCTCACGCTGAAGTTGAAAGACTCTCAGAGAGAAGTCAGGTTAAGAAGTGATGTCGGTATAGTTGGACTAAATCGAGGAGCCGGCGAAGAGAAGGTTGATGTCGGTGATACCAATAACCTCAAAGAAATCTCCGAGGCCGCCGCTCGCAACGCGAAAGCCTTGACTCCGGTCGAAGCCACGCTTCCTGGAGGGAGTAACAATCAAGGGACGGCGGGGAAGGACCTACCCGAAACAGTGATCATCGAGCCGGCGAAACCGCCCGCCGGCGGCAGAACAGCCGACACGACAATAGTGCCAGTCGCGCCGAATCCGGTAAAACCAGGCGGCGAGGCAATGCCGGCGAAGCCCGCGGCGCCTTCGACAAGAAAAACCGGAGACAAGACGATAGTACCAGTCTCCGCTCAACCCTCGGCGGGACCTCCTGGTCCGGAAGACACGGTTGTGTTACCAGGTAAACCAAAGGTGAGTCCTCCAGGCAATGAGGTGAAACCGACAACAGCCACTGGGCCAGACCCGGGCGACACGGTAGTTCTTCCCGCTAAGCCTGTTGCGAAACCGAGCGATGCCGTCAAGCCGACGACACCGAATGGGCCAGATCCGGGCGACACGGCGGTTCTACCTGCTAAGCCTGTTGCAAAACCGGGCGATGCAAGCAATCCGACCCCTGCGACTGGGCCCAACCCGGGCGAGGCAGGAGCAAAAGCAAATCCAGCCGACGCCACCAGAGGACCGACCAGGCCCCAGCCCGCAGTCACCGATGGCGGTGCCGGACCAGGCGGTCGCCAACCCCCAAGAGGTCCTTCGCCCGAGAATCCGGGACCGATTCCCCGTCCATCCGATCAACCGAAACCACTTGGACGGGCAGACGGACCGGGTACCACACGCGATACCACTGCGGCACGCGACACCGCTCCAAGACCGACAGCGCGCCCCGATGGCCCTGCAGTACAACTCAATGTCGGAGATCAGGCACTCGTCGACAAACATTGGGGATATGTCGCAGCCAAGACTTCGGATGGAAAAACAATCGTACAGCTTAAGTCTGCGCACGACAGCACTACGGCCCGCGTTGCCCAGGATGCGGACTGGTACACCCCTAAAAACGGATATGAACCAATCCAGGTAGACATTAGGGATGGGGAGGGTAAATCAACTGGAAAACAACAGCTCTACTACTACAAAGGCGATCCGCAGAGTGCTATTGACGAGTCCAGGCTCATCATAGTCAGTCACGGAATGGAGCTTAACGCTGATGACTTCAAACTGAGCGATGCCTCCGATGTCCGTCCGTTGAAGGGGAAAAGCGATACAAGCGAAGTTGCCAGAACCACGAAACGAGTAGACCTCAATTTCGATACACCGTCATACGCCGTTGAGCACAAAGACGTGCTCATGACTTATCGTACATACGCTGATGGTGTCACGATTGGAACTCCTGACAGTGCCACTCAGGGGAAGTACTACGCAGGCAACAAAGACATTCGAATGTACTCACCGGACGGCGGAAAGACTCAGATTCCGCTCATGCGCGGTAACGGTTGGTTTTACTTCGGTAATCGACAGAGTCACGCAGAGGGTGATGCTAAATTCCATATCACATCGACCAACTCGACAGATTCCGGCACGGTTGATCGATACATCATTCCATTATTGGCGGACGCTCTCAGTAAAAATCCTCAAACCGAAGAGGGCAAGCAGCTATCAAAATTGGTTGCAGACGCAAAAATGAAAGACCCTCTCAATAGAGACGCACGTTATCTCGACAGAGAAACAGACCTTGACGTTAAAGAGCAGAAGCTCGATCGAAAAACTGGAGAACTCAGATACGCCGAGAATCATGTAGGCGAGCGAGGACAGGACTCGAAACATTTTACTGTATACGCAAGAACAGTCGAGGACGCGCGTAAGGCAGCAAAAATTGTCAACGAGTATCTTACGAAGAAAGCTGCTGAGGCACCGTCACTGATACTAGATAAAAATACGCAAACAGGCGGTCTGGCCGATGGACGGCGGATGGAAGGAAGTAATCGGGTAAGCCTGGCCCGCGAGACCTGGCCATTCGCGACTATTGTGGACTCGAACTATCAAGGTAGGGTAGCAACTGTTTCAGGTCAGTTCCTCGGGGCATCGCTGGAAGGAGACATCGGAAAGCAGACCAGAGATTACATCAAAAAAAACTATGGTGTCACCGGTGACATCACCCAGGAGCATCTCGACCGCTTGGCTCGCGAAGCTGGTGTGAAGCAGGGTCTTCTTACTTTCGATCAGGATGGTCGATTGGCGGCGCACGCAGATATTTGGGCACAAGCAAAAGGCAGTGGCAACGACAGTTCCTATCTCAGCGATGGCGACGTGAATAAGATGACTGTCGGCGGAGAAAAGCAATTGACCGGTCGCCAGGCGGTATATGCCATCTACGAACTGGTCAATAAAGGAGGAACTCCAGATTCTCGAGATCCCATTTACTATGTTCAGGAGCAAGAACGCGACACTCGTCGATCTTTTCTCGAAACAAGACCGGCCGACATACGCACGGAAGCAGAGTTTCGCAATCTGCAGATACTTCGCCAATCGATGCTTAACAACGACATGGCAGAATTCCGCCGGGGGCTGAGCAGCATAGCAGCTATGCCTAATAGTGTTCGAGCAGAAGCGGTGCTCAACCTCTTCGCCAAGGAAATTAGGGGACTTGGGTTTGATTGCGAAGTATCACGCGATTGGTCATCACCGACAAACGCTTTCAATGTAGAGCTTAAAACACAGGGTTACAACCGCGCTCTCAAATTATCGAGCCGCCCGGAAGTGCCACCGTTAATGGTGACCAGAGATGACTCCTGGAAGCGCGTTGAGACCCCAGGCGCCGAGGCTGATGGGAAGTTCAACACTTATCATGAGTGGCTTCGGCAGAACATCAAATACGATCATAAAACGAAACCTGACACTCGAACTCAAGAAGTCAAAGACTTCGTAGACAGAATGCCTGAAGGTTTCGCCCCAGAATCTACCGACTATCGTCTACTGCAGGGTCTGAGGGAACTCGCCATTGCCGGCGATACCGCAGAATTAGACCGATTAATGTCAGACGTAAACCGATTGCAGGAGAAGGATCGAATCAACAGAATTCTAACCGAGTTTCAAGCCGATGCGGCGAAGCAGGGCGTCAAAGTAGAGTTCATGCCCATCGCAAACAACGGTGAGAAGGCCGCCCCCGTGTTTACGAAAACAGAAGCACACTCGACTTCTCGCACATTAACGCCCACTCTCACTGCTACAGCGACACCAACCCCTACTTCAACCTCCACGCCCACAGTCCGAGTTGAAAGTGCTCGTACTCCAGAGGCTCCTGCACCCAATCCAAAGCCGGAGCCTAGTGCGAGTGCCGAGGAACGCCCGAAAGAGCGTGTCGGTTTCACGCCTGAACTCGCAAGAGCAGTGGCACAAGCTCCCGGTGATATCAGATCAGGACTGCACCATATCATGGCGTCGAGACGTCCGGACAGTGCTCGCCTCATTGAGGACATCCTCGCATTACATAAAGATGGGAAACTGCCACCTCGCGCTGAAGCTTTCCTCAGCCGTCAAGGAGCGCCGACGCTAGCTGACCCAGATCGCATGAACAGCCTGGCCTCGGTGATAGGTGAAGCCTTAGGTGACACCACAAGACACACTGCAGGCGGTGCAACAACCGTCGCGACGGCAACAGAAGCAGACCGTTCGTCCGTGAGAGCAACTACCGAGCGACATGATACTCTCCGCCCCTTAGTTGATACTAAGGCACTGCCGGAAACACAAGTTCTTGTCGGTACAACTGGACGAGATGGTGTCAGTGAACTCACCAGGGTTAAACTGGCCGACTTGTCCGCAGAACAACTCGACAGAAGATTGTCATCCCTGAGCGAGGCAGAAATGAAGGCAGAACTCGACACACTCCGCCGCACGAAGAGGGAACTCTTGACCGACGAAGGGCGTCGCGAGCTGGACGCAAAAGAGAGAGCGCTGGACACTGCTTATCAAATGAAAGCTGGCTACGATAAAGCGAGAGCAAACGGAACGCATGGCGAATACGTAAATGCTCTGCATGCCAGTTTGAAACCAAAGTCTGGTGCCTCACCTGCAGAAATCGCCAAAGTGACCGGAGTATTGGGCGCGTTGTTAATACTTTTCAATTCACTACCCGAAGGCTCGCCCCGATCGAACACAACCCAAAGGCTGAAACCTGGCGGCTCCTGACGCCTGATGCGTGTGGCTAAAACTGCGCCGCAGTGTTTGTTTTCAGCACTGCAGTAATGTTCGATATGTCATTTCGTGCTCAAAAGGCGCAGCTCAACACCGGCAAGACGAGGCCAACGGTCCCAGTGGCTGTGCCAGCGAGACTGTGAAGATTCTAATCCTCAGCGATCGTCGCGATTTACACTACGAAGAACACCATTTACACGATGCGCTCTGATGGTTCCGATCACCTTCGGGTCAAGCACGACAAATGATCCAGGCTTTGCTCCAAGGGTTGGCGAAACGAGGATATCCTGCTCGCCTTGAGCTTTCGACACATCGGCGAGATGTCGCAGGTGGCTGACACTAACCTCTCCACTCGAGCCGGCCATAGTGCGAATGTCGTCCGGCAGAAGCATCGCAACGTTGGATCTGTATTTGTCGATTAACGACATCTGGGGATTCTTCAGTGATCCCGGCTGGGTCAAGGTAGGTTTCGAAGCTGGCTGCCAGTGCGGTCTACCATCATTCTGTTCCGGTGGTGTAAATTTAAGCGCAGTTTCCAATTCCCAATTTAAATTTTGTTCTCGAGCGCGTTGTCTCTTTTCACTCAGCGCTGACCAGGACTGAACAAACTGATCGCTCGACACCTCCGACTCTCTCCGCGGGGAGAATGGCAGGACCACCATGTCGTTAACAGCCCTGTCATTGAACTCTTCGCTCACGACGACATGTTTGCGGCCGAACGATTTTTGATCCATCCAATTCTTCAGCATCACAGCCAGATCGGTCGCGGGAATTGAGTCTCGTCGTGCCAACTCAGGTCTGTAGCGAAACAGATCCTGGGCGAACGGCCCCATCACTTCCGGAGGAGCTGATTTCAAAAATTGAACGGCTTCATCTCCAGCACCACCAGTTAGTTCGATCCGCCTGCGTGGATCGCCGCCGAACTGTTCACCATCGAAGGTGAGCCCGACATAACCACGCTCGTTCTGCGTGACTCGCCCACCTTTTAGCACGCTGCCATCCACGTTGTCTTGCAAGAACTCTGCGAACTTCGAGCGATTGCTTGGCTCAGGAGCACCGAATCGACGAACTGTTGGTCGTCCGGATAATCTATCACTGCCGCTAGTGTCAGGACCTCCGAACGGCGATCCACTCTTGATGCCCAGAGGATCTCTCGGTCCTACGTCAAAGAATGGTAATTTGAAGGGCGTCTCCTGTGGCTGATAGAGTCGCAGCGAAGTATCCAACATAGGTGAATACTGAGTCGGTTGCGTTCGCGCCTCGAGATCCATGTCCGACCACTTATCGTCCGGAGAAGTCTGGTTGTGCAATTGAAGAACAATCGCTTTCCTCTCGTCGGCAGTCTTACGCTTCAACTCTTCGACGCGCTCTGGATGATGGTAGGCATATTTTTGTGCGAAATACGCGTCACTCAACTCAGGTGGTTTGTCACCGGGTGTAGCGTTCGTACCACGATGCTCCCAGCCATTTTTCCAGGCACCAAGAGCGGTGCGAGCGTGCTCGTCGCCACCAAATGCGATCATGTCGCGAAGTAGCGCTTTTGCTTCCGCGCGAATCGTCGGCTCACTGGAATCAACAGCCAGATATCCAAGGGCTTTCGATGCCGCTTCAAAGTCTTGAACGACGGCACTATTACTGAGCATCCATGCACTCGCTAATTGTACTCGCTCGCTCTTGTTAGAGAGGCCTTGTGTTAAAACATCTCTGCGTGGATCATCTGCGGTCTTGATAGCATCTTTGGTCAACGAGGCAAAGATTGCCTCGCAAACATAGCGGGAGTTATGAGGCTGCGGACTGGAGAGCATCTGCTTGAGGTGATCTGCATCGCCTTTTGCAGAACCCGTGAGTCCTTCACTGCCTGCATTCTTCTGTAGCCATGCAACACCGTTGAACAGGTTGTCTGCTTTTTCTGCGGAGATGAATTCGACTTTGTCGGTCCCGCTCGACAGCTTAGGCGCCTCGCCTCTGGTCAGTGGCCGCCATACAGTCGAGGCTTCTCCAAGGTGCCTTGCAGTTGGTTTGACACTACCTGGCGAGTCAGGACTTCCCGATTGGGACTTTGTGGCTGGAGCTGGTGGAGGTGGATTCGTGGACGGGGAGCCAGCAGAAGGAGTACCTGGTTTGGACTGAATCGTCGCAAGGAAATCACGGAACGCCTGTTCCTCCGTTTTCGACAATCCAAGACCAGCAGCCTTTGTCTTGGGGCGGAGTCCTTCACGGTCCGGTAAGCCTAACGAACTTACTGCGAAAGAACCAGGACTACGACCATCTCGAAGAGAAGCGAGAACGGAATCGATTCTGGCATTAAGTTCATCGGCATTTACATGTTTAAGCTGCTCCTCGGCTGAAAGCATTAGCCTGAAGCTGTTGAATTCTTTAGGTTCTGGTCTGCCGTCAATGCACGATCGCCCCTTAGGTAGATTGCGATCGAATCGCAGCTCTCCTTTTGGTTCGCGAACATCCCTCATGTTGAGGAGATTGCCATTGAGTTCAGAGTCTGACCATCCAGTAATCGCTTTGATTACCGCTTCCTTTTCAGCCTTACTGCCATTTGCAATGACCTGGGCGAGCTCCGCCCGTGGTGCATTTGCGTAATAAGCAGCAACCTTCGCTGGTCCATCCGCAGGTATCTCGGCTGGCGGAGTGGCCCATGGCTGGTGTCCACGCCCGTACGCTTTACTCCAAGCATTGTGTGTGTACAATTGATCGTCAAATGTGCCAATCGCAGTGATTGCACGGAGAACTCTAGCCGCTTCACCACCCGCGGTAGCACTGTCAGCGGAGGTAGCAATATTAACGAGATGATCGATGGCGAGCTCTCTGTCCGACGCCACGCTGCTTTCCGATAGCATCCAGGACGCAGCCAGTCGCACCCGCTCTTCCTTATGATTCAGAGCATCGCGAAGTATCTCTCGTCGCTCATCGTCGACATTCGTAATCGGCAAATCGCCACAGGTCGAGAATATCGCAAGCGCAGCTTTTTCGTGATTAAACTCGGCTGGTGATGCGGAAAGAGCATCCGCCAGTCTGCGCGCGCGATCGGTCGTATCTTTCTCAGCAATTCCAGGGGCGCCGTCACGCATCCAAGCGACACCTTCGAGAAGGGCGCCGACGCTCTTGATGTTGGCATGGGGAAACTCACGGTTCTTGGCTTTGAGCAACGCTTGGGCAGCTTCGTCGCGCCAGACCTGGAAGCCACCATTGATAGAGGCATCGCTGACAACCTTCGCAGCATCTTTTCTTGTCTGCGAGTCGGCGGGAAGATTCGAGTCCACGACCGAAAGAGCAGCGGCAAGTCGCACCCGTTCACTCTTGTGCCGAAGTGTCTTGTCCAAAATGTCGGTTCGAGGATCATCTTTGGCAGAAAGCGGATGGTCTTTTGTAGACGCAATGATTGCTCTGGCAGTTTGATCCAGAATTTCTGGTGTTAACTTTTCGACCTGCAGCAGCTTCTGAATCACCGTCGCATCAGTATCCACTTGTCCCGTCAGCGCTTTCCCTGCCGACGCCACAAGCGATCGCATCGAGTCTTTCACGTCATCGATTCCTGATTGCCCGGTCGATTTATGTCCAGAAAGTTCGCGTAGCGCCTTCAATGCATCGGCTCGACCAGGATGCGACTCAGGGAGCCACTCACTGAGCGCCATGCCAGCTGCCAGCCGGACTCTGTGATCACGGTGGTGCAGCGCCTGCAGAAGAACATCATCGCGAGGATCTTTTCGACCGACTGCATGGGGCGTACTTTGTGTGGACGAAAAAATATCCTTAATCAAGTCCTGATAGTGCCGAGGTTGGTCGCCCAGAAGTTGTGCTTCGATTTTGGCCTTATCGCCTTCGGGAGTGGTTGTCAACCGGGTCTTACTTGCATCCTCCTTAATCCAATTCACTCCATAGAATAGAGATTCCGCGACCTGTCGGGCTCTATCTCGTACCTCTGGAATGTAGCTACCTGGATTCGCAGGATCAAGCACGCTGTCCGGACCCCGTGCGCGCAATACTGGAAAAGCACCTGTGTATCGAAGCTGATAGATCGAGTCGATACACTTGAGTTGAACTTGTGTGCTCAATTCGCGTTCGGATGGCTTATCCAGAAATGAGAAGCGTTCTTTCGGCTTGTCAGGCTCGAACTGCTGTTTCTCTCGCCTCAAGGCTTCGGTGAATATCGACCCAGCAACCTGTGGCGTGAGAATTGTGTATCCAAGTTTCTTTCCAGAATCGAAGTCTTTACCGTAGTCACGCTTGACCAGCGAATTGACTGCATCTAGAAGATGGAGTTTGGCCTCGCCTGGAAGATCGATTGACGAGTCGAGAAGGGAAGAAACGACACACGCACCTAACGTATCTTTGTCATCAACTCTGTCGTTGTTAGAAGCCTGGAGATTAGCGATATCGGCGAGCGCTTTGGCTGCTCTCACTCTCATATCACTTTGTTCGTCTTGCGCGATCAACTTTTGATCGGCATTCCGAACAATGTACATCAAAGTTTTGATCGCCATTGTTCTATCTTGAGGCGACAGCTCCTTAAAATTCGTTAGTTCGCTAAACTGTTTATCTCTATCCGATCGAACTGCATATCTTTCGCGCCTGGCCTGAACCTCTTCGCGAGCTTGTTCAGTCTCTTTGCCAGTGAACACCTGATCGAACCAACCAGAGATTCCAGACCAGAGGGTATCTTTCGCTTTCTCCATCGATGCGCTCTGCACGGCGTCCTTGTCCAGGAGTCCGAATTTGTCTTGCCTCGAATGGATCCAATCAAGAACTTCCTTATCGGTCACGGTGATGCTCTTACCCTGTAAAAGCTTCGCCACTTCCGCCGAATAGTCCGCGACAGAGGCAAGACTCTCAGGGTCTTGATAGGTCCGAGCGTCATCATGAGCTGCATAAAGCGTCTCCACTGAGACGGGATCTCGTTCGTGTCGAAGCAGATATTCAGGCGTGATGTTTGGCATATGCCGCTTAGCGAGTTGCTCCGGCGTCTGTGAAAATACTGCTGGCTCGAGCTTGTAGAGCGCCTTCAGTGCGGCAGCACGCACATACGGATCGCGCTCGCGAAATCCGGTTTCGGGATCATGTGTGAGGCGATCCGCCATGACCATAAGACTCTTGTCTTTGTCGCCCTTGCCGAGATTAGACAGTCCTTCGATAGCGGCGACGCGCATCATGCCATGCTGGCCCCAGCCGGATTCTATCGATTTCGGATTGAGCAAATCGTACATGGCTTCTTCCGCCAGGATTCGATTCATCATGCCATTCTTATCTTTGCCATCGAAGATCGTAGGCAATTGACCAGCCACCAGCAGCATGGCAACAGCAGAGTCATAGTTGACCTGACGCTGGCGTTGTTGTGTTTCAGTATCTCCGCTTACTTTCTGGTAGGTGATTCCCAGAACGTCCAATCCCGCTTTCGCGAGTTCCACTTTGTCATCCGACGAAAGACTGGACCTTCGGTCCATCAGTCTATTGAATGCATCCATCGTCAAATTTATACTCGGGCGCTGGTCGAAGTCAGAACTTATCCAGGCCTGGTCCTTCAGTTTCGCGCATTCCATCAAGGTATCGTTGATTAGCTTGGTGTAGGCACCACCATTAGGACCACTCTCAAGATTAGCAAGAGCCTGCGCCGCCGCAATCTTTTCCTTGCGGACAGCATCGAACTTCGCTATGTCGTCTGGTTGCCGCTTATCGAACGTCGGCAACACTTTCTTCGCACTCTCGATCTGCTCTTTCACATAGGCGTCGTGAAATGCGCCAGACTCTTTCGATAACGCCTGCCACTGATCAAGATATTTCTTGAACGCATTGACCGGCTCCGGAGGTTTCTCACCTGGACTTGCAGCAGGCGTAGTCGCATCCATTGCATCCGGGTCTGCATCAGGAGTGGCGGCACCATCGGCGACACTGACACCGTCATTGACACCAGGCTTGGTAGTCGGTTCTGCGCCAGCGCTAACGACTTTTGAAGCGGCCGCGGCCTCGACGAGGCGGGTCTCATGCGCTTTTATCAGTGCGGAGCAAAGTGCTCGCACATCATTGTCAGCGTGGTTACCGGAAAGTGCATTGAGTCTTGCGACCAGATCACGCTCCGTCAGACCGTAGCTGTTACTTGCCGCTCTGACTCTGGAATCCGGGGTGATAGTCGGATCGTTTTCCTCAATGTGTTTCAAAACCATAAGGTCAGAAAGCTGGCTAAAAGCCTTTGCCTGTATAGTCTTGTCACCTTGCGTCTGAATGATATCCAGGCAAACACCCGCATATTTTCCCGTCGCCATCATCCCGCTACGCCAGAGGGCGTCAGCAGCCACCATTTGAGACTGCGGGTCTTTACCATCGAGTGCAGCGCGTTCTAATTCTCGGCGAACCTGCTCGACCGTCACCTTCTGATCGACCGTATCACCTGGTACATGGACTGTTTGAGGCGGCGTGCGCTCGGTACCGGCTATGGTGTATGAGTACCCTGGCACCTCCAATGTTCTTCGAGCGAGTACGCCATCCTCAGGTAGCTTTCCGTCTTTCTGCGCGAGAAACAAGAGTCCAATGAGGTCCGCAACCTTCTCTTTAGAGTTTGGTTGAATCTCAGTCGGCAACGTGCCTGAAGCGACACTACTGCTTCTCACTCCACCATGAGTCTCACGATACTTGCTCAACGCTTCGGCTGATGGGTTAAACAAACCCACAAGCGAAGTGTCTCGCAGTTTTTTGATGTTCGTCTCATCGTTGGTTTCCAGGGCGGATCTGGTGGCGTCAAACATTTTTGTCGCCTGTTGGTCGCCGAGCAGAGAACCGTAGAGATTAAAAGCGCTCTTGGCGGCAGCGGCCGCATCGACTTTTCCGGAGCCACCGCTGGCGAAACCACTTTTGCTGTCGCCAACTCCACCACCGCGCGCATGCGCGGACTCCCTCAGTTCGTCGGCCGGATCGTTACCATACATGCGTTCGATCTTGTAGCTGGCACTCTGCCCCATAAGCGGGAGCCAAACAGCATCACCGCCCATAAAGGCAGCCTTAGTCACCTGCTCGGTTCTGTGCATCCAGGCAGTCTTCTCGATGAGTTTAGCCACTTCAGCTGCACCCTCACCCCGGAGTAGCGGACCACCACGTAGTAACATTTTGCCGAGGCCACCGTTAGCCAAATTGCCGGTGACATCTGTTAGGATAGCGATATGACGAGCTTCACGGATCGTCTGACCGGTTTCACCCATTTGCCGAAATACTGGATCTAGAAACCCGCCGGCACCAAGCGCAATTCTAAAAGCGTTCATACCAACGGCTTTTGTCATAGCACTCGTGGTCATCAGACCAGCCTTACCGAGTGTCGTTGCGGCCTTCAGTCCGATGGTGCCACTGGCTATCATACCGGCATCGAGGGCGATACCAGCGGCCTTCGCGCCATAATGAAAAAACGATTGAATAGTTTTGAATTCGTTGAGGCGGTCTGCTCTCACAAATTCCGAACGCCCAGACTGCCCTTGAACAAGTGCATACTGCCAGGGTTTCAGAGCTCTAGTATCAGTAATGCTGCCCTGATGAATTCCCAACAAGTTTTGTTGATTCAAAAGATGATCTTGGTAGAGGTGGCGAGTGTTGGTAATCTGGTATGTAGAATCCTTGTCAGCGGTCGCAGTAAAGTTCTGAGTCAAGTAATCAAAGTGTCCTGTCGACACTGCTCTGTCGACAGATCTGAGCTGCTCGGGTGTTGCTTGGTTGCCATCATTGTCAACCAATATTCCATGGACGTTGCGATTGAAGGTCTTGCCGTCGGCAGTGACCAACGACATAAGATTGAGTTCTTCATCGCGTGCGTAGACGAGGTTGCCGTGAACATCCAATCCGGCTGTACCCTTCATCGGCACATCACTTACCCGGAGAGGATTGGACTTTTCGTATTCCTTCACAGCCTGATCGGCGGTCTCACTGTTTTCGACCAACCAATCTCGAATCGGCTGCAAAACTCGCTCATTGTCCGGCGTCGCATCAAGCGAGTCGGGAAGTCGAAGCACCATTTTTGTGACTCGCCGGTTGTCCGAGTCAAATCCGACATCACCCAACTTCTTCAGTTTTTCCAGCGCATCCGATTTGAAGTCTCCGCCGACGTTGTTGAGCGATTGAATACTTTCAGCATAGTTGCGAACGCGAAAGACCAGGTTGAGCATTTCATTCATTCGCGCATTATAGGCTTCAAGCTTGGCGGCCTCTTTCGGAGGCGCCCAACCAGGCTTGTCGATTCCAAAAATCTCAGTTAAGACTCTGTACTGACCATTCGCGTAGACCCGCTCCATCGCCTCTTTCAGGGTCGGTTCATTGACCTTAATCCACTCCGAACTGTTGCTCATCTTATTAAGATCACTGACAGTTGGAATTCCCTTTGGCTCAAGAATCAAGCTGGTCTTGATTTGACCTGAATCAGTCATTTCCTTGAATTTTTTCAAATCCAATTGGCCATCAACGAACAGTTGCGAGAAGGTCTCTGGGCGATGAGCGAATCCTTCGTTGGGCTTTAGCGGATCGGTTCCGACAGTGCTCAGCGTGATTGGATCGCCGCCAGACCTATTGATCCTGGCTTTCGCGAGCAAGGCGTGGGAATTGATGACCATTCCGTTGATCCACTGATTGCTTCGTCGAAAGGCTTCTTCGGTCGCCTTGAAACCCGTACCCTGGCCGAATTCGGGTTCTTCCGCTTCCAGCTTGAGCGCAGCTCGAAGTTCCGGAATGCTGAGGTTAGCAAATGCGCCGGCTTTTATCTTGTCTCGAAGAGTGTTGTCGTCAACTGGTGTGGAGTCTCCGGGAGTGTTTGCCAAAAAACCATCGAGGTCGTCGCGAATGGCGGCAACTTTTGCGCGATTTGCGACCGAGGCCTCGGACTCTTTCACATCGACTTTTTCGAGTTTGGGGGGAACACTGGTGTCTGTCGGCGTTACGACCGGTGTCTTAATCACTTCGGGTGGCTGACCAGTCAGTCGTTGCGGCAAAACTTCAGGCGTCGGCGTCTTCGACGTCACTTCAGTTCGCGTTACCGTCGGAGATTTCGGCGGCACGTCAGATGGCGTTCCCGTCGGCGTCTTCGGCGTCACTTCAGATGGCGTTCCCGTCGGCGGCTTCGGTGTCACTTCAGGTGGCGTTCCCGTCGAAGGTGTCGGCGTCACGGCAGGTTGCAATCCCGTCGGCGTTTTCGGCGTCACTTCAGGTGGCAATCCCGTCGGCGGCTTCGGCGTAACTTCAGGTGGCAATCCCGTCGGCGTCTTCGGCGTCACGGCAGGTTGCGGTCCAACTGCCGGTTTCGCGCCGCCCTCAGGAGTCGCTGGTTTTTCTCCTTTAGTGCCCTTTTTCTGCACAGGCCAGCCGTCTTCATCCAGATCGAATTCATCGACAACGGGCTTTGGTGCGGGAGCCTTCTCACGAACTGGCTCGCTCGCGCCATCTACGAAGGAACTATCGTCATCTAAATCTGAATCATCAGCATTAGGTTTAGGTGTTGGGCTATTCTCTCCACTGGTTTCACCTTCTGCGGACAAACTATCGTCATCGAGATCGTCGTTAAGATCGTCATCGAATTCGTCGTTGGGGTCGATATCAACATCATTCTCAAAAGGAGCATCAATCAGCTTTTGAAGCAGTTCAAGGTACTCGAGTTGAGCAGACGCCTCCTCACTAACACGTTCTACTGGCCGCACAACTGCGTCATCACCGGCAGGTTCATCACCATCTATGTTCGTATCCGCATCTATGTTCGTATCAGCAGGCTCTGCAGCGATAGGATAATCACCGCCATCATTGGCGGTACCATTACCTTTTCGCGCGGTCGGCTCTACATTTCCGTCGAGCAACTGTTTAAACGCATCCAGAAATGCGAATTCTTCTTCTTCCGTGGAAAGCTTCCTGGTAGACGGACTTAACGTAGAACTTTCTGCATCCGAATAGCAGCGAAATGAAGCCTCAGCATCGCCGAGCTCATCGTCTGTGGTACCACTAGTGCTATCGCCAACGTCGCCGATCTCATCGGTGTCGGCGGGCGCGATCGTGCCGGTGCTATCTTTTTTCTCGTCAGTCCCGGTTAGAGTAGATGTGGTGGTTTGTGTGGTCGAGCTCTTCGTATCAGTATCGGCAGCAAACAGCTCATCAACATCGGTATCGGTCGATGCTGAAGAATCTTGAGCCTTGTCCTTTTCCGCCATAGCCAGACCTCGGCGACCACTGGGAGGGCGGCGAGAACGCACACCTGCCCCAATTCATTATTCCACGGGCATTTGCAGACAAAACGAGCTGCCGCAATATCAAAAGCCGGATATCAAGATGCTGTAGCGTTATTTCAAGTTCCTTGCGGTCGGAGGCGACTGCCCGCGCTCGCGCCTTTGAGCTGTACATCCGGCACTAACTCGTTGAACAATAAAAGCATGGCGCTCAGGAGGCCAACTTTCGCAAGTGCCGCGCCTTTTCCTTCAAATGCGGATCTCTTACCTTCGATAAAATGTTTTCCTCCGCCTGACTTCTCGGCCGCGATGTAACCGTCGCGCAGGGACCGAATCTCATGAAGGTCCGCCAGACGGCGACGATGGACTTCAAGATCGCCATTGCGCTGCTCCTTCTCGGCGGTGCGAATTTGCTCTTCGGTTGTTCGTATCTCGCCAGCCAATCGTTCTTCAGACAGGCTTGACAGCCTCCTGCCCAACTCCTCGGGTGGCACGTCTTTCAGTGCGACGCGTTTTTCGACGGATACTCCATCGGCACCGGTTTCATAAATAGTGACCATAACCTCCGGCGCTGCCCGTCCGCTGGCGGCTTTCGGTTCGCTGAGTGTATCGTGGCGCTCGCCTGTCGCACCGCCATCATCGATAGTGGCACTACCACTCATCGTGACATAACTGTATTCGCCTTTGGCACCAGTTGCGGTGGCAGGTGTAGGATTCTTGAATCCAACGAGTTCACCCAACAAGTCTACTTTGCTTGGGTCGCTCAGTCGTCGCGGATCAGTCAATAGAGCCTCTGCTCGCGTTTGCAACGGACCTTGACCGCTCAATTCGAGAATCTTACTAGCCAGGTCCAGCCGCCCTTGATCCACGAGCGCTTTGACACCATCCTGGATAGAAGGAAATCGCTTAGCCTGCTCTAACAAGGCGGTCGGTTGGTGGTCTCCGGTGTTGTGAGGACTAACAACACCCTTCGCAGTGGCGTCGCCTGACACGGTTCGCCCCATGCGTTGCAACAGTTCAGCCGGCGCAGAACCAGCCTCAGCAGGACCGTCACCGCGTTCGATCTTAACGATCTGCGCTTGAAAATCTACCTGGTGCGAAGTCTTAGACCAATATTGTTCACGCGAAACAGGCTCGCCGTCGGGTCTCACCGGACTCGGTAGATTACTGTCAGCAAGTTTCAACGTATCATATTGTTCTTTTGTATGAACACCTCGACTGAGAGCATCGACACGCTGCAATTCTCCAAATAAGACTGCGTCGGCTCCATGGTTGCTGCTCAGCTCTCTCACCTTATCTTCAGACGCACCACCGCGAAGGTCTTTGTGTTCGGAAATAAGATCGACAATCAACTCTTGATCGGCTATTGGAACGTTGAATCGATCGAGAACTCTGCTGGCATGTTCTGCACTGACGTGCTCAGAATTGGGATTGGTTACTCGTGGAGGTTGTCCCTCCACCGGAGTTACTACCTGAGTAGACTTTGTGCCGGTCTCCTTTAACAGTGCAGCCCACACTAGAGCCTTTCGTTGTGGTTCGGTGAGATGGTGACTTTCGCGACTCGCCGTTTCGACACTCATTTTGACGTGTTCCCAAACGTTATTTTCAGGATTAGTTCTAACATCCTGAGCCACTCCGTCCAAACCGGCCACTTCGGGCAAGATCTGTTGGAGCACGCCGGCCTTCCGCAGTAACTCCAGACCTTCGGCAGGTTTGTCAGACAATAAAAGATTGGTGATTTCGGTGTGGAGGGCTTGAGGACTGATTTCCTTTAAACTGGCAGCGTCGCGTTGCACGGCTTTGAATCTTGCTTCGTCTATCGCTCCTGAGCCAGCATCCCGAGCCGCTTGGAATATATTGTCGACGGCATTGATGTCACGAGAGTGACGGGAATGCCCCTCGGCGGCGATGACATTAGCCACTTCCGCAATTCCTTCGGCTCGCTGAACCTTCAAGTAATCGACATCGCCTCGATCAGCTAGAAGGTCAGCCTGCGCAGTCCTGGTTCGAGCCTCAGCATACAACAAGTCAGAGATAAGTGCATATCCGGAGGCGTTCCGTTTGAATTGTGGATTAGCTTCGGCCTGCTGCACCACCCGTAGTGCCGCCTCGTTACCACCCTTATGGGCGCCTTGAAGCTCAGCCGCCGTGTGCCCTTCGAATCCGGTCAAAGCATCGGCATATTTCAGTGAACCAGCAACGTCTCCTGCAATGCCAGGCTCTCCAACTTTTGTCGTCGCCTCCGGCATCGACTCGCAAATTTTTCTCAGTCCGGCCGACGCCATTTCGTAGGCATCGGTTCTCTGTCCCATGACTCTGGCATGTTGCAGACGAGCGTCCATCACCTGACGCATCATATCGTAGCCCCAGTGATTGTCGGAGAATCCGCCTCTGTTCAAGACTTTTTCCATATACACAGCGGTCTTCATGTAGTGGTCACGAACGGGATGACCGTAATCCATTCCAACCGCTTTAGCCTTGATATCGGAGATAACCTTATTCGCCTCGGCTCGTGCCGCCATCGGCTCGATAGCTGAGCTGGCTTCGTTGAACAAAATAGCATCCCCAAATCGGCCGGCCTCCGTCAGCTTGGTTGCCATAGCTTTCATGTCGGTATGCAATCGGCGAATACGATCGCCCTGAGTGGCATTAGGTTGAAACTGTTTAACAGCTTTGGCGGCATCGGTCAGTAACCTATTGGCGCCTTCATCCAGAGTAGAACCACCGGTTCTAGGGAAGCGGCTCGCCTGCTCTTGCAGCAAAGCAATCTGCGACGCGCGATCGACTTGCGCCACGTGAGGAGTCGCCACTTTTGCAAGTCCGAAGCCAAGTGCTTTTGCCTGCTCTACAGTGACACCAGTGATGGTGCGGGGCTTACCTACTTCCGCCGGAGGTATGCCTCCTTGCGTAGCTATTCCGGTCAAATCTTTGCCTTGCTGAGCAAGTGCTTGATTTGCAGTGACAAGGGCCGCATCATTAACAGGTGATGGCGAGACAGGGTCGCCCGGGTGGATCGTCCATATACATTCTTTGCCGTTGGGTTTGCCTTGAGCATCAGTGTCTGGTCCAACAATGAATGTCACTTTGTTGGTTTCTGCACCTACGACATTGCCGTTTTCCACTGAAAGCGACCAGGCACCTGTACCTTTTGGATCGACGAGACTCAGTTTCGTATCAGGAGGAAGTGAATCAAGTTCGACAAGACCCATTCTTCCGCCCGGCATCTCAGCTTGGAAGGCTCTAGCCGGTGGCTTGATGATAGGCTGACCGTTCGCATCAACTGGATTATAAGGTTTCAGATCCAGCCCCTGAAGTGCGCGAGCCAGTGATTCAGGCGTGGCTACTTTGCCGTCGCCCACGGTCTCCCAGTAGGAACCCATGCGGTTACCGGGTGTTCTAGTGCTCAACAACTGGTGCATGTATGCGTCAGGAGTGGCAGACACGGCTTGTTTAATTCGTTCTGCCATAAGCCAACTACGGGCCTTTTCAGGGGTACTGAAATCGGCGTCAGGGAAAGTTTGATTTTTCAAATCCAAGAATTCCATGAACTTAAGCGTTTCGGCAGCACCCGGCGCTTTCGGATCGACACACTCAGCCAGTTTGTCGAAGAGCGCGCCGCGATCTACGTTCTTAAGATCCGCAGCGACTTCCTTGAGATCTTGGATCAGATTGAGTCCGATCGTCTCGTTCTGTCCTGTCATTTTCACGACATCAAGAACACGGAGTGGATTCTCCTTCAACCAGGACTTCGCATCGCCGACCGCCATCACAGCACCGTCCTTGGTGACTATTACTCCATCGGAGAATTTGCCTGTAGTATCGGCAAGCCAGTTACGATCAACCTCGGCATGGTCTTTGCCGGTCTCCAGACCGCTCCATCGCTTATCGATTGCAGTCGGGTCGCCATCAGAATAGTACTGTGGACGGTAGTTGTCTCGGCCTCGGTGGATCCGATCGTTGAGACCTTCTACGGCGCCTTCCGGCTTGCTAGTAACACCCGTGGCGTGCAAAAATCGCAAACCCACTGGCGTTTTTCCATCTCTAACCGCAGCCTTTTCGAGTTCGAGAACTTGGCTTAAACCGTCATGAATCTGCTGGGCCGTCATCTCCTTGAGACCATCTGCCGCTGCCATCACCGCCGGTCCCAGAGAGGGGTCAAAAGTAGTGACATTCCCGGACGACAACTGCTGCGCCAACTCGAAGACACGCTGAGGGTTGCGCCGCAGCCATCCCTCCACATCGCCCTTGCCTTTAAGATGTCCGTCTTTGAGTTCGACAGATCCAGGCTGATAGATTTTGTCTCGATAGGCGATTGCATCCAATTTTCCACCTTCGGTGTAGGACAATCGCATCCCGTCGACGGTGGTCGAGCCATTCTTGCCGAAGTCTCGCACCTTCTCGGCTTGCTCTCTGAAGGCAGTCGCGAGCTGCGGGTTACTGGTATCATTCGCAATTGCCATTCGGTCAATCGCAGTGGCTAAATCGGAGTACGAGCTTTCTGAATGCTTGAGCTCGCCCGAAGCTGTTTTCGTCTCAACCAACTCGGCGACTTTCTGGGCCGCTTCCTGCCGGGCCTTGTGCTCTTGCACCTGCTCGTTGGAAGCTCCATCCGCTCCTGCAAATCTGGATACGTAGTCTGCCGAAGTTCGAGCATCGGCGACAACTGATCTGCGGAACGCCTCTTGCGGTTTTGAATCAAGCGTTTCGGCACAAGCATCGCGCACCATTTTTTCGAGTTGCCTATGTATTTCGTTAAACGTTACGGATTCATCAAACCGACTTAACTGATAAAGGGTCAGACTCTCCGAAGCACAGGCCCTCATCAATTCGGCAAGCTTCTGAGGATCACTGGTACCGGGCTTGAAATCATTGACTGCACGAGCCGAATCTCGCAAGAGCTTGACCGTATCTGCACCATACTCCACATCTTTAGCGCGCTCGAGCGAGTCGGCGAATGCATTTATCGACTCGACTTTGCCGCTGCGTGTAAGCTGGCTAAGTTGATTGTCGACACGTACTGTTTTGAATCCTAGTGCCTTCGCCTGTTCTAACGTGACGGTATACTTTTGAGGCGTGTTCCGTAACAGCGCTTCACGATCTGCACCGGCAATACCGATGCCGGCATTGTTCAGCTGAGCACTGGCTGAGACCATTTGGAAAGTCGAGATTGTATCAACGGATTGAAAGGGCTCTCCGGGTTGAACGTGGAGCACTCGCTCTCGACCGGTCTCCATACCACCAACTTTCTCGGGAGCAAGAACCATGGTGGCATAATTAACCGGATCGCCTTTGATCCCAGGCTTGTCCACGGACAGACACCAGTTGCCGCCCTTCGAATTGCTGAGCGTGATGGTGGCATCGGCAGGAATCGAATCCAAACCAGTGAAATCAAGGCGTCCACCTTGTATTTCTGCGCGCATCAACGAGAGTGGTGGATTTACAAAAGATTGACCGTGCTCCCCGAGGGATATGTAAGGTTTCCAGTCAGCATTTCTCAGTCCTGCGTCAACGCGTCGGGAGTCAGCGATTCCTGTGTGGTTGACGCGCTCGAATCGTGGACCTCGCCCATTTTCAAATGTGCGTTCGCTAACCATCCGTGCTAGATCGCCTGAATCGGTGACGTCCATAGCGCTGGTCACTCGTTGCTTTGCATAATCCTCAGGCTTGAGCAGACGGATCTCACGAGTCGCTGAAGTCTCCTTGAGCAGTTTGCCCTCATGCTTGAAAACGACCCCATCCTTCGAGGCGTAGTATTTCTCACCATCGACCGTGATAGGCGTGTAGTCTCCGAACTCGCCCTTCTTTGGATTGAACTTGTCCGGCTTCACTTCAGCATATGGCGTGCTCGCGTCAGTCACCGGCGCCCTCGAAGTCTTGACGACAACTCTCCCGTCAGAAGCTTCGCCCTGTACCTTGAAAGTTGAGTCCCCCTGTTGATGCACGGGCATCTTAGTCTCAAATGGTTTTACCTCATGGGCCTTGTCAACAGTGGACTTAAGTTCTCGAGCGGCCCGCTGAATCGATCGAGCGCGCAAGAACCCGACCACGCCCATGCCGATACCGAACGCAGTGACACCGACAGTAGTGGCAGTATCGACGGCGTAAGGTTTGACTTCCACATCATCGTCGACCATCAATTTGCTAGCGTCGGCCATCCAATCGCCTTTGTACTGAGGTTTTCCAGTCTTTGGCTCAGAAACGTCTGGCTTGACGGGACCTGACTCCTCGGCTTTGGCCGGAGGAGCTGAATCAGTCGACTTCGAAGCATCGGTCTCGCCAGGCTTCGCCGCTGGGGCTCCTTCCTGTGGTTTCGCCGCCGGAGCAGCATCCTGCGGTTTGACCGGCGGAGTACCAGCTACGGCGTCGGCGCTGCGACCCTGATAATGCGCCTTGAACGCATTTCGGCAGGACTCTTTGAACTCGTCGTTGAACGCAATGGACGGATGCTCTTCCAGAAATTTCGCAAGATCTTTCTTAGCCTCGGAGAACTGAGTAGCGTCTCCACTGGCTATCTTGGCGAAAGCTTTATTGACACCAGCTGCGATGCTCTGATTGAGCAACTGACTCGAATCTTTGAGAGAGCTTTCTTCTTTGCCACTAACTTCTGCCCGCTGCTCTGCGAGATCGGCAGCATCTGTTTTTGCAAAAACCCGTTGTGCAATCTGTGCATCCAGAGAGATCCCCTGAACAAACAGCGCCAGCCGTTCTCTGTCTGTTTTGTTTCGGCTAGTCTCAACTGTGTCGAGCGCCTGATCGAACAATGGCAGGGCATTTTCAATACCTTCGTTGAAGAATTTTTCGTTAGCTTTCTCCATCAATTGACCAAGAGAAAGGTCACCAGTGGTAGTACCAGCTTTACGCTCCGGAAGGATGTCGTCGACTTTGAGTTGGGTGGACCAGGGAGGCAATCCACGAGCGTCTCTCATAGCAGCCATTTCAGAGTACGCGCGCATGACGCTGTCTCTGAACTTTTCATCTTTGACCAACGACGGATTATCTCGCACCAACTCAGCGAGCGCTTTTTCTCCGGCTCGAACATTCTCATCTTTACCGTTAGATATGAGGAAGCAACCGTTCAGAACCTGAAGATCCCGTGCTCGCGACGGAAGCTTCTCCAACTGTTGGAGACTCTGTACTTCTATCGCACCATAATTCATCTCCAGCTCATTCTCTTTCGCGGCCGCAGCATCCTTGTCCCCACCATTCTCAGCAGCCGCACGCTGCTGACCAATCGAGTCCATCAAAGTTATCGATTGGGTCTGACGGGAGGTCAAGGCATCTTTGCCTGTTTTCGAGTCTGTTAGTGCTGTCTGGATAGTGGAATCGAGGCGTCTTTTTGCAAATTCGAATTTAGAATCATAGTCCGCGACTTTTTTTGCATTGCCACTTCTATCGGCGGGTGAATCCTGGGGTAGCGGGTTCTCGACAAGCTCCTTCGGAGGTTGCTCGCCGACGGTCGAATCTCGATTCTCAGGATCATCCAGTTCTCCGGTCTGCTCTTCGCCAGGACCGCAGTCGATCTCGTCAGAGCCTAGCAGATCCCGTACTTCAGCAACAGCTGCTTGAGCAGGTGTTTTCTGCCCGCGAGTATCGAACTCTTCATCAGCCTCGGACCCGAGATTGAGCGAAGCATCAGCATCATCATCTTCGTCTTCCGATGATAAGTCCGGAGTCGAAAACCGCTGATCAAGCAAGTTCAACGGTGCAGCATCGAGCGGATCTTTGCTTTTTCGTATGTCATCAGGCGTGCCTGTGGCATTTGCCGAGTCTCCCATTTGCCTTCCTCTATCGACTCACCCACGCCCAACTTTATATTCCCCGAAACTGCAATATTGACGCGGCAGAATGGATTCGAAGCGGCTACGAAAGCGCAATATCCGAGGTCTCGTGCTGGTTTTCACAGATAGTAAAAGCTAGATGTCAAGCGATTTTCTGTAGTACAGCCAACTATCCCGCTCACAACGAGGACGTTATCAATATCCAAAGTGTTTGTTTCGAGCACCTCTGATACTAGTGAGCGCGAGTGACAATTTGGTGACCGGTTGTGGCCGACCAACAAGAGACCGATACCCTGAGGGCAAGACCGTAGATCCAAAGCTAAAGCTCCCTGCAAGGACCGGTCTTCGAGATATCGAATCCGACCTGGTTCATATGATTCATTATCTTTTTGGTGATCACTTCTACGAGCGCCAGTTAGAATCTTGTCTAAGGCTATCTCGCAGAGCTGTTAAACATCGCCAAAGAATCCAACGATCATCGCAATGGATAGCGCTGTCAATACTATGACTGCCGGAGGAACTATAATTGACTTGGTTATAGACAGGAAGAGCTAAATCACAGATTGCAATGGCGATAGTTTTAAACAAACAAAGACGACGTTCGTGTTACGGTCAGAAATTCGCCAGTTCTTCAGCTATGAAAAGTGGCGCGGCTATCGAGTAAACTTTCATGGCAGTTTGCGCGTGTACCAATCGAAGTGGATTATCAATGAGTCTTGCCATAACTGTCGGCTTCTTGGCTGACCTCATCACAACGGATCCAGAAGGAAGCGAATTTGCTCTTCAAATGTTTTCAACAATAAATCAAGCATTGGAGGAAAACGGAGTTTCCCTGCACGATGAGCCCAGATCTTTGCCGCCCTTCTCTTCTCGGTCTATTTCGGACTGTTTTCCGTACTCGCATATTCATCACTTGAGGAGATTTTATGCAAAAAAGAGAGCTAATCCAGATTGGACACCGACTCGAGTACCAGACGACGAAGACCCTGCCGAAGACGACGATCTAATTGACGAAATTGCCATGTGCGAAAGCCATTTACTTTGCCATTCGGACAGCGAAGGATGTTATGTTCCCATCGAGTTTGCAGACCCATTAATTTCCGACACCGTCGAGATACCTGGAGGACTAATTGGTTCAAGCCAAAAACTTTTGGAAGAGCTGATTTTCATAGCGCCAGAACTGGGAATCGAATTGGCGCATGGAGAACTCTCCGACGAGATGGCATCAAGGATCAAAACGAGCGTTGAATCTTTGGAGCCATTTTTCATTGAGAAAACAGTTTGGCTATCACTCTATGAATCTTGCCGCTGGAGCATAAGCTCTGGTTCTGCGATAGTCTTCAACTAACTGGAGTGTTTCTAGCTCGGAAAAAAATCAGAAATCAGATTGCATTATTGTTCACGAGACGTTCACCCTCCTTGACTAGAATAGAAGTAGCCAGTACTGAGAGTGTTGAGAGACTCTGGTTCGAAGGAGCGTTGAAGTTGAGTTCGGAATTACCGCTTAATGATTCCATCTCGAGCAGGTCAGGAACAATCCTGGTGACCGGTGCCACAGGCTACATTGGAGCGCGCCTGGTGCCGCGCCTCCTGGAGAACGGATACAAAGTGCGAGCGATGTCGCGCTCCGTGCAGAAATTAAGGGGCTGCTCCTGGGCTTCGGACCCCCGAATCGAACTGGTCGCCGGCGATGCGCTCGATGAACAGGCGATGCAAAACGCGTGCGAGGGATGTAGCGCGGCGTACTACCTCGTTCATTCGATGAACTCACAGCACAAAAATTTCGTTGACGCAGACAGAGTCGCAGCGCGAAATATGGCGCTAGCAGCGGAGCTCCGAGGGGTCGGTCGCATCATCTACCTGGGTGGACTCGGGGGTGAGGGCGATGACTTGAGCGTTCATCTGAAGTCTCGCGCAGAGGTATCAGAAATTCTGAAAAGTGGGTCTGTGCCGGTCACAGTGCTGCGAGCCGCAATGATAATCGGCTCAGGTAGCGCTTCGTTTGAAATACTCAGGTACCTGGTAGACAGGCTGCCCATAATGCTCACGCCCCGCTGGGTTCGCACGCCTTCTCAACCGATCGCTGTGAGAAACGTGCTCGAATACTTGCTAAGGTGCTTGGATGAGAAAGCGACTACTGGTCAAACCTACGACATCGGCGGTCCACAAGTTGTCACTTATCAGGAATTGATGGACACCTATGCAGAGGAAGCCGAGCTCGGCAGACGTCTCGTCGTGGCAGTCCCATACTTCACTCCGAGGTTGAGTTCCTACTGGATACATTTAGTCACGCCGGTACCATCTTACATCGCGAGACCGCTAGCTGAAGGGCTCCGCAACCCAGCTATCTGCGAAGAGTCGAGAATCAGGGATCTCATCCCGCAGGAGCTGCTCGATTGTCGAACGGCGATCAAGCTTGCCATTACGAAAATCCAATATGCCCGCGTAGAAAGTCATTGGACAGACGCCGGTACAGTTCCGCCGGAGTGGTTCTCCGTCAACGATCCAACGTGGGCTGGTGGCACTCTATACCAAGACAGCCGTGCTATCGTTGTGGAAACCTCTGCCAGTGAAGCATGGCGACCGATAGTCAGGCTCGGAGGTCGTACTGGCTGGTACTACGGAAATTGGCTCTGGCGCCTTCGTGGGTGGATGGACCGTTTAATTGGTGGTGTCGGAATGTCCCGAGGTAGACGCAACGAAGACAACCTACGACCCGGTGATGCGCTGGACTTTTGGCGAGTTGCGGCACTGGAGCCCGGGAAACGCTTGTCGCTTGTCGCGGAGATGAAGCTACCAGGAAAAGCAATTTTAGAATTTTCAATCGAAGAAATTAGCGAAACAAAGGTCCGAATAAAACAAACTGCCAAATTTCTTCCTTCCGGTCTCACCGGACTCGCTTACTGGTGGCTGGTGACACCACTTCACAATCTAGTTTTTGGAGGTATGCTTCGCGGAATAGCCAGCGCTTGTAGCACTGATTATTCCAACGTAGAAAAGCTCAATCCAGCGGCATCCTAGCAAGAAGCCGGTCGCACCGCCTGCAATGGCACTGTTCTTCTCACTTGCAATTTTTCAGAACGGAACCTTTGCAATCGCAACACATGCGCATGTAATGCATCACGCTCACTTGAAAAGCTTATTGCTCCCACAAGGTAAGGCTCCTGAGACAAGCCGGATAAAGCCGATGAGTGCAATTATCTTAGAAAATCGGTATGATGAAAGATCATTTCATTTGCAGTTTCTGAGAGAGAGCGCTCTCGAGACACACTCGATTGACGATGAAATATGGCGATCATACCTGCGTCTTTTCACGGCTCGTTTACAAGCTTCCGAGGTACGAATCTAATGTTGTCGAAGCGAAAGTCGCTGCTCTTGGTCATTGTCAGCTTGCTGCTCGGAGCGCAATATGCTCAGGCCAGAGGCAAAACTCTTCGAACCATGAAGAACCTGGACTTAACGCGATACCAAGGACAGTGGCATGAGATAGCACGCTTGCCAAATTGGTTTGAGAGAAAATGCTCTAAAGATATCACCGCCGTTTATAGGATACAAAAAGACGGCGATCTAGAAGTGGTCAATCGATGTACATCTGTCGATGGGGAAATCAAAGAAGCGCGAGGTATTGGTCGAGTTGCGAAGCCCGGACATTTGAAAGTGACGTTTGCTCCAAAGTTGTTTAGGGCAGCTCCATTCGTCTGGGCCGATTACTGCGTGGTCTACATCGACGATGACTATAAGCGCGTGATAGTGGGAGAACCCCGAAGGCACTACCTTTGGTTTTTGGCGCGTACAAACTCACTCACGGAGGACGAGTATCAGCATATGGTAGAGATTGCATCAAATGAGGGTTTTGATACCAGTCGACTTATACGCATTTCCCCCGATTGCAATTGACACCTGGTCCGCGGAAATCTTGAGTAAGACAGACAATTTACTCCGCGCCTGGAATTGGAGACGGCAAAGTACTCGTCTTATCCAATCCTAGAAGACTTTCTTCTACCATGATGATTAGAGACACAGGGGAAGATGTGTCCAAACTGTGGCTTGAATCTATCTATTCTTTCACCTTCCAAGAGCATGGCGCGACATCGCCGAAAGAATGCCACAAAGTCGTCCATGACTGGTCCTCGAGTCGGCCGTGCCTCCTGAAAGGCGCAATAATCAAAAATCGAATACAATTTATACCACAATAGTCGACTGAGACTCGCGTCCGACTATTGTGATCGTGAGTTTGATGCTGTTTTCTCGCACTCATATTTTGTTACTTGATGTCGGAACTTAAATAACCGATTAAGCTTATCGCGCGTCCAACTTCCAAGGAAAGGATTGCTAAATGCGTGGAAGTGTAATTCGTACTCAACACGGTCGATAAGCTCACATTCACTATCGCTTTTTGGTTCGACAATGTGAGTGTGCAACCAATACGAAAATGGTCCGCTTATCTGTTTGTCCGCGAATTGCTTACCTTCAATATAGTTACAGTGTTCCGCAACCCAATCAAGATGAGCCGGACCAATATGCATTCTTAAAATTGCTCGCTGACCATCCTGAGGACCATCCGCAGTTTTGACTATGGAAACTTTCTCCCACGGTGGTATGAGTTTCTTCATAGTTCCAGAGTGCCAGTGCCAGTCAAGCACCTGCTGAGCGGGCGCTTTTATTATTGATCTCATCTCGAATATTTCACACGTTGTCATCTCTCGATCTTATAGTCACGAGGTGAAGTGGAAGTGAACATCTACGGTTGCGTCAAAATTTGATTGTATAATTTGGCGAAAACCGTATGGACTATCGCAAATTGAAAAATACAAACGCCAGTGAGTGAGAACTCAATATGATAAACGTAAGAGAAATTAATAAACAAGTGAAAACTGCTTCTGAAGAAGCACAAAAATATGGCGTCGTTCTCGATTCAGGAAAGAATGGTGCAAAAACGATCGAGTCGTTCATTAGAAGTGTTGAGAGTGCAGCTAGAATCGCGCTCGACCTAGATGGCAGCGCGAACGTCTCTGATGATGTTTTTGGATTGATTGACACCCCCGCTCTTGCTGCTTTTTATGGACAGTTGTTCGTAGACAATGCGCAAGCAGAATGGCAGGAACGAGACGGCGACAGCGGTCCAGCTCCGGCTGTAGTGCGAGGGAAAGTAGTGCTTTTCCCATCCGAGGAAATTAACCGCAGAATAAACGATGGACCACGCGTGGATCTGCAATACATCTTCAAGTCTGAATCTAGCGCAATGCTAAAGCAAAAACTCTAGCCAAGAAAAACATTTCCGACAGTCTCAAAAGGTTTCTGCTTAAAATGGATATACGAATTCGAAATTCGAAAACGTTGCGGTGCTGAGCATAAAAGTGGTGTCGGCTACGGAAGATTGAACGAATTGATGTGTCCCTCGACGTGCTCCGGTTTTCCTTTGAAGAAAACCGTTGCGTCTCGGTGCGAGTGACGTGGCAAGTAATCGAGCTGCAAATCTGCCGTTTCGGCACCCGATGTTATTTCCAGTGCGACGTCCTGCACAGATTGGTTGCTCTTATTCTTGATGTTGACAGGAACTAAGTATCTGCCATTTAAATTTTGAGCTTCTTTAAATCCGATTTCGTAATCGAAATCTTTGCTCGATGGCGTAAATTCCAGATAAAGCAGGTAACCGACCATACCCGTCACGAGTACGACGCTGATACCGAAGACAAGCCACTCGAGCCAGTTTTTCTCAAGACGGGTGGATGATTGCTCGCGCGAATCACTTGTCGTGTTCGCGGTTTTGTTCGACTTCGATCGCCTCGATGATCTTTCGTCTTCGTCCGGTTGAGATTTCTTTGGGTTCGATGTATGAGTTGTCATTGAATGAGTAATCTCCCAGCAGATGCGCCTAGCGACGTGACGAACGCGAGAACGATTGCTTCAGACACCACCACCGCCGCTGATACGCCAGAAACTTGTCCGTACATCCAAAGTAACAGGAGGGCGGATGCGATTGAAATTGCATACACGACGGAAACCGTTTCGATTTTATTGGAGAGCGGATAGCCACCTTTAATCTCATCAGCTCCCTTGCAATTGCTCATATAGAGTACCGCTCCGATGACGCACAAAGAGAGAATTGTCACACTGATCAGGTGAAGCGTCGAGGAACTAACCGCGATCTGCAAAACTTCTTCTGTCGGAGCAATACTGCTTCCCACGAGGGTCGCACCGCAAAAGCTGACAAATATCTGTTCAAAGAACGCGTGTGGATCGAAACTACTGCGATTGTCACCGTCTCCGTCCATACCGGTATCTTCGTCGTCCTTCATTAGCTGCGCCGTGCCGACGGAGACGCCAATGGCAACGGTCATGGCTTCGATGGTTATTCTGCCCAGAGCCTCCTCTAAAGGCATTCCTATCCAAATCTTATTCAAGCAAAGTAAGATTACGGTGGAAAGAAGAATGCCTAGCCCGAGTTCTTCTACTGAATCGATTGCGACTTCCAAGAAGCTAGCATCGCGGCGCATGCCTGAAAAACGGTTGTAGCCGAGCAGCAGTACGAATGTGACGCCGATGAAAGCGAGCAGGTGAAGTGGTGGTAGGATGAATCCTTGCCACCAGACTTCCATGGTGTACAACAACGGAAGGCTCAGGAGAAATCCTCCTGCTAGACCGCGCGCATATTCTGCTGTTGAAGCCTCGATAGTCCGCATCGTGATACTGATTCAGCTTCGTGTGAGACTCTCACGTAGTAGCACATGGTTCGAATTCTGTTGCGGGGCTGTCAGTGCGGTGCCATCGGCTTGGATCTGTTTTTGAGAGTCCTCCGAAAAAGATTTGATTGCGTTTACTCCAAGTTCCGTTGTCATAGAGGATTCGGACGACGACAACGCCGTGGCGGACTCCATGGCGTTGTTCATCACAGCAAATTTTTTCGAAGCTTATCCTTCGACCAATTCCTTTTCAATCGCGCTGATATTCTCGGCTACTTCGCCGACTTCCAGAAGAATCAGTGCTTCATTGATAGTTTCAGTACCAGTATCTTTGTTGCTGCTGTGCGTAGCGTAAGCAGGTTGCACAGCCAGTTGCTGCAGAGCCTGTCCGATTTCTTCCGAGGTAGCAGCCAGGAAACCTTCGATTCTACCGCGCTGAGTCTTGATCGCATGAGCGATGTCTACAGCTACGTTGTTCTTCAAGATGCTCTTGACGGCATCTTTCGCCGACTGACCTGCTGTTATCTGGTCATAGAGACTCTTCACTTTCGTAGCAGCGGTGCCACCAAGTCTGTGCGACAACTCATCGGCCGATAGCCGCTTGAGCAGCGCCTTGCGGAAGGCTGGAGCTTCGGGTTGACCGCCCAATTCCTCGCCCGTCAGGCTAATATGTCTCTTCAATTGTTCTCGGGTAAGAGACGGCATTTTAGGAGAGATTTTGTCTACCAGCTCTTCAGTCCGACGATTCCAGGTCGATTGAGCGCGCAACATGCGATTGACTGTACCCCTAGACAGATCGGGTCTGATATCACGGGCGATATCACGCACTTCGGACTTGGCACACAGAGCCGTAACTATCTGCTTTTGACGAGCTACGATCATTAATTCGGGCGCATTGAGGAACTTGGAAATCTCATCTTCCTCAGGCAATCTCGATACGGTGACAGGAATTTGAACTCTCTGACAGATACCATGGATGGTGCCAACTGCGTCAAAATCATTACCAGCTTCAACTTCCACCTTTACAGCATCCTGGTCGCCGAATTTACCTTCGGCGTTGAGCCAGCTACCGGCCTTGATATGTGCGATAACCGATGCGGTGGTGCTGCCATCGAGGGAAACAACCAAGGTCCCCGAGGAAAGTGCGGGCGTTCCTACCAGAGACTTGGACAAAGACACATGCCCATTCTCGTCGATTGCTCGGACATCTATATGTCGGCCATTCACGACGATATCATTGGCGCCTGTCGCAGAGACAACGGAGTCAATTGCACTCAACGCATTCTCGGGTTCCATTACGAGATCAAGCTCCGGATCGGCGTTCATGATTACTTCTTCTACGGCCAGTCGGGCCAATTCGTTGGCCAGATTGGAGCCGGTTTCCTCGGCCCGGGCCTGAGCTAGTCTGACTATCTCAGGGCTAAATTCAACTCGATTACTCATGACTCTCACCTTTCTTAGCTGGTGGGCTTTCCAGTCGGTTTACGATCTGTTTACCGGGCTTTCCAGAAAATTAGCGTGGCGAATTCGTTAAACAAGCTTTTTCACGAATATTCCGAAAAGTCTCCGAATCAACGCAGAGAAAGTCTTCTAACTCGTTCCACGTCAAAAACGGTCGTGCTCGAATTAGCCTTGCGGTTGCGTCCTGGGACAAGCCCAGATCGCCCAACTGCTTGGCATCCGCGGAATTGAGACTGACCCTCTCGCTGTCTCTAACATCAGCTGCCTTCAGAACTGCGCCGTTGTTTATCAACTTCTCCAGCTCTTTCCTGTCGATTACCTTGCGTTCAACCAGATCATTAATACTGGCGAACGGACGAAGTTCAACCAACTTCTTGGCTACGTCTTTGTCGCAGCCGAGAATGTCTACAAGATCGCGGCGTGTCGCGCCATTGAGACAGACGGGTACGAACGCAGCGACCGCGCCTCTTTCGCCGATCTCAGAAAGACGATGGCCTTGAAGAACCCTTCTATCGACAAGCTCTTCGAGACTGTAATACTGCCTTCCTTCTATAAGGCGATCTACCTCGCCTTCGGTCAATCCCAGATAATGATTGAGTTCTCGGCGAGAAGCAGAATTCACGTTGACGTCCGCTTGCCATGAGTTGGCGACCCCGGGCATATTCTCGCGGATCATCTCCCGGATCATGTCCAGACCTTTATCGAGTAGAACCTGACAGCGCGCGATTTTGCGAGCTTGAGTTTCGCCCTTGATGTCTAGAAGATCGGCGCATTCACGCATAGTCATCTCGATTCCGGTCTTGGACTTCTCTGTCAATCCAAGTCCGAACATGCAATCGACGACGATTAGCGGCTCCTGCGGCAAACTCTTATTTTCGAGCATGACAGATAGCTTGCTGCGAAGCTTGTTGAGCTGAACAACCTGTTCGTTGGAAAGGGCCTGATTTTCGGGCGAATACTTCGGATCGTCCGCTACATTGGCGCGAGGATCAATCTGTTCTGGATCTAGATTGACATCCTGAAGGGTGTCTTTTTCCCACTGCCACTCGCTTCGGACATGATCAACCACAGCATTGTGCACAGATCGTTGCGCGTAAGCCGGCAGCAGAACCTTGAATCCGTCCTCGCCACCTTGCTTGAGCTGCTTGATGAGAGCTTGTTCGAGCTTCTGAGCAAGCTCTTGCGACATGGACAGAGCCTGGTGCTTCTGGTCGTCCGATGCGACCCGACGCTGAAACCAGAAACGCTTCAGATTTTGGTTGCTCTCGAGCATTCGAGCGAAAAGCGGCTGATAGTAGCAGTCCCGAAGAAGGACTAACAGCCCGTCAGCATCTCCTCGAGCAGCAAGAAGCTTACTGTGAATAGCCTTGGCACCGATACTTTGAAAGAGCTCCAGCGGTGCAATCGACCGATTCTTGCCATCCCCAGCAGCTTCTGTTTGAAGCCTGTCTAGGGTCGATTGCCACTCTGGAGCAATTGCCAGAATTGCCTCTATTTTGGTTTTGCTGGAAAGCACTTTAAAACCGTGGGTATACGAGGAGAGAACCACCGGTACCTAATCATAATGGATAAAGACCCGAAAGCGATAAACCTTTCAGCGCTTAGTCACATCGCTCAAAGTTTTACTCGTTGGGGCCCTCGAGACCAGGCAATTGGGCCGGAATCTGATTAACCTCATCATTTGCTCGGATCATCAGGTGTCCTGCACACGTCCAGACGGTCCAGAGCAAGACAGCAAAGGCTCCTACCACAAAAGACATCCATGAGCCCGCAATTTCGGGGCGATCCTTTCCAAGCATCCGGTCAACACGCCACAAAGCGTAAATCGCAATGGCGACGAGCAATCCCACACATCCCGAACGAAGCGCCTCGCTTCGAGCCTCATCAATCCTCCACTGGGCTGGTTGAGTGGTGTAGCGGGTTCGTCCCGGGATCTCCATGTAGTTTTGAGAAGCCATGTGATGGGTTGCGACGAACGGCAATGCGAATGCGATCGGCACCCATACATAAGACAAAATGATTGATACCAGTTTGCCCTGGTTCTTTTTGTCTGATATTGGTTTGTTGGATTGCGGTTTCATCTATTGAGAATTTAGCAGATACAACGCTTGAGTTGGAGCATTTTTCAGGCTTATGCCCCGGTGCTGCGATAACATGGTAATTGATCTGGAAAAATTTGACAGAGAAAGGTTTTCAAGTGCCCCCTACAACCAATCAAAAGTCCCGCCTACCAAGAGACCCGGACATGTTCGGACCGGCTCTCGCCCACATCGTTCTGGCGAAAGGAGACAGGGACGAAGTTCTGGGACAAGCGTGGATCGCTGCCCCCAACACATTGATCACATGCGGTCACGTAGTCGACCAATTTACACGGTCTCCCGGGTCACTCACCGTCAAGTTTCCCGCATCAGGCAATCGATACGTCATCAAGGAGATAAAGCTTCACCCAAGCTTTCAGCACGCCGATGGCGAGTTGGTCAAATTCGATGTCGCCGCATTGATTGTCGACCTCAAAGATCCTGAGTCAAGTGCATTTCCTCTGCCTATTACCTACGAAAAGGCAATAGAGCAGCAACAAACTTTGTCTGCAATTAGATATCCTTCGCACTTGGGCGTATATACCACATCACTTTCTCCATTGGCGCAAATCGGCAGCTATCTCAACCCTCTGAAAAAGAGCGATCGTTTTCACTTACTCCACGATTTGGCGCTGGCACCGGGAGACTCGGGTACGGCATTGTTTGACGGCGAGTCGGTAGTGGCAATTCATTGCGGCGATACGGCAACTCTGCCTGGTCTGAATCTGCCGACGACGTCAATCCGACTGGCTCTTTCCGTCGATGCATTGATGGCACTCGATGTACCTGAATCGTCCGGTAATCAACCGCCCAATTTCATCAACCTGCTCCCGGCCATCGCAGCCTTTCTCGTCTGCGGCATCATAACGCTCGGGGTTTTTGCTTTCCAGTATAAGGATGCCTGGTCCTTCAAGACCGAGCCCAATTTCCTTATCAATGTAGCCTTGGAAAAACCCGCAAAAGACTACAAGTTTGGTGATGAGCTCAGGCTTACGGTAACATCAAGAAATAGCTGCTACATATACGTCTACTACACCCAAGACGATATAGCGTTACAGCTCCATCCGCCCCCGAAGCTCACGTCAATTACAGCTGAGGCGCGTCGCAACGAATCGTTCGTCATTCACGGCTACGATCCTGAGCACCCATTCCAAATTGACGACAAGCCCGGAGGCAATTTTCACCTGGTCGCCCTAATTAAGGACATGTCCTTGTTATCAAAAGAGGAAGCCGCAAAAACCAGCGCCGATACATGCCAGATCGCGATCAGCGCGTCCGAGCTACAAAATCGGCTTCTGCGCCTGAAAAAGGACCATCCCAATGAGGTTTTGTATCAGGCGATTAAACCACCGGTTGCCCAAAGTCCAGGCTAAAAAGATTTTTTTGATCCCGCCTAATAATTTTCGACGGACGGTAATACGAATATAGAAGGGCGTCGAGTTAACCACAGAATCTATGAAAGAGAGGCTAATTACCATGAAGACGAAGCGAGCAAGTTTACTGCTATCAACCATGTTGGTCGCTTCCTGTTTTGCAATCCCAGCCTATGCTGACGATGCCGACCAAACCAAGGCAGACGAGTCTCAAAAATCAGAAGCCACGGCGACAGACAAGCCTAACCTCCAGCCTCCGGAAGAGCCCAAAGCAGAAGATCTGAAGAATAGTACCGGTCGCGGTATCTTCGTCGGTACCGTAAAGTCAAAAGCTACGACAGCCGACAACAAGAATGACAAGCTCCCTGAAGTTAAGCCCGCGGCAAACATAGGCGGAAGTCACTCCTATGGTGGCACCTTGATAGAGAACTCCACAAAGACCTTGATTCAGCCCAAGCAAATTCAACCGAAGCAAGTCCAACCAAAACAAGCCAAGATTGAACCAGCCGCCAAGACAGTGGTGATTCAAAAATCGTCGACCACCCCGTTAAACATCAAGAATCACTCGAAGGTCACATTGCCGACAGTGAAAACAGCCAAAAGCCCAGTTGTGAAACCGCACACGACAGTAGCGACGAAGACAACAAAACAACCCACGGCTACCGTGGTCGAAGGCGATTCAATCGTCACCGCATGGCTTAACAAGACCGGCAATTCGCCCCACTACAAAGACGGAGAAAAGCTGCAAGTCAACGTATCAGCCAACAAAGATTGCAACCTAATGATCTTCAACTACGACGGCGAGCAGTTAACGCAACTCTATCCCAACAAGTTCCAATCAAGCCCGTTCGTCAAATCAGGTCAGACAATTGCAGTGGGCGGCGAAGGATTCAAATTCGATTTCATCGCAGCCAACGGCGGAGACAAGGCTTCACACGAAAAAATATTCGTCTATGCCTACCCTGTTGAAAGTGATTCCGCACCGATCTCGGTTGCGATGAAGCCGGTCGAGGACAGCCCCTTCCGCGCAGCCAACATGAGTTTGGAAGAGTACCGCTCGATGGTCAACAGCTCTTCGGTATTCTTCGGAAGAAAGGTGAAAGTAGCGAAGAAGAGTGAAGGTGAAGTAGGAGAAGTACAGCTCGCTAATTTCGAAGACGCTCAGGCCGCCGCTCCTAACAAGATCGAACTCTCTCTCGTAGTTGACGGCACCAAGTAAAAGTGTTTGCACGACACAGGAAAGCCAGGCAGAAGCCTGGCTTTTTGTTCTTGGAATAGACCAGACCTGATGGAGACTAGTCGTTAGACTTGGGTAGTGGCATTTTGGGTTTGATTTCATCCCAACTCGGTTTTGTCATTAAGTGTGAAGGTCGAGTCGGGAAAGGCGGCTTGGGCGAATCGACCGTGTTTTGAGGCTTGTGAAACCCGGTCAGACTTCTGGTGCCTGCATCAGCGATGCTATGTAATTCCTCTCCAGCATCGCGATTGATAATTTCGCCTGGCTTGAGAAGCACACTTCCGTCTGCTTGCCTTTCGACGGCTCGCATGGTGGTTGCTCCTGTGGCGGGATTGATTGAAACCGCAGTGTTGCCATTTTCCTTGTAAACGAGAACATCGCCACTACTGTCGATCGAGATGTCCAGACCACCGCCCGCCTCGAGCTTGTCGAAGCGAGTGTTGATTTCTTTCAACATGGTGGCAAGTTTTTCAGGATCGCCGGACAGTCCTTTCAAGGTCTCTTGAAGCTTCGTCATGTCGCCATCCACAATAGCGTTTTGAAGCTGTTTCATTGACTCGCGATCTGCTTCCGGTACCAGTTCGCTTATGTCTTTTGCCAATTGCTCTTTCGCATCGGTGCGATCTTGCTCAGTGACCGGTATCGATCGTGTTATCTTTCCGGCATCTAGCTTTTTGGTAATGGCATCCTTATCGAGCTTATTTTTATCCAGATCGCCGGATTTCAACTTATCTCCGAGGTCTTCGATTGAGTTGTTGCCAGCTTCCTTGTTGATGGTGGGAAGCGCTGACTTGTCACCATCGCTAGTGTTATTGACTTTGTTTTGTGCATCATTCACGGACGATACCACAGCAAACTCCGAGAGAATCTGTCTTGCATCTGCTGAAGATGTCGAACCAGGTTCAGGATTAAAACTTTCCGTTTGTTGCGCTCTGATAGTCATTGGGGGTGTTCCTCAAGCAATTAGGGGGTGTATTTGCACATTAACTATCCGGCCATTTGCACCCTGGTTCACTGTGCAACAGTGCATTTATCTTTGCGCTTTTACGCAAGTCGAAAAATTGAGAGTCGAATCCGACACGAGTAGCTTTGTCAGCCAAACTGTATTAAACTCACGAATTCCGATGGCATAAACTCATAAATGGATACACAACAGCTATTATCGAGACTGTCACTCTTACTGCTTGTATGCGGCATCAACTGTTCTATGTCACCCGCACACTGCCAGAGTAACCCCACGCCTGGCGCAGAGCCTGTTGACATGCAGTATGCACCCGATCGAAATGTAGAGATAAAACAGCTTGCCCTCGATGTCACTCCCAATTTCGAAAAACGATCCGTGAGCGGCTCGGCTACATTTACGTTTGCACCTATAGGAAAGCCACTTCAGGAGCTAACTCTCGACGGGATCGACCTTACGGTCCACGATATAAAATCAAGCATTCCACTCAAAGGATTTGATGTGACAGACGAGAAAATCGTCATCACCTTCAAAGATCCAATTGAAGTAGGTCAGGAAAACAAAGTCTTTGTGCGCTATTCCGCAACTCCACAATATGGTCTCTACTTCCGCGCACCATCTAACGGATACACCAAGGAAGACATGCATGTCTTTTCCCAAGGAGAGATGATAGAGGCGAGACACTGGTTCCCCTGTCATGACTATCCGAATTCGAAGTTCAAGACCGATGTGACTTGCCATGTGCCTACCGGTATGGCAGTACTTTCAAACGGCAAAATGGTCTCTCAAAAGCAAGATGCAGAAGGGCTCACCGAGATTAAATGGTCGCAGGATAAGCCGCACGTCAACTACTTGATCAGTCTGGTGGCAGGAAATTTTTCGCATTTGACGGACCAATCCACGAGTGTTCCACTTTCTTTCTACACATTACCAAGCGACGAGAAGTACGCCCAATCAGCGTTTGCACCGACACCTAAAGCATTGAGTTTTTTCGAGAAGGAGATTGGTGTGCCATATCCCTGGGTGCAGTACGGTCAGGTTGTCGTTCATGGTTTCACACAGACCGGAATGGAAAACACGACTCTTACTACTTTGAATGAGTCCGTTCTTTACCCTGAAGACTCCGAATCCATTTATGCATATGGAGGAGTTTACAATGATCTGGGCTACATGAGTGAAGTGCTTGTCTCTCACGAACTTGCTCATCAGTGGTTCGGAGACCTGGTCACCTGTAGAGACTGGTCCCATGCCTGGTTGAATGAAGGTTTCGCGACTTACTATTCAATTCTATTCGCCGGCAATCAGCACGGAAAAGACGAGATGCTGTACTGCCTCTATGGTGACCTCCAACTGATTCAGAGTTCGAGCTCGGATCAGCGACCAATTGCCAATAAGCGTTACGCAGAACCAGTCGAACAGTTCTCCTACAACCGGGCATATGCAAAAGCATCATGGGTGGTTCATATGCTGCGGTCCCAACTTGGGGAAGAACTCTTTCGTCGCTGCGTCAAAACTTATCTGGAAAAGCACAAGTATCAAACTGTCGTAACCCAAGACCTGATCTCGATTGTCGAAGATCTATCCGGCAGATCATTCGATCGATTTTTCGACCAGTGGATTTTCAGTTCGCCGATTCCGGAACTGGCAGTTAACTACGAGTGGGATGAAAGCGAAAAACTGGCAAAGGTCAGTATAAGTCAGCAGCAAAAATCAGGAGACAAAATCGCCAAGATGCGATTCCCCCTAAAGCTTCGATTCAAGACGAAGTCCGGCATATTAGATAAAGATGTAGAGATACGCGAAATCGAAGAAGATTTCTACGTCAGTCTCGAAAGCGCACCAGATATAGTGCGCATCGATCCGGAGTTCAACTTGCTCGCCAATATAATTTTCAAACCTTCCACCACAATGCTCTATTCGCAACTTGCCGACAAGGATGATTCTGTCGGACGATTACTGGCCGCAGAACAGCTTAGCGGTCGTGCGGACGAAACCACGATTAAGAAACTAAAGCTCTGTCTTGCTCGAGACAGCTTCTATGGCGTGCGAGCCAAGGCCGCGGATACACTTAAGAACATTCACAACGAAGAGGCTCTTGATGCCTTAATCGCTTCTACCAATCAATCCGATGCGAGGGCTCGATTAGCTGTTGTCAAAAACATTGGCGGTTTTTTCAATCCCAAAGCAATGCTCGCCTTGATGACCTGTTTAAAAATAGAGAAGAACTCAGCAATACAATGCGCCATTCTCACAGGTTTAAGCGCCTACAACGATCCACAGGTAAAACAAAGCTTCCTGGAATACCTTCAAAAGAAGTCGTATCAGAATCGCCTGGCTGAAGCGGCAATCTCGGCGATGAAGCGACAAGAAGATCCGGTCTTCGCGCAACCGATTAAGGAGATGTTGATTAAGCAAGGTGCTGACGCAACCAGCCGGACAATCAACGCTTCGCTGGATGCCATCGCTTTCCTCTCACGCCACGAGCAAAAGAAAAAGGAGGTACGCGACTTTATAGCCACATACCTCACCCACAACCGTACCCAAGTACAATGTGGTGCTATTCAAGCTCTTGGCACACTTGAAGACGCAAGCGCCATACCGCTGCTGGAAACATTCGCCTGGTCCTCTACCAAGAATCCTCAGCAGAAGGACGCCCAGCGCGCGATTAGATCTCTGCGCTCAGTAAACGTTCCAAGCGACAATCTCAAAGACCTGCGAACTCAACTGCTCGATCTGCAAAAGTCGCAGCGAGACCTGAAAAAAGAGGTGGACGACCTGCGGAAAAGGTTGAAGGTCACCGAGCCTGAAACAGGCTCAAAGAGGGCAACGAAGCAAGCGCCTCACGAAGACAAGAAATCCAGCAACACTGTCCTTCGCGGAAAAACGGTCTCGACTCCGCAGGACAAGAAAAGTTCGGAACATACGTCAGTTCATGGTCGAATAAAGACCGGTGGACATTAGGCGTTAACCAGCCGGTAGGACGTCGGAAAACACTTTCGACAGGTAGCTAGTCGCCAAAAGCAACACCACACAGCCCAAGATTGCAAATATGAGGATAGACCCAAGCATCCGTTTCATATATGCGTCTTTCTTGTCTTCGAGACTCATGATAGCGCCCTCGCATCGGCATTATGTTTATACCCGGGGGCCGGAAGTTGACTACATGCAGATTTCTCCGCGTTTGACCGAGTTCGCTTAACGATCCGCTCCCTTGACGAACACTCGATGTTTTCCTAAGAGCGTTAATCGACATCGCTTTGCGTTCCAATGCCCCATTTCGAACGCTTGATGTGTTCGTCCTGCGCGTTAACCGATATCGCTTAACGCGCAAACGCCGACTACCACCCCAATACAGGATCAGGGTTATCCCTCAGTCGAGAACGCGGTACTTTCCAGATACTTTGCCTCGCGCCTAATGTACTGTGAGGAAGTTAAAACCAAGAGGTCCAAGGAGGCGAAACATTATGTCCCCGAATCCGTTGGCAATCACCGTATCTCAAATTCGAAGGGGCGCAAGCGTCAGTTTCGAAACCAGCCTCCAACAATTGGAATCGCGAGCTCAGCAATCCGTGAGAAATGACTTGAAAGTCTTCGCTCTAAAAAAAGAAGAAGACGACGATGAAATCACCGCCGTCTCCGATACTGGTTATATTCTGGTCAACGATTAGTTAGTCGAATCACCGCCGCCAGGATGCTTGCTGGCGACTGAAAGTCGCTTCTCGACGACGTCCCAATTCATATTGTTGATAAAGGCTTCGAGATATTTCGCTCTGTCAGTTCCATAGTCGATCATGTAGGCATGTTCGTAAACATCAAGCACTACCAGCGGTACTATGTTAGCTGGTGATGCAAGGTTGTGCAGGTCGAGTGCATAGGCATCCACATAACCGGCCCTCGTGTTGTAGCCGACGATGACCCAGCCGCGAGCGCTCTTGCCGGCAGCTTTCAGGAAATCCATGAACTTGCCTGTCGAACCCCATTGCTCTTCGATAGCGGATTTCACACTACCTTTGGGCTCGCCGCCTTTGCCGCCGAGGTTGCCGAAATAGTATTCGTGATAAACCACACCGTTGTGTGCGAAGCTCTGCTCGATCAAAAGTTCTCTAAGCGCCGAATAAGTGGCGTTAGCGGTCGCAAGATCAACCGTCTTCAGTGCCTCATGAATCGCATTGGACTTGGCTACATAGCCGGCATACAGGCCGAGATGCTGTTTAATCTGCCCGGCGCTGAAGCCGTCCATGGTGCCAGCAAGCGCGTTGAAGTCCTTCGCTTTGTAGGCGCCCGCCACAGCAGCTGCTTGTGCAGGTGCGGCTGCCGATTCTTTGGCTTCGGCTTGTGAGCCGTGCACAGCCATCCCAGTCGCAGCAGCCATTGCTCCCATCAAGAGGACCTCTCGCCGCGTGACGATGCCTTCGTTGGTGACTTCATAGTTGCCAACAAGATCCCTTTTCTTCGAACTCATATCTACTCTCCTCTCATCTGCCAACCGAATGCGCGCCAGAAGTTTTTTGCAGATTACTAAATAAAAAAATCGCGCGCACGCCCTTTTCTTGTGGCGTAAAGGTTATCTTTAACAGAGGTCCAGCTTAACACATCCTCTGACTTCAAGTCGGATACCGTTGTCAATGGACAAGGGATAACAAAATTCACGGAAGAAGCCGATTATGACCAGCACAAGCAAAACCGAGCAGGAAGCGCCGAGAGGAAATAAGGTGAGACCAAGCGCCAGTTACAGCATGACATTACGAATCAAAATTCCGAACGAGCCGGGCAGTCTGGGCGTGGTGACATCTTTGATCGGTAAAGTGGGCGCCGACATTGGCGCGGTCGACATCGCAGGATTCGAAGGCAACTTCATTATCAGAGATATCACAGTCAAGGTGCGGGACTCAGACCACGGTGACGCTCTAGTGCAAGAGATTAAAGCACTTAATAGTTTCGAAGTTTTACATGTTTCCGATCGGACTTTCCTAATGCATTTGGGCGGCAAAATCCGGGTCACCAACAAGGTGCCCTTGCAGACTCGCGACGACTTATCGATGGCTTACACGCCAGGAGTCGCTCGTGTCTGCATGGCAATTCATGATGAACCGGAAAACGTTTATAAACTTACGATCAAACGCAATACAGTCGCGGTCGTAACAGACGGCTCGGCCGTTCTGGGGCTCGGCAACATCGGGCCGGAAGCCGCGTTGCCTGTCATGGAAGGCAAAGCGATGCTCTTCAAAGAGTTCGGTAAAATCGATGCATTCCCCATCTGTCTTGCCACGCAAGACACCGAAGAGATCATCACGGCGGTCAAAGCGATTGCCCCCGTATTTGGTGGCATCAATCTGGAAGACATTGCTGCGCCCAGATGCTTCGAGGTCGAAGATCGATTGAAGAGAGAGCTCGATATACCGGTGTTCCATGACGATCAACACGGAACCGCGGTCGTCGTGCTCGCAGCGCTGATCAATGCTTTAAAAATCGTCAAGAAGAAGATGGAGGACATCAAGGTAGTTGTCACCGGGGTTGGTGCTGCCGGCGTCTCTTGTTCGAAGATTATTCTCTCAGCCGGCGTAGTCGACATCATCGGGTTCGACCGTACGGGCGCGATCTACAAAGGTCGAAAAGACCATATGAACTTCATGAAGGACTGGTTCGCGGAGCATACCAATCCACAAGGATTTAAGGGATCGGTCTCGGAAGCGCTCGAAGGCGCCGATCTGTTCTTGGGTTTGTCGGGACCAGGTACCATTCAAGCGCAAGACCTCAAGAAGATGAGTCGCGATCCCATCGTTTTTGCAATGGCCAATCCGACACCGGAAGTAATGCCTGAAGACGCCGCTCCTTACGTCAGAATAATGGCGACAGGACGGTCGGACTATCCCAATCAGATCAATAACGTACTCTGTTTCCCGGGAATGTTCAGAGGTGCGCTCGACGTCCGTGCAACCGACATTAATGAAGAGATGAAGCTTGCCGCCGCACACGCGATTGCGCGCGTCGTCCAGGACAATGAATTGAATGAAGACTACATCATTCCAGGGGTATTCAATCCGCAGGTAGCGGACAACGTCGCAAAGGCCGTTGCCGAAGCAGCCATAAAGACCGGAGTTGCCCGCAAAGGCAGCCTGGACGACTTATCACCCTAATTACTGATATAGTAAATAGAAGCGGGGATAACCCTTGACGAGTTTGTCGACAAAAACTAAGCTTGCAAAGGAGTCCTAATTGGATAGGCAAATCGCGGAGGTCAGAGCACCACATGTCCGATCTTGAAAGAATGCGAAGACGGCGTGAGCAGGAGGCTTTAGCTCGACAGGACAAAGAACGCGAAGAACGCCGCAAGAAAGAGCAGCGCGAAAGACAGCGTGCTAAAGAGGATCACGAAAGGTTTCGTATCCAGCAGATGGCTGTAGCCAAGCAAAAAGAGAAGCGCAAAGACGAAGACATGCGCATATACGCGGAGAATAAGAAATTGATCGATGAGCTCGACGAGAAAAAGGCTGAGCAAGAACAAGCTGGATTCCGCCCGCAACCACAGCAGGAATAGATTCTTAGAGCTCGTCTTTGAGCATCTGCTGCAAACCTTCGTCAAATCCGAGCAACTTTGTCGAGAGCTCTTGCCGAGTCTTCTCAAGAGAGAGACCGGCTTTTAGAGGTCGTCTGGCTTTCTGCTTCAGCTCGGCGGTCGAGACAGCGTGTATTAGCCGAGCATCTAGTCCGAATATCTGTGCAGCACGTATCGCAAAATTGTATCTGTCCGTAGAGGTCGCACCAGCCAAATTGTAGACGCCTTCGGACTCTTTGTTTACGAGCTCGATAAGCGCTTTGGCAAGATTGCGATTGTAGGTCGGAGTACTTATCTGATCGTTGGGTACCTTTACTTTCTGGCCCTGGGAAAGCTTGTGAATCAGCCTGGCGATAAAGTTCTTCCCGACCGCTTCCCAACCGTACACGACAGTTGTTCTTGCGATCAGATAACGCTCGGCACAGGTGGCAACGTGTTGTTCGGTAAGAATTTTGTGATAGCCATAGACGTTAAGCGGGTTGGGCAGCGAAGCTTCAGCATACGGACCTTTGGCACCATCGAAGATATAATCGCTGGACAAGATTACGATGGTCGCACCACATCGATTAGCCGCTTCCACAAGATTGGCCGTGCCAAGAACATTGACCTGAAAGCTTTCCTTCGGTTCGCTCTCACAACGATCCACATTGGTCATCGCAGCACATGCATAGATCACATCGGGAGCGAGTTCCTTCACCGTGCGAAAAACTCTCGAACGGTCATTGAGGTCGAGCTTTCGCAGACCTTTTGCCGGCTGTGAGAACCAGGTCCCGACTGCATCATGCTGCTTCTCGAGCAACGAAGCATAAATTGCTCCGCCTATCTGTCCAGACGCGCCAACAACCAAATGTTTCATACAGCCTTATCCATGCTTCTCCCAGTCATACGGAATGTCATTGTGAAACGGATCGATTCGCCGAATTTCATTCGCCTCATGTGGATGTGTAGCGCAGTTTGCCACAATCGCTGGTTCCGAACTCAGTCCTTTAAATGCATTCCAGATGTTCGGCGGTATCGTGACTAGATTGTAATTGGATTCACCCAATAAAATCTCCTGGATCTTTCCTCTAGTCGAAGAACCCAATCTGTCATCGTACATGACGAGCCGTATCTGACCATGCACAACCGCGTAATTCAACGTCATTACCGAATGAATATGCCACCCTTTGACGATCGCAGGATTGACAACAGAGAAGTAGACTTCACCGAAGCGCATAAAATGCGAATCGTCGGCGCGAAGCATATGCATGAGCTTGCCTCGTTCGTCCTCAATCTGTTTGAGCGGAGTGACGATAACACCTTCGATTGATGGCTTAGCGACCGGTGTCGCTCCAATTACTCTCAACGGTTTAGGTATAAAACCTTGACTAGCTTGCTGAGCCATCGTTTTCATCTCCGTATCGAGCTAACCCCAAAGTTTCCATGGTGCGCTGCCGCTGCTCCACATGCCCTGCAAAAGCTCAACATCGCGCAAGGTATCCATGCATTGCCAAAAGCCGTCATGGCGGTAACATGAGAGCTTTCCCTCAGAAGCCATGCGCTCCAGGGGACCTCTTTCAAAAATAACTTCGTCGTTGAGAATGTAGTCTTTGACTCCCGGCTCCATTACGAAGAAGCCGCCATTTATCCATGACGACTCGGTTTGTGGCTTTTCGGAGAAGCTCATGACGTTGGTCGCTTCCAGTCGAATTTCGCCGAATCGGGCAGGTGGTCTAACGGCGGTAACTGTAACAAGGCTGCCGGATTCCTCATGAGCGGCGAGGAGCGCGTTGAGGTCCACGTCCGCAACGCCGTCACCGTATGTCGCGAGAAAGCGTTCTTTGCCGACGTATTCTGCCACTCTTCTGAGTCTGCCACCAGTCATGGTATTGATACCGGTATCGATAAGATGAACTTTCCAGTCTTCAACGTCCTGACCGACGCCAGGTATCTGCACATCGCCAGATTTGATATCAACGATCAGATCGCTGTCTCTGGTCCTGAAGTTGAGAAAATAATCTTTGATGACACCGCCCTTGTAGCCCAGAGCGATAACGAACTCTTGGAATCCGTAATAGGAGTAAATTTTCATAATATGCCAGAGCATCGGTCGACCACCAATCTCGACCATTGGTTTTGGTTTAACGGTCGTCTCTTCCTGAAGCCGTGTGCCCAGCCCGCCAGCTAAGATTCCCACCTTCGTTTTTTTTCGTGCGGCCAATCTGTTTTCCTTTTCCAAACAAAATTAACTCTAACCCAGTCGCTATAATTATCCCGTGAAATTGCTCTCTGCGTGATTTATGGAAAAAAATGAATTGAGACAAAAAATCCTCGAGCTTGTCAGGGATTTTCATGCTCAAGAGTGGCCCGCGACAAAGTTTCAACCAGGCGACACATTCATTCCCTATGCCGGGAGAGTGTTTGACGACGCAGAGCTGGTGCATCTGGTCGACGCATCCCTTGATTTTTGGCTCACTACAGGAAGGTTTGCCGCCCGTTTTGAACGACAGTTTGCCGATTATCTTGGCAATCTTTATGCAATTTTATGCAATTCCGGATCATCGGCCAACTTGCTAGCAATGTCCGCAATCACTTCACCGAAGCTCAAAGATCGCCAATTGGTCGAAGGAGATGAAGTGATAACGGTGGCAGCTGGGTTTCCAACCACTGTCAATCCGATTATTCAGAACCGGCTCGTCCCCGTCTTCGTTGATGTTGACCTGGCCACATACGATGCCAATGTAGAAGAAGTTGAAGCAGCTGTGGGACCGAAAACCAGGGCAATTTTCTTGGCTCACACTCTCGGCAATCCCTTTGACATCGAAGCCATTCAAAAAATTGCGCGAGACAACAATCTCTGGTTAATCGAAGACAACTGCGATGCTCTTGGGAGTACATATGGAGGCAAACGCACAGGATCTTTCGGCGATATCAGCACAGTCAGTTTTTACCCGGCGCATCACATTACCATGGGAGAAGGCGGCTGCGTCTCTACCAAAGACCCACAACTAAAAATAATCATCGAATCATTCCGCGATTGGGGGCGGGATTGCTACTGCGCGCCAGGCAAGGACAATTCCTGCGGAAAGCGCTTCGACTGGCAGCTTGGCTCATTACCTGAAGGGTACGATCACAAATATATTTACTCCCACATCGGATACAACCTCAAGCTCACAGACATGCAGGCTGCGATAGGACTGGCTCAATTAGCCAAACTTCCTGACTTCGTCGAAAAGCGAAAACATAACTGGAAATACCTTCGCGAAGGATTAAAGGACTTCGAAGAGCATCTCATACTTCCAGAAGCGACGAAGAACAGCGACCCAAGCTGGTTCGGTTTCGTCTTGACCGTACGCCAGGAATCGCCGGTCAAGCGCCGCGACCTTGTTAATCATCTCGAATCAAAAAAGATTGCGACGAGGCACATTTTTGGCGGCAACATCATTCGTCAACCGGCCTATCAGAATATCGAGATGCGCGTCGTGGGAGAGTTGAAGAATACCGACATCGTGATGAACAACTCTTTCGTGCTCGGTGTATATCCCGGCATCGGAGACGATGCGCTTGATTACATGATAAACACCTGTCGCCAATTCTTCGCTTCTATTTAGTCTTTCATTTAGACGATCCAAGCGACGAACGAACGTATAAACGTGATGCCGGATCTGATACCATAAGCGACCAGCGCGGATCGCGAGCCAGGGTCTCAACAAGTTTGGACGAAGCGGGAAAAAGGATCCAATCGATCTGGTATTTGTCCAAAATTGACTGCCACCCATCACCGGTCATCATCACAGTGGCGTAATCCGAATAGAAGGCCGGTCCGTAGAAATCTGCGCGATCATCTATGAAGACACGCTTGCCGAGCGAGTATCGCAAATATCCGCCCCAGTTGTCATAATTCAATCCGCGCTTCAAATCGAGATTATGGGAACTTATGTAAGTGAGCGAGTCGGTCGGGAGCCTGGCTGGATCGAACTTCGAGGTCACACAATTTTCAAAATGAGGATGAAACAAGCATGCAGCCGACAGAAGCAAGATGGTGCATGCAAGCGGCATCAAGTGCATCTTGCATCGCATCTCCAACTCGTTGAAGCGCGAGTATATTCCTGCCAGTGCACCAGATTTAACACCATCTCCCTGAGCTCCAATCGTAGTATCAGAGGAAGTGGGATCGGCAAGTAGTCCGGCAATGTATGGAGCTGCAACAATTGCGAAGAGCGGCATGCTTCGTACTGCCGCAAGAGCAAAATGAGCCAGCACGATACAAGTTAGAAGACCGGAGACCGATATTCGAGTCCACCCCAGAGCTAGTCCAGCAGCTAGCCCAAAAAAGAGTAGCTCCAAACAGGTGGCATGCAAGTTGCCCTTGAATATGGGCGACATGAACTCGCTGGTATGGCTATGAATTCCCTCGCTCCAATACTGAAAGATATAACGATGCAAATCCAGCCCATAAGGATTGACCAGCGTCAGCAATCCAAGTCCAATACACGCAATCAGTAAAACCTTGGTCTTTCTTCGATGGCGATCAAGAACATCAGCTTGCCGTCCACAAAAAGACAGCACCATCTGCGATGCTGCATGGATCAGGACCAACAATAGACCAAGCGCAAATGCCGGATGACAATTAACCCAAACAAGCATTACCAGTGCAAGCGTAATGCACATGCGACGTACGCTGACACGATCCCGAACAAAGTCTTCCAGCACGGTTGAAAAAATCCAGATTGCCCAGAACGTCACTAGATGTGGTCGTGCCAGTGTATGTCCCAGGGCAACCAGGATTGCCAATACAACAATGGACGCTGCTACAAGCGCTCCGGCTCCTTCTCGTCGAGCGCGCTCGTAGATCGAGATGAATAGATATCCGAGCGATACGCTGATGACAACGGCAAGAAGCGACAACCCGCCAAAATTGACGATGATGGCAGCGCCCAGGTCGAAGAGCCATTCATATGCGACCCAGGCTTTGTCCGCGAAGGTATCAGATATAAGATCGACACGAGGTACGATTCCGGACCTGAGAATAAAGTCGCCAGTGACTAGATGCCAGCCGGTAGAGCCGTCTGAATACAACCGATCGCGCAGTGCGAACAGTGTCGACCAAATTACAAAGAGGAAAAGGAAATCGCCTAGATCCGGAAGCAGAAGCAGTTTTTGACGCGATGCATCACTCAAGATAACGCCTCAAAAACATTTCTGTTTGTGAATAAGCATCCACCACATTGATCAGATTTTCTGCGGCGCTGTCCATGTCGCCGTCGCGAGCATTGTTTTCGAGCACCGCGCTCGCCTTTTCGCATTGCCAAGCCTGAATTGCCCGCGAACACCCCTTGAGCATATGCGCGGACGAACGAAGCGTTTCCTGGTCTCTGTTAGTAAGGGCGTGCCGAAGCCTCTCCACAATTGAAGAGGTGTCGTCGAGATATGCTTGTGCGAGCTCCTTTGCCAGAGCGACATCGAACTCGGCTTCGAGGTTCTTGATCCCGACTATCTCTTCGGTATCGGCGTCAGACATGGGTGCATCCTTTAGGTAGCAAGCAACGAGTCGTCCGGGCAAACCTTTCTGAGCTCTTCTCTTGTTTGCACGAAAACGGCCTTCAGTCTCATGTACTTAACGCGAACCTGCGTCCAGTCCTGAGCTTCTGCATAGGCCATTATGTCTGTGGTCAATCTCGTCATCAGTCGCATTCCCAGTGCGGCACAAGGTCCTTTGACCGCGTTGGCGAAGTGCACGACAGAATCAGGATTTTTCTCATCGATTGATAGTTGCATGCATTCGATGTAGGTGCCCATGTTGCTCAAGAAAAGTCTGCTCACCTCTTCGACTTCTTCTCGACCATACAGCCTGAGCATGGCAGCAATGTCTGGAGGCGAGAGCTCTGAGTCGTCTGTGACACCGACTTCTGGTGCCGCCTGTGCCTGTTGGTTCATCGAGGCGAAGGCACGATCGATTGTTTCCTTGAGCTCCTTCTGGCTGGCTCCCTTAGTTATGTAGTCATCCATCCCTGAAGCTATACATTTTTCCTTGTCACCTTCTCGATCGTAGGAGGTGAGCGCAATTATTGGAATTCGACCATGAGTATACGCTTCGTTGTTGCGAATCCGACTGGCCGCTTCGAAGCCGTCCATAACCGGCATATCGCAGTCCATGAGAACGAGCTGATAGTTAGCTGTCGATAGCATGTCGAGAGCTTCCTGTCCGTTGCTGGCTACATCGGCTTCAAATCCAAGCCGCTTCAAATGCAGCAAAAGAAGCTTCTGGTTAACTGGAATGTCATCGACTACAAGGACTCGTCGTGGTCTTTCCTCAACTTCGACGCTTTCTTCTTCATAGCTCACGACCGGTTCGGTCAATGGTTCCTGGTATCCCTCCGCAGCTGCGCTAAGCGGCTTGAGCTTGTTATACGATGCGCTCGGTCTGGGCTTGCGCACTTCAGGTTGCGCATACTGAGCATAATCTTCCTGCTGAAACTCCTGAGGCGTCGTATCCACCGGTGCGTAGTCCTGCTCGTACGACTCGATCGGTGCAAATGGATCTTGATCTACGGGTGGTAATGCGGAGTAATCTACGCTGGCTTCATCGACAACTGCATTTGCAGCGACGGTCGATATGCCATCCTCAGCTGCTTCTTCTGAATCCTGCTGCCAGGGGGTACTTTCCTCTTCTGATTGCGTATACTCGTCCCATAGGGGGTTGCCGTAATCCATCCCATCTACCAATTCAGGCCAGGGCAGAGCAGGATCCGGTTCCTTTTCATCAGTTTTGTTGTCACCATAGGCAGAATCCTTGGTGAGATTGGCGAACTTACCGAACAGAGATTTGGCTGAGTCAACCACTTCGTCGCTCGCAGATGCAGGCTTAGCGGGAGTTGCTTCTTGATCGGTGACTCTTAGCGCTGCCGGAGTTTCAATCGGCGCATACTCGGTCGACCATGATGGTGCCTGGGGTTGAACAGGTTCTACTATGCTGGTATCAGGCAGCTGGTCAACCGCAGGATCCGGCTGGCGAGAAGGCTCGTCAACAACAGGTTGAGCCACGAGAGCATCGGTCGCTTCGGCTTCCAACAGCTTGCGTGCTTCATTAATGTCGATTGGATTGGCTTCGAGCGTGGCTTCTCCGAATCGGTTGTCGTGATTGGAGGGATCGGCCGTTCTCTCAGTAGACTCTTCGTCAGCAATTATTCCGGAGATATCGTCGGGTTGTAGCGGACTGACCTCAAGAAGATCACTTACTTCGGGTTGATATATCGTGTAGACGGATGCGTCTTCAGCCTGTGGCGGCAGCGGCTCCGCCTCTGCGGTTTGAGAACCGCTGATGCTCAGACTGCGTGACTCAGCCGGAGGCTGTATCTGAAGAGCATCGGCAGGAGCTATCGTCTTCGGGGCCGGAGGCCATTCGAATGGTGGCTCGGCGGAGGAGTCGACCTGCGCCCAAGTGCCGGACTCCGCTTGATCGGCATCCGGACTGAACATTCTCTGCTGTGTCTCTTCGTCACCACCGGACAAAGCCTTCGGCAAAGGCGGCGTGGCAACCGCTAGAGGCTCTTTATGTTTGAGCTGGACGGGCTTCGGAAGCGCTGTCTCCCTCGCCGTGGACGCTGTCGCGTCACGGCGAGGAACGGACTTTTTTCGGTTGGGGTCCTCCTCTCGAGGCGGCGAGGACTGCGTCCCACCGATATCTGCCAAAATCCTTTGTATACCGGTATTCGACAATCGATCAGCCAGATCGCGAAGCTGGTCGTGTGTATTGCCCACCTGGGCAATCTGACTGTGAATCGTGTCACAGAGAGTGGTGATGCTACCTTCGAGCTGGACCTCTTCCGTCGTGTCGATCAAAAAGACGACCGCACCGGTCACGCTGCCCTGAGCACTTCGAAACGGTGTCGCAGAGACATTTATCCAGGCCTCCGGAGAAGCATTTTTGTTGACGTGCAGCCGCACTTCGGGAAGTGTTTCGCCCAGCAAGGCTCTGTTCCACGGGAGCTCGTCAGGATTGAACCGTCTCGATCTGTCCTCGGTGGAGAATTGAATCGTGTTGGTATGGCCGGCAACGCTGCGATCCTGCATGTACTCTCTTCCGAGCAAAACCTCGGCTGTCGCGTTGTACAAAACCACTTCACCTTTTGGTCCGACGAGCAACGAGCCAATTGCCGGGTCTGCCAGGCAGATGCTCAGTGCCATCGGAAATTCCTGCAGGGCAAACTCAGATTGACTGGAAGGCTCAATCAAAGCCGCAATTGCCTTCGTCGCCGAGTCCAATCCCGGTCGTCGCTCGACACAAGCTTTGATTGAATCAATCGTCGATTGAAGATCATTTAGGCGCGTCTGCAGGCTGTTAACGTGCCAATTCCATTCGTTACTCATTTGACTCTTTTACCTCGCGGTCTACATACGCGCCCATTAGGACGGGCAAACCTGGTCTCATATTTCCTATATGGTTGTACCCGCTCACTTTAATAGAAAACCATCAACAATTGATGAATCGACCACACCATTTCAAGATCGCCAGAAATTATATGACGTTCTTTGCAAGCAGACATCGACAGTCGAAGGCGGCGCATTTGCTTTCCATTTTCATACACAGGTGTGTGGAAACGGCGAGAGACGCTAGGGAGACTCAGCGATTTAACCGTTAACCGATATCGGTTAACGGACTGTACAAGTAACGCGCTGCCTCATCAAGGCCTTGTTCGCTAATCCGATAGTGAAGGTTGAATTGATGAGACTTCGATGAAGCGTGCGATCTTGCGTCCTGCAGTGGTTGCGATCCTACATTGCTCACGTCCCCTCATTGCTCGCGTTCCTGCAGTTGAAGATAACTTTCCGGTCCAAATTATCTTCCACTGCGAATGAGGCGGCTAGTTATTTGTCCTTCGCGATGTTTTCGCATGTCAAATTATCGCAAAAGGCTAATACAGTGATTGAATCATTGCGCGGTGTCTGTTTAAAACATCTTTCTCTAAATCAGCCGACGTAAATCGCAAGAGGAAAAACGAGTCCGGCTTGCTTCGGCAAATCTCCGTTTGTACGTGGCGTCACTGTTTACTAGAGGTGGCCCTCTTGGACTTTTCGCAATAGATCATAAACCGATAGCAGCATCCGCAACGCCTGGGTCCTACTGCACTTTACATGCCGAACACCGGCGGTATCAGTGACTTCTGGTTCCCATGAGTCACCGTCACCGGTACCACTGACTTTGCGAGAGGCAGTTTTGTTCAGCAGTTCGACGAACGACTCCTCCTTCAATCCCTTCAATGTTATTTCATCGGCCCCGGAGTTGATGCATTCAAATATCGAATCTTCCGACAAAGTTGTAGTCAGTAGTATCACGACGATATCAGATGTGGTGTCATCATTTTTTATAAGTTTTGAAAGCTCGTAGCCCGACATTTCCGGCATGTTGATATCTGTGATCACGGCAGCAGGTCTGTCTTTGGAAATCTGCTCGAGCGCCTGTTTTCCACTTCGCGCGACCTTGACCGAAAAGCCGTGCTTCTCAAGCATGTGCTGATAGAGCAGGGCCTGCGTGAGGGTGTCCTCGACCAGCAGTATTTTGCGATCCGATTCGATCATTATTTTCTTCCTCTATCTATTTCTCGAAAAGGCATAGTCAACTCGACAAGCAACTCAGGTATCTTGGGAGCAGCGAGCACATATTGTGCTGCGCCAAGCTTTATTGCCTCACCAGGCATGCCATGAACGATTGAAGTTTCCGCATCTTGAACTATCGTTATGCCACCTCGATCCTTAATCAGCCGCATCTCCTCGGCGCCATCTCTACCCATGCCGGTGAGTAGAACGGCTGCAATTCGTTTTCCCTGAATATCCGCCAGAGATGAGAAAAGGTAGGAAACAGATGGTCGAACTCCGTTGACGCAATCATCATTTGACAATCGCACTCTCATGCTCGATGTCAAACCAGTTTGAACTCCTTCCGGGCAAAGATAGACTTGAGAAGGCTCTAGTCGATCGTTATTCTTGCAAATCTTTACTGTGAAACCAGTGGTAGTGGCAAGCCATTGCACAAGCCCATCTGTGAAACCTGGAGCGATATGTTGAGCGATAAGAATTGGCGAGGGGTAGTCGGGCGGAAGTCGTTTCAGTATGAGTTGAATTACGCTCGGGCCCCCTGTCGAAGCGCCGATCGCGACCAGATCAAGGACGCCATTACGACTTTGATTTCTACCTACCGTCGACTGGTTATCGCTTGCTGAATTATGTTTATGGCTCAGTCTTTTTTTGAGCCTGCGTACGAGCTTGATCTCAGCCATTGTCTTCACTGTTGTTATAAGCTGCAGGACGACATCTTGATCGTGCTCTCCGTGCGGATGTTCCACCGTAGCAAGTGCGCCAGCCTCGAGCAAATGGAACGGACCAACACCGGTATTGTTGCAACCAATCACCACTATTGGTATCGGGTTATTTTCCATGACTTCCTCTACAAAAGCCAAAGATTCCTTCACTGGTAGACCAATATCCAGAGTTATGAGGTCGGGCCGACTGTGCTTGATCAGTTGAATCGCATGGTTACAGTTAGCTGCAATGCCTTGCACGTGCAGGTCCGGCTCTGATTCGAGGACCCTCACGATCAAGCTGGGTGCATCATTGTCGGCACCTTCGACTACCAGAACGTTGATCCTGGGCTCAGACACTTTCTACACCATCTACACCAGCCGTTTTACCATTTCGAGTAGATTGGACTTCTCGAAATTACTCTTTACGAAATACGCGTTGGCACCTACCTCCACACCTCTTCGCCTGTCTTCGAGGGACGCTAAAGACGTAACTACAATAATCGGAACATCCTTCATGTTGGAGTCTTTTCGAATCTTGCTGGTCAGCTCGAAGCCGTTCATTCGCGGCATCTCAACGTCGGTGACGATCAGGTCGTAGACATCCTGGGTTATCTTCTCCCAACCATCCTGTCCGTCACTGGCTACCGATACGAGGTATCCGGCCGACTCGAGAATGTTTTTCAACAAGACCCTCGAAGTTATCGAGTCCTCGACGACGAGGATTTTCTTCTTCATACGTCGCGACTTCTCCTCGAGTCTCGGGGCAGCCCTATGAGGAAGATCGGCGATGGTGCCTAGCAGGATCGCAGACGTCAGGACATCATTCATATCGACAACCACCGCTAGATCTCCGGTCTGCAGCAAGGTCGCGCCGCCAACGTTGCGGACCTTGGTCAATGGTGCCGGCAGGCTCTTCACAGCGACCTCCTGCTCGCCATAGATATCATCGACAACGAGGGCGAGGGGATAGTCTTCGCTTCCGACAATCAAAATTGTACAATCGTCTATCGGCTTATCCGAGTCAACGCTGAGGATGTCTGCCAGAAGCACGACGGGGACGAGCCGCTCGTGAAAGATGATTGCTTTCTTGCCTTCTACAATGCGAATATCCTGATCTCGAGCCCGAACAGCAGCCCTAATCGATGCTGTCGGAATAATGAACGTACGTCCACCTACCGACACCGCGATACCGAGCATAGTGGCACGCCGCACCGGTACGGTGAGCCGGAACTTAGTTTCCCTTCCCAGCCTGGAGAATACCTCTACGGTGCCCCCGAGCTGCTCTACGCGATCCTTGACGATGGCACAGCCAAGACCCCGTCCGGATATCTCGCTAACGGTTCCGCGCGTGGTGAGTGAAGACTTAAAAATCAGGGACAGCGCTTCCTGGTAGCTGACCTCATTCACGCGGTCTATAGGCAAAATACCTTTCTCCACCGCGCTGCGCTTGACTCTGTCCGGATCAATCCCCTGACCATCGTCACGCATAATTATCTCGACTTTGCCGGAGCTCGGGGTGGAAAGTTGAAGTTCGATCGTCGCTTCAGCAGGCTTACCTTCGGCTACGCGCTCGTCCGGAAGCTCAATCCCGTGATCGATGCTGTTCCTCAATAAATGAAGTAATGGCTCTTTCAATTCGTCCAAAATATGTCGGTCGATCTCGGTCGTGCCACCGACAATTTTCAGCGTGATCGACTTACTCTGGTCACGAGCAAGATCTCGCACGACCTTGAGAAACAGATCCTGCAGCACCGAAAACGGTATCATCGTCAGTTCTCGGCTCTGCTCCAGGAGCGTATCGACGAGCCCACCAACTGTTCGCCTATCGGCAAGAACAGCCTTTTCCATAGTCACGAGGCGTTCGGCCAATTTTCCAACAAAACTATCGTGAAGATCTAGAAACTCCTGCAAACTTCCAGCATTGACGCTTGTGGTCTGCACTCCGGGATTAGACCGGCGCTGAGCCTCATTCTCGACCTCCGGTCGCAATCGTTGCCATCGCCGAATCCATTGATTGACAATTGATTGCAAGTCGCCGCAGTCAATGTACCGCTGGTCGGAGACGAGCTTGGCGTAGACCAGCTCTTCTGCTCCGTGGACAAGATCTTCTACGCGATTGACCTTGAGACGAACCGTAGTTCCGATCATACCCATCGAAGCAGATCGTTGAAGACCCGAGGCCACGTCGTCTGCGGATAGAAGCACAAACGAACCGGTAGCCGTTTCATCGGGACCTTCTACAGGCGTCACGATCACCTTGGGCTCCAAAGTTGTGGAAGGCTCCGCAGAGGAAGAGGGCGTCGCAACTGTGGGAGGCATATCTGCAAGCGTCGCCACAATTGCCGCCAGCACAGCCGACTGCGGGTCCTGCTCTGCTTGAAGGCGGACGATCACCGTCTGTAATTCGTCCACGTACATGTGCATTCGATCTAGAAGTGGTCTGGTAATGTTCGATTCATCGCCTTTACACTTGACCAGCGCATTTTCGATGAGCTGACAGCTCGACTCGATGTCCTTGAGGTTGACGGCTCTGGACGAGCCCTTCAGGCTATGAAAGGTGCGCAGCAATGACTCCAGAGGCGGTGCCTTGTCAGCGGCTGCATCCTCGAGCACATTGAGGCAGGAGCGAATGATCTGAATTTGCTCTCCAGCTTCCTCGATGAAAGCTTCTTGAAGCCGTTTCAAAAACTCAGGATCCATTACAACGTCCTCGTCAGGAAAACCAGACTATTCATTAACCTCCAGAGCCTCCATGGTGAAGAGGTTGGAGCAGTTCAAGATTATCGTTCCTTCGCGTGTGATACCCTCGACAAAGCGTCGTGGTATATGCGAAAAAATAGGCGAATCGGTGGTTATGTCACTATCCGAAATAAACTCTAACCCGATTACATCGTCAGCCATTACGCCGACGCGCATCAAGCCATTCCTCATAATCAACGTCTTATCCGATCCCATCACAGCCTTCTCATGAAGATTGCAGAGATGCCTGAGGTCGATGAGCGAAATCAATGGACCTCTTAAGCTCGCAATTCCGACAATGTATGGTGGCGTGCCCGGCACAGGCAAGACACTCTTAATTTGGAAAACCTCTTCCACGTAGTTGACGTCGAAAGCGAATGTCTGTCGAGAAAGTACGAATAAAACATACTGGCGACCAGGTGGAATCTCGGGTTTGTCCAGAGGGCGAGCAAGCTTGACTGCGCGGCGTTTTAATATACTCCGCCTTAATTGCGCCTCCAGCCTTCCTGCTATATCAGGTGGTCTTGGTCCCTCACCACTCGTCATATCTGTTCCTCCACCAGAGTTCTTACAATGGTCATAAGTTGGCCCGCGACGAGCCCGTCAGAGTCTTCGATTTCACTTAGACCATCAGCGTTGCGCAAGAGATCGAGAACTTGATAAAAGCAGCGTCTTGCTTGGAGCGGATCTCCTGATTGTCTATGAATGTTGCCGAGAGCAAAATAGGCGAGCGCGAATTCGGGATCAAGATAGATAGCCTGACGAAGCGAAATCGATGCTGCGCCGTCTTCGCCGGACTCTTGCTGTATAGTCGCGCGGAGGTAGTACCATCGGGCATTGACCGGATCGTAGCAAATTAACCTCTCGCTCCAATCCATGGCAGCATCTAGATTGCCTAAATTGGCGTAAGACTTAGCCAGTAAAAACAGCGGATTTTCGAGACGGCCACTGTAGCCAGAAGGAACTTCCAAAAGCAGATCGATTGCTTCGGCGTATTTACCTTTGTTGTAAAAGTTCGAGGCTCGTGCAACCACATCGTCTATATCATCATCCAGCTCTAAGGACTCAGGTTCGAGTAATTTGGTCTTCTCCATGGAGGCATGTCCATGAACACTAAGCCTTTGGAGTAGCGACGCCGGATCGGATACTCGCCTGGCAGTATCGCCATCGATCATTGTTTCAAACGACTTCATGTCGGAGGAATGTCCGAAATAGGCAAAATTGCTCTGGACGATGCTTACCGGTACGGTACAAGAATCCGCTGAGACACCTTCTTTCCGAAGCAGTATCGCGCCATCGAAATTCACCAGTCGAAAATTTGGGGGTGCCGGATGTGGTATCTCGCTCGGTGCAAGAAAAAGATAGCCACCATCTTTCAAGCATTGGTAAAACCTATAAAGAACCTCGGTAACGTGTTGAGGACTGAAGTAGATCAAGACATTGCGGCAGAAAATCACATCGACATCATTGGTTCGCGAGAGCGCTGACGGATACCCGGCGCTAGCAAGATTCAGCGAGGAGAAGCTAACCATCTCCTTGATCTTATCGCTGAGTTTATACCTATCGTCTTGAGTTAGACTGAAGTATTTGTCTTTAATGAAAGTTGGCACGTCGCGAAACGACCACCGTCGATACAAACCAGCCTTCGCCACTTCAAGATAGCGAGGATTGATGTCTGAAGCTACGATCTCGATAGGACAGGTCGGCATTGCACTGATCGCTGTAATTGCTATCGAGTAGGGCTCTTCTCCTGTTGCACAGCCCGCACTCCAGATCTTGACTGGCTCTCCCTTAGACAGAAGCGGAGGTAAAACATGTGAGGTCAATAAGTTATAGCTCAGGGGATCTCTGAAAAAATAAGTCTCGCCGATTGTGAGATAACTGGCGAGATAGCCAAGCTCATGCTCCTTTGGTTGAGTCCTTAGCAGCTCAGCGACATAATCTTTGGGATCATCAAAACCAGAATCAGCGGCCGCAAGACAAATGCCTTTGCCGAAATCATCGAGTCTTGCATCTGAAACTCTCAGTCCTATGTGCAAGTCCACCCAGTCGACCATGGTCTTGAGCAAGGTCTGCGATAGGGACAGCGTCATGCTCGTTCACTCACTTCGCAAGGCTTTGACGCCAGTTTCTAACACGGGAAACAAAAACGATTTGAGCGCACCGGTGCCAACGGTCGCTAATTGAAGGTGTTGAAGTCGCGTTTTCGAACTCGACAATTTCTGCGAACGGACCACCATGGTCTCACTCACCTCGCTAACAAATCGCTGAATCTAGGAACCGAGCACTTTTCTCTGAACCCCTTCGGTGAGCGCTTTCAGTTCTCCTCCGAGCTCGCTCAATCGAACTACGGCTTGTTCCAATTCCTTTGCGCCACGCTGATTATCATTGCTGGCTTCTTCTACGCTTTTCATCGCTTCGAGCACTTGCTGTACACCCTGCAACTGTTGTTGACTCGAGGCATCTATCTGAATCGCTGCCTGAGAGGATCTCGCAATGCTGTCTGCCAGGGTCACCATAGAGTTGCCAGCTTGTTTTGCAAAGCCTTCTCCATCGGCAACAACTTTACTGCCGTGTTCCGTCTTCATCGTGGCCGAGGCGGTCGCTTCGACAATTTCGTTGAGAATGCTGCGCACGTTGCTCGTTGCTTTCTTCGACTGTTCTGCCAGGCTCTTGATCGCCTGGGCGACGACAGCAAAGCCTTTACCCTGCTCACCGGCTCTAGCAGCTTCAATCGCCGCATTGACCGCCAGAAGATTCGATTGTTGAGCGATATCATCCACGGTGGCGATGATTTCACCGACTTGTTTCGTCTGGTTTCGCAGAGTCAGGATTGTCCTCGTCAACGAGTCCATGTGTTCTTTAATCGCCTGCATGCCGACGACCACATCGTTGGCGGCTTTCTGCCCCAACTCGCTTGTACGCAACACATTTTTTGCATCGGCAGAGACATTCTGTGCCTTTTTGCTCGAAACTTCGACAGTTTGTCGAACCTCCTCTACAATCGTCGTCGTCTCAGTCACCGCAGCCGCGGTTTGTGTCGCGTTGACTGAAAGATTCGTAGCCGCTTCGAGAAGGACTCGAGCAAGATCTGATAACTCAACAACGACGTTTTCAATCCGTTGATACTCTTCAGTCAACTCGAGATGCGACCGCACTTGCGCACCTGTCGCAGCACGCGAAACCTTCGTTCCATTCGAGCTTTTTGTATTCTTTATCGCCACCGGCTCTTCCCCCAGTCCACTCGCCCCATGCTTCACAAACTCATCTCGCCAAAATGTGAGTTCCTTTGCGTTGGCCCCAATCTCACGCGCGACCTTACTCGCCGATTCCCCAGCAAATAGCCGCATGACAGCCTGCGCTTTCTGAGCATCAGATATTTTTTTCTGTTTACCCTGCGCCTTATTGACCATCGGATCCTCCTATCCCTCACGCCAAGCGAGTTTTCGTCCTCACTACTAGCCTTGAAGTTCGGCACATCTATGGGAATGATACCCAGTGAGGAGAACTTATCTTACTTACTTACACAAATAGGTAGTTCGCAGACATTTCATTGCTCGGGAAAGAGCATCCGAATTTTCAAAATTGTTTTATGATAGGAAAACCGCCGCTGAGGAACTGTCGTGCTTAGAGGCTATCTGGTTCTAATCGCCGTCTGCATCTTGCTGGGTTGTCTATTTTCGGATCTGTACAGCGACGACTACACTATCCGCCGCTATAGTCTCAGATTTATGGACTACTTCGCACTCTATGTCGGTGGTCTGCACTCCGACTGAACTTGCGTCCTGGTATGCTGGAAAAAACGAGTCAGGAGATTCTTATGGGAAAAGCCTACGTTCTTGTAATTCTGACCTGTACGATACTCGGTTTTATGTACTGCTGCCTCGCCGGACCGGAGTCTGATTTTCATGGACTGAGAGATGTTCACGGCAACCTTTTCGCGATAGGGCTGGGAGCGTGCTTTGTCGGTGGACTTTATGCCATCTCCGGCATTCTTGTCGGCTGGCATTTTGTGCGCTGTCTGGATCGGTCCAAGAGTAGGTGGGCGGCATTCTTCATAGCGACGCCGGTACACTTCGTTTCTACGTTGGTGGCAGCCTACGTGATTCCGTCAACTATATATCTATTGACCCATGTCACCGATTTCTGGCTTTGCGAAGCATTCCTGTCGTTCTTCTTGGGGATTCCGCAAGCGCAGGTGGACTATTTCCTCTTGCGATGGCTATTTGGATTCAAGCTCGAGCTTAAACAAATAGGCGTCACCTGGTTGTGGAAAACAACCACTGTAATGGTATTTATGTTTCTCCTAGTCACATTGCCACCCTTTTTAAGGGTAGTTTTTGGTCTTTGGGATGCGAGATAGAGGGGAATTTTCTGTCGATCACAGATTGCGGAGTTTAGCTTGTGTTCAGAGCCTACATATTCATGATGGCATTGTGTATTGTGCTCGGGTTCTTGTTCTCCAGCCCGACTACTCAAGCAACAACAGCGCTAGATGCCAATCTTTTTTGTCTTGCTTCGATGGCAGCATGGATTGGCGGCGGGTATGCAATAGTGGGCATTGCAGTTGGTTGGTATTTCATTAAGCGCCTTGATACCTCGAGATCAGCGACTTCTGCTTTTCTGATGGCGATTCCGGTGCATATCGCATCAACAGTGATAGTGGTCTATCTTTTTCCCGGTCTGGTCTATTGGATCACCAGGAGCAGCGAAGCATGGCTATTCGTCGGAGCCGTGTCATTCTTATTCGGTTTGCCTCAAACTCTGGTAGATTTTCTTTTGTTTCGCTGGTTGTTCGAACTGCCGCTCAAGAAGACAGCGATTAATACGATTCTATTGTGGAAAACCACGACAATGCTTGGTTGCATAGGTCTTCTCATCATTCTTTGGATCTTTATGGGCGTTGGTGGAGCGTTTTCACAAATGTTCAGTAACCCATACGGCTTCTGACAAAGAGTCCGAGATCTCGACTCTCTCGCCTGGATTCCCTCTTCATGTCCTAAACTTCGAGAATCGATCTAATTTCTTGGAAAACTACTTCTCTGTTTTTCACAGTTAAAATCTTGAACGCATTGGGCGACAAAGATTGGGCGAATAGCTGCTCTTCCTGAAACGTCTGCACTGTTTCGATACGATCGACGGCGACCCCGACCTTCGCGTCACCATCTGCGATGACAACTATCTGATCGCTTGCCAGAAGTTCACGACGGGGGACGCCTATGTAGTGCCGCAAGTCGTGGACTGGCACGATGTCGCCTCTCAGATTGATGAGCCCGATAACGCCTTCAGGTTTGTCAATAAATCCTGTGGTCTCAACAGCGTTGACAACTTCCAGGATCGTGGACACCTGCACTGCAAGTGGTTTTTCATCCAAACTAGTCATCAACAATTCGTATGCCGGCATACCTTTCGTTCCTTATGTCACCCCAAGACCGCTTCGATCCACCTATTCATTTCATCAAACTGAGCCGCCTCGAACAGCCTATCAGAATCAAGGACGATGAGTATGCCCTCCAGATCAGCGATAGCCATATGGGCTTGATTGCCCGGCAAAATCTCTTGCAGTCGAACGATTTTCTTGAGTGGAACATACTTCGTTCCTAGCACCTCATCTACTATGATGCTCAAGTTCATTCCGTCGCACTCCACAACAACCAATTGATGGTTGAGCTGGACAGATCCAGCCGGTAATCCCCATCTTCTTCTAATATCGATGAGAGGCAGTCGGAGCCCGCGCACGTTGATAACACCCAGCACATCTTGTGGCGGAGGGACCGGAAATTCTCCGACATCGACAGCGTCAAAAACTTGAATCACCGCATCCAAAGGGAATGCGCTTCTCACCGTGCCGAGACGGAACATTAGAATTGGTACTGATTCATCCACGACAGATCCGAATCAATTTCTACGGGTGCTGACAGCGATACTCTATCAGAATACTAAAGTCGCTGACGGTGTGACAACCTAGACTGATATCGCGATGGTAACAGGCTGAGACCCACAATTTGGTGTGTTCGGGCTTGTAGCCTGTTTCTAAAGCCCAAGACGGCGTGACAACTCAGATTGGTATCTTCGATTGGGGTCAAATTCCAGTAGACGTTTTTTGAACTCGCCGTATTCGGGATAAGTCGCCTCCACGATTTCTCGAGGCAGTCTCGAGTCCTTGAATAGGTTAGGTCTAGCGCCTATCTCGACAGTTAAATCATCCAGAAAGGTTAGGAACTTAAGTCCTAGCGCGCAGCGCGGAAAGTCAATGGCAAAGCACAACCCGGCGCCGCCGAATCGCAGAAATTTCTGCTCGCCTGCGAACATTTTGGCAGATGCAATAGTGATTGGCAGGTCGTTCTTACTCAGCCACCATCTGACCTTTTCAATATAGTACGGAAACTTTTCCGGCATCATCACGATTTGATGTTCTACCAATCCGGGACTACCAAATGAGTGGAAGTATAGATCTCGCAGAATTTTGCGGGGAAAGAAACACCTGGAGAGCGGCGATTTGACCGGCTGACCATGAGACATCCGTTGCGTGTGTTCGTAAAGTGAGTTCATCAAACCTGTTGTTGCAAGACCAAAACAATTCGGCAGATTGAAGCCCCGAGTATCGGCTGTAAGTGTTAGAGGCGACGGCGCTTTCCGTGACTCTTTGATTGGAAAAACGGTTCGATTGTCTAGAGGCGAAACACTGTCGAAAGACGACGAGGAGAACTTTCCCCACTCCAGAAATCCTTGACCGAATCGACTGCCGACCTGCTGGAAGTCATGCCAACTGACGATAAAATCGCAGCTAGAAGAACGCTTGATCAAGAGGTCGGGTAGATTGCAGATATCATCTACAGGCTCAGCGACAACTTGCACCGTCTGGGATGGCAATTTAAACACTGAAATAGTGGCACTTAATATGGTGCCTGTCAGACCAAGACCGCCAAGCGTCAGTTCGAATAAGTCATCTTCTCTAGCATCGATAACACCGTGGTCAGCATGGTGCAGCATGAAGCCTCGCACGAGTCCATGGAAGTTGCCGTCTTTAAATTGGTTTTTCCCATGAACATCGGCCGCGATGCAACCGCCTATAGTGATAGAGGGGTATCCTGGAATAACCGGCAGGTAATACCCCTGCGAAACGAGGAAGTCTAGCAATTTTCCAACTGTAACACCGGATTCCACGGTCACAGTAGAATCCGTCTCTCTCAATTCGATAATCTTATCGAGATTAATCGTACCTATCGAGGTAACGCGCTCGTCGAAGCTGGCGGCGCAGAAGGAAAGGCCCGAGCCGCGAGTAATAAGTTTGCATTTCAAGTCCTGATGAAGTGCTTGAATTTCGGAGCGCGCCAAATCCGCCCGGTCATGTAATGCAACCAATCGCCCGGAGCATCTCACACCACCATCGAAGCTCACGAATGTGCGATCCACCACGGCATTATTCATGATACCAGTCACAATACCATCTCAATCCGACTGCATGTAGCTCAATTTCTTATTGATAATGAAATTAGGGCGACCCAGTGAGTTCTTGTAAGTACGCCCGGTGTAAATCGCGATGAATGAGACCGCAGCCCCGAAATATGAGGCGGTTACCAGAATAAGCGCAGCATCAATCCACTTCGAATCAAAGTACACTCTTGCAATCGCAAGCGCGGCGACGGTAAGAAGCCAGAAGAACAACGTTTGCACCGGCAGACGCAGAAAAATAGTGGATGACGAGAGAATACCTGCTATTGCGAAATAGACTAAATCCCAAAATCGAAAGTGTGTTTTTCCCGCTATGCGACGGTGGCGTTTATACCTGATACCATGCCTGCGGAAGCCCACTCTTCCAATCGATGCCCGAATAAATGGAAAGGAGGTCTGGTCTTCGACCATTGCATCGCGTACTTCCTCTGTGATCAAGGAGAACTCAGCCATATCGAGAATAACATCCTCATCTGCCACAGCCTTCAAGATTCGGTAGAACAGCTTGCGCCCCCAGACGAGCAACGCCGGCTCTTCTCGATCGAAGCGTTCGCCATAGACGATATCGTAGGCACCTTCCTCGTAGAGTTTGACAAAATCCAAAATCATCTCTGGCGGATCTTCACCGTCGACATCGATGAAGACCAGAAGGTCTCCCTTCGCCATCCTGAGACCGCATTCGAGAGAAGCTTGATAACCGACGTTGCGACTTAGTGTGATGACGTAGACGAACGGATTCTCGTCTCGAATTTCTCGTAACTGCTTCAGTGTTCCATCGGTCGATGCATTGTTGGTAAAAAGAAGGTCGACCTCGTAGCGCGGCAAGAGCTGCTCCCGAACTTGTTTCATCCGTTCGGAGAAAATCGGAACAAGCGCTTCTTCGTTGAAGACGGGACAGATGATAGTTAGTTTCGGACGTATGCTATCGGCAACCATATGCAGTGCACGAAAAAATTAGCCTTCGTTGGCGGGCAGTTTTTCGGTTCCTTCAAGCTCCGTAGAGACAGCCTTACCGCGCTGTCTGTGCCGATTGAGTACTTCGGAGAAGAATAGAGCCATCAACATAACGGAGCCGGCAATGCTCAAGAAATACCAGTGCTGATTAACGAGGAACGCGGCGATGAGCCCCAGAAGACCGGATACACCGTAGATCAGATATGCCACTTTCTTCTGGGACAGTCCGGCTTGTAACAGGCGGTGATGAATGTGACCGGCATCGGGCGAGAAGATGCTGCGTCCAGCTGCCATTCTTCGAACCACGGCCCATGACGTATCGAGCAATGGGAAGAAGAGAATCAAAACTACCAAAAGCACAGTGGGCACTATCACAGTAGCTGCGGCAGCACCCTTGATCACCCCTGTAATGGAGATGGCGCCGAGGATGAATCCGGCAAGGTATGCTCCGGAATCGCCGAGAAAAATTCTTGCCGGATTGAAATTCCAGCGCAAGAATCCAAAGAGAGCTCCAGCTACGACAGCTGCAATCAGAGCAGCGTAGGGGCGATCGATATTGGATGCCATCGCCACACTCCAGATCGTCATCGCTGAGATGGCCGAAACACCAGCAGCCAGACCATCCATCCCGTCGATCAAATTAACGGCATTGGCGACGCCGACCAACCACATGACGGTGAGCGGCAAACTGAGAATACCGAGGTCGATCGGCACGCCCCCCTGAATGGCGATAAAACCAAGATTGATGTCCATGTTGAGAGGAATTGGAATGGACTTGATGCGGACTCCCAGTGAGTAAGCTGCGCAAGCTGCCAGAATCTGCACCATGAATTTCATCCTGGCTCTTAAAGATTCCAGGTCATCAAGCAGGCCGAGAACAAACACGAGCGTGCCACCGACGGCGATACCGGCGATTCCTTCCACTCCCCGTGCCTCACTCGGCAATTTGCCGGCAATTGCGATGAGGGCTGCAATGGTGAAGAGAATGCTGATAAAAATCGCCACGCCACCCAGGCGAGGAATAGGGACTTTGTGAATCCGACGCTCTTCACCAGGTTTATCAACCAAGCCAAGATTGAGAGCCCGGGAGCGAATCTCGGGGGTCAACCACCAGCTGATCGACATAGCGATTAAAAACCCGGGAAACTGCATGCTGTCCAAGTGTCCACGTGGGCAATAGAATGCGGCCCAGCCCAAGCCGAACAAAAACAGCAAGAATTGCCAGGTTCTTATCGCACCGGAAGCTTTGGAGCGAAGGCGCTTGGCAGTCGTCGGCTCAGGAGGTGCGCTGCCGGCGGCAGCACCTTGAGGCTCGCCGGACGGGTCGCCTTCTTCCTGCTCACCAATCATCGTCACTGTCCTATCGCGCTCTGTCAATTATCTAACTCCAACGGCACTCTCTTTATAAAGCGGAAATCGTCCGCACAACTCGGAAACCTTCTCCTTCGTCGAGGTTTTCAGCGCCTCGTCATCCGGAGACTTCAGCATATCTGCCATAAGCTTCCCGATAACTTCCATCTCGGTCACGCCGAATCCGCGTGTAGTTGCCGCCGGAGTACCAACTCGAATTCCACTGGTGACCATCGGCTTTTCCGGGTCGTTGGGTACGGCATTCTTGTTGACTGTGATGCCGACCTCTTCCAGCAAGGCTGAAGCCTTTTTTCCGGTCATTTTGATCGGACGTAAATCAACGGTCATCAGATGATTGTCTGTGCCGCCGGAGACTATAGCCAATCCATTGTCTACGAGCGTGCCGGCGAGAGTCTTCGCATTGGCGACGATTCTTTCTTGATACTGGTTGAACTCAGGTTTGAGCGCTTCACCGAAAGCGGCGGCTTTGGCAGCGATCACGTGCATCAGCGGTCCACCCTGAATACCGGGGAATACAGCTTTGTCGATTTCTTTGGCGAACTCTTCCTGACACATCACCACGCCGCCTCGAGGTCCTCGCAGAGTCTTGTGGGTAGTCGTCGTGACGAAGTGGGCGTGGGGAAACGGACTGGGATGAAGGTTAGCGACAACAAGCCCAGCTATATGAGCGATATCTGCCATGAGGTAGGCGCCGACCTTGTCTGCAATCTTACGCAATTGCTCGAACTCGATAACGCGCGAATAGTTAGATGCACCGCAGACGATTAGCTTTGGACGAACTGATTCAGCTTTCTTCAAAACTTCGTCATAGTCGATCCGGCCTGTATCAGGATTGATGCCGTAAAACTGCGCATCGAACCATTTGCCGGACATATTCACCGGCGAACCGTGAGTGAGATGCCCACCCTGGTCGAGAGCCATACCCATGGTGGTATCACCGGGCTTCAGCATTGCAAACAGAACAGACATATTCGCCTGGGCACCGCTATGCGGTTGAACATTGGCGTGGGGTGCGTTGAACAAACGTTTTACACGGTCGATGGCAATTTCTTCTACATCGTCGACAAATTCACATCCACCGTAATATCGCTTGTGAGGCAGACCTTCGGCATACTTGTTGGTGAGCACAGATCCTTGCGCTTCCAGGACCGCCTCGCTAACGAAATTCTCGCTGGCGATGAGCTCGATGCAGTTCTGCTGCCTTGTCAGTTCGCTAGAGATTGCCCGGTAAAGCTCCGGATCACTGTCTTTAAGAACGCCCACGGAAAACCTCCAGCTGTGAATGCGACCTCGATTATTTTAGCTGTTTTCTCCTTTGCGCAAAACTCCGAAAAGGGCATGATTGCGGGATGCAAAGGGAAAACCTGTCTCATGTTGGTAAAGTTTGGGTTAGCTCAGGGAAAACACTCAAATCTGCTTCAACAAATCAAGGCTGCGCATATGTTTTCCGGCTCGATCCTCGAGATATCGTTGCAGCAAGCGGTGGGCCGCGTCGAGAGCCGGCTTTTGCGAGGCGCTGAGCTCCCGCCTTCTTGGTCGCAAATCATCCTCGGGCAAGTCTGCGACTAGCTCATCGCAGCAAGCATCCGCGCTGACGAGTAGCTTCCAGACCAGTGGTGTCACAAAGATGCCGCGCTCTTCGTACTCCTCGTCGGCATCCGGTTTTTCGCGAGTCGAGTAATATCCGGTCAAATTGCTCTCCGAGACCGCTGCCTTGGCTCTTGCCTGTTGTCCGCAGCGATTGCAAGCTATGCCACCAAGGTTTGGGTAGAAAGCGGTGATATTATATTCGGTGAGCGCATGACGGCAGCGCACACATACACTGAGCTCCGGCGAAAAGCCCAGTTGTCGCAAGAGCGCCATGCCGAACTCGAGCGCCAGAAGCCTCGCATCATCTGCCGCTCGCTCCTGTAGTTTCAGCGCGTTGAATAGCGTCTGGTAGTACGAGGCGCTGTCTTCCTCGAGTCCTTCAGCAAAAGCCTGGGTCAGCTCTGCGTAGTACAGACCGAATGTGAGTCTGACAAGGTCGACGCGCAACTTGCGGAAAGTATCTATCGATTCGGCCTGCGTGATTATATCCAGCGATCGACCCTTCGCAATCAGCAGATTATTGACGCACAAAGCCTCAGATTTGCCTGCCATCTTGGTCCCGGGCTTTTTGGCCCCTTTGGCCACGGCGCGCACAAGTCCCCGTTCGGTCGAGAACATGGAGACGACCTTGTCGGACTCTCCGAGAGAGAACCCGCCGATATTGATGGCCGTGAGACTGTAGGTTGGCATTCCAAAAATCTTGCTGTATCAACAGTTTACACAATCGAGCCTGCATTTTTGTCTTTCGTCCACGCAGGTTTGGCGAAGTCACCGCCATTGGTACCGGCTTTCGGCAGTCCGATAAGTTTAAATGAGGCAACAACTGGGACACCTGTAGGTCCCCCAAAAATCATAGAGACCTACATTCGATTCGTCCTCTATCCAAGAGACTGGAGAGAACGAGCCCTCGGTAGTCAAGCGACAGATCGTAGGCAAAGGCGATGCTACAGCGGTTTTGTGTTTTGAAACTACCCGACAGGTGTAAAAGAGATTAGAACAGTTTATATAGAAGCAAACTACCAAAATGCCAACCGAAGACGAGTCTAAGAGGAAAGACCAGGGAGCATCCCGTAGGGAAGAGGCTGACCAGAAGCCTATGTATCAGTTCCCTGAGAACAGTTATTACAACCTAGCGCCAATAGTGATTCCAGACAGCCATAGACTGACTGCGTCGCCCGCAGAGGATGAGCAGGAGCCGCAAGACGAAGAAGTCCCGCAAGCCAAGTCAGATCGGCAGAAAGAGGCGGACGACAGGGCGAAAGCCGAGCTCGATCGTATTGAGCAGGCAAAACTGGCACAGGCTCGCATCGAGCAAGCGAGAGCTGAAAGAGCAGAACAGCAAAAGCAAGAACAGGCATTACAAGCCCAAAAGCTAGTCGAGCAGTTCCGGATCGAGCAGGCCGCTAGACAGCAACGGGCGAAGGACGAGCAAGAGCGGCAGACAACAACGAAGCCGACCGAAGAAGCCGATGTGGCGAACTCACAAGAGTCCGTCCCCGGCAACCCGGAACAGCCAGCAGGAGTTCAACAGGCTCGTAATGCCCAGGCGATGATAGAACAGTTCCGGTTGGAGCAGGAAGAGCAGGGGCGCGCCGATCAAGCCAAACAGACGCAAGCATTAATAGACCATATACGAGGAGAGGGAGGCGCCCAACCGGTATCGGACGAAACCCCGTCTCAATCGTACACCAAGCTCCAGGCGCGCAAGGTCCGGGCGACTGCCGATCAGGCAAAGCTAGCTCAGGAAAGGATTGAAGAGGCACGCCAGCAATCGCGGTCGGAGTCAGCACCTGTCGACCATCAGGCGCCGGCAAGTAAGGCTCCCAGTCTGGCCGCACTCGTCAGTAAACCGCAGCCTCAAGCTTCACAGCCAGCAGAGAAAGACGACACAGCATCCGGCGTGCGACGAAGACCAGGATTATCGGCACTTTTGAACCGTGAGATGGAGGAAGACGAGGAAGCTTCTCCTGAAGCAGCGCAACCTTACGCGCCAGCGCCTGCGGTTGAAAAGCCGGCCGGTGGACTGGCAGCGCTCGTCAACAAACAAGCCGCAAGCAACCCACCTCAGTCACAGACCGCGAGTACACCGCCAGCGGTCGCTCATACACCACCAGCCGCACGGACGGAGGAGCCCTCGATGTCGCAGAGCGGAGTGCGCCCAGGCGGTCTCTCTGCACTCGTCAACAAGCAAGGCGCGGCATCCAGATCTCGTTCCATGGAGGTGCCAAAACTCGACTCGCCTGGGGATCAATCCGGAATCGCTTCGTCAAGTCCAACCGAGGGACGAAGCGGTAACGGTCCTGCATCGATGGACAGCGGACAACAGAACGTTGACGACATCCAATATCTGTTTCCTGAAAATAGTATGTACGATCTCGCACCGATAGTGGTGCCCGAAAATCAACGGCTGGGATTGCCTGAAGAGTTCGAAGAACGCGATATTCTTGCCGATTTCCGCATTAAGAACGAACCGCTCGAACCGTCTGTGCCCACGCCTCACGATGAGGGTGAAACAGTCGAGTCGTCCGAGCAACCGTCTAGTTGGGAAAACGTACAACCCGCGGACTGGGACACCACTGCCTGGCAGAAGGTGCCGGGTCGGGGCGCAGCCGAATCCGCACAGGAAGTGTCAGACGCGCCCGACCTTCCCCTCGCGTCGGAGTTCGGCACCACTGATGACACCGCAGACGAATTTGAAGAGAGCGATCTCGATGAAGGAACTCCATCTCCTCTCAAACCGTCTCAACCAAAGAAGAGGGCTCGAAAGACGCTCGATACGCTCTTCAGCATGGATGACGACGAATTCGACAAGCCTGTCGTTGGTCTGGAAGAGTTCCAGGAATTCGGCGCATCGACGATGGAGATTTCCTGTTTCGATGAAAACACTCTGCGTGAAAATACTCTCGAGCCGGAACATGTCGAAGAGTTTCTCCCGCAAGACCTACCGGAATTCGGATCGAACGATGAAAGTTCGAAGTTTTCATTCAAAGATCCTTTCTCACTTGATTCAGATAAGTTCGCTCCATTAGCAGAAAGCAATGAACAATCGGCTCCCCAATCCGAGCCTTCGCACGAATTCGATTTCAGTGAAGCAGAGCAAACAAGGTCGGACTACCAACAACAACAACAACAACAACAACAACAACAACAACAACAACAGCCGCAGAGCGAACCTAGATTTTCGATACAAGATCTCGCAATAGGCGATCAGGAGCTCTTTGCGGCTCAGCGCGAACTGGAAGAATCTCACGAATCGACAGACCAAGAGCAATCGGAACAACTAGAACAGGGCTACGAGTACGAGCACGGGTATGAAGAGGAAGAGCCGGCCGAAGAGTATGAAACTCAAGAAGAGTATGAAGGTCAGCATCAATACCAGACTCAAGAACAGTACGAGACTCAACAGCAGTACGACAGTCCACAGCAGTATTCCTCCGTCCAAGAGGATGAGCCAACTGAGCATGATGAGCAGGGAGTCGATAACCAGGAAGAGTTCCAGGTAGATTACGAAGACTACTCGGACCAAGAGCTAATCATCGCACAACAAGAGCAGCACGAACTGGAACAGCTTGCTGAAAGCAGCGAAGAAGTGTTCGAGGCGGACGAAGAAGAGATTAACGAAATCGAGGTCGAAGAGTTCAAACCGACTGAGAGTATCTATGAGTTAGCACCATTCGTACTCCCTGCTGCCACCGAACGCTTAACAGAGGAGGCACCGCCGCCGTCCATCAAAGAGATGGTCAAAAGCACTGCGGTGGCAGAAACAGTTGTTCCCGCAATTTCGACCGATCCACTAGTAGGCACCATCCTCGATGGCACCTATGAAATACTCGATGTCATCGGTCAGGGCGGAATGGCAATAGTGTATCGCTCTCGACAAGTCTCGACGGACAGACTTGTTGCCATAAAGACACTAAAATCGCCGAACCAGTCGGATCTGATTCGCTTTAGTCAAGAAATCAAAACTCACTCACAACTGAGCCACAAGAACATTGTTCACTTCATAGAGTCAGTGAACTCCAACGGACAACTCTTCCTGGTCATGGAAAGAGTCCGCGGAATCAGCTTGCAGGAGATCCTAAGAACGTTAGGCAAACTCGACGACGAAGAGAACATTGCAGATATTCTGATTCAAATTCTCGACGCACTCGATTACGCCCATGAGGGTGGTTTGATTCACCGAGATCTCAAGACAGGCAATGTCATCTTGATCAAGGAAGAACACAACGATCTAGTAGTAAAACTGCTGGACTTCGGCATCTCTAAAATTCAGGGTGACATCCAGAGATTGACTCACGTAGGTCAAGCACTGGGCTCTCCAATATACATGAGTCCGGAGCAGTGCTCAGGAAAACCACTCACCACGAGATCCGACCTATACTCACTCGGTGTGGTGGCATATGAAATCATCACCGGTGTTCCGCCATATTCGAAAGGTACTCTAATCAATGTAATGGCCGCCCATTGCAATGAAAACGTTAAACCAAAACCGCTATCTGAAACTGCACCGCACTTGCGTATGCATCGCATGCTCGATCAGATATTGCAAAAGGCCCTAAAAACAGATCCGGCCAAACGCTGGCAGAGCGCCGCTGAGTTCAAGGTAGCCCTTCAATTCTGGCTCAGGGCCGTGCAACAACAATGGCCACATGATGAATTGCCTGTAGAGCTTCTCCGAAGTCCAATCACCGAATTCGACCTGGATAAACTGGCAGAGGGACAGACAAACAGACTCTCCAAACTGCGAGCAGCACAAACAAGGAACATCTCATGGACACCACCGGCGGAGCTGCTCCAGCCTAAAAAACCCGAAGGTGGACCGAAAATAAATTGGGCCGAAGAGGCGAGGAAACCGCCAGAGCAGTCCACACCATCTGCCTGGGCCTCACACCAGAAACTCAAAGCGATTACCCCCGATATCGGTCCACTTGTCGTATCAGAGGATGACGAAGAGGCGATTCCCGAACCACCGTCCATGCCGGATGATGCGGATCCAGTCATGATGCGCATTTCACAGAGCCAGCCATACATAACACCGGCAGCGCAACCGATGATACCGCCGCCACCACCTGAGCCCCCTTCTGCAGAGGCACCATTAGAAGATTCAAACATAACCGAGCCGACACCCAGACCGCTGCGCGATTCCCCACAGCAGGAGACACTTCCATCAGAGCGATCATTGATCAAACCCAAATCCAGCGGCGTGAGAGTGGGACGAAGTCTGTTATCATCTCAAGACGAACAACCACAAGCAGAAAATATGCCTCCCGCTACACAACTACCGCCATGGGTCAGCAAATCGCAGCAACAGCCTGCAGCCTCGAATCCGATCGAGCAGAAATACGCCAGCGTTCTTCAAGAAGAGACGGCAGACAAAGCGCCGGATGCAGAACGGGCAAAAAGCTTACTTTCTGCGAGCGAACGAAACGAGCTGCGAAATATAGGCACACCCAACTCGAAAAAACTGCAGTCGCTCGAAAGCGAAATCAGCACGGCAAGCGACGTTCGAGAGTCTGCTCATCAGCCGGCGGTTGCCCACCAGCCAGCTACAACTGGAAAAGCAGACCTCAGGCATCGTCAGGCTGCCGCTGACTCCAGACAAGCGATAATCATATCGGTAATCGTCACGATGATTATCACGATGATCGTGACTTCAGTTGTCACGACGTTCATTGTGCTGAACAATCACGATCAGATAAATTCGATGGTTCGTGGAAAGAATGACGCACCTGCGCCAACTCCAGGAACGACACCATAGCTGTCGAGCACCCTCCCACAATCTGTGATAATTCAAAACGTGCAAAAGCTTCGCATGATCGTCAAGACGGTCGCGTTCCGGCGAGGGTCGCTATCGTTTGACGCAGCCTGCGAACCCGCACCGGCTCGGCAATGCGCTTAGTTTTTTTTCGTTAACCGATATCGCTTAACGACAATTTTCACCATCTCATTCGACGTCGCAGTTGCATAAACTGCGGTAAATCGCGCTCTGCAAAAGCTTCGCGTGATCGTCAAGACGGTCGTGTTCCGGCGTGGCCGCTATCGTTTGACGCAAGTCTGCAAATCCTTACCGGCTCGGCAATGCGCTCTATTTTTTTTTCGCTAACCGATATCGCTTAACGACAATTTTCACCATCTCATCCGACGTCGCCCTTGCATAAACTGCGATAAATCGCGCTCTGAAAAAGCTTCGCGTGATCGTCAAGACGGTCGCGTTCCGGCGACGGCCGCTATGATTTGACGCAAGTCTGCAAATCCTCACCGGCTCCGCAATGCGCTTTAGTTTTTTTCGCTAACCGATATCGCTTAACGACAATTTTCACCATCTCATCCGACGTCGCACTTGCATAAGCTACGGTAAAATTTGCTCTGCAAAACCCCTCGACCTCTCGTCAGGGCAAAGCAAAGAGGGGTCTCAATGCCAAGCTAACGTTTTAGGAACGCTTTGCTCTTTCCTTAACAAGAGAAGCCCATTCAGTGTGGACGAATCCAACTTCCGGCTTATCAAGTCGTTCGTAGGTGTGGGCACCGAAATAATCGCGCTGCGCCTGCGTCAAATTCTGAGGTAAGCGCTCGGATCTGTACATGTCGAAATATGCCAGGCTTGCCGACAAAGCAGGAACGGGAATGCCGTTGTTCTGTGCGAAGTTGATAACATGCCGCCAGTCCTGTTGAACTCCAACGATGTACGACGCAAAGCTCTTATCGATCAACAGATTGGGAAGCTTAGGGTTGTCAGCATAGGCTTTACGAATCTCTTCGAGCAACTCTGCCCGGATGATGCAACCACCTTTCCATATGCGTGCAGTTTCTGCCAGGTTGATGTTCCAACTATAGTGCTCAGACCCGGCACGAATCAGGGCCATACCCTGAGCGTAGCTGCAGACTTTGCTTGCGTAAAGAGCCTCAGCAAGACAATCAAGGAAGTCATCTTTGTCCTCGTCAGAGACCATCGGCACCGGTCCTTGAAGCGATTTCGCCGCCACGGTACGCTCATCCTTCATAGAGGACAGCATGCGAGCGGTCAGCGCGGCATCAATGGTTGGAATCGGCACTCCGATTTCTAGCGCGACTTGAGAAGTCCATCGTCCCGTACCCTTCTGACCTGCTTTATCGACAATCAGGTCTACCAGAGGTTTATTGGTCTGCGAATCCTTGACGGTCAAAATCTTTGACGTAATCTCAATCAGATAAGAGTCGAGAATTCCTTCATTCCATTCCGTAAATGTGTCGGCAATCTCTTCCGCTTCCATACCGAGCCCATGACGCATGATGTCATACACTTCGGCGATCAATTGCATGTCACCATATTCGATACCGTTGTGCACCATCTTCACGAAATGTCCTGCACCGTCCGGTCCAAGATAAGTGACGCATGGACCATCATCGACCTTGGCAGCGATCGCTTCCCAAATCGGTTTTATCTTTTCATAAGCGTCCTTGTCACCTCCAGGCATCAAGGACGGTCCGTTGAGAGCCCCTTCTTCTCCTCCAGACACACCAGAGCCGATGAAGTAGAGATTGTCCATCGCTAAGCTCTTTTCTCGACGGCGTGTATCTTCATAGTGCGAATTGCCTCCATCTATGATAATGTCGCCGTCATCCAGGAAGGGGCGGAGCATATCGATCGTCCCATCCACAGGCGCACCGGCTTTCACGAGGAGGATGATTCTGCGAGGAGTCTCGAGACTTTCGACGAATGTTTTAACATCCTTACAGCCGATTACCTCTTTGCCCTTCGCACGCTCTTCCATGAAGACATCGACCTTGTCCGGGCTGCGATTATAAACAGCAATCGGATAGCCGTTGCGCTCAATATTGAGCGCAAGGTTCTCGCCCATTACGCCGAGCCCAACAAGTCCGATTTTTGCTTTTTTCGTCATCTATTCATCCTCCAGTGTCTTCGTGCTTAAGGTCGGTAGGTCATTTGGCAAAAGCCTTCAAAACTTCATGGACTACATAAAGCCGCATCCAACTCGGACGCAGCGGCTTTGTCCAGATACCATCGGAGCGTCCCGTTATGCGGGCTGACCAGCATCGCAGGATAAGCTCGTTCTTTCTTTCCTGTCAAAATGTCATTGATAATTGCAGCCTTGCCACTGCCGGTTACGAGAAAGGCGACCTGAGCCGCATTGTTCAGAACGGGCAGAGTCAAAGTGATTCGAGACGCTTTGAATTTTTCCACATAGTTGGCCACGCAAAGACGCTCTGACTCAGACAGCGCCTTGCTCTCCGGAAAGAGCGATGCAGTGTGCCCATCATCGCCCAGACCAAGAAGAATTAAGTCAAAAACCGGCAACTCACCTTCCTTCAACGAGAAAAACTCCTTTAGTTTTTTCTCGTACTGAATGGCACTCTCCTCAGGAGCCGAATCCTGTAACTCTGTAGGAAAAACATTTTCCGGAGGTATCGCCGCTTTACTGAGCATGGCTTCGCTCGCCATTCGGTAGTTGCTTTGGCTATTATCGTGAGAGACACAACGTTCATCGCCGAAGAAGAAAAAGATATCTTCCCATGGCATTTCCTCTTTGAACGGTTGAGTGGCGAGAAGCTCATAGAGCGCTCTTGGCGTACTTCCACCAGAAAGCGCAATTGTGAACCGCCCTTTGCTCTCGATGCACGTAAGCGCCAATCGCGAGATGTGGCAAGCAGCATCCAGCGCTAACGCTTGCGGCGTATCAACAACAATTATCTCTGTTTCAGTCGATCCAGTCATAACTGCCTCCATCACTTCAATGCGCCGCAAAGCTCACAGGTGATCTCGATCAACTCCCGATACAGCTCTGCCGCTGCAGGATTATCGAGAACATCGACCAGGAGCTTTCCGACTGGCCGCTCACTAACAGTAAGATTTTCTCTTCTCTCTCCGCGCCTACTCAGACTGGCTTCCAGTCCGGGGAAGCCAGCCTTCTGCATAACGACGAGTGATTCATCATTTTTGCCGACGAAATCGCAGTCAAAGTAGCACACCGTGCCCGGTGTCACATTTTCTAGAGGCATTGACTTCAGACAAACATCAATTTTCTTCCTGCTCCACTTGAAGCTTATGTTTACTGAATCATCACCATTCTTCTTGAGTGAAACAAAACTCCAGGACAGCCGAGAGGCTAACCAACCGATTAGCAAAAGTGCCTGAGCTGAATACGGTTTATCTTCGGGCTTCGACTTGCTATTAGCCACGCCCACGGTGACAGACGAAATCAAATCAAGATCTTCCAGACCGAGTATGCCGGAGCTGTCGCTGAAAGAGCGCGCGATAGCCTGTCGCCACGGAAGCAGACGCCGCCAATTGAGGTCGAACAGGAGCCCACCATCTTTCAGTCGATTGAAAACATCCTTGAGATCGAACATTTGAGATAGTTTTCCATCCATTAAAGCGGTGTCGACCAATAGACGCTCGACGAATGGGAAAAATGGTCCGAGCATCTCTTTCGTCGGACGCTCTTCCTGCCACCAGAGCCAGGTAGGAAGATCGACCAACTGCAATGGTGAGACTACACTAGCCAAGTTGCGAGTACCGCGACCTTGCCATCTAACGGTGATCTGCTCGCAGCAAATTTGCTTATCTTTCTGCCCGGGAATCATTCGACATCTGGCCGTCACCCAGGCCTCTAGATGCTCTTCTTCGGCAGGCACTGCCAGAGCGAGAATAGCACGACAAGGATGTTTGAGCGTTACTTCGTCCAGCAAATTACCTGATTCGACTTCGCAGCTCGGATTTCTAGAGAAGAGAATGAATGTAATACTGCAGGCTCTCGTAACCGACGGTTCTCCGCCACCTGAGCCTTTTCCCGCCTCCTGCCAGAGCTCGACCAGCTCCTTTTCTATGCGGTCCACATCTACATGGTGGAACGTTCCTGACAGGAACGATGACATCTCCGGCTTCTCTTGCGTGACTGAAGGGTTCATAGCTCTCTCCACACGTGTCCTTCCACAGCCAGCATTTCATCCGACTCAGCCGGTCCCCAAGAACCGGAGTCATAATTCGGGAATGGTCTGTGTTCCACTACTCTGCCTTTGCCTGTCGACTTGCCTGGAATTGTTTTTTCCCAATGCTCGATTAGCGGCTGATAGAGCTTCCACGAAGCCTCCACGAAGTCGGAGCGAGCAAACAAGGAAGGATCGCCTGTCAACGAATCGAGAATCAGGCGTTCGTAGGCGGACGGAGTTCTGCTACCAAATGCGGTACCATATCGAAAGTCCATCGTCAGCGAGCGAATATGAGTAGTCGGTCCGGGTTGCTTCGTCGCGAATTTGAGCGAAATACCGTCGTCCGGCTGAATCTTCATGACAAGCACATTCGGCGCCTCTGCTTGAGATTCCTTGTTGAAGACTGAACCACCCAATTGCTCGAACAGCAGTTTCGGAGGCTTTCTGAATTGAATGGCGATTTCCGTCAGGCGCTTAGCAAGACGCTTTCCGGACCGCATATAGATAGGTACCCCAGCCCAGCGCCAGTTATCAATGTAGAGTTTCATCGCGGCAAAGGTCTCGCGGCAAGACTCTGGTGAAACATTCCTTTCGTCTCGATAGCGAATAGCCTTGTTGCCGAGGACAAAACCCTCGTCATACTGACCACGGACGGCAAAATCATCGATTGTATCCGGCGAGAACGGTCGGATCGCTTTCAAGACCTTGACCCTCTCATCTCGCGTGGATTCCGGATCCAAGGAGATCGGCGGTTCCATCGCTACAAGTGCCACCAACTGCATCAGGTGGTTCTGGATCATGTCGCGAAGAGCGCCGGCTTCCTCGTAATAAGCACCTCGATCTTCGACACCAATTGTTTCTGCGCTCGTGATCTGAATATGGTCAACGAATTCGCGGTTCCAAATCGGTTCGAAGATGCTGTTAGCGAAGCGAAAGCACATGATGTTCTGAACAGTCTCTTTGCCGAGATAATGATCGATTCTGTAGATCTGGTGTTCGTTCAAAACGTCATGGAGAATGGCATCGAGCTCGATAGATGATTGCAGATCGTGACCGAACGGCTTCTCTACCACCACGCGAGGCCAGGCGGGCTCGGTGGTTTTGCGTGAGTAAGCTAGTCCCGACTCAGCCAACATTTTCACAATGGGCATGTAAAGACTGGGCGGAGTGGACAGGTAAAAAATGTTGTTACCCATTGTGCCGTGCTTCTCTTGGAGCTCGGACAGGGTGGCTTTCATCTCTTTGTAAGAGTCTAACTGCTTCGAGTCACCGGCACGATAGTAGAGCGATTTAGAAAAGCGCTCCCAGGTATTCTCGTCGAACTCGATGTCTTCGGAATACTTAATCACGGCGTCCTTCATCGAATTACGGAATTCCTCGTCCGTCTTCGCTGTCCGCGATTGACCCAAAATAGCAAAGTTGTCCGGCAAAAGATCTTGAACGTAGAGCGCGTATATAGCAGGCAACAGCTTGCGCTTGGTCAGGTCGCCGTGCGCTCCGAATATAACTAGGGCGAACGGTTCGGGTCGCTTCTCGTCGGGCAATCCCAACATCAGTGGATTGTCTGCCATTGCAGTCTGCACCATTACCTTTCCTCTCAGTTGCCAACAAGAATGTCTATCCGATGAGATGAAAGAGTACTACGTTTTGCCGGGAAAGACATATCTTTCCCACATAGAAAGCGGGATTTTTATAGGAGCCAATACAAATTCCACCCTGCATTTACCAGAGGAGCGAAACTTTGCTCAATGGTCGCCGAAAATCGCAGTGCCAGCCGGTCTGAAAAATTTCTTATCGAGATACGATAATGCGCTTGAAATTGCCGTGAGTGACGGTGCGGGCTCGGTCGTTACCAGGACGAGAAGATTTGTGCGAACGTCTGCCCGATGAGGAGGACGGTACCTGCGAAAAATCGAAACTCGATTCACTAGAGGCCAGCATCATAGGTGGTGGCGGTGGAACGAGAAATGAATTCATACCACCCTTGATACCACCAATGAACAAAGACGGCGCATCGGGCGGCGGCGGAACAACATCTACTCCAGGTGGCGGCGGCGGAACGAGGCCGTTCGAATACGATTTCCTTCGGCTTTTCTTCTTCGTCTTGGCTGGCTTTTCGGTCACCGCCGCCAATACCGCGCCGGAGGACTCGATTGCTATCGGAGTCGGCAACACCGCTTTGCGAACAGGAGCAGGTGTTGTGTCGTCGCTCTCTGCCACCTGCTTTTCTACCTTATGCCGGTGAAACGCAGACGGTAACGCGGACTGAGAAATACTCGCTTCGTTGAGCGCCAGAATCTGTACGGACTGGTCTGCTTTCACTGGCGCACTTGCCGTAACCGATGCAACGGTATGATGACGGTCTTCGGCATTCGCTCCAGAATACTCTCTGTATGCAAACAATAGACACAGGTTGATTGCGAAAAAACTCACATAAACGGCAGGGTGAAGCTCGATTGCCAGAAATTTTTCCGCTGCGGCAAGAGCGCGGGCCATACGTCTCAGATTGCTAACCGACTTGGGCTTCAATCAGTCCACCTTCTCAGTGTCAAGCAATTTTACAACGAGATCACAAGAAATCGATCAATTGGTGAAGTGTTGTGCACGAAATATCCTCTCATCATCGACCCGTTAAAGTGAATTCAAAGCTCCCGCCCCTGGCATCGTTGAGCACAGCAGAAGGAAAGAAAGTCCCGTGAAAATTTTTAGCCGACATTCCGATCACCTGGCCCCGAATTCACCCCACATATCACCAGGACGAAATGGCAGATTCGTAGTCTCGGACACACATTCTAGACTCAACAATGTAGAGCACCAAAAGGTAATTTCGGTCAAACGTTCGCACGACCTGGTCGACGCTCTGCAACAAGCCCAATCGAAAAACACCTCAGTGATAGTAGCCGGGGGCCGGCATTCCATGGGCGGACAGCAGCTCGTCCAAGATGGCATTTTGATCGACAGCCGCAACTTCAATAAGATAATCGCATTCGATCAAGTCAATGGCACAGTCGACGTACAGCCTGGAATCATGTGGTCCGAACTGGTTGTGAACCTGCATGAGCTGCAGCGCTCGTCCGCCCAGGTCTATTCCATTAGACAGAAACCTACAGGGGCGGACGACATTAGCATCGGCGGCTCGTTGTCATCAAATATTCACGGACGTGGACTGAAGTTCGGACCTTTCGTTCAGGATATCGAGGAGTTTCGCATCCTGCTCGCGAATGGAGACCGACTGACCGTCAACCGCAATAACAACGCCGAACTCTTCAGCCTCGCGATTGGCGGTTATGGACTTTTCGGTCTGATCGATTCGGTGCGATTGCGTTTAGCACCACGCACCATCATGCGGCGTGTTGTCGAGCCCATTAGAATGGAAAATTTGATTGAAGAGTTCAACGACCGAATCGCTAGCGGTCATACTTATGGAGACTGTCAGTTCTCGATTGACAGCACCAAGTCCGACTTTCTCCAGAAAGGGATTCTCTCTACCTATATCGAAAGCAAAAACTCTATAGCACCACCCGATTCTCAGCTGAAATTGAGCCTTTCCGAATGGCAGGAGCTGCTCTATCTTGCTCATGCGGACAAGTCCCGAGCATATGAAAGATATGAGCAGCATTATTTTCAAACCAACAATCAGCTCTATTATTCAGACACAATGCAGCTCAGCACCTACCTGCCAGACTACCATCAGCACGTGGATCGTAGGTCCGGCGCCGCTCCAGGGACAGAAATAATATCCGAACTATATATTCCTCGAGACAAGCTTGGCGATTTCATGGGCGGAGCTGCCGACCTGCTTAGAGAGAAAAAGGCCGATGTCATCTACGGCACGATAAGGCTTATAGAAAAAGATACGGAGACGTTCTTACCCTGGGCTCGGGACAACTATGCTTGCGTCATCTTCAATATTCACACGCAACATGACAGTGAGGGTATCGCAAAATCCGCATCAATTTTCAACTGCCTGATTGAAGAAGCGCAGCGACTTGGTGGCTCATACTACCTGACCTACCATCGCTTCGCGCCCAAAAGATTGGTGGAGAACTCTTACCCACAGCTCCATGAGTTTTTCAAAAAGAAACTGCAATATGATCCCGACGAACGCATCCAGAGCGAGTGGTATCGGCACTATCGCGACATGATGATCTAAAAACTATTCCGGTATTGGATCGTCCGATTGCACGTTTACGATGCTGACCCCACGCCCTTGCAAAAAATCGAGAACATCCTGGCTATGGCGCCCCATGGGCCACAATGGCACTTCCATCTGAGCGTAGCTGGTATGCAAGATTACCGACGAGCAGTCCCGATACGGATAATATTCCGCATACCTGATGTCGTCCAAAAGAACCATCTGGATGGCTCGCTTTCCGCTCAAACCATCAAAAACATTCAGCACGGCCTCGGTATCGGTGAGCTCTAGAATGTAAAGCCGCCTCGAGTCGCGAATAAGTGAATGAGCCATCAAAGACAAGAAAGTGGCAAAAGCAACAGAAGCGCCGGCAATCGTCAACGACCAGAAGAAGTTGTACTGGAATGTGTAGACAGCAACCGAGAACCAGAGCACCATGAACATCATCCCGACTACGATGGCAACCCACATCACGTTCGAGCCGACGCGCCTGATGCGGGGATCGGATTCCAGTCGTATGGCTTGGTTGAGAGTCGCTACCACGATCGTCAATTCCTATAGCAAGCCGTCCAGCCGATTTTATCCATCGGCAGTATGCCCGGAATTAGTGCGGCGGCAACGGTAGCCTGATTAATTGTTGAAACTAACCGAAGATTGTTAGTGCCATCAGGAATGTAGCACTGTTCCACATACAGTGCGCCACCATCGCGGGCACCAGGCTTTTGGTGCGCTCGAATACGAAAGCGAATAGCGCTCCCAGGACGAAAAGCTGCAACGCGCCACCCATGTCCATATGGGCAAGCGAGAACAGAGTCGCACTGATTACAATCGAAGGAAAAGCTCCCAATTTTCTGCGTAAAGATGTATAGAGAAACCCTCTGAAGAGAGTCTCTTCGCAAAGGGCAGGAAGTACTCCCAGCGTTATGAGGAACATGACTACAGCCAGAGGATTCGTGTCTTTGACCGATGACAGCACTACGGCAACAATAGGGTTGGTGGACCCCTGAGAACCGAGTTTGGTGGCAATAATTGTGGCTACCACAACGAAAGGGATCGCCGCGTACCAGGTCAATACGCCGGCAAGAACCAGTCCCACGGGACCTCTTCGTTGGGTGCGCCAGCGAAATCTAATTCCTTCTACGAATTTCGTCTTGTGAGCTCTGAATGCAAAAAGCCAAATATAAAACAGAGAAGGCAAATTTTGTGACAGATACAAGGCAGCCGTAATCAGAGCTACGGTAAATGCTCCCTGTTCAATGGCAATGTTGGCCAGATCTTTTGATAATCCCTTTAGAAGTGGTCCTACCAAAAATTCGGTCGACAGCCAACTGATAAAAACAGCGTAAACGGGCTTCCATCCCCACGCTTCGGGAGCAGCAATCAGTTTACGCTCCTCTTCACTGGTTGGCGACCTCGATAAGAGAAAAAGTTGAGCGATGATTACGATTACACCGACGAGTCCCGCAAGGAATGCTGCCACCATGAATACAGCGACGCGAATAACATAATCGCGATAGTGGCCCATGAAGGCGTCGACGCTGGCTTCGTATTCCTTAGTGCTTCCGGACGCTTTGACAAGTTGGACGCCTATCACGTCCTGATACCATCCAGCCGGCATCTCTTTGCGCAAAATCGACTTGTATTCGCCGACTTCACCTTTACCTACTTTTCGATCTACATAAACGGCCTTCAAAAGACGCGAAATCGCTCTAGCTTTGTCTGTGTCGATTTTGTCGATGCTTGCGATATCATCCTTGAACGGCTTGTTGATTTCAGAATGAACAACAACGCGTTTGGCAAGGAGTGTTGAAGATTGAGGAGCCAGAGCAATTGCTTTGCTGATCGACTGGTCGCCGTCAGAGTATGCCTTGTCCAGCATTTCTTGGTAGGTTTTATTCTCTTTCTCGCTGCCTTTCATAAAAGGCTTAAGCGCTGAGAATGCAGAAGTCATTCGCAAACTGAGTTCGGCCTTGTCAGACTCGACGAAGACCTCATTGCCACCCTTCCGCCCTTCCATCGTCGAATAGATGGAACCGATCACAAAAAGCGTGGCAAACACTAGATATAGATGAAGCAGCAACTTCTTCTGTTCGTTTTTCAGAACAAAAGCCAGGCCCGTGATGACAATAAACCCTGCTAGCCAGGCGTAGTAAGTATCGCTAAATTGCAGGTTGACCTCCTGGCAACAAATCGGGTCCCGTTGCTCCAGTATAGCCCAGTTTCATGGGGAAACCGAAAACGATTTGACGCCCGGCCGCGTACTCCAAACCTTCAAACTGGAGAGTGTCGTCAATCCTCAAAGGATTCGCGGACGGTGGTCGAGCAGGAAACGCAACGACGCGTGAGAATACCTCCATGCAGGAGATTTCGAGACTCGTTACGCGAAGCGCCCACGTCTCGCTGGCACCGTGCCGCAATCACTGATCGATTTCGGTTTTGCTGAACCGCTCTCTTCAGTAGTTTGAATCCCGTAGGTTCACCGATCTCAGGCTCGAACTGCCTTTTGAACCGTCGCCGATTTTGGCGTTGGAGTTCAAAGTCAAGCGGCTCGCGGTGGCAGAGCGACCACGACGATTGAAGCAATTTCTCTTTTCCTTATGCACGCTCTCTTCAGTACTTTGATCGTTAACCGATATCGGTTAACGATCTAGAATCCCGTAGGTACACCGATTTCAGCCGCGGACAGTCTTTTAAACCGTCGCCAATTTGGCGTTGGATATGAAAGTCAAGCGGCTCGCGTAGGCACATTCCGCTCTCAGCGCTGCAAATTGGCATCGCGCGCACGAATTTAAGGCATCACACCACATATGGTGCCAATCCCGATCGTTAAACCCAGACTTAAACCAAGAAAAAGTGCGTCAAGGACTACATGCTACCGCCGCCAGCATCGCCGCCCATAAAGGCATTGCCGTACTCGCCAAGCTGTCCGAATCCGCTGAACTCGCCCATATCGCCGAACGCATCAAGCCCACCGAACTCCGTGCCGGTATCGTGCAGGAAGTCTTTGTCATCATCCGGATAGTACCTGTCAGCGCGTGGCTGCTGATCCGGATAATAGCCCCAGGGGAAGAACCTGGAAAGCTTTTTCCTACGCAAGAATCTCGGCAGCTTGACGAAGCCCAAGCCTAGCAACACAACTGCTGCAAAGATTAGTTCCGTCAGAAGTACGTTGGTGAAGTTCATTTCGTGAAGATGCCCTTGTCGGGGCTTACGCCTTTGTCAGGAGCATCGTACGAAGCGCTCGCCAATAAGTCAACTGCTTCAGTGGGAATATTACTCAGCTTCTGTAAACAAGGCAACATGCTGGTTGCCTACGGTGCTTACCGACATGTGCGGGGTTTGGGTGCGCTTGAAGGTCTCAATGTACCGTCTTAAGGCTTCGCGTATGAGGTCGGATCTGGTTCGGTGTTCTACTTGTGCAACGAAGTCAATCTGCTCGAGCAGACCTGGGGGAAGAGCAACAAGTACTTTCTTAGGCATACGTGGTCCCTTTAAAATTCACTACGAAAGATGGTATATACAAAAGTCAAAAAAAATGCACGAAGCCATATGCGCCCTGGGCATTCGCAAGTACGCCCCGGATCGAAAGAAACATCTGGCTTCCGATTTAAATTTACACGTAACTGGCCATTTTCGGAAGAGCTAAAACGCCCATAAACACGCAATAAGGGTGAAACTAATATAAAAGCTTTTTTTGAAATCTGCAAAACCTCATTTTCTCAAGAGCTGCTTGCTAAGCGGCTTTCATAACGACCATCCTGAGAGGATTTTGCCGATTTGTTTTTTTTCGATAAGCACTATTGCTTTTTAGCGCTGAACAAAAACATGTAATAATGCGGTTCTTATAGGTATATGAGATAGCATATTCGTATGGCCGACAAAACGGAACATCAACAAAAAAAATTGACCGCCAACGTTAAAGCTGGTGGTTGCGCAGCAAAACTAGGGGCAGCCGAGCTTGCAAAAATTCTTGCGCATCTCCCTCAAAAGTCGCCGCCAGAGCTGCTTGCTGGCATAGGCAATTTCGAAGATGCAGCTGTTTACAAAATTTCAGATGATATTGCAATTGTTCAAACCATCGACTTTTTCCCTCCAGTTGTTGATGATCCCTATCTCTTCGGTCAGATCGCAGCTACGAATGCGCTGTCCGACGTATATGCAATGGGCGGACGACCGGTTATCGCACTTAACGTTTTGTGTTTTCCCACATGCGATTTCGATGAACAGGTACTTGCCGACATCTTGAAAGGCGGGTCCGATCAAGTTGAAAAGGCTGGCGCCGTAATTGCCGGTGGTCACTCGATCCAGCTCGGAGAGCCGGTCTACGGATTGGCGGTAACAGGTCTGGTCAAGCCTGCTGAACTACTCACCAATGGTGGTGCCAAGCCTTTTGACAAGCTAATCCTGACAAAGCCATTAGGAGCGGGGATAGCGCTGTTGGCGCTGAAAGCAGAGATGCTCGCTGATTCATCAAGGACCGCACTTCTCAATAACCTTACTCAACTCAATTCCACGGCTCTGGACTGCGGCAGGAATTTCGACCTGCACGCGCTAACGGATGTCACAGGCTTTGGGCTTGCCGGGCACTTGCATGAGATGGCGAAGGGGAGCGGACTGAAGTGCAGGATTTCGGTGGATGCAATCAAGACATTACCAGACGTCATCGAGCTGGCGCAGCAAGGCTTCATACCGGCTGGCGCTTACGGCAATCGCGAATCATACATGGACTCGATTGCATACCTTAATAAGGTAGAGCTGGAGATGGAAGATCTGATCTTCGACCCGCAAACATCCGGGGGGCTCTTGTTTTCTGTCAAGGCAGATCATGCCGACGCCTTGCTTGATGAGCTTTTGGGCCATGGTCTTGGCGCTTGCCTCATAGGAGAGATGCTGGAGGTCGACACCAACGAAACAAGGGGTTTGGTTGAAGTTTCAAGCGGTTGATATGCAGTATGATCCATAACTACGTAGAGATGGAGATATTGGTATCACGCCATGGAGAGACAAATTGACCTGCGCGGGCTGACCTGTCCGGAGCCAGTTCTTCGAACGAAAAAGCTTTTGGACGACAAGAGCATCATCAAAGTCGAAGCACTAGTCGAATCAGAAGTTAATGTGAAAAACCTCGCGAGATTGGCGCGCTCACAAAGGGTTTCGATGAGCTGCTCGAATGAGGGCGATTTCTATCGCGTCGTACTCACACGAGCAGAGACCGAACCGCTCAATGCCCTGGAAGAACTCGCTATTCGCGAAGCGCAGAAAGAGACCAACAAACAGCGGGTCGGTACGATTGTGTTTATCTCCAAAGATACATTGGGAGAAGGTGACAGAGACTTCAGCGTCAGTCTCCTCAACGTCTTTTTGCAAACCATGTTTGACGCAGGCCACCGCCCCCGAGCCATACTTATGGCCAATTCAGGCGTAAAGCTTATGGATCCTGGTGGATCCACATTGCCGGTTCTCAGCAATTTTGCCGAAGCCGGTTGCGAAGTTTTGGCGTGCGGATTATGCGTCGAGTTTTACGGACTGAAGGGCAAAGTGCCGGCAGACCAGATAACTAATATGTTTTCGATCTGCGAGTACCTTATGAACGCTGATCGGGTAATCACACCGTAAATCGCGGACCTACAGATTACGATCGTAGTTGCTGAAGAAGTCCGAATCGAAGAGGATCTTGAACAGGAAAACGCTCATGGCAATTGAGCAGCCAATGATTGCAATAATGACTGTAATAGAAATATTGTGGAACAAGCCCACAAGGTGACCTATGACTTCCATAGAAAGATCCGCCATCGAGCTAGTTGGCAAAAATCAGTGTAATGCTTATATGAGAAAAAGCATAGTATGCCAAGCACTTGTCATTGGGAGGATTACGGTGCTAATTGCCTGCCGTAACGAGCTTCCGAGAGATCGCAATATCCAAATTATTTACCAGGTTTAATTTAGCTAATAGAAACACACACGAAAAGTTGTCATAGGTCATTCAAAATCGGACGTTTTTCTGCACCGTCCATGATATCGCGCGATCGCGACTTACCAATCGGCGTCGGAGACGGAGTGGCAGTCATCGATGGTTGGTCCGGCAGAAGCGATTTAGCAGGAGGGCGAGTTTCGCTCGCTCCGGCTTCGAACCTAGGTGATTGTCCTTTTCTCAATAGATACAAGGCACGCAGGGTTCCCTCAACGAACAGATTAGGCATATCACGAGAAGGCATCGAGCCCACCTCGGCAAAATAGCGGGCTCGACCGAGCAAGCCGTCCACCTGCGCGGCGTTATGACCGGCGCCGCCGAGAGCCGTTCGGCCAGAGGAGCTGTCGAAATCTCTTACGAAGTCCTTGAGCAGGCTTCTTGATTCGAGTGTCAGCGGTTTTCCGGCCAATTGAGGAGTCAATTTATCGTTGAGCAAAGAGACACGACTGGCAGTTTTTCCCCATGAAGGAATGTAGTCGGATCGGTATCTGGCTGCAGGCATGGGGTCTGCCAGATCGATATTGCTCATTTTCCCATCAGGGTGCAAAACCTTGTTGTGTGCATGATTGTCCCATTGCTGCAGGAGAAGCTTGGAAATCCATACTTGTTCGTACTGTTGAGCAAGCGCTGGGTCTTTGCTGAGAGCCTGCGCAGCGGCGCGGTCAGAGCTGGAGCCGAATCGCTCTTGAGCGACTCCCCTTAACGCGTCCTCAAACGAACGTCCTCCCAACTCCTGCAGATAGCCTGGTCGTTGCTTGCCGTTAATAGATACTTCTCTGTCGACCACGGTAAGAGCTCTTGTTCCTAGCTTCATGGCGCGGTGCAATTGATAATCCAACAATTCATTCGAGTAACGAGTTTTCATTTCCGGACTGTCGGTGACCCGAAATATAGCTTGCTTCGTCCCAGTTGGCGTCTGAACTTCGGCGAGATATGCAACGTCATTGAATTGTTTTTTGATCACAATCGGGGAATCTTTCAAATCGGTTTGATGGGAATCGACCTCGTTAAAGCGACGAACTCGCTCAGGCACAGGACCGTTAGACTCCGACCTCTCTTTGGACGGATTCAAGCGCAAAGTTCGCATACGATCGAGACCGCCTACGCTAGCAGCCATCATGTTGACGCTACTCGACAAGCCGGCTCGATAGAAAACTTTTGATAAATCGAAATCTTCTTTTGCATGCTTTTGGCGAATAATTTCTTCGCCGGCTCCGCTGCCAAGACCAAAGATTCCACCGGACGCCACCACCGGCAGTGCCGGGTGTCGGTAAAACGCACCCTTGGAAGCATAATTCAACCGACCGACTGCAAATTCAGTTGTTCCGAAAAGCACAGCGTCAGTCGCTAGCGCTTTTGGTTCTGCCGATTGAAAGAAAGTATTCAACAATCCTTTTCTCGAGGAAAACTCTCCCGAGGTTGGATCGATCCAGGTTTGCCGTGTCAATCCAGCATCGACAGTGCGATGTGCAAAGCCCATTGCCATACCCTTAACGGCAGGAGATCCTTTGAACGCTCCGGCTCCCATCAGCGTCCCCTTAAGAGTTGCGCCTTTCAAGCCACCAAGCGTAAAGTCAGTCAATTGAAGACCGAGTTTGTCCGAAGGACTAGCTTGATCCAAACCGAAGGCACATATAGTGAGGCTGACGGCCCTCTTCCTGTCGGCGAACAGGGGAACTGCCTTGAGAAACATCTTGCTGTATTTCTCGACCTCGTCGTGCCCGTGAGACTCTCGCTCTTCGTCACCTAGTACCAATTGCCCGAACAAGCTGACCGTATGATCGACAGCATGATCGAGATATGTGCGAGGAATTACCTGTGCCCGCTGGGGTGCCTGATCAAAGACAACTACACCCGCGCGAGCCAGCTTCTCACGAAAAGGCTCTTTCACGCCTGTCAGATCGGATCTATTGTCGCCCATACGATGCCTGAATAAGAACTGCCGCAACGTGTATATACCCGCTCGGGCGAATGCAAGAACAAGTAGCTATGATTTGCCCCGAGGCCGTCTTGGTCGTTCGTTAATCGTCGGACGGTCAACTTTGTCCGACCTGGAGGCGTTATTGGCGTGCTTAAACTCGCGGACGAGATTTTATTCGAACATTCCGGCGGTTTCAGAAGCTACGCAATTAGGGCACTGGCAGAACAATGGGTGACTAGCCGACTCAGGGGCGGTTTCGAGAATTTCGTCAAGGCTTCGAGGACCGATTTAGAGGATCACTGTTTTGGCGAAAGCAGGCTCTATTCACTATTTTGATCGTTAACCGATATCGCTTAACGTGCAAAAAGACACATATTGAAGACTCAGACAGTCCTTCAAATCGTTGCAAATTTACGGGTTCTTAAAGCCGGAGAGATTTGATAACGAGCCTCACCCTTGTCCAGCAACTCGCTATCTCGAGAGCCTTGACGTCGGGCGGCCTTTTGTACCTTAAGCCGGTCTATCTGACCTGGACCTCATAAGTTCCTGCACATCGCTAACTTGGGGTAATCCTTCATAGGCGCTCACATTAGTCGTGCAGAGCGCACCGACAGCGCCGGCGAAATCGTTGAGCAACCTCAACCTGTCAGCATCCAGACTATCGACGAAAGAACAGAGGTTGGTTTTGTCGCCCGCCTGATGATACAGCGCCCGCAAGAACCCAGCGACATATGCATCGCCTGCGCCAACACCCGAGATGCAATTGACTTCATAAGCTTGTCCCCAGGTTTCCAAATTGTTTTTGAGAACCAGAGAACCATGCCCAGCCATAGTAACCAAAAGAATCTTGGGAGCAAACGAAATAAATAAATGCCTAGCCAGATCCAAAATTCTTTCCTGTGAAAGGTCAGGTGCGTCATGGCTGTTCTTCGATTCGTGTCCTGAAGAAGGTGGATTCTCGTATGCGGAGATGAAATCCAGATCCGATTCCTTGACTTTCGCACCCATATGTTTAGCCCAGAAAAACAGTTCAAGAAGATTGACCTTCACGATGTCGGCCATCGAAATCGCCGACCTGAGCGCATCTATAGACCCTTTACCTTCGCCGGTAGGAAAACCGGCATCGAACGACACCAGAAGCCCCTTTTGCTTCGCCCGATCCAGAGCTCCTAAAACGGCCTGCCTCCGCGGATCGCGGGTCAGAGAGATGCCGGTTGTGTGGATGCAACAGGCATCATCGAGACTCTCATCGGTTATGTCGTCGGTTGTGAGCTGTTGGGCAGCATTTCCGGGAGGCCAATTCAGAAAAGTATTATCATCGTCCAGAGTCGTGAATACATAGCATTGTGCCGTCGGAGCAGACTTGTCTACTCGGACATAGCGAGTGTCTACACGTTCCTCAGACAAAACATGGGTGAGGTATTTGCCATGTATGTCGTCACCAACCTTGGCAAGGATTCTCGATTTGACCCCGAGTCGGGCAAGGGCAATTGCGACGTTGCTTGCATTGCCACCAAGACTTTTCACATAAGTGCTCGACTCGATGAACCCACCGCCGCGGCTAGTGGAAATCCAATCGACGACAAGTTCGCCGATCGCAACAACGAACTTTGCCGAAATGCCGGTCACACTCTATTCCGCCGATTGCCGCAGGAACCAAGGTTATCACCTGATTTCGACCATTGCCAGGCGAGTTCGCTAACCTTCGCCAATCAAGCCGAAACGAGCGGTCGATTCAACGTATCTTCGAATATATTCGGATAAATCTTGAAGGCGGGCTTCACTACCGGAAGGAGTGCGAGTGCTCTATTTACTGGACCTTTAGCCACGATCCGCCCTGAGATCAGATAAACAGGTACGTTGACGTTGCCGAGCCAAAACTGATGAGCCACGTCGGCTTTCATAAACATCTCGACAATCGGCTTTTTATCATACTCGCCCCAGATAATCAGCATGTTCTGACCGTCGGAACAGTCGACTGTCAGTCGCCCTTCCGGCTCTCTGTAGTGGAACTGCACGATTAACTTGGACTGGAGAAGAGGTAGTGCTATCTCCTGGTGCTCTCGAATCTCATACCAGAGCGCCTCCATGATCTTCTGTACTTCTTCCGTGCTGCTAAAAAACGGCATCAATACGCCCTCTTATAGATACCAATAATGTCTTCGACGCTGGCTTCCCTCGGATTGAAGATAATAGCCGGATCTTCAACGACAAGATTTACCCATTCTTGCAACTCTGCTTCATTCATCTCGGGCACGCCAAGCTGCTTCAACTCTGTCGGAAGGCCAACCTCTTTTAGTAATCGCTCAACCGCTTTCACAAGCGCTTCACTTGCTTCATTATCATCCATACTCGAAGAAAAACCAAGTGCCCGGGCGGCTCTGCCGTATATAGCGTTCGAATATTCAAGATTGAACCTCATTCCATGCGGAAGATATACAGCGTTGGTTATTCCATGGTGAGTGTTGAATCGGGCGCCGGTTGCATGCGCTAATGCATGAATTATTCCGACACCAGAATTGCTGAACGCAATTCCAGCCATGGTGCTCGCTACAAGGGTGGCACTTCTAGCTTCCATATCGTCACCATTGCTGGTGGCGCGTGGAAGATACTCGAAAATTAGGCGAGCCGATTCAATTGCAAGTGCATCGGAAACAGCCGAGTTGGTCACCGTGGCGACAAGAGCCTCAAGACCATGGGTGAGTGCATCCAGACCGGTTGCCGCGGTCAGTTTGGGCGGAAGCGAAATTAACAAAACCGGATCGAGAATGGCGACGTTGGGAGCGAGATGGCGACTGCCAAAAACTAGCTTTCTATGCTCGGCCGAATCCTTAATCATCGCGACGAAAGACACTTCAGAACCTGTCCCTGCTGTAGTAGGAATCGCGACCAGCGGTCTGAGAGGGTCTTCAATATTGTTGAGTCCCTGATAATCAAGCAAATCTCCGCCTAAGGACAGGCAAATATTGCAAGCTTTGGCTGTGTCCATTACGGAGCCACCGCCAACGGCGATAATCGCATCGCAAGCTTGCTCCAGGCCAAACTGCGCGGCTCGATTAACGCTCTCGACATCGGAATCTGGTGGGACATCTGAAAAGATTATCGGCTCGACGCCGCCGTCTCTAACGCCGTTTAAAAGCGGTTCTAAAATTCCACTGGCGACCAGGAACTTATCGGTAATGATGAGAGGACGTTCAGCCCCCATATCCTTGACAACTTCAAATGCAGTAGCGGATAGGTATTCGCCAAAACAGACTTTTGTAGGAGATTGAAAAACAAATGTGTTCATATGCGGTGTCAATTAAAACCAAAAATAGACCCGTTAGGAAGGCAACCGGCACTACTTAAATAATCTGTGACGATAACAAATCTCTCATATTGACCAATGGTATCCGAAATTACCCACAGACAACTCGAATTGCACAATTTTCGTCAAGGTTCATTTGAAGAAGTAAAACGCTCGATGGTAATGACTGGTAAGCTGAAATTACTCGGCTTGATCTTCGCTGTGCCGTCCTTGTACTATTGTCTGCCATTGTTGACATCCACGCCTTGACTTGCTCGAAGATTCTTAAACACAGATAATCAAAGCCAAACGGTGCTGAAATGTGGAACCGAAAACAATCGCTCTCGTCAATGCTTTCTACAAACGGCAAGTGCTGACAATTGAGTTCCGCACTTACCACATGAAACCACGGATGGTGCAAACGGAGACTGAATGACAGGCAGAATCTGCAGTTCAAAAGGAAAACAACGCGCGAGTCAGTTCGCGAGATCCGCGATTGCCAACAACAAGGTGGTGCGCAACTCGGTCGGTCTCGGTCTGGCAATTGGACTATCGCTCCAATCATTGTTCGCGCCAGCCGCTTTATCAGCCACAGTCGGTTCTGATTCGCCCAGCGGAACGCTACTTCTACCTCTCACGCCGAAGCTCGACACCACCCCGGCGGACAGCACCGCTTCCGACACCACACCAGGAACCAAGCAACGGAGCAGCCGCGCCGATGACATAACAGAGATCAAAACCATCGCGCCGCCAGATGCAACCCGAAAATCAGGTCCGCCTCGACTTCAGGCACCTAACTCAGTGCTGAAGACTGCGCCAGACAAGTTCGCCGTCGAGGTCGATATAGAAGACGACCCCTCTCTTGCCGATGGTATCGATGCAGACGCCATAGGTGAAGACACGACTCTGAAAGGTACGATTCAGATTGTCGCGGACGACACGGAATACGACCAGGAAAAGAATACCTTCCTCGGCACAGGCAATGCTGTCGCCATTATTGGTGGGCAAAACTCCAAGCTCGAAGCGGACATGATTCTGTACGATCAGAATTCAGAAATTATCGACGCTAGAGGCAACGTACGCATCACGCGAGCTGGGCAGGTCACCACCGGTAGTGCATTCAAATTTAAGGTCAACAAAGACGAGTATCTGATTACCAATCCGGATACTGAGTTGAATGGCGCCACGGTAGTGGCGAGAAAAGGCTATGGAACCGAGGACGGCATCTCATTCCGAAAGGGCACGCTCACTCTGCCAGAGCCAATATACATGCAGAAGAATACGCTCTTCGGACCAATTGGCTACGCATCCGAAGTCCAACAGAAAATGGCCCACCCGGACGCCTACGTACCGACCAAACCTTCATTCAAGTTCAAGGCCAGAAAGATGGTTTACGAAAGATATAAGGAATCAGGCGGTAACCTCACGGTCTTCGGCGGAACAATGCAATTCGGCAGCTTCGGCATACCAATTCCTAAATTCACTGCCAACATAAGCAAGCAGGAAAACGCCGTACTGTTTCCCATCTCACCATCAATAACCAACAACTTGCAGATTGGCGGGATGCACATCGGGCCCAAGTTCAGCAACTCGGTCGGCAAGACAGGCATTTTATCCTGGTCTCCAATGGTGCAGCTCGGAGGACGAAATCTCGACGGCACAAAAGACGTAGGGAGCAGCGGAATCGGATTATCCGGTAAAGTAAGCTATGAAAATAAGAGGATGAAGTTCAACCTCGCGGCAGGTTCGGTCAACCACCTCATGGTCGGCGATTTTCAATACAACGTTCGCAAGGGATTGAAATTCCAGAGCGGCATCAACCGCTTCATGGATGACGGCATGTACGGATACCGCCGTCCACGCCTTGCAGCAGAGTTGGTCGACAATCACATGGTAACCAATATTCCATTTATGAGCGGAGTGAAGTTCAGAACCTCCGCCGGCGCATACCAAGACAACCCCCAGTTGGTTAACTTGAACCCACAGTACGCAGCGCTGTTTGGTGGCAACCAGTACTCCACCCTCATGAATAGCGCGTTCAAGGTTCAAGAGCAGGTCACGGCCATGTCTCACCCGATAGTCAACATCGGCAACGACAAGTGGGGCGTGAAATCATACATATTCGGCGGCGTTTCCGCCCGAGGGTATTCTACAGGAGACAGAGGTTTGCTCGGTCAGATCGGTCCAATGGTCGATTTGAGAATGAACAGATTGCGCTTGCAGGGTACCTACACGAAATCCGGGGTTCGGGGCAGCACTCCATTCGTGTTCGACCAATTCATCCAGGGTCAAAGATCGTGCAGCCTATTTGGCGACGTCAAAGTCAGCAAGTACCTGACTGTAGGCGGCGGTCTCGGATACAACCTCAATAACCAGTTGTTCTATCAAAAGTCTATTTCCGCAGCCATCGGTCCCGAGGACTTCAAGGTCCTCCTGACCAGAGACATGATCCGTGGAATCAACCGCGTCGGCTTCGATGTACTGTATGGTGCACCGATACCGTTCGACAAGCTGGTCTTGAAAGGCGGACCAGACCACGGGCAACTGGGCGGAATCTGATGAGCAGAGCGAAGAGCTATGACGCAGCAAAAATTGACACTTTAGCAAAGTCAAAATTGCCCGCTCTTGGTATCGACCTCGGTGGCACAAAGATTCGTGCAGCAGCCGTTAGAGACTACGAAGTTATAACAGAACCAAAGCAGGTTCCGACCCCCGAAGGTCGTGAGCACATCATCGAAGCGCTGGTCGATCTGGTATCACAATTCAAGACGGACATACTCATGGGAGTCGGTATTGCCACAGCCGGCATCGTTAATTGCGATACGGGCGAAATCATCGGCTCCACAGGGAACTTGCCGGGTTGGTCGGGAACACCGCTAAAGAAGGTTCTCGAATCAAAAATTCTCCTTCCCGTTCACGTGGAAAACGACGCCAATGCAGCTGGTTATGCTGAGGCTAGAATTGAAGCGTTGAGAAAAAAGCGATGCGTCGTAACCGTGACACTGGGCACCGGTATCGGTGGTGGTATCGTTCTGCATGGCAGACTTTTTCGTGGTTCCAATTGGGCCGCCGGGGAGGTTGGACATATCAAGATTTCCCAGGATAACAAACGCCTGTGCACATGCGGTCTCATCGACTGCTGGGAAGCCTACGGCTCCGGCCGCGGATTGATAATGACCGCCCAGGAGATGCTCGAAGGGGTCACGAGCGATCAGTCTCGACTCGTAAAGGAGCCCGGTAAGCTGACAACCTATGACGTTTTCTCCGCGGCGAAAGAAGACGACATCATGGCCCAGAAGATCGTCGAGCGTTGGCATGAACACATCGCCCACGGTCTGGTTAACCTCGCCCATGTTCTCAATCCGGACGGCTTCGTCATAACTGGCGGACTGAGCGAATTCGTCGACTTTCAACTACTTCACGACATGGTGGCTGACAGATGCTTACCCAGGGTCGCGGATGCAATAGAAATTCGTCAATCGGCGCTCCAAGGACAGGCCGGTATTATTGGAGCCGCCCAATTCGTCATAGACGAACTACTCACTCCTCGCACATAGACTACTATTTTCCGCCAGGCTTTCTTGTGTCGACGATTTTGCCCCATTCGTCCCAGTTTTGAATAAGATTTTGAACCGCACCCTGACGCCGTGGATCGTTGACTACTTCGAGCTCACTTTCGACTTTCACCAGATTTGGTGGCACAGCGAAATTGGCAGAATTATATGCGACCTTCTTCAGCCTGGTTGTATCGAGCTCCACATGTCGCTCTAGCTCCACATTGTGCGTTATCAATCTGAGAGCAATCCCGTCGGAGGGAGGCAACCGGAACATTTTACTGAGAATAATCGATGCACTTTTGGGAATGTTGGGATTGTCCCAGATGTAATGATCGGCTGTAGTGACGTCACCGGAGAAGAAGAAGACACTGTGAAGGTTAGGCGCTTTGTGCTTCACGCCCTCCCGTCGAGCTGATGGATTGATGATATGAGCAGCCCTGACCCTCTGTCCAAGCAGAGTCTCTTTTTTTCTCGGAGCTCTGCCCACGGGCAAGTTTTCGAGGTAGCCACCAAAAGTATTGGTACCGGCGGCAAAATCGCCTTTGAACTGAGAAAGCTTCGCATCGAATCGCTTTTTCGAGTAGGGATTATAGGAGATGACGTCCCAACTCGGCGCTTTGCTTATTATGACATACCGATTGCCCTGGCTCTCGATGCGCACTGCCTGTGGTGCTACCAGAATTTTTACCGGACCTGATATCAGGCTGACCTGCTCTAACTGCCAGCATTCCTGAGGCGCCGCCGCACAGGCCCAATCGGAACTGAACAACCAGATGGGCAAACAAATTGCGATTAGCTTTAGTAATCTGGTGGCGGTCGTTTTGTTTCCCCCCTATCAGCGGAAGAAACTCGAGCAACCGTAGCCGACGACGATCATCGCCTCGACAACAATCGAAAGACAACAATGAGTCCTGTCAAAAGACCGATGCCTGTCCCTATCCTTTGTGCTTCCCACTCCGGAGTCGCGATCTCCGCCTTTTCGACCGGCTTGACGAGCTCCACCTTCGGCACTATTTTCGTGCCGCTGAGCGTATTTACGACCTCACGCACGCCATCTATCGGTGCCTGGATCAAGGCATGTCCGAATGAATGCACAAATGCGCCTGCTGGGTCTTGCTTCCGGTCGGTATCCACATGTTCTGCTTCGTACACAACGTCACCGTTTGATGTCATGACAGATCGACCTCGATATAGGGACTGAATACTTCATTATATATCGTTGGACGCTACATAAGGCATCCCAAACTAGGTGCATTTTCGCCAGAATCTTCCCAGACGGGCGCTGACCTGTGCAGGAGCCAGAGGGACAAGGTAGTCGCCCGTAATGATTGTTCCTTCGGGAAGAGGGTTCCTTACCACACGACCGATTACGTCGTCAGCCTGACTGAACGGCCCCGTGAGGGGGTTGTCGGACAAACACTTCATACTGCCCCGCGTGACGTGTTCTTCGCGAATCACTTCACCAGGACCCAGGCTGGAGCGCACAATCAGCGCCTGTGGTCTGGTGGAGGGCTGCGAAAATACTTGTCCGATAGGTCTAGACAAAGGAAAAGGATTGGCAAGTTGAAACATACGTTCACCCCGACATTGGGTTCTTCGATCGCGCCGCCATGTCGAAAATCTTACAAGCTCGCCGAAGTGCTGTTGCTGGGATTAACCCTAGACACGACTGCTGAAAATCACGGAATTAAGTTCTAACCTCAATCTCGTAGGTGATCTTGACCTCTCCACGTGCCGGAACCTCGACCGGAAACTCGAAAGAGGTAGCGTCCTTCTTGGTCGATTTAAAATTGGACGAAAGGATCTTCCATTCGCTATGACTGTGTTCAATAGCTGTGACAAGCACCTTTGTATCTTTGTGGTTACGCAGACTAATTTCGTAAGTACTTCGCTCGACGCGACTGCTGGGTCGCTGATAGTTAGTTCGCTTACGCTCGCCGACAACATCGAATGCATCGCCAATGTAGAGACGAATTTTCTCATCCCTTGGGGTATGGTCAATCAAGTCTTCGCCGACAAACTGCAATGCGCCGTCGTGATCGCGCTTGTATACTCGGACCTTGCCCTTTGGCAATGCCAGGCCCATGTTGTTCTTCTCTGTGTTGGCGATCTCGATTTTGACGTTTACTTTCTTCGACCTGGCATGTTGGTTCGGGCGATAGTATCCGCCTGGTTCACCCTCGTAGATAAAGAGCTTGGAACATGGAATCTTGGCGGCATTAAACAAACTTAGTTGCTTGGTTTCGTTATTATTGACATTGGTCGTGCCGGCCAATGAATACAGGTGATACTCGGCAAAAGACTTCTCCGAGAACTGCGGAGCGACAGTCGTTGCCGCAACTATACCGCCAAACTTTTCCATTCGACGCCTGGGCATCGGAGGTTGTATCCGGTGAACGTCCCCAGCCATGAGCTTGAGCAAAGCATTCTTATAACCCGTGCCTGACTTATTGTCCAAAGTCACCCAGCTCGTGATATCGGCGGTGGTATCATCATCGCTAGCGATTATGACATAGTCGCAGCGCCAATTGAGTCCTGCGGTCTGATAGCTGATTTCAGTTCGATGTTCGCCCGGCTTGCTCGTCTCGAGCTTCCACAAAAGTGATGGTTTTGATACCAAACCCTGAGGGAGATCCTTTAGTTCGACCTGTCCATATGGTCTGAGCACTACACCAGAGTCTGTCCCAACCACCAACCCTTGCGATCGCTGGGACGCGTTGCCGTTGGTATCAACAACAGTAACTTGAGGCGAATTCAATAACGTACCGGTAATTGATCTCTCCTGACCGCCCGAAAGGAACTGACGAAACGTAATCTGCTTTCCAACGGACTTGTTCAGGATTGACTCTGGAGACAAGATGTCGTACTGATAATTTTGCTCTCTGACGGTAACCGCATTTGGTGCCGTCAGCGATAAGAAGTTAACAGTCGTCGGATCGATTGCCGAAGCAACGTCAGAGAATCGCAGGTAGTTAAACCCGCCTTTGAGGTTGACTGTGCGCGTGTCTTTCACCAAACCGAAGTTTTGATTGTAGACGGTCAGAGCTACGCCTTTTGAGTTCGTCGAACCGACATCCAAGACCTCGCCTCGGGCCGAGCCAAAGCAAGACAGCGTCATCGTGAAAGATAATGCGATGAAACTATTAATAGCGAGTTTCGATTTCATAGTTAATCTTCACCTCACCATGCGCCGCGATCTCGGCTTCGAATTCGAAAGTTTGAGCGTCCTTCTTTACATACTTCTGCGATGAACTCTTGATCTTCCAATCGCCATAAGCGTGCTCCACGGAGGTAACAGTAACTTTCTTGTCCTTGTGATTTCTAAGACTGATCTCGAACGTATCGCGTTGAACACGATCGCTTACCTGCTCGTGATTGAGCTGCTTCCTCTCACCAACAACATCGAACGCATCGCCGATATACAAGCGCACCTTCTCATCTCGAGGAGTGTGATCGATCAGGTCCTCGCCGACGAACTGCAAGGCACCATCATGGTCTCTCTTGTATACACGAACCTTGCCCTTAGGCATCGCCATGCCGAGATTGTTCTTCTCCGAATTCTGCACTTCTATTTTCACGTTGACTTTCTGCGGATTGCCTGCCGGAGCATATCCTCCATAATTGACCTGTGCCTGATTGGGTTCGTAGATAAACAACTTATGAGTCGGAACGTTGGCCGCATTAAACAGACTCAATTGCTTCGTCTCGTTGTTCGAAACATCGGTCGTGCCGGCAAGAGTATAGAGATGGTATTCAGCAAATGATTTTTCAGAAAACTGCTTCTGCATAGGTGCCGACTCGGCCATCGCCATATCACCTCTGGCGTACATCATATTGTCTTGAACCTTGTGGACGTCGCCTGCCATAAGCTTCAATGCTGCGTTTTGATAACTCGCTCCCGACTGATTGTCGAGCGTCACCCAACTTGCCAGATCGGCAGCGCTGTCATCTTCATTGGCAATGACGACATAGTCGCAGCGCCAGTTGAGGCCTTTGGTTTGATAGCTGATCTCGGTCTTGTGCTCACCAGCTTTGTCGGTTTCTAACTTCCAGAGCAGAGAAGGCTTCGCTACCAATCCGGAGGGGAGCTTGGCCAGCTCTACTTGTCCGGAAGGATTCAGGACAACGCCGCCGTTCGTCTGAATCACCAGTCCCTGACGGCGCTCCTGAGCATTACCGTTGGTATCGACTACGGTGACGCTCGGAGAGTTGAGGAGTGTCCCGTGAATCTCGTTGGTCCTGCCGTCAACGAACTGACGAAACGATACCTCTTTGCCAACCGACTTGGACAGGACTGTATCCGGGTCCATAACATCGTATTGATAGTTCTGCTCTCTGACAGCCACCGTATTCGGTGCTGTCAATGACATAAAATTGACTGTTGTCGGATCGATTGCAGCGGCAACATCTTCGAATCGAAGGAAATTGATGCCTTTGGTAAGCGAGACGGACCGAACATCCTTCACTAGACCGAAGTTTTGATTATAGATTGTCAGCGCCACTCCCTGAGAGTTTGATGCGGTGACGTTACGTGAGGTCGAAACCGTTGCCTCTTGAGCAGCAACCGCTTCGGCCTCGGAAGTTTTGGCGGCATTCTCGGCCCGTGATTGGCCGCTCAAAAACAACGCCAATCCGGCAGTGACCAGGATGGTACGAATGGTGTAATTTCCGGCTGTTGCAAAGAAGGACATAAAAACACCCATGACAAAGAAGAACAACACATTGTAGGGCAACGTCTACATAAATGCGAGCTCCAACATGGTTGAGGAGCCCCTGACAATTATGATTTGAAAGGCTCAGAGATAGCACCAGGTGTAGTACCAGATTTCTAATTCTCTTTGAAACACTTTCCCATATACGTATCCCTGGGTATTTTCCGGAGGGGCTCTAAAGTGTGGCGATGAACGCGTCTGAACCGAGCGAAGCTGCGCGCGTGGATAGGGAAGTATCGCGCAATCTATTGACTGATGCTCGCAAGCGCAAACCCAGATTTTTTCGGCAGCGGACACGAATCCCACGCAACAGAACTTCATCCGAATCGCAGACGACGTAAAGGTCGCAATCTTGGTCGGATACGTAAAGACTATCAAGGTCAGCAAATTAGTCGATGTGGAGGTTTACCGAAGAATTAGTGAGTAGCATTCACGGCGTCAACTAATTTATCGAGCTTACTGCAGATCAACTTTCTGTCTGAATTTCAGGATTAAGAAAAGTCGTATCGTTATTCCCTGCCTGTGAGTGCGGGATCGGTAATCAGTCCTTCATCTGCGGCTTGGGGGTCAGCATCGACCAAGAAGATATTCTGCTTGCTCCTGAGATCCTCAACCTCATCCTGCGTTAGGAGGTTCCGATCGAGCCATACTGCAAGTGGAGACGACCGCCTCCCGAGCATTCTAAGGCCGCTGGCAGTGAGTTCCGGATTGCGTTCGAGTACCAACTTTCGTAACTTGGTCACTTCGCCTACCCCTTCTAAATGCGCATCGGTGACACCACAATTGAAGAGAACCAGTGTGGTCAGGTTCGGAGCAGAGCGAAGCAGGTTCAAGCCGACAGGACTTATCTCGGTGCAGTCATGACAAACCAGATCAGTCAGATTGAGATTGCCTGTCATCAGACGCATCGCCTCGTCGGCAATCTCACAATGCTGAATTCGAAGGAGTTTCGGTGATAGTTTATTGACAAGCTCTATCTGTTTTTTGCCGATCTGAATTCCACGCAATGTCACGATTGCGAATTTCTTACCGGACCGGGCCATTATCTCGAGACGTTCAAGGCTCTCATCACCCCAGAAGTAAAGTCCTCTTTCGCCGGCATCTACGTCAGGAACATCGCCGATGCCGAACTCCTGGGGTGCCAGACGTGGGAAGGCACCATCATGCTTTATGTCTCCTTCGCCGTCCTTGCTCGCCGACAAAACAAGGGCGAGCGTGGAGGTCGCTCCAATCACGATCGCTAAAGCGCAAAATGCGATTGTCGTTTTCGCCCATGCCGAAGAAGACTTGGGCAACATATTTGATTGAACGTCCAACGACGGAGCATGCTGCAAGTGCTCGATCGCCTCGATGAACTCGCGCATATTCTGGTATCGATCCGCAGGCGACTTTGCCAGACACTTGAGCACGACCTGTTCGATTTGAGGGGAAATGGCATCGAGGGGCACCAGCTCTCTGAGCGGAACAGGCTCAGCATGAGCATGCTTCTCCAACAGTTCCATCGGAGCATCTCCGTCAAACGGAGGGGTGCCCGTCAACGCTTCATACATGAGACAACCCATTGAGTAGACTTCGGAGCGCGCATCGAACTCCAACCCCGAGGAAGGATCAGGGCTCATATACAGAGGCGTTCCAACCAGAGACAGTCCCTGTTTCAGAGAGTAACTCTGGACCTCCTCCTTGATACAGGACAGTCCGAAATCGATGATTCGAAGGTCAACAAGTTTGCCCTCTCCATCCAACTTCAATAGTACATTGGAGGGCTTCAGATCGCGATGAAAGATCTTGTGTTTATGGATGTACTCGAGAGCCTCGGCCATCGTAAGGAAGAGCTTGATGATAAGCTGTTCCTCAAGCCTACCTCTCTGTTCGATGAATAGCTCAAGGCTTACCCCGTTGAAATATTCCAACGCCATGAACGGCCTGCCACTATCTGTAGTACCAAAGTCTAAGATGGTTACGATATTGGAGTGATTGAGCTTGCTTGCAATCCTGGCTTCGCGATGGAAAAGAACTATCTGTTCGTCGGTGATACTAATCAACCGCTTCACAGCCACTGTGCGCTTCAATTTCACATCTTTAGCAAGAAACACTTCTCCAAGCGCTCCTCTTCCAATCAACTCAATGGGTTCATACCTTCCGGTAGGAAAGTTATGACTGTCGAGGTTCAGGCTATCAATTCGTTCTGTCATGATACCAGGTTTCATTGGACCTAATCTGCATCAGACAACAACAATGTTCCCAAGGCCCGGGTTCTGCAACCGCTACTCCGGTTTTAACTTCGAAGAAATTATTCGGACGAAAGTTGAAAGATGATCGCCCATCGGTCAACATTGAAAAGCGATGATCACGAGTACAACAACCGCCAATCCGATTAGCGCCATCGAGGCGCCACCATTCAACGACGGCTTTCTACATGCCTATTTCGTTTTTGATGTTGGTGAATCAATTGACCTTGGCGAATTGGAACGAGCGGGCACACGTTATCAACGGGCGCAGCTCAAAGTTCAGGGTCAAGTCTCTCCCAGATACCTACAGTTTCGCGAGGCTCCGCTGGCAGCCAATCTGGATGAGCAATTGATCGAAAACAGCAGTTTTCGCACACACTTGAAGATTTATCCATACGGCACAATCGTCGTGCGCTTCACCCTCGATCTTCGAGGTGCATGGAAAGAGTGCGCAGACAAATGCACCCAGTTGCGTCGCAGTCCTAATCTTGAGAATCAAGCAAAGTCCGTTCTCGACAATGTCATCAAGGAGATTTCACAAGCGATCAATAAAGCCTACGAACCGTTGATGGAAGACTATTTTGTCATACACATGGTCTCGCAAACAGAAGTAACGTCCGCATCTCTGTTGAATGAATGCAAGGCTCAGCTGGCCGCATTAATCGTCGGAGAGACGCAACTGTTGAGCCCTCTAGAAGAGCAAGAGGTTCTCAAATACAGCTACAGTTATTTCGAGTCTGATCTAACCGTTGTACATTGGGACTCATGTTTTATCCTTGATACCGTAGCCGGTGCCCAGCCAATTCTAGACATTTTAGAGTTCGCCAATACGCAGTTGGTAGAATTGCGTTACTATGACAATTGGCTCGACAAAGAGCTCGATAAAATCTACAAATGGGACATTAACGCGGCCGGTCCCGCCTGGCTCCATGGGGGGGTAAGCGCCGCCAGAAGCGCCGAGAAATTGAGATTGATGTTAGTCGATCTGCGCGAACTTTCCGATGAAGCCAACAATGCGCTCAAGATCATGGGTGATGCTTTTTACGCTCGGCTATATCGGGGCATCTCATCTCGATTTGGTCTGTCCAACTGGCACGAGCAGGTGGAGTCAAAGCTGAACAGCGCCGATCAGATTTACCGATATATGATCGACCAGGCGCATGTAGCTCGCAGTCAGTTTTTCGAGATTATCATCATCGCGCTAATCGCAATTGAAATACTGTTGAGCCTGATCGGACACTGATTTACCGGCCCGTTCAATTGCCTTTGCCATTTTTTCGCCGATCTTGATTCATTTGGTCGGACCTCAAGTAGATTTCCAAGTATTGGTAGGGCACTCAGACTCCGAGCGGCTCTAGGTGTCCGCAGGAATAATAGCCGGAGAGCAGCTTGGCCGAGGAGCGGAACGCTTCGGCGGAAGGCACTTGATTCTGTGGGGACAGAGCTACGGTTTCCACTTATTCTTACGTCGAAAAATCACGCACGGCCAGAGAAATACATCCTCGAAAGTACCGCAGACCTGCCATCCCTCATTGCCACGACTGTGAATCAGACCGTTGAGCGTGGTGGTCTGGTTTTTGTAAAACCCACCAAATGCATGGTCGACTAGATATTCGTACATGTCGTTCTTCGGCTTAGCGACCATGATCAAGATCGGGTTGAGTCCACCGTGCAATACGCACGCCAACATCAATCCCAGACTGGATTGAAGTTCGCAGATTTCATCAACGACAGAGATAGCCCTCTTTCCGAAAGCCTTCAGAGAGAGGGGAACGGCTTTAATTGTTGCACCATTCTTTGGTTCGGTGACCTGGGCGAGCACAGCAATCGGGGCCTTCAATGGTGCCTCCATTATGCAAATCGGCCGCCACCCCTGGGTCTGTCGCACGCGGAGGAATTCCATATAGGACAGCAGTTCCTGCTTATTGGGGTCAAGTGGAACCGCCTCAACTCGGTAGACAGGTTTTTCATGCATCTCCGGCAATCGATTGAAGATCAGGGACTGCGTCCGAATCTCGTCTACAGAGACATCAACCAATTCCCATCCTTTTTGAGCTCGATCTACAATGACCCTGCTGAGTGCCTGTACGTCGGACTCGACCGCGCGCCGCCGATAAGGCTCGATCAGCGTATCGATCCGCGTGAACTGTGGTGTCCAGGTCTTCATGCTCATGTGTCCCCCAGCCCCAGAGGCAATTAACTTAATGATGACCTCGATTTAGCACACTCGACCTCGGGTGATGCGCAAAGACATGTGAGTGCTATCGGGCTAATTCGCAAACCAATCTACCGAACACACCGGTTGTATATTACCTTCCTGTTGGAAAGATGACCGTTGAACCGATTAGCGGGCAGAGGTAGAAAAACCCTCATTTCACAAAGACCCTCATCCCTCCAAGCAATTTATCCGAGCACCTTTTGCTGTAGAAAAAGTTCGCTCATCAGCAAGCTTGTCACCAGCCTCAGTTCGAGTCGTATGATGAGGCTAACGCTCCTCATAAAAACCGTTAAGCGATATCGGTTAACAGGTACAATCGCTCAAAACGAAAGCCCCTCGATCATCGCCGGTTGGCACTTTCGACGACTAGCCTAGCTTCAAAGTCCGGCGAAGTTGCTTCGCCAACACCACATCCATTTCGTGTCCACCCTTGACGCTGATGAAGCGTGCTTTAATCTTGAGGGGGTTGATGCCGCAGAGCATAAGGTCACCAATGAAATCGAGCAGCTTATGGCGGACAGGCTCGTCATCAAAGCGCAAATCCATGGTAAACCCGTCTTCGGTTAGGCTCACCATGTCTTTATCGAGTCCAAGCATCTTATGCTCCGTGAGAGATCCGAATGTACGAGCATCGAGAATGTCGGCTATATCATCTGAGGTCGTCCAGGTTCGCCAGACTCGCCCGATTTTGGGATGCTTCCAATCCATCAAGTAGGTGACCGAGAACGTTTCGTCGGGAATCGCCATCATGCTGCGATCTTTTCGATTGATCAAAATTGGTTCTGGCAACTCGATTGTTGCCTGGGGAAGAGGGTTGATCAAATTGGCGTCCTTTAGCAAAGCCAGCCACAAATCGCCGCTTCCATTGCCCAGGGGCACTTCCGGACCGTCGACCGCTATATAAAGATCGTCGAGGTTAGACAGCGCTATTGCACACAAGATGTGCTCGACTAGACAAAGTCTGGATTTACCCCGACCAATCACGACATTGCGCAACGTGTTGACTACATTGTCGGCAGTCGCCGGAAGGAATAGCGGTTTTCCAGTGTTCTCACTATCGGGAATGGCAAAAACTATACCGGTACCAGGATCGGCCTTGAAGATTTGAACGCTGATCTCTTTTTTCGACGTGACGCCTGAACCGACGAAGCTAGCAATAGGCTCACCGAGCTCAGAAGTAAAACGATCGATCAAGCAGTCGGTCATTGCGACACCATTTATCCTGAGAGATGACGTCAGTTCGTAAGCTGCTTTTCAAGCAATTGCTTTTCGAGTTGAACAAGCCTTCGCTTCAACTCTTTGACTTCGTCGTTAAGCTTCGGAAGCCGTTTGACATGAGCCAGTGATTTGAAGTGCTCTCTTGCTGGAATAGCTGGTATTCCGACATGAATCTCTTGGGTCGGAACATCACGGATGGCAGCAGCACCACCTTCGATGATACTGTCCTTGCCTACTTTGACGTGGTCCTTCATCAACACGCCGCCCGCGAGAATGGCTCGGTCACCAAGCGTGCAGGAGCCGCCTATAGCGGTGTGTCCTACGACGATAGCATCCGTACCAATCTTGCAATTGTGGGCAACAAGAACAAGATTGTCAATCTTAGTACCGGCACCTATTACGGTTGCACCGATGGTGGCACGATCGATCGTAGAGTTGGATCCAATCTCGACATCGTCTTCCAAGATTACGATGCCCACTTGAGGAATTTTCAGAAGTGGATTGCGAACATCGGGAAGCTCCTTCACACCCTGGACCATAAGTTCAGCATTGGCGGGCTTCTCAGTGGTGTAACCGAATCCGTCACTGCCGATGCTGGCACCTTGCTGAAGCGTGACACGATTCCGAATTTCGACGTAGTCCGCGATCATGCAGCCGGGATGAATTAGACATTTCTCTCCGATTTTAACTTTGCCACCAATTACGGTGTTCGCCATCACAACTGTACCGGCACCAATTTTAGAATGGGGTCCCACCACTACTAGAGGACCAATTGCCGCACTCGGATCGATCTCAGCAGTTTCATCAACAACTGCGGTAGGGTGAATTCCTTTTTCGGGGTGAAATTTTCTCGGTTGAAGCGCCGTGCAAATCTTTTGAATAGCGAGCTTCGGCCGCTCGACCAGAATCATGTTCCGATCGGGATGTGTCTTCTCAGTACCGACCGGCGTGATAACAACCGACGCTTTTATGTTATCGAGATGGGCGATCAGTTGTTTGTCTACAACCAGAGCGATGTCTCCTTCTGCTGCAGCCAACGGGTCCACCGCTATTCCTGTGATACTGGTATCACCAGCACCGTGTGGTTTGCCACCGATAAACCCAGCAATCTGCGCCATCGTCATTGGTACTGGAAGTTTCATTTGTCGACCTCTAAATGCCTATGGGAAGGGGTAATTCGCTGCTCGGGACGAATAGTCTCGAATCGCGATTAGTAGAGGCCGCCTCGCGCGCTTTGCAAGGCGGCTTCCGTGCATTTACTTAGTAGCAGGTGCGTTGCCGCCGGTCACCGTGGGAGAGGATGCGAGCCTCTGAGCTACGCCGTCAGTGATGTCGGTGCCACCGAGAAGGACCGCGCTCTTATCCAGAACGGCGGTGAGACTCTTGGTCTTCGCTTCGGCCTTGATTGCATTGTCCAACTCGGATTCGAGCTGTTTTTCCATGTTCAAAGCCTTGTCTTGGAACTTCTTGAACTCTTCATCGATCTGACCTTGCAAGCGCTTGTGGAGACCGTTGAGCTCTTGCTCAGGCTTCTTCGCCTTCTTGGCGGTATCGAACTCTTTGTTGCTGCGCTCGATAAGCGAGTGAATTCGTTCTTCGTCCTTTTTGATATCTTCAGCGGCACTCTTCAGCCGCGGATACGCGCTATACAACTTAACTTTGTCCACAACGCCGATCGCCGCCTGGGCAAAAACGGGCGCCGCCAGAGTCTGGGCAAAAATGACTCCAGTTAAAACAACTAATGTTTTGCTTGTCTTCAGCATTCTAATCTCCGTAGTGATCCAATCACAGTGTTCACAAGACTTGCCAATCGGCTCATCTTACAACATTCAAAAATCTCGAACCACTGATTGCGTCTCAGGTTTTTAAAACTTCTCTCCAAATCCGACGGTAAATCGGGGCATGAATCCACGATTCATGACGGACTGAATCAAAGGCAGACCATAGTCAAGCCTGATCAAGCCTACCATCGGAACCTTGACGCGCAGTCCGAGACCGACGGACGCTCCTACATTCGAACGGCTCAAAAGGCTGTTGGAAAAGCCGTTGCCGGATACCTGCCCGACATCACAAAAGGCCGCTGCCTGGACATGTTTGTCTATGATCTTACCAATGCCTGAATCTTTAGGAACCAGTGGTAGAGCGCTTCGGACCTCCGCGGTGGCCATCAACATGGCCGCACCGGTACCAAGATCGGAGAACTGTCGATATCCTCTCAAACCATTCCAGCCGCCCAGGCGATATTGCGCAAACTGCGGGATCCCGCCAAAAGAAGTTCCACCCTGCGCATTAACGGCGAGCGTCATACCCTTGGCAAGAGGCACGTACTTGCTCACACTTCCCCCGAGCTTGGCAAACGATGTGCCGGTCAGACCAAGTGAAGGACCGGCTGACAATCGAGCATACGTTCCCTTTTTCGTGTCCATGTATGAATCGCGCGTGTCGTAATTCAATGAGGGATTGAGCGTAAAGAAAGTCCCACCCCGCAGCATGTCGGCGCGAGCGCTTTGCGCCAATGCATCGGCAGACTGAGACGAGCCCGCCATACCTAATGCAAGCGCCCGCTGCGACATGCTGTTTATGACGTTGTCGGCACCAAGAATATTGCCCAAATCTTTGAGATTGGTGTTCTCGCCCATGAGACCAAGGTTGGCGCTGAAGTGCTTCTTGAGCGGTTTTGAGAGGGTAACACTGCCACCGAGCGTACGCTGCTGCGATTGGTCGATTAGCATGCTCGCAAAGTTGCGACCGAAGCCGGATAAGGCAAGCGAGGTGTTCGTGCCTCTGAGATTAGGCTCAATGAAATTCGCTTCGAGTTGGTAGGTGCGTTGAGTCGGCAAGAACGAGGTTCCACCGTTGTTTACCGTATTGTTGAAGTTGCCGAACACGCCAGATCCAACCTGAGAATTAAATGAGAGCACCTGCCCTCGTCCCATAAAGTTGCTGTCGGAGAAGCTCATAGAGCCAAATGGACCGGCTACCGAATCGACTCCGCCACCGAGACCTACGCTTCCGGTGCGCTTCTCATCCACTTCGATTTTGAGCGCGAACTTATCGGGTGCAGTGTTACTGGGCTCCAGGCTTCTGCGTATATCCTGAAAATATCCGTTGGCATAAAGTTTCTTCAGATCGTTCGCCAACTGTTGCTCATTGTAAACGGTGCCCGGTTTTATCTTCAGCACGTTTCGAATGATGTGGTCTTTTGTTTTTCTGTTGCCCGATATCTCGACCTTGTCTATCTGACCCTCATTAATCGTCAAGCTGACTGAGCCATCAGGGAAGTCCTTAACGTCTGTAACTCTTGCAAGAACAAAGCCTTTGTCGTGATACATCTGCTCGACCTTGTCGATCGAGCTGGACAGTTGAGTTAAATTCTGAGGCTTACCAAGCTGATCTGCAAAGATTTTCGAAATTTCTTCCGTCTTAAGAACTTCGTTGCCTTGGAATGAGAACTGGGTGACCGGCGCATTCTCAACAACTCGAATCTTGAGTAGAACGCCACCATGGCTGAGTTCTGGTACTACCTGCAACTGTTTTTCATCAAAGTAACCCATTTCGTTGATCGCTTTGAGATCATCGAAAACCTGCTCTCTTACGAAGGTATCGCCTCTCTTAGTCTTCAAAACATTGGAGATGTCCTCGGTGGCAACAAGACGATTCCCTTCAATCTTGATCTCGTCTACCGTCAATTTTTTCTTCGATGCATCGGTCTGGTCAGTCGCGGCCGGCTGATCGGAAGCAGCCGTTGGCGCCAGCGTGGACGCGCCATCTTCAGATGGGGACTTCGTCTCGACAGAACTGTCAATTTTTTCGTCGTCTTCGACTTCTCCTTGTAAGAGTTTCGTCGGTTCATCAGCAGCATACACCGGGCAAAGCTCGAAACATGATGAACCCACCAGCATCGATACCGCACATAGTGTCACTATCTGCGCCCTGTATTTATGGTTGTTTGCCCAAGTTCTGTTTGACACGTATGCCCTGCGTGTATGACCGTGCGTCATTGTATCATGACCGCCTAGCATGCCAAGGTGTTCCCACCGACAGGCGGCTTCGCTTCCTTCATACGTAAAAGTAGATTCATAATTTCGCTTGTCAAGAAGATTTAATGCGTAAAAACCCTGCATGACAACACCGAGACATAAACGAACCGGCACCAGGTGGTGCCGGTTCGGATTGGGCCCCTGAGGGCGCAGCACAGAATTGTAGAACTAGGGCTTGAACCATTCGACAGCGACTGGTTCTAAGTTGATGTTAATCTGCTTGACCTCTGTGTAGGCATCAAGACCATTCGGTCCGAGCTCGCGGCCCCAGCCGCTTTGCTTATAGCCGCCCCAGGGACACTCATTGTAAGTGCTGTGATATCCATTTACCCAGGTGATACCAGCTCTCAAAGCCTTAATAACGCGCTGGGCACGGGTGATGTCGTGAGTGAATACGGCACCTGCCAGGCCATAGGCGGAGTTATTGGCGATGTCGATTGCTTCCTTCTCTTCGGAGAACTTCTGGATAACAGCGACCGGCCCGAAGATCTCTTCTTGCACGATGCGCATGTCAGGTTTTGTATCGGTGAACAAAGTAGGGGTAACGTAGTAGCCTCCGTCGAGACCTTTGCCTTCGGCTTTCGCCCCACCACAAGCCAGCTTGGCGCCTTCTTTCTGTCCGATTTCGATGTACTCGAGAACGCGCTTGAATTGGGGCGCACTGACGAGAGGTCCCATTTCGGTATCGTCCTCGAGACCTGGGCCGACTTTGATCTTCTTGGCACGCTCGACCATCTTCTTGACGAATTGATCGTGAATCTTGTCTTCTACGATGATGCGAGAACCTGCAGAACAAACCTGTCCGGCATTGCAATAGATAGCGAACAAGGCATAGTCGACGGCAGTGTCTACATCGAAGTCGCTGAAAACAACCATCGGTGATTTGCCACCCAGTTCCAATGTCACTTTCTTCAGATTAGAAAGTGCTGCCTGAGCAATGACTTTGCCGGTCTTCACGCTGCCCGTGAAGGCAATTTTGTCAACGAGCTCGCTCTCAGCGATAGGTAGACCTACTTCTGGACCGAGACCCAGGACGACGTTGACTACACCTGGAGGAAGACCAACTTCATCAAGCAACTCAGCTAACTTTATCGCAGTAAGCGGAGTAAACTCAGATGGTTTTAAAATACATGTATTGCCGGCTGCAAGAGCCGGAGCGAGCTTCCAGGCAGCCATCAGGAGCGGGAAGTTCCAGGGGATGATCTGACCACAAACACCTATTGGCTCGCGCACCACCGATGACACCGAAGGAGCAGGAACATCGACTGTGTAGCCACTGGGTTTAGTAGCCAAGCCGCCATAGTAGCGGAAACACTGGGCCGCATCAGCCATGTCATAACGGCTCTCGCGCAGTGGCTTTCCAGCATTGAGGGTTTCGAGAGTAGCAAGCTCTTCGGCGTGCTCATCAATTTTGTCGGCAATCTTGAAGAGGAGAGCAGCTCTTTCAGCAGCAGTGGTCTTGCGCCACGGTCCTTCGTCGAATGCTTTGCGGGCCGCTTTTATTGCGGTCTCTGCCTGAGCCTTGGAACCTTCCTGTACTTTGCAGAGAGGCTTACCATCAGCCGGATTGATGAGCTCACGCTCGGACGTGCCGTTAACGAATTTGCCATCAATGTACATTTGCCATGCGCGATCTAATTTTACTTTCGGTGCTGTCAATGTCTGAGCCATGCCCCCTAACCTCGCGAAAATAGTTTTAGTTTGAAGCAACATCGCTGCCGCGACGTGCGATGTGATGCCGGAGCGACCATAAGGCATCGGTACACGACCGCGCCTCTGAACACGAGATCACAAGAGCGGCAACAGCGCTCTCGTGCGTTCTCACGAGCGATTATGATAGCACGATAACAGTGAACGTACAGGAATCTCATCATTTCAAATGACATTCCAAGGCCCGGTATGGCAGAATAGTTGGTCTCTGAAAAAACACATTGCCAGGCCTGGCGATTCAGGCTTCGGCACACACGAACAGTTTGCAAATGAGCACGAAGGAATACCCGGGAACATTCATAACGCTGGAAGGACCGGAAGGTGCCGGTAAGACAACTCAAGTCAAGCTGCTTGCCAAACAGCTTCAGAGATTTGATGTGCCTTTCCTAGTCACACGCGATCCTGGCGGGACGCCTCTCGGCAAACAGATCAGGAGGATCCTATTGACACCAGGTTCAGTTGCACCGATGGCAGAGTTGCTGCTCTACCAGGCTGATCGCGCACAGCACGTCGAAGAACTAATCAAACCGGCATTGCAAGAAGGGAAGCTCGTCCTTTGCGATAGATACATCGATTCGAGCATCGCGTATCAAGGTTATGGCAGACAGATCGATTTGGATTTAATCGACCGACTGAATCAACTATCCACCGGCGGGTTAATGCCGGTACTCACTATCCTTTTTGACATTCCGAGTGAAGACGGGCTTTCCAGGCTTCATCCAGGTAAGGAAGATCGAATCGAGCAGGAAGCTCTAGATTTCCACACGCGGGTTCGACAGGGTTACCTGAGTCAGGCCGAAAAAGAGCCGAACCGCTTTCGAGTTCTGGATGCCACCAAGCCGCTCACGACTGTGCAGGATGAATTTCAAAAGATAATCATGGACCAACTCGGACTCTGCTTATCCAATTAACACGACGAGCCCGATGAATTTCGTTCACTGCACCGCTTGCGGTGCCAATTTAGTGCCCGTCTTTTCGGTGACCCAATCAGGAACCTTATCGTCAAAATAAGGACCAGAGATACAGCGCCCTTTGTCGGACCAATCAAAGACCATCCATGCGTAAGGCTTGCCCAACATGTCCTGAGGTGGTACCGGCAGTGGTTGCACACTCGAGATCAGAGTCTTGAGCAGTTCTTCAGATTCCTTTTGGGGTTCCTCGCCCTTTACCACTAGATCGGTTATCGAACCCTCAGGAGAGACTTTCATCGAGACATAGATCTGTTTGCCAGAACCCTCTTGCTTCCAGTTGTTCATGAGGTGTTTTCTCAAGGATGTTGAGTAGTCTTGCGGCTCACCATCAGACGACTGGTCCAGTCCTTCTTTATCGGAGCCCTTACTGTCAGGATCAGTTCCGAATGCCAGACGCATCTTGCCGTCTTTTCCAGAGGACTCAGCCACCCAGCAGTCCTTATAGATTTTCCAGTCGCCGTTTTGACGAATGACTACAGCGGTTCCGGTCATTTTGAACTTTTCGCTCTTCGACATATCAAGTACTGCCGGCGGCAGTTTAACTGGCAATAGATCGAACGATACTCGGTCCTTCTCCTCTTTTTTAGAAAGAATCTTGACTTCAGAAGGATGCGTTGAGTGAATCATCTCGACGAACATCGGCTCTAGCTCTTTGTCCATTGGTCCGATTTTCATCTTGCTTTTCACTGCGTCGCAGAGGAACGGCTCAATCTCTTGCGGTCCCTTCGCTTTTGCCATGGCAGCATAGTACGACAGCAAGAATTCTTCGGGACTGGAGTTCTTATGGCCGGCGCTGGAGGCGCCGTCCGCTAGAGCATGATTATGACCGACTGCGACATCACCAATCGCGAAACAGCTCACCAACCCCACGATGAGCCCTGCGGTCATCACGTTGTTCAGAATAGTGCGCATGAATTTCCTCCGATATGAGCGATCAGAGGCATTGTCGCACAGCCCGCCATCCAGTTTGTTTGAATCAACTCACAAAGTGCGCGAAAGTGACGATGTTATCGATTAAGGCGCCAGGACAGCTCACTACCAACCTGATCGACATCCGTCCGCAATTGAGTCTCGTCGTCAGGCTCGAGAGAACCGCTTCCCGCGATTCGCAATGTGCGCTCCTTGGACTTGAGATCCTTCACTCGCCGGATCATATTGGTGTAATCGCGTTCACTGACTTTGCCGTCTTTCTTCGAGTCTTCGAGCATCTTTTCGAGGTCGCTCATCACGGTAGATAGTGGTGGCAAGGCTGGTGCTGGATTGGGGGCTGAGTTGTTGATAATCAAAACAGGCAGAGGATAGGCATAGACAAACCCGCTCGGGCGCGGGCACCAGGGATAGTAATACCCGGAGGGTGCCTTCCACATCGGTAGTTGCACATTGCCGCTCTGAACATTGTAGAAGTTGCCTCCCACGTTGACTGGACGACCGAAAGCGGGATAGTTGACGTTGCCAGCCGCAGGATTGTAAAAACCGTTAGGAGATCCGTAGGGATTTGTGTAACCAGAACCGAACGAGTTACTCGTGGCACCACTATTGATACCAGTAGTTGGAGTCGGACTGACCACTTGTGGAACATTGCCAAATTGGGCAGAGACCGGCGATGTCAACAATCCAGCCAAGACAACCGAGATGACAATCTTACTTTTCATATTCGCTCCTTAGGACTTCGAAAGCGATCGATACGAGGTTCAATGATTGACCGCTGATTCTCTAACTTCGGTTCGGGGGCTATTTTCTCTGACGACAGCATTGACCTCAGGTTCCGGCTTGGCGTCGCCAAAATACGTCTCTGGATCTTCTACCTCGTTATCGTCCAGCCCCTTCTTGTCAAACCACTGGTAGTTCATCTCTTCACCGAGAAGGTAGATGGTTACCATCGACCAGAACACGAAAAATCCCAGGAAACAGTTGTTACTATAGACTCCGCTGTCAGGCAGTTTTCCCGTAAACGCGAGGCAAACAAGACCAGGAACAGCAAGACCCAGACAAACCGAACCAAGACGAATTGCAACCGAGGTAAATGGACGAGCGAAGCGGTGCTGCCTGGTTTTAAAAACAAAGGCACAGGCACCGATGAAAGTGGCAATTCCTAAACCGACCAGTGCGAAGTCGAACAAAATATGGCAAATTACCGAGAAAAGCGCCTGCCAAACGGAGTCGACGGTCGCGTGAAAATCGAATTTTTCGATGCTTTTCTCCATGATTCCATCCAATGTACAAAGTAGTACTGGACGCTGTTCGCTCTAAACTAGAACAGCGGACCAATGATAGCTCAGTCGTCAGGTCGAAGTCATTTGCACCGTCTCAGATATTATACATTCAGCTGTCTGGACGAGCATCCGAAGTCTTGGGCTTCACCTCTTTTGCCGAATTTACCTCGTGAAGGACGTGACCGAGGTTAACATACGGTTGCGCCAGATCTGGATTGAGTTTTATAGATTCTCGCCAACTCTGAATAGCTTCATCAGGCTTGCCCATTTCATAGAGAACGAGTCCCAGGTTATTGTGGGCAAGTGCATCATCCGGGTCTAACTCGATACATTTGGCAAACGCATCCGCCGCCTGTTGGCTCAATCCCGCCCGGAACAAGGCTGTCGCGATATTGTAGTGGGCCGGAGCATAATCCGGCTTCAGCAGAAGCGCCTGGCGCCATACGTTGACGGCCTCGTCGTAGCGCTTCAGATCGTAGAGGACGATACCAAGATTATTCCGGGCCCGATAGAAGTCAGGTTCAAGCTTTAGCGCCTTTTCCAGAACGAAGACGGATTCGGGGAAATGGCCCATCTTCCACAAAACGACCGCTAATGTGTTCAAAAACTCGGTGTTGCCCGGGTTGATATCGATCAGATCATTGAGCTTCTTTCTTGCATCCTCTAACCTTCCCATACTTTCAAAGCATTTTGCCTCGCGATACTGCGCATCATCGCTTCCATCACCAAGTCGGATTGCAGTCTGATATTCCAGAAGAGCCTGTTCATGCCGTTCCAAAGCACGCAGGCTATCACCCAGATCGCGATGATATTGGCTATTTCTGGGGCTAGACTTAATTGCCTCCTGGTATGCCATAACGGCGGCCACATGATCGCGACGCAGCGCAAGCAAGTGACCGAGGTTGTATTGACAGGCAGCAAACTCCGGCTTTAAATGAAGTGCTTTATAAGTGGTTTGCAGGGCTTCGTCGAATCTACCTGCGGACAGATACGCTGTCGCCAGATTGTTGTATGGTTCGGCCTGATTCGGTCTTATCTCAATTGCCTTTTTGAGTTGCTCGATGGCAGCTTCCGTCTCGCCTCGTCGCCTGTGGCACACAGCAATGTTATTGCGCGCTGACAAATTCTTTGGATCTCTTTGAATAACTATTTCGAATCGAGCGATCGCCTCATTGAGAAACCCTCTTTTTGCAAACTCGAGTCCCGATTCAAGAAGCTCGGCTGTACTCATTGCATTGAGATCTATAGCAAAGGCATCGGAGCTGACCGGAACGTCGGCGCGCTCATTAGAGGCCGGCTCACCAAGTTCCAAGCCTGGGCTCAGTGATTCGCTGGTCTCTCCACTTTTCGTCGAGCCGACAACTAGCAAGCAGAGGCAAACCAGCCAGAAAAATTGGCGACAATATTGACTGATTCTGAGCATATGCCAGTTCCGGAACTTTGAAGAATACAATTATGCTTGGATCCCGCCAATCCTTGCAAATTGTTCATGCACCCTGCATCAGCCAAGTTGATAGCATTTGTTTTGAATCCCGAAAGTAGGCTAAATGACGGGGCGGCGACATCCCGTTTATTCGGATCCTTCCACCCTCAAAAACTCGCTGAGGTGCGCGGAATTGACGACGGTAAAAAACACTTGGAATAGCGGAATGCGCAGTAAATCATTCAAAAGAAATCTGATAATCGCACTTGGAATCTGTCTAATGGCGCCGGTAGCCGGCCACGCAGGCGCCGACAAAAACGACCGTGCAGAAAAAATGGTTCTTAACCTTAGAGTCGGAAAGGGTAGTACAGGGTTTTACCTGCTTGAGTCAGCCCGGTATTCAAGAGAGGTAGAAACAAACCTGAGAAAGGCGCTCTTTCAAGTTCGAGAAGTCGACAAGAGTTACGCAAAGTCTCGTGGGCGTCCTGATGATCGCTATCTTGAAGTCGTAGCCGTAAAAATTTCACAGTGCCAGGATAAGGCGAAGGCATTGACGGAAGAGCTGGAAAACAGCAATTTTGCCCTCAGAGAGACAATTAAGGACACTCTCATGCAATCTCCGGGCAAATAGCCCGCGGCGCTTAAGGTGTCCCCAAGATTTCTGTTAACAGCAGCTCGAACCGACTGCTAGGCTTCGGGCGTCATTTCGACGTAGTCGCCGCCGACATCGAATGTGTCGTTAATCCAAATAGTGAGCGCTGTCGCCAGTATCACTATTACTAATCCTTCTAAATAGCCTGTCATATACCTGTTCCGTCCCTATTCGCTGTTCTTCTTTATCTCTTTTCTTCCCATTTTATAGCTCTATTCTGCTTGAGCTATGGTTAAGGCCGGTTTAAAACCAGAAAGCCAACATTGACGTCAAAGAGCCCACAGAATCGCTGTTTTGGAGGTGCAATCCAAGTCTTAAGTGTGCAACTTTTGTAAACCTTTTAGATTTCAAAGGACGGTCGGTGTCAAAAGCGAGCACTGGAGAGGGTTTATGCGGCTCGTGGATCGTCAGCCGATATCGCTTAACGCACAAATGAAAACAGGGCCGACCGTTCGGCTGCGATTAACCTATGAACTAGTCCGATAGGAGAAACCCAACCGTTCAGCGCGCAAGACCAACACTGGAGCCGATTTCCAACGATGCTGGGCCCGTCAGCCGATATCGCTTAACGCACGGTAGCAATAACGCTCTCTTAATTCATAGTGCGCCTCTGAAAACATGCTTAAGCAAAGAAGGAAATGTCAAGCGAACCATTATATTGGTGGCAGAACCAGAAGGCAAAAAAAAATTACTTAGATCAGCCTACAAGCAAGCCACGGATTTACAACAATGTCATTCAATTCAAGTGACCAGGCCGAATGGCGCGTTGCCTGGTGCCGATTTTGCAGCGCCGGTATGCGACTCGACACTCAAGTGTGCCCTAACTGCAAACTCGCGACAGCCACATCGTCAGAACCGACAACTTTCATTGTTATGCGGAGTTTCGTGCGCGGAACTCTCGAAGCGTTGTTGCCGGACTTGCCTGATCTGGCAAGAAGCATTCCAGCAAGCGAGTTTCAAGAGTTGATAGAAAACATCGCCACTACATCTGCCGAAATGATTGACAACAAAATAGCACAAGACCTGGTATCGACCATGCAGGACTTGCAGCTAGTCGGCTACTCGCAGCCGGCAGAGGTTGCAAGGATTCTAGTATTCGAGCTCTTTCTCGAACTCAGAAAAAGCAAACCAGACAACATTGAACTGTTAGATCGTCCCGCGCTGAAGGCGCTCGGCATAGACGCTTCCTGCATTGACAAAGAGCTCCGTCGTCGTGCAATGCAAGCAGAACTTCCGACCCAACAATACGCACCATTGCCCCCTCTCGAAATCGAAAATGAAAAAGAGCTCCTCAGAAAGGTCTTGATATATCTGGCTACACTCGAAGCTCTCTCGGGCAGTGACTGGCAGATTTATTTTGAGAACTCATTACGAGCGGGAGAGATTAGCACCGAAGAGATCTCCGCCGAACTCACGCGATGGCACCACTTGCTTGAAAAGGATTTGCAACCGGTACGACCGGACTCACCCTGGAGGGAGACACTCAAGAAGGTAGGAATACAGCATATCAACCAGGCAGACGAACGATCATTCGTTTGTTCCGCAAGTCGCGCAGAAACATTGAATCACTACGCGATAGCCCAGGACATTGCCGGCGCCAGTTTGCGACTGCTGCAAGCCGCCTCAGACATTGGTAGCACATCTGGTATCAATGGATTGCGGGAGAAACTCAAGGTTACAGCACAAGGGATAGTAGCATCCTGTTTAAACAATAAAGACGTCGAGTCAGAGCAAAGCTTGGCTCAGTCGGCGTTTTATGATTCGGTAAAGCAGATGATAATCGATACATTCGTTCCAAAAGAATTGCATGGATCTGACTTGATGGAGGCTCTCAAAGGCATGAACAGCGCGCTAGATGTCGCTGTAGCTGATAGCCTAGCCAAGCAGCCAAATCGCAGACAGGAAGCCTCGCTTAAATACAATCGCGCAATTTTCGCAGCGAAAGAGACTATCGATCAAGTGCAGAAAAAGGGTTACAAGGCCAGTGAGAAAGACACCGCCCGCGCAAAGGTGGAGCAACTGCTCATAATCAAGTCCCTGACGAAACTGGCCGAAATCAAGTTTCTCGAAGACGAGCTTGGTTTTTCTGAACAATATCTCCTGTCGGCCGCAAAGCATCTCGAAGAATACGACCGCTATAGAAGAGAGGAGCCTCTCGTTTCAATGCATGCACCTTTGCGACCGGTGATCTACGGAAGCCTTGGTCTCATCTATTTGAAGGAACAGAAGTTGGGCAGAGCCTGCCGTGCATTCAAAAGAGCTAAACAGGCACTCACTTCAACCATGCCCATACACATGTTAGGTTTTATGATTACCTATCAAGGCGTGATCGACGAGTACGAAGGGCTCAAGTCACGCCTGGCATCTTAGTGCAACAGGAATGGCTTGAAAAGATGGCTCCGACAGGATTCGAACCTGTAACCTGGCGATTATGAGTCGCTCGCTCCACCATTGAGCTACGGAGCCATACGGACCCGTGGAAGATCCGCACAACATTTTCCTTTATAACAGGTCTTCTCGGTCAGGTAAAGGCTATTTGACTTTGTTTGGAGTCATGTATTTTTCAATAAAGTCTGTGCTGACATCTCCCGCCTGAAATACCGAATGGGCAAGCACTTTTTGATGAAACGGTATTGTGGTTTTGACACCGGTTATCGCGTATTCGTCGAGAGCACGAAGCATTCTTCTGATTGCCTCATTGCGGTCGGTCCCCCAGACTACGAGCTTGCTTAGCAAGGAATCATAGAATGGAGGAATTGAATAGCCTGGATAACAATGGCTATCAACGCGGACACCAGGACCACCTGGTGCAATATAGGCATCGATTCGACCAGGCGACGGCAGAAAGTTGCGCTCTGAATCTTCAGCATTGATACGACACTCGATCGAGTGCCCCGTGAAGGTAATATCTTCTTGCTTGAACGACAAGCGCTCACCGGAAGCGATGCGAAGCTGTTCTTTAATCAGGTCGATTCCAGTAATCATCTCTGTAACCGGATGTTCCACTTGAATTCGAGTATTCATTTCCATGAAGTAGAATTTTTCGCCGGCAAGTATGAACTCAACTGTTCCAGCGCCTTCATAGTTTATTTCCTGCGCAGCGAGCACTGCGGCTTTGCCCATCTTGCTGCGAAGCTCCGGTGTCAAAGCTGGACTCGGGGACTCTTCAATAAGCTTCTGATGTCGGCGCTGAACAGAGCAATCACGTTCGCCCAAGTGAACACAGTTGCCGTAGCTGTCAGCTAGAACCTGAATCTCGACGTGACGAATCGGTTTCAAATATTTTTCGATATACACGCCACCGTCGCCGAAGGCAGCCTGCGCCTCACTCCGTGCCATCGTAATGGCGCTGGCTAGCTGTCCAGTGTTGGTGGCTATGCGCATACCTCGCCCACCGCCTCCAGCCGTCGCTTTGATAATTACGGGAAAACCGATTTCGTCTGCAAGCTTGAATGCGTCCGCCTCGTTTTCTAGCAGACCATCACTGCCTGGAACACAAGGGACGCCGGCTTTCTTCATCGTATCTCTGGCGGAAGATTTGTCGCCCATCGATGTCATCGCATGAACGCTCGGGCCAATGAACTTGATCCGATGGTCAGCGCAGATTTCTGCGAAGTTGGCATTCTCAGATAGAAAACCGTAACCGGGGTGAACCGCATCTGCACCCGTAACGACGGCAGTGCTAATCAACGCCGGGATGTGAAGATAACTGCGTTGTAATGGCGGCGGACCGATACAAAAGCTCTCGTCTGCAAGCTTCACATGCAGCGACTCGGCGTCTGCCTGTGAGTAAACCGCCACTGTTCTGATACCGAGCTCTCGGCAAGCTCGGATTACCCGGAGGGCAATCTCACCACGATTCGCAATTAAAACCTTTTCGATCATAGACTCTCGTTTTTCACACCTATCTTCGCCGGTCAACGATCGTCAAACTCATCGAAAGGAACTAGCCTTGCGGGTCGACGAGAAATAACGGTTGGCCATATTCAACTGTGGTGCCGTTGTCTACCATGATTTTGACGACCTTTCCCGCCACTTCGGCCGGCATATCGTTCATCAATTTCATGGCTTCGATAATGCAAACTGTCTGTCCGACAGCGACGCGGTCGCCGACTTGCACAAAGGCTGCGGCATCCGGTGAAGGCGAACGATAGAAGGTGCCGACCATCGGCGACGTTATCTCGATGTAACCGTTTCTGCTTTCCTCCAACTGAGGAGCAGCCGGCTCTTCCTTCTTAGCCATTTCGCTTGGAGGCGACGCCAATTTGGGAAGCGCTGTCGGGACAACACTGTCAGTCTTCACCACTATGGGTTTGACCTCGGAGCCTGCCACTACTGGAGGCGACTTCTTGACGGTGATGCGTTGATCGCCGAACTCGATAGTCAACTCGGTTACGTCGGTAGAACTAACTACCGAAAGTAGCTCACGGATTTGATCCAGATCGATTTTCACGTCAGACCTCAGACTCTTGTAACGTACTTGCGAGTGCGGGTGTCCACCTTAACTCTGTCACCGATTTTGACGTGGAACGGAACTGTTATGACAGCACCGGTTTCCAATGTAGCTGGCTTACCGCCACCAGAGCTGGTATCACCACGCTCATCAGGAGCGCACTCGGTAATCTCGAGTTCTACCGAGTTAGGAAGCTCAACGCCTATAACTCGACCATCGAAACGAAGTACCGTAATGCCTTCCAAACCTTCTTTGAGAAACTCCGCCTGATCTCCAATTGCTACGCTTTCAAGCTCGATTTGCTCGTAGGTGGCAGTATTCATTAAGGTGAAATTCTCGCCGGACTTGAACAGATACTGCATGTCATCCTTTTCAATGATTGCAGACGGCATCTTTTCACCGGCTCTGAAAGTCACTTCCAAAACGTTGCCCGACTCCACATTCTTCAATTTAGTGCGGACAAAGGCCGAGCCTTTACCAGGTTTAACGTGCATGGCATCGACTACGGCCCACACACCGTTGTTGTGTTGAATTGTTACGCCAGGTCTAAGATCGTTCGAAGAAATCATGTAACCAAGTTCCTGTCAAAGGTGCCGACTATACGAGAACGTCAGGACGAGTAGCCAAGAGATGAACTACTCCGGTGAGACGAGGCAGATTCTATCATCAGATAGAACCAATACTCCTTTATATGTTTACCAACTTGATATTTCGCGATGAAGGAAAACGGCGAAGTTGCCGAAAGACCGCTAGCTGACTATAATTCCACTTTCCAGCCTTTCTATAAGAAAGGCAATAATTGTATTTTTATACTGAAAATCAAACGAGCCATGACACAAACGAGTACCCAGAAGAACATGCAGGAAGAGCTTAAAAGCGGTCCCTATGCGCCGAAGGAAATCGAGGCGAAGTGGACGAAGTACTGGTTTGACAGCTACGTATTCGAGCTCGAGATGGACCCGGACAAGCCGCGATTCTCTGTTGCGTTACCGCCACCTAATATCACAGGTAACCTGCACATGGGCCATGCCCTCAACGGCACCTTGCAGGATGTCCTCATCAGACTGAAGCGCATGCAAGGCTACAACGTGCTCTGGCAGCCGGGTACGGATCACGCGGGCATTTCAACGCAAATGGTGGTCGAACGTCAGTTGCGCAAAGAGCACGACGAAAAGCAAAAGACTGCCGAGAAGAAAAAACCATTCTCACGGCATGACATGGGTCGTGACGCTTTTATCGAACAGGTCTGGAAATGGCGCAAACAGTACGGCGATCAGATCATGACGCAGTACAAACGCCTGGGCGTCAGCTTCACATGGGATCGCGTCGCTTTCACTATGGACGAAGAATACGTTAAAGCAATTTATCGTGTCTTCGTAACGCTCTACAATGATGGACTAATTTATCGTGGGCATCGAGTAACCAACTGGTGCCCCCGCTGCTTAACCAGCCTCTCTGATCTGGAAGTAGAACATAAAGACTCGAAGGGTTTTCTCTACCACATAAAGTACAAACTGATCGATGGCAGTGGTCACATTACGATCGCCACTACCAGGCCTGAGTCGATGTTCGGTGACGTAGCAGTCGCAGTTCATCCGGAAGATGACAGATACAAACAGTTCGTCGGCAAGAAGGTTAAACTTCCGCTCACTGAACGAGAGATTCCAGTCATTGCCGATCAATATGTCGATCGCGAGTTTGGTACCGGTGCACTGAAGATCACCCCCGCCCACGACGCCAATGACTGGGAAGTCGGTCAGCGACACAAGCTCGAGAGCCCGGTCGCGATCGATGAGCACGGCAAATTGATGTGCAACGAAATCGTCCCGGAGCAATTCCAGGGATTGGATCGTTTCAAAGTTCGAGAAACTGTAGAGAAGGAGCTTGTCGAAGCCGAACTTCTGGAAGAGAAAAAGGACTACACTCACGGCGTAGGGCACTGCGAACGGTGCGCAACCGTTATAGAGCCCTACTTATCCGAGCAGTGGTATCTAAAGATGAAGGAGCTCGCCGAGCCTGCCATGAAGGCAGTCGAAGAGGACAGGGTTCAGTTCATCCCTAACAGATACGCGGTCACATATCTCGATTGGATGCGCAACATTCGAGACTGGAACATCAGCCGCCAGCTCTGGTGGGGTCATCGCATCCCGGTTTGGACGTGTAAGAGCTGCGAGCACGAAGCCGCTTACGAAACCGCTCCTGACGCATGTGCAAAATGCAGCAGCAAAGATTTGTCGCAAGATGAGGACGTATTAGATACCTGGTTTAGCTCTGCATTGTGGCCGTTCGCCACACTCGGTTGGCCGGAGCAAACCAAGGAGATGAAGTTCTTCTACCCCACGACGGTGCTATCGACGGCACGCGAGATCATCAATCTCTGGGTAGCGCGAATGATATTCATGAGCTTGCGCTTTCTCGGCACCATACCCTTCAAACATGTGCTCATCCACCCCGTCATTCAAACTCATGACGGCAAACGGATGTCCAAGTCGAAAGGCAACGCCATCGATCCTATCGACATGATCGAAAAATACGGGGCCGACGCCAATCGTTTCTGGTTCGCTTCAATGGGAGTGAAAGGCGATCAAGACGTGCGCTTTCGTGAGGAGAAACTGGAAGAGTACAAACGCTTCGTCAATAAGCTCTGGAATGCCGGCAAATTGGTCCTTGGCAATTTAGAAGGTTATCAACCTCGCGGCGTGGAGCAGGACAAACTTACACTCGCTGATCGCTGGATCCTGGACCGCTACAATTCGCTGCTCGACAAGCTGCAGACTAGTTTTAACAACTACGATTTTGACGACGTCGCACGCGATCTATATGAGTTCATCTGGGATTACTTTTGCGACTGGTATCTCGAAATTGCCAAGATTCAGTTGGCGAAAGACGGAGATGGCGGTCAAACTCGTACCGTTCTATACACAATCTTCGAAGGGCTGATGCGGGCGCTACACCCAATTATGCCGTTCGTCACGGAAGAACTATGGTCATACCTTCCGAAGTCGGCGTCGTTCAAGGAGATAGATTCGATAATGTTCGCGCCCTACCCGCGCGGCGATAATCGCTTTCAGGACAAGAAGGCGAATGAAAAAATGTCGTACCTTATCAAAGTGATTCGCTCGATCCGGAACATTCGCCAGACCTTTGACGTACCTGCTCGAACAGAAGCCGACGTTTTTCTCGCAGTGAATAACGACCAGGAAAAGGAGCTTTTGACGGACAATCTGGAAGCCGTCAAACGACTCGCAAATGCAAATCTAGTGACTATCGGCAAAGGCGACGAAAAGCCGCAAGGCAAAGCCGCTTTCGCTATAGTGTCCGATACCACCGTGTATATTCCGCTGGAAAAACTCATTGACGTAGCGAAGACACGAGAAAAACTGGCGCAGAGATTGACTGCAAAGGAAAAAGAACGAGACCGCGTCAATGACACGCTAAGCAACGAAAATTTCCGTGCACGGGCACCGAAGGAAAAGGTTGAAGAGCAAGAGGCGAGCTTGGCCGAAGTGATTAAACACATCGAAAGTATCAACGCCCAGTTGGAGATTCTGCAATCGACCTAGACAACTGCCGTCTGGGCAGGCTTCGGAAAGATCGAAGCCAGAGTGGCTGAGTCAGGAAGTTGCTTCAGCGGCTTTCCGGAACGGATTACGGGATGGACCCATACCATCCTGCCGCCAAGTGCGACTTGCCGCGGGCGCTCCTGGATAAGTGGCGATTGCTCGTTAACCGATATCGCTTAACGAAATTAGTATACATCCGCGTCGCTCAAACATTTGACAACCGGCACCGTCCGGAGACATTGTGCTAGATATTGAATACAGCATTGTCGTCCCCTCAATTGGAGCAAAACATGATTGTTCGACTTTTACTAAACTCGGGCGATCTGGAAATTGACATCCTTCGCAACATCGAAAGACTTCGACGCGAGGCGGCCGGTTACAAACGTCGTGGTCGTACTGGCCGAGCCGAAGAGATTGAAAGAGCAATTTCTCTACTAGTCGTTCCTGATGCAGAAAGCAGTGTAGACGAATTGAGCGTGCAGAAAGCAGCTTAGATTACGGCTCGTCACCTAGAGGCGCCAAAGAATTTTCAGAAACCGACAGCCTAAAAGCGGACTCTACGATCTCTGAAGCTTCAGCTGGTAGTGGCTGCACACACTCAGGTACGTCTTGTTTCGCGGAGTTAACGATAGTCGAGACTCGAAAGTAATCGATAAGGTCATTGTCCAATGGCTTTAGCAACGGTTGGAGCAGAGCAGGATCCTCGATTTCGCTATCGAGCCAAGATTGCTCGGCATCAGGAGTCAAGATGACTGGCATTCGATCGTGAAACGGCGCAATTTTCTCATTGGCATTAATGGTGACAATCGCGCAAGAGCGTTGAACCTCGCCTTCAGGTGAGATTCTGAATTCATAGAGTCCAGCGAAAGAAAAAAGCTCACCTTTGTTGACCCGGAAAAGTATAGGCTGGCGTTTTTTCCCGGTTCCTGTCCATTCGAAGAAACCATCTGCCGGAATCAAACATCGGCGTTTTGCAAAGGCACCGCGAAAAGTTTTCTTTTCGACTAGCGTCTCACCACGAGCATTGATCATCGGTCTTAGCAATCGCGGATCTCTCACCCATGCAGGTATCAGACCCCAGCTCGCAGTCTCTAGCACCAGGCGAGGCTGAGCACTGTCGTTGATCAGCTGCTGGAATATAATCGGCACCGTCTGTGATGGCGCTATGTTGTATCGTGGGTCAAACTCGAGCTGAAGTTGTTCAAGCCCGAAGCGCTCCATAATTTCTTTGTGTGTATGCGCAAGCGTGTATCTTCCACACATATCCACTTCCAAGATAAAGAGAATCTCATTTCACTGCGAACATCGATGGACACTGCACGACTGCCGCAGCGTCCCTACATTTTACCTGACAACGCCCGTCTCCACGCTCCAATCCAGCACAAAATTTCGATTGGAATTGATAATGATCGGCTAACATTATCTGATGAGCGCTGGAAGTTGATAAGTGCAACTTTGGAAAGTACTCTCTCGGGAATCCGGTCATGTGCAGCATCGCCAAGCGACTATTTCTTTCATTGATCGCCTTCATTTTGATGAGCCAGGCGACTGATGCTCAAGCTCACGAGACAGCTCCTGTTACCGCTGATGTTGGCACCTCGACGCCAACGCTAGAACCGGCAGCACCATCCGTCTTGCTTTCGATCAACGGTGTGGCAGGCGAAACGAGCAACAACGTCAATTTCGCAGGTTTGTCAGCCAACTGCATCCAACTCCTCAAAACTTGGGGACTGCTGGACGAAGTTGAGCATCTTGCCGAAGCACACACTCGCTACAGAGCGACAAAACAGATCCAGGACACTGTCGATTATTTACTCGCTAAGCAGCAGTTTACAGAAGAGCTGGCCGCCATCGGATTTGACGTAAGGCGATGCACGAACGCAATCGATCGAGAGATCGCTAGGAACCAGGAAAAAACTGCGAATCTAACAGAGCTACGCGACAAAGCAATCCGATTCAACACATACGCTAACTTCATCGCCGGCGGTTTGACCGGTATCGTTTCTGGTGCACTCGAAGTTGCGGATTTATCGCGTTTTTCTTACAACACTGTCGACATTCTCGAAGGAACTGGACAAGCTGGACTCTCGCTCTGGGCATACAAGGCTGAGCATGCCGGAGATAGAAAGCAAGGACCGATGCCGAATGTCCTCACTGCTCTGATTGACGAAAAGAAGGACCATGACACATATTCACCAACAATAAGAGCTTACCTCAAAACAGTTCCTGAGGATTCGACCGACGGCAAGACTCATGAACAAGCGTTAGTGGCGCGTTGGCAGAAATTACAGTTCTGTTTGACGCACCAAGGACATAAGCACAAACGCGATCGCGTAAAAAAGCTCACAGGTAATCACGAGGAAGATGCGACCTTGACGATCGATTTGTTGGAAGATCGAATCGCCATGCTGCAAGACCTTCGCTCAGAGATCACCACGATGGACGAACATCTCGGCGAACTTCTCGACTGGATAAGGAAGCATTAGCGAATTTTCCGAGTTCAATTGCTTCCCACTCCTCTGGAATCCGCGTTTTCGATTAATTTCAGGAGACTTGCACGGACAGTCGCCCACTCCGAGGCATCTAATACGGATAGAAACTGACGATTACTTTTTTCGACTACTCTAATTGCCCGGGTCAGAACACGCCGTCCTTGAGGCGTCATGAAAAGCTGGTTTGAGCGTCTGTCGTTGGGGTTCTTGAGTCGCTGAACCAGTCCACGTTCTTCGAGTCCGTCTACCAACTCTGTTACGGTGGTTCGATCCATGGAATAGTTCTCCGCGACCTGATTCTGTGTCAACGGTCCCTGAAGCGAAATCACTCGGAGCAATCCAAAGTTCTGTAAGGTTAGTCCCAGCGGTTCGAGAGCCTCTGTCAGACGCCGAGAAATCAGACGTGCACTCTGGTTCAATAAAAACCCCGGGCTCTGTTGTAATTCGGATGGAATCAATTTTCACTTCCTTACGTCAATCACTTTATCAGTGGTGGCAATAATCAGCTTCGCAAACTATCCAATCCACTATACAGGCAGAGCTGAAGCATTCCAACCTTACATTAACAACGGTTAATTTGTTAAATTGAACTTTTTGCTCCGGAAATACGTTTATGTAAGTAGAACCACAAATTCGAAGGTGGAAATCAATGAGGACCCTGATAATGAAAAAAATCAATGTAATTGTGATTGCGGGTTCTTTGCTTTTAGCTGGAGCCCTCACATCCCCCGCGCAAGCGCAATCGTTCTATTCCAATTACGGCTACAACTATTCCGGCAATCTTCAATGCAACAACGGTAGTTCATTGACACGATTTATAAATAGAACAAGCAATCGCTGGCTCGGACAGCCTGTGTTCAGTAACTCGAATTGGAATGGCTACAACAACATTAATGGCTATTACAACGATTGCAACAACCGCGGATTTGTCTCGCGGATGATTGACCGCATTTTTTAGTTTCGACAATTGAATAGCCCATAACCTAGACACCAATAGCCCTTTCGGACAACGGTGCTAATAAGCTTGCACAACGCGAGCACTGTTTAACTCAAAAAATCATCGTTCAAAGGAGAATCGAGATGACTAACACAAAGCTAGCAATGTTTGCAGCAATCGCTCTTTCAGTCGCAGGACTGAGTCTTAGCGCAGCCAATGCGGCGGATACTGCCACTACAGTCGATACCGGCGTCGCTAAGCAAGCGAAGTCGTTCGGTAAAGACTGCGGACCTGGTGGCTGCAGAGGCGGAAAGGGCGGCTTCGTAAAAGCATTGGGACTTAGCGATTCACAGCTAGAGAAAATGAACTCTCTCAAGATTGAATTCGCTGACTCCACTGGACCGAAGAAGGCTGAGTTGATGAAGCTCCATCGCGAACTTCGCGATGACATGACTAAGCCTGGCGTCTCGAAGAGCCAACTTCTAACCTTGCAATCCAAGATTAATGAAATTCGCACCGAGCTGTCTAATACGAAAATTAGTTTCATGGCCGATCGAATGGCTGTCCTGACAGACGATCAAAAAGCCAAAATTCGCAGCTTCTCCTTGAAGCATGGAATGGGAGGCCATGGCGGTAAGCATTTCCGTGGAGGCAGCCGCCATCACTTCGGTGGACGAGCTCACTTCGGTGGTGCTGACAAACCGTCGGTATCGGCAGCGCCAAACCAGGCTTAGCCCATTTTACGATCTTAAACGGAGGCATCGTTCTTTCCTCCACGCCTCGCGAGACCAGGACCCGTTCCTGGTCTCGTTTCTTTTTGGCGGATTTTTGCTATTACCGGAACCATTCGTCAGTTTTTGCTTATTCATTGAAAGTCACAACGAATAGACCGAGAGAAAAAATTGCAAATTCTCGTACTTGCCAGTTTATCTGATCCGGCATTGTTCCAACAAATCGAGTGTTCTTGCAAGTGCCTGGAAGGAAGTCTAAGGCGTGCCGTTAGGCTTGGACTAGGCGTTTCCGACGGATTCATGACGAAACTCGTCGACCGATATCGGCTAACGAATTTCTCTCAATAGCAGACTATACCCGCCAAGACCCTGATGGACTGCGCCTCCTGCTGCAAACGGTCGTAATTGAACTTTTTTGCGCCAATCCACGTTTATCTAATTACGGAGGTACTGCAAATGGACCAATCAGAATCCAGGCAAATAAAACTGGTTCGCACTAAGCGAATAAAAAAGATGGTTGATACTCTCAAGCAAACAACGAGGAATGATGGGGACGCTATTCAAAAACTAGTTAATCTCCACCAACGGCATGGAAAGCTATTTCGTTGCCGTTGCGGGAACACTCAATTACCACAACAACTCCGCGTTCGAATCACAAAATGTGGTGTGTGCAGACGCAACTGGCGAATCACCGCCTGAACAATCTTTCATCGCGTTCGCAAACTTTTGCCGTACGTCATCGCTATTCATCTCAAGCAATCTGGCATCAGCTTTGTTGCGGATGAGTTGGTATCCGTTACGGATGTCTCTTACTCTACGGCTTCCTTAATCATAAAAAAACTCTCGATGGTTATCTTCGGAGAGATGAACGATGAGTTTCAGGAGTTTAGCTCGGTATCATTCTTGCCAGTGTACAGTAGACGCTCTCGAGCAACACCAAGCTATTCGCATCCGCGAGCAGAAGAAGTAGAGTTCTGGCAAGAAGGCTCAGACGAAATAGATGATGATGATGATGATGATGATGATGGAGTGGAAGAAACCCATGATGATGCATTGGAGGACGTCTCCGAAGTTTCAGCGGTCGCTGCGAGTCTTCCATCAGACGAGGCATTTGTATACGACCAGATTTCAGACGAAAGAATCTCATTTAATACTCTTTTGGATAGGACAAACTTGAAGTCTGACAAACTAAGTTTATTACTAATAAACCTCCAACTCGATTTTCAACTTATTGATCACCTCGACGGTGAGCTGTATCGAAGACGCGCTGTGATTGAGGAAAAGCCGAAGCCAAAGCCAATAGTGCACGAACAGCTAGCGGCTATTGAATCGTTCAAAGATTATGTAAAATCCATCCATCAGGGAATTTCCCGCAAATACGCCCAACTCTACGCGGCAGACTACTGGTGTGCCATGGACCAGGATCGCTGGGACAATGATGCATTGTATATAGCCTGTATTCGCTCAGAGCCTAAAAGCAGAAGGGACATTGTCGAGTTTGTTTCAGCAGTCACGATTAAACTACCACCGCGTAAAGCTCGAAGTCCCCTAGCTTCGAGCTGACAGAACAATTTTTGTCGCCATATCTGGTGGCATGGTGCAAACCTTTTGGTGACAAACTGGTTTCCACATCAAATCCGATCGAAATCAAAGCAAACAAATTCCAACCTAGAAAGGGTTCATAGCTAGCAGATTCGATAATTGGACAGTTTCGAATGCTGGAAACAACACGCCTCGACGATAGAGCGCCTTATGATAGACTAAGCCCAATGCAACGGTGCCTAACAGTTTTAACTATCTCCCTTTTCCTGGTGGCCTGCGGTCGCAACGCGGAAATCGGGACCAGAAAGACTGACCAGTACGTTACGACAATTCCAGCCGCCACCGATTCACCTGAGTGGATGTCATTATCGAAGCGTGCCAGCATTGAGACCCATAACAAGAGATTCGAGCAGGCCCTCATGCTAATGGAGCAGAGCCTGCGAATTGCGATAAACACCGGTGCGAGCCCGGACGTAATCTGGTGCCTGAGATGCAAAACATGTGAGGTAATGGTCCAAGCTGAAAAGTTCAAGACGGCCTTAGCGATTGCTGAAACTTTTCTGCAGACACTTCAGGTTGCTGATTGGCGACAGACGCTCATGAAACTCAGGCTGCTGGAAATCAAAAGGACCTGCTTGCTCCACCTAGAGAGGTTCGAAGAAGCGAGGATTGTATCCGACGAGATGAACAAACTAGACATCGAGCTCCTGGGAGATCGCTCTCCAGAGAGAACAAAGCGTCTCACTCGCACTATTGAACTCGATTTTGTCACTGGCAAATATTCTCAAGTAGCGGACCTGGCGAAGTTAATTGAGCCTGATGTCCGACAGTTAGAGAATGACTGCGATCCGGCTACATACGAATTGACCGCCTTGTTGGGGCTCTCTCAGACGTTGTCCGGTAACACCGCAGAAGGAAGAATCAATCTTGCTCGAGCCGAAAGGATTGAAGACGAGACTGGAAAGAAAGGTTTGTCAATTTTGGTCGAGAAGGCAATCGAGAAATTGGATAGAAGAGCGGAGATTTACAGGTTACTAAAGCGTTAGGCAACCAGGCGGACTTGCATGAAATTCAAAACAAAGAATTATCTGTTTATCGGCATACCACTGGTAGTGCAAATTTTTATAACGGGAGTGCTTTTCGTCAACGTCGGAAGTCTGGAAAAGAAGGTCGTCGAAGAGTCCTTCGCAAAGAAGATCGTTTCTTTGTCCAACGAAGAAGAGCAAATGGCCTCCGAGTGTTTGATTGCTATGGCGACTCTTCGCTACAACAACAACGATACCGTGATCAGGGGCATGAACACTGTATTTGAACGACACAAAGTCAACAAGACAAAACTTCTCAAAATGGCGGCTCAGGATCCTGCCAATGCAAAGGTAATAGAAGAATTCGTCGACGCTGTCGATTACCTCTTGAGTCAAGTAAGAGATTTTTTCGACGCGCATCTCGAGTCGCACAAGGGTCTCAACTTCTACCGAACATTTCCTGAAAGTGTAGCGAACTTCGAAGTTCTGGTCACCATGCGCAAGGCATCCCTCGCGGAAAAGGCTCTCAGGAAAAGATTCACTGAGCGTGCGACAAGCGATCGACCGGACACAATACGAGAACAGGAACAGCTACGCTTTTTCCTAGTATGCGCACTCGTCGTCAACGTTGTCGTTGCATTCCTCCTGGCCACGTTATATGGAAAGTCTACAGTCAATCGACTAAACCAACTGATGAACAACGTTCATGCACTCTCGGAAGGAGTCGTAAAGATGAGCGAGGTAAAAGGCGACGATGAGATAAGCGATCTTGACGAGCAATTTCGAAGCATGGCAGCCCGTCGGTTGGAAGCCGAATATGAAAGGACTTCCATTTTGCAAACAGTCACCCACGACCTGAGAGGTCCGGTTGGCACGCTGAGCATAGCCATCAATATTCTTGGCGATATTCATAGAGACGTGTCGGAAGATGAGGTCTCCAGGCGACTTTCTCTACTGTCTAGAGAGTCGGAACGCCTCGTCGATTTATGTAATGCCTTCCTTGACCTGGAAAGAATTGATAGTCACGGATTGTCTCTTGAACTGGAGAAGGTCAACCTGAGATTCCTCTGCGAATCCGCTCGTGAGTCCGTAGAAAGCCTCACCAATAGCACCGGTCAAGAAATCGAGATTGAATGCTCACCGGCACTGGAGTTGAATTGCGACAAAGCAAGAATGATGCAAGTATTGATCAACCTGCTTTCCAACGCAATCAAGTATTCCCCCGACAAATCAACAATAGCAATCACCGTGGAAGACGGACCGGATGATACTGTTATCAGTGTCGTAGATCAAGGGACTGGCATATCTGCCGACGAAGCAAAACGGCTTTTCGAAAGGTTCTCTCAGTTACACAACGCAACTGGTAGAACAGGCAGCGGTCTTGGTCTCTGGATCTGCAAAAGGATGGTCGAAATGCACGGCGCGACGATATCGTGCAACTCAATTCCTGGGAGCGGCACCACTTTTAGTATTAGCTTTCCTCACTCTCAACGTGAAGAGAGTAGCCCAACCCATGATGATTCACAATAGATACCGCACGGCTCCCATCCTGTAACTTTGTCCGAATGCGCTGAATGTACTTTCGAATATTGTCAGACGTCGTCTCGGAGTCAGTGCCCCAGGCTCGCATTAGAATAGCTTCGGGAGAAAATACGGTGCCCAGATGGCGAGAAAGAAAGAGAAACACCTCGAATTCCTTCGGTGTCAAGGCAACTGTTCCATCCTTCGCCCTTACCACACGTTCGGTTTGACAAACAATAAGGTCACCAACTTTGATCTCGCTGTCCACATATGTCGGAGGTCTTCGCAGAATCGCCTTCACACGAGCGTCTAACTCGCGCTCCTGAAACGGCTTAGTAAGGTAATCGTCAGCCCCACTATCAAAGCCAATTTCTTTATCGTCTATCGTGGACTTACCAGTGAGAATAATTACCGGCGTAACCAAACCTTTATGCCTCTGCTCATTAAGCATTTTCACGCCTTCTCCATCAGGTAACTCCCAGTCCAACATAATCAAGTCGTAGGTGGAAACCATCAAGAACGTCTGCGCATCGGCACAGTTATAACACTGATCGACGGAATAGCCTCTTTTGGAAAACCAAGAAGCAAGTGTCTGGTTTTGAAATTTATCGTCTTCTACGATTAAAACCTTAGGCATAAGGACCCACATACCCGGATCGGTTTGCCGCCAAACGGGACGATGGGTGGCTGTTACTAGCCGATATCGGTTAATGGCGTAAGCTGTCGATAAACAACAGGCTCGGTTGCATTGAAAAAATGGGCTTAGCTCGGCTCTCTCTACGCGTTAACCGATATCGGTTAACGGGCCGTGGACTCGATGATGACCAGGCCAGGCCCTCGATTTGAATTCCTAGGCGACCACTGAAGAATTTGGCTAATTTCGTTAACCGATATCGGTTAACGGTCAAAGAGGCAATGTGTACCAAGCTTGGTCCTAGACCAACAGACGCGTCTGGTCTTGACGAATCGGCTCAAATCTTCATATGCGCGTCAAGCGATATCGGCTTACGAGTCAAAGAGCGGACACAACCGGTCTCAATCACCCCTAAGCCTTTCCAAAATTTTGCAATATGGACAAATCTGTCACAAGGTGCGGACTAGATTTCTTTCCAATCTGAATCAGGAGAAATCGTCGATGCGTAAGACTGAATCAACCGACAGCGAGCTGACCGGCACATTGGACTGCCCGTATTCAGTCATTTCTCTGATGGATTTCACCGCGCGAGACCTGCCTCCTAATCCAGCACCGGGCTCCTTTCTAGATCAGTGCCCAGTTTCGATAATTCTCGGCACCACTGATACTGCTGCTGAGCCTGATGCTCTCGCTGCTGAACCTGATGTAACCAAGGAAAAGCCGGCGTCGAACCGCGAAGAAAAACCACAAGAAGAACTAAAGACGACGACAAACGCCGAGGAGACGACAGACGCAACAAAGACAGCAGAATCGATAACGACTACTGATTCAGTAGCCAAGCCGAATACAACAGATTCAGCTCTCGTGGCCGTCAAACTTTGCGAGCAAATTGAAAAATTTCGATCAAGCATGCCCCGGGAGCAGTTGAAGGACCTTGAAACCAAACTCGCTGAAATTGACCACTCTTGGAGTACCACTGTCGAACGACTGCTCGATCGACTTCAGATTAGAATCCTCAAGCATACACCAGAAGCTCAACATCAGTTTCCCCAGAAGATAATCGCATTGAGCGATGAACACTTCGAGTCATTTCTCGATGGGGTAAAACAAGTTGCCTCGGAGGAAGAGATAAAAACTCTCCTCGACTATAGGCAGCGCGTGAAGGACTTAACCGACAATCTCCTGGGAAGGCTCGATATAACCAAAATCGTCGGGGAAGCCGGCGTGAAGCTGAAGCTCGTACCCGACCTTCACACGGCTGGAGGACGCTATACAATCGGCAAGGGTGAGATTCATTTACGTGCGCAACCGCTTTTCTCAGAACAATTATCACCCGACTTCGTCGGAACACTTCTGCATGAACTCAAGCACTACGAGCAAGACAGGCTAGTAATGCGATACGCACTAGGCGAAGTTATTGAAGGAAAAACTAATGGGCTCACGGACGCCGACATCGAAAACGTGATCAATCGCTACCTTAAAGAACTGCGCATTCCCTATGACAGTATTGATGAAGATTTTGTCAAACGAACCATTCAGCAATTAGCGGAACAGTCTGGAACGAAAAAATTAGAGAACGATGAAAGGCAACGAGCGGAAGCTCTAATCAAATCCCTGACAGAGAACATCGAACCACAGTTGCTTAAGTTCAGCGGACCAGCGCGCAGGATGCAGGAGGCCAGAACGATTTTGCGCGTCGGGGGTATCGAGGCCTTGAAGCACCACATAAAGGACATTTACCATGACGATCTCACCACGCTCTTCGGAAAAGAACCCGTTAAGTTCGACTCCATGGTGCAACTTGACGAAATCCTATCCAGGAGAATCGCTGCGTCTACGACGGGCTACCACGAAGCCTATAATCGACAATTGCACGAACAAGAAGCAAAACTAGTCGACGAAGGAGGGAAGGCTGAAGCCAGAACACATTGGAAACTGCGGCGAACAGAAGCAACTCGAGATCAGGAGATTCGCGTAGTCTCCGACCGCACGCTGCCACCGTTTCAATTCAAATTGTTGATGAAGGATCCACACGCAACCGGTTCTCAACTTCGCGACGCAGTACTGGCTGAAGCTGAGACCTCTGGCGGATTCGGTATGTTGTCCAAACTTAACAGACAAAAGGACGGGAAGAAAGTCGCAGAGATAATTTTCGGAACAACCATTCCAGATGAAATCAAAGACTGCCTTATCCGAATCGAGCAAATCGATAAGGACTTTACGGAAGAAAAGAGTAAAGAACTGGAAGTAATGATCACAGCGCAACTCGAGTCACACCGCACGAATCGATCCATTCTAGAATCGAGGAAGACACTGCGCGACGTCATATCAGCCGAATCTCGCTCAGCGGTTGGTGCAGGTGGTGCACGCGGTGCAGGAGGCGAAGGTGGTGTGGGTGGCGAGCAATTAACATTAAGACCGAGTGCCCGAACGATTGAGCGTGGCAGTTATCCTAGTTTTGAGAAACCGTCAACTAGCTACGATCCAGCAGGACCGATCCTTGCTTTCGAGTCGACGGAAGTCGCAAACAACTTGAGAAAACTGGAACACCGTTTTCAGGACGTCATTGATGGTTGGCCAAAAGAGATTAGCGAGTTCGTGGAAAAAGTTGCCGCATTACAAGGTGCTGATTCGCCATCAGCAAAGGACCTCACTCACTTCACTCAAAAACAGATTGACAGTCTCACTCCAGAACTTCAACGACACATCAATGAATTCGCGCAAGCTCATGGAATAGCTGCAATTGAACTCAGCTTGACCTTCATGCCCCATGATCTCGGAAGCTTCCATCAAGGAGAGGGAAAGCTATGTTTGAATATCATCGACATCATTGGGCAAGCCCAGGGAAGCGATCTTAAGGGATACTTGCCGGACATCCTGAGTGTTCTCACACACGAGCTAACCCACGCCGAACAAGACCAAATTGTAGTCAGATACCTTGCCCGGAAGAACGGAATAGCGCTTGGTCCAAAGAATCCTCCATCTGATAGAGACATAGAACATCTGCGTCGAGCCTATAGGGAAGCCCTTGGATACGACGCGACAAACAGATGGCTCACGCAGTGTTTGATTATCTCAGACGTTGCTCCGGACACCGCTAGAGCTGAAGCTCTTATTGAGTCCTTTAACAATCTGCATGCAGTTGAAGGTAAATTGACAGCACTCGAGACCGAGTTGAAAGATTTACTGAAACACACGCGATGTCTTTTCGCGGAGAAGCCTGAGATAGTAGAGTTTCTCGAATACTTGACCGATCCAAAAGATGGTAAGGAACACCGTCAGAAAATTTTCGGAGACACCATCCCGCAACAAATCGCAGCTCTCTTAGAACCGAATGCACTCAGTCGAATTCTCAGACAATGTTCTAGATCCGGCCCAGACGATCTGGTCGTCCGGGTTTTACAGAAGACCGTGGAAAGTAGAATCGATCAGCTTCGTTGGATTTGGGCAGACACCTATCGAAAACAGCCGCACGAAGTCGAAGCTGATAGGTCGGGCACGCTCACGCGCGACACTTTGCATAAGCACGAACAGATAATCAAGTCTCATCTCGAACTGATCAGGCACAGCCAACCAGCAGAGAAGCCATTCTGCAAACGAGGTTTGATAGATAGGCAACTTGTGCTCGAAGCGCTGCAGGCGGGATTGGAAGATACGAAAGAGTTTACGGAAACAGAATTTGTTAGATACAATCAACTAATTGAACAATACAAAAATGGCGACCCGAGCGCCTCTAGAACAATACACTATCGCCTTGGTCTTCCGATACAAAAGTGGAGTCACGCCGACCGCATCGCCGCTAACATAGGACGCAATCTTGATACAACAGAAGCTGAAAAAAAGGCATCAAAAGCATCGCAACAGGTCCAGAGTCTCAAGCGGTATACGATTGATTTCGCCGGTGAGACTTCCGATGCAATTAAAACCGACTCGATCGATCTGATTGTTCAGTATCAAGATCGCCTAGGTCAAATGGGCAACGAGGCTCGTGGTCTGGATCTGTACTCCTTCAGGTTTGAAACCGAAGCGAATCGGTTGTTAAAACAGCCAGCCGCAATTGATGGACGCGTAACACAAATCAAGACACTGATTCAACGCTTCGTAGCAGATGTACCTTCTCTTAAAAACAACCCGCTTCTCGAAAATGTATCTGTCGTGACCGACAAGAGCCTGAGAGCGGCAGGCCAGATCCTTGTCACTCTCGGACCAGATCATGTCGAGCCATTGTTCCTGGATGCAAAAAACGCCTACATTCGCAAAGGCTCTGGAGGAGATATATCCCTGGTTCCGATCAAAAACCTCAGAGTCACCCTTGTACTGCCAGAAAAGACCGCCGAACAAGCGAACCATGGAGAAGTTAAACGAAGTGGCGCGGAATTGATTTCTACCGTGTTCCACCAGCTCAACCAGATAGATCGTCTGAGCAGCCGGCTAGCCAACCTGCCTAAAGGGTCGATAGCTCCTTCGGTAGGGGGATTCCGAATTGCCAATCAAACCGCATTCGACGAGTTTCTTCGAGCGGAAAAGTCTCAAATTGACCTATCGGCAGATTTCATGCAGTACAAACTTAATGGCAACAGTCTCAACGGTACAGACATCATCAAGCCGCGTCAATTGAACGCAGATAGGCTCGCTGGACCTGCGGAAACAATCAAGCTCACTGATCGCAACGGGGATATTAGAACGTTCCGTGGAAATGCAGACGGCTACGCAGAGTTCGGAACGCCACAAAAAAAGCCTAGCACCGAGCAGTACATTGACCAGTTGATCAAAAAGTATGAGCAAGCACTAAGAGAATCATCAGCAACAAAAGACTACAAGAAACAGACAATGGATACAGCACTTCTGTCAGAACGGCTCTACAACCTGAAGGCCAGGCACAAAGAGTTTGATGCAGATCCGGTGTTCAGGTCTCGTTTGTCTCGAATCTCGGGAGAGATTGTTCGCAAAGGTGGTACCGCAACCACAGTCCTTTTCCTCACGTCTGTCGCGCTGGACTGTTTATTTGCGCCGGAAAAACCAGCAATATCCCGTCCAAACATCCAAATAAAGGGTCGCTAAAAGCCTGTCCAAACTGGACAAATTTGACACAAATCAAATGATAAAGTTCGCCCAGTCAGGGAAGGTTGAATGACTGAGGCGGGCGAAAGTTAGGAGTATCCGGGAGAAGCAAAGCATGACATTGGAACATTTTGCTCCATCGAATGAAAGAGGTCCGTCTAGTTCGAGCGACAAACTTTATGCGGATTTTAGAACGGAAACAGCTTCTCAGAGCTATTGGGAGCGACGAAAACAAGAAGCGAATGGCACCGTGCTGTATGCAGCCTCTGCATCGAACGAGCAGACTGAAGCGGACCAAGAAGACTCGGACGATAAAGGTGACACTAAATCCAACACTAACGCAGAAGCAAAGCCCAATGCGAAGGCAGACGCAAAACCAATCGCAAACGCCGACGGCAAACCCATAGCGGACGCAGACGCTCATTTCAATGCAAACCCCGACACCAATCCCATTGCAAAAAACGCGGAAGCGAGGCCCGACGCAAAACCGGATGCTAACGATAAGCTAGAAAAGCAGCAGGATACACCCCGCGATAAAGCAATCGAAAGCGCGCAGCACTTTCTTGTTCAAACGGGTCAATTCCTGCACGGCTCCGAAATAGCAGATCAGCTAAAAAAAACAATTCGGAAATCGAAGCTATCCAAGGAAGATAACGACAAACTCGCAAACTCGAAAGAGGAAACCGTGGAACGGCGACTCGAAGAGCTCGTCACTGACAAGCTTCGCGACATGCTTCTCAAAGAGTTGGATACTCTAAGTAAAAAGATACCAGAGGCACGCATGACTTCGATCAAGCGAAACATTGAAGCGGGCGATTACCCGACCCCATTGTTTCTCAGTATGTTGGCTCGTGAAATCGACAACAACAACTTCGGCGACATATCCCGTGCTTTCTATTTGGCGCAAAAGAATAACCTGGAAATCACGGTGCCTCATAACTTCAGAGTTCTCCACAGTGCGCAACTCGAAAAGCCAACCGGACTGCCGTATAGTGGCGACAAAAAGTTTACCGGCGAACCGGACACCACAAGCAGGATTCTCAAGTCAGAGCGAGTGCAAATTGGTGAAACGCTCGCAGCTAACGCGGTTCCCAATCAAAAGGATCTAAACGAACTCATCGAGTATTTCGCCTGGAATGCACCAGCCAAAGAAATGATAAGCTCGCACAAAAAACTGTCGAATGCAATCGAATTAGGCAGCGTGCTTACCGATCTAAACAGAGCCAACTGGAAGTACACAAAAGATCAAAACCTAGACGAATGGACAGCACGAGTCGAACCGATTGTTACTCTGAGCATCAAAGTTCAGTCAGCGGTCCAGGCACTTAAAATAGCTGAGCAAAATTCAAAGGCCAGTAAAACAAAAGATGCTCTAGACCCTCTCGCGCTTGCATCCGCCTTTCCCGGAAAGGTGACGGTCAATGAGAAAAACGAGATAACAGACATCGCGCTGGACCTTCCAGATTCTCTAGAAGTTAACTTCGAAAATGATCAAAAGCTGAAAGCGATCGAGCGCTGGTTAAGTAAACACGAAGGCAGAGCAACTCAGATAGCAAAGCAGCTAACCGACATAGCGGTAAATAGCGGCAAAGTCATAATACGCGATGATGTACCCGGCAAAGGAGAAATAACCGTAGATGGTGTCGCCTTGAAATACAACCTTCAACGGCATCGAGTATCTGTCGAGCAGCATGTCGGCGAAGATGGCAAAAACAAGATTAGAGTTCGAAACTTCGTCAACTATCACGAAAGCGAGTGGTACAACGCGTGGGACATGAACAGCAAGTTGGTGGGAGAGAGAGCCTGTCTCACGCTTGTAGAAGCAGACGAGTTCAAGAAACTCCTGGTCGGAATCGTTAAACCAGAAAAACTCGATGCACTGTATGAGAAACTGCAAAAGCATATAAATGATACAGATACAGCAAAACGAGTCGTTAGCACGAATGACATCACGAAACAACTCAAAGAGGTTTTGGCAACTGAGATAAAAGACGCAGACAAATACCTCGATCAATTAGTGAAAAACTACCGTGATTTCGATGAAAACGATCTCGTCTGCGTCTCGAATGGCGAAAAAATCCAGCTAATAAAGGCCAAAAACGTCACGTCCTTCGTAGTTGAGAGAGCGGTCCTACAAGGTGCCGGTAAACTCCTGACCGTGACAATGGATGTCGGCATGTTGATTTCCGGCTTGGGTTATCTGCGCATGGCCGGTAAAGGCATGTCGATGGCGAGCCGCGCCGGAAGCGCTGCAGGGCTCGAAGCCAGCGCAGGCACCACAGCAATAAGACAAGCTCTTCAAAAAAGCATCAAAAACAATCTTTTCCATGCAGGTAAGAGCTTCACATTTGGTGCCTCTGGAGCTTTACTTAACAATGCCGAGGTGCTCTCCACAGAAGAAGGAAAAATAGCTCATCACTGGCGAGAGATGCTGTTTGTCGCCGATGGTTTGACGACCTTATTCAGCCCAATCGCCAGGATTGGACGGGCACAGTCAGCCAATACCGTGAGAGGTCAAGCAAAAGAAATTGTGGAGAAACAAATCCAAAGCCTGAAAACAGTCGGCTCTGATTCGTCTATGATCGACAAGCTTACACACCTCGGTCACTTTGGCGCAATGACATTGCGCACGAATGAACGCGTCATGGGTTTTACCACTCTTGTCGTCGGCTCTCAGCTCGCACAAGACCTGCACAAAAGGTATGTAGGCAAGCATGGTGAAAACGAGATTGGCAGCGCTCGTGAGCTAAGTGAACGGCTGAAGCTGGAACAAAGGATACTGTTCGATACCACCTCAGACGCGCTCGCTGGCAAAGACAAGAAATACGCGAAAGAGCTGCAGAAAATCGGTATCGAGGCCGACAAAGCGTTGGCCCTTGATGGACCGGCGCGGCAAGAGATGCTACAACACTGGATCCAGAAATTCGATACCGCGACAGACATGAATAGCAGAGTTTTGATCGCGACAGGAATTCTCCTATTGCTACGAAAAGAAGATGGCTCCTTCGATGATGGCGATTGGTGGCACCAGGACCTTACAAACAGGACAGCGATAGGTCACGACATTCGCAGACGTTTCGAGGAATCCAGAGGATCTTCGAATGAGATTCTGAGTCGCAGGGAATCGGAGGGTTATCACAAAGTCTTTGCGCAGGAGTATATTGACTGCATCAAGAGAGCACAAAAGGACGCAACGCCGGAACAACAACTCGCCTTCGGACGCTGCCTACTCACACTCAAGCTAATGAACCTACCAGAGTACTCTACCTTGTGCCGAAACGTTATGAGTAATAAGCAAGCTGCACTAGATACAAGGCTAGAAGCAGTGATCGGAGTTTCAGACTGCATTCGTCAGTTTAGAAAGGTTTCTAACACCAAATCCAGTACCAATCTTCACTCCATGTACGGCTGCTCGGTGGAAACGTTGACAAAAGCCATTACCAGCGAATCCAACAAGGAAGGACAGCCAGACGTAAGCGCATTTGCAATGGCTGTCTTGAAAGCCTTATCCGAACCATCCACTCAGCAAACCGAAACCGACATAAAGCGAGTCGTGCTCGACTGGCATACTATCAGGCTAGCTAGGGAAATCAAAGAAGAACTGCAACACAACAACGGCGCCAAAGACGAAACGCTAAAGACCAAGCAAGACGCTTTGAATTCGATGATGAAGCAAATTGAGGAAATTGATAATCCCAAGGCGGACAAAACTCCGTCTAAACCATTGTCGGCACAACTCTCGCTCCATGCGACAATCGTCGACAGAACAAAGGCAGAATTAGAAACTAAAGGCAGAATCGAGAATCCAGAAGTTCGATTTCAACTGCTTCAATACTTGTCTAACGATATACCGAGCGGCGAATTAGAAAAGCATGTCGAAGAATTGATCAAGATGGAAAACGGCACGACGGCAATTAAAGCGCTGGAATGGTCAATAGAATCCGGGAAGCTGAAGTTAAACAAAGAGAATTCTGCCTTGATCTTAGAAGAGATAAAGACAATCCTGGAGGCTGACAACGCTGAATTCAACATCGTTAAAACGGCTGCGATCGCATACCTCCCTCGATTGTTCGAACGACTTCTCGTATCCGAACCCCAGAAAGCCACAGTGATTAAAGAACTTGCTTCCGCGCTGAAGACATCGGAAGATCCACAGTTGAAGTTGGCTACATGCAAAACTTTAGATGGGCTCACGAAACTTATCGGGAGCGACGTCGTCCCGGCCATAGTCAAGGAAGATTTACAATCGGCGCTCATCTCGTCCATGAATCCGTCGATGGGGAATGCGAATAGAGCGGCATCCGCAGAGGTGCGAATTGCCGCCTATCGCGTCCTTAGAACAATTAACCAGGGGCGGTGCCTAGAGGCGGCAGACAAATATATTGCCAGTGAGACCGATCCCGAACTCGCCGAACAGTATGCCTTCATTAGACACGCCGCCCTGAGACCGGACCGACCAGAATGTGCTCGCAGAATTTACAGCAACGAAGTCGAGCATTACATGAAGAGATTAGAGAATCCATTTGGGCGTTCGACGCCCGCAGAGCTCGAGCAATTAAAGCAAAAATACCCGCTGCTACAAGATGCTATATGGGAGGCGAAACTATCCTTAGCAAAAGAACAACGCGCTGCCCTCGGAAAGGTAGCAGAGATTCGTACGCCGGGCTGGTGGTCGATCTACTGGCTGATGCCAGAAAATGCAGGTCGAGTTCAGACAGAAGCAAACAACGCCAGCCTAAAACCAGTGCTAGATCTACGTGCAGAACAAGACAAAAGCTGGAACGAGCTCATTACGTCTGCAAAGACTGACAAATCAGCGAAAGAGATGATCGCGTTTCTCGCGACTCATTCAAACATCAAGCAAAAAGCTGCAGCCACCGAAATGGAAAAATTGTTGCTCGACAAGCACGTCGGTAACAAAGAAATACTTTTTGCTTACATCGGAGAGGTGTTCAATAATAACACTAGCAGTAGAGAGAAGCTGGACGCCAGAAGCATACTAGTTAGAGCTCTCCTCAAACTTACAGAAAACAACGGAGCAGATAACTACAATCTACCTCCATCGACAAAAATGGTTGTCGCGCGAATAGCACATCGAGCAATAGACCTGGAGATCGAGCGAGTTAGTGATGATCAAAAGCTAGAACTTCTCAAGTTGATGCGACAATGCGACTATCCACTAGCAATGCCGTTATTGGACGCTCTTGCAAGAAGTAAAAAGGTCAGCTCTGCTGTTCAGGCCGAAGCCATCAAGTTTTTCAAAAAGCTCGATGACACAGACGCGTCCAAACGCAACTTGAAGCCTGAGGTTGATATACTCCCCAAAGCCGTTATCGCCAGACAGAAGTTTCTGACATCAAATGACCTATCTTCCGATGGCATGGACGCCATCACTCTCAAAAGTGTGATTAACAGCGCATTTTGTGCGTTGCCAATCAAAGACATTGAGGATGAGCGTATAGTAACTCTCCAGAAGATCTTAAAGGACGATAAGGATCCGGGTGTCGTAACTGCCGCAGCATGGCACATAATCAACACCATAAATCCAAGCAACGGAGCGAGCGAAGAAACCAGAAGATGGTTCGTCAACCAGCCCGCATTTCAATGTGCCATCCAGAGACTCAAAGAGATTGCCGGTAACAGGAAGAGCAACACTCCGGAAGTCACCACACAGCAGCAAGCCACAAGAGCAGAGGAACAAAGGAAAGACCTAACCATAGAAGAGCATATTCGAGACCAGTTTCAAATCAATAACGGTGACGCGAAACAGGAAGCAGAGAGAATGCTCCTCGATATCGAGCGATGGCAAAGAAACTCATCTTCCAGTTCCGTTTTTCGTGATCCGCGGCCCATTGTTCAGACTGCGTTCAAGGTATTGCATGATAACAAGCAAGGACTCGGCGCCAAGAAAGAAGCACTCGAGAAACTTGTTCGTCTAGGAGCAACTGAGTTTGGTCAGGGTTCGAAAGCGCTTCAAAAAGCCGTAGACAATGAGATGCGATTGATGACTGTCGACAAAGATCCCGCTATGGGACAGATGGCGATTGAAGCGATCGAATGGGCTCGACGCGACAATCCCTTCAAGCAAAGCGAGGACGTGTTCGGTCGAACAGAACTTACTGCTGCCGACGGAAAAAAAACGACCATAACTCATGGGCTCGATTCAAAAAGAATTGTCTATCCGGACTCATCTTGGATGCAATTCAAGTTCGATGCCTTCGGAAAAGTCGCCAGTTACGAAAGCAGCGAGCGTCCAGGAGTTATCGAGAAAGGTTTTGAAGTAAATTATAGCGTCGATGTAAGCAGCTCTGGAATTGTTGTTTTCAACCACAAGAATGGTGTGCGCAACGTAAGACTGCAAGGCGGCGACACCTGGACTTACTTTGGCGGCAACAAGGATCACGAAAAGAAGAATTTCCTCCTAAAAGAGCCTGGTGAGCAAGCTTGTAATCCACAAAAGGTACTCGACTCATTTTCTCTAGTCGATGACCTGGAACCAAGAAATATCGAACTCAGAAACAACGATCCACGAGTAGCTGTGTTAAACACAGTCATAAAAGACGGTTCGGCTGAAGCGAAAAACAAAGCAGCTCGGATACTTATAGACCCGATCAATCGCATGAGGATAGACGCTAAAACATACCAGTCAGCGAAATCTGTATTTCTCTCGGATGTACTCAATGGTAAATTCGCGGACGATACAAGTTTGACGAAGATGGGTCAAGCGATGCGACTCCTTGGCCCTATCAGCGATGTGTACGATCCCAGAGTAGAAATGATCCGTGATGCGCTAAAGCAGGGTGAGACCGCAAAAGTAAAGCTTCGCGCCGCTATGATCGTTGCGAATCCACTGAACACAGTTTTCAGAGATAGAGACAAAGTAACCGCATTAAAATCAATTTTTGATTATACGAAACGAGCTGATGCTGATTCGAAACTCATCGATACAGAAGCATACGCTGTGGTTGATTTCATCGCCAAGCATCTCTACGACGGGGACTACAAGATCGACGAACGCTGCTCTATAAGCGTGAAGAATAAAACGCTGGTGGAGTTTACAACCTCGCTTGCCGATGGGTACGCGCGCATGTCGTTCTATGACAAGTCTCATCAACTGGAGCTAAAAATGGGCGATACGACCATGAAGAGCGACAGTCACAATACAGACTCTGAGTCTCAGAGGCATATTTTGCTGAACTGCCTCAATACCACCGACAGTGCCGCGGTCCTGAGATCGCTTCTAAGTTCGGCCGACGAAAATGTCAACATGGTTGCAATTACTGCCAAGCTAAACGGACCACTCAGCATTCGCGACGAAGTCATAGGTGATCTGGTTGAAAGAGCTGTCAAAGGAGTGGACCCAAAGATCAGAGCACAATGTGATAGTCGACTTCAGTATGCCATGATGCATTCTAATCCATATGAACAAACGAACATTTTCAAACTCTGGAAACGGACTTTTGAGAACGCAGGAAAAACTGGTTCTGCACCACTAGAGATACCAGTAAAGATGTGGAATGTTCGATTTCCGGAGCATTCAACAAGAGCACAGCAAGAGGATATGCTAATCAACGGACTGGGTTGGCTGTTTAGAAGCGTACCTGCAGCGCTAACAGGTGATTTAGCTAAAGACGCAATGACAATTGCCAACACGAAAAAAAGCGACCGACACAATGATCACGAACTCTGCCATAACATCCTTACGTCCCTCAATCATCAACGAATTTCGGATGAGAAAGATCCGAGACGATTCGTCTTGCGGAACTTGTCCAAAGACGAAAGTGCTCGCGTAGCATTGGCCGCTAGTTTCGCACTCGCGCATAGCAAAGTTCATTCCGATCAAATCTGGGCAACTCGATGTCTGTCCGAACTCGCAAACCAAGCAAACGGAAGTTGGTCAATAGCAGTCGAAGCAAGATCTGTGCTGTCTGATCTGATCGATTTTGGCGGAGACAAGGTACAGCAATCGGCACTCAATCAATGGAACGAAAGGCAGGTTTCAACTGCCGACAGTCGCATAGGGACAGCTCCTAAACCCACTTCTGTAGACGATGCGAAGCGCTACTGGCACTCGGCCAACGACAAAGAGAGAGCTCAACTCTTACAGATGTCTAACACCCAAAAGGCAGCTATCATTTTGGCACTAAATCCATCCATGACCGAAGATAAGATTGAAGCTTCGCTTCCCAAAATGGTTGTCCGAGAGCCCATCGATCTCTTTTCTCAGAGTCAGATGACAAAGTTCTACAGAAAGGATGCCACCAGAATTAGTGACACACTTGGCAAGAACGAGAATGAGGATGAAATCTTCAAATCGCTTGGTGTGATGAAGGAAACCATTGTGGCACAGCCAGTACCGAAGACGAATGCAAAATCCATCGAAGTTGTTATTGAGAAACCGCCTAGCACGAGCAAATCAAAGAAAACAGAAATTGCCGATCTCTTCCTGCAAGTTGGAAAAGGCTCTCGAATGGAGTTCTATAAATCGGTGCCACCAGAAGTAATGGCGATCTTCACAAGAGAGTTATTTAGGGCGCGGCCAGAACTACTCAATGATCACTCGATTAACAGTACTGAATTGGCAGTTCTGTTGAGAAACTGGGTGTTGGCACAATCCAATACCTCGGAACCTCGCATTGCAATTCACAAGCAGTCCGTTTCATGGGAGAAGTTGATTGAAAAAACACAGAATTACAGATTGCAATTAATCTCAACAGCTAATGATAGAGCAATGGTCGACTCGAAAACGTCGCAGCAAGTGCGTTTGGAGCGCACCGCCGCCATCGACAAACTGCTACAAAGCAACATGACCATCGCAAAGCCAAACGATGACACTCTCAAATGGAGACCTATCGGTTCGATTGATATGCCCGTCCCTACCATTCTGAAATCGCCTCCCCTAGAGCATCTCGAATCGAGTCAAAAACGTGTAACCAAACTCCTACCGATCACCGTCGTAATCGACGGAAATGGACAAGTCGCCGTGGAAGACCTGCTCAAGCTGGCTTTTCCCAACGTTGTCCCGCGCCAAGCAGGAAAACCGAAGGTGGTCCGATAACGCCTACGGTCTCGCAGATCTGCACTATCTCCGCTCCCACTCACGTTCCTCCTTGCTCACCCTAAGCAGATGCCGCAGTTTCTTTTTATATCACAAGACTCAACTTGAGGTTTCGCCAATGTCAATTGAATCGATTAACGAACCCAATCTCACGATACAAAGCACCAACTCTAACAATGAACTCTCAGCGAGCCTCTGGTTAGACAAACCATCCTTTTGTTCTCATCAATCCGAGGATGAGGGAACGAACGGGGTGAAGAAAGCCGTGAAACCGGAAGCCGTGAATCCGAAGAAAGTAGACGGAACAAACCTGGTCGAACAAGCCGTGAAGCAAGCTGAAAACACCAAGCGCAATGAACGCACCAACTTTGTCGATCAAGCGGTGCTCCAAGCTGACAAGAAAGATCGTACAGACAAACCCTACGTTCGACCTCCAACCGACAACGGAGACAAAATCCCTTATCGAGGTCTTCACGATTGGATGCAAGAAGCGATAAAACTCTCAGATGAGGAAGCACTTAAGAATGCCCCCTACCTGAGACCTCCGAATACTTCGACACCAGAATTACTGAGAAGGTTCGGAAGAAATCTATTTTCACGCAACGAAGGCACCAACTTCGTCGAACAAGCGGTGCTTCAAGGTGACAAGAAAAATCGTACTGACAATCCATACCTTCGTCCTGTCCAACCGCCGACCGACAATGGCGGCAAAATCCCTTATAGAGGTCTTCACGATTGGCTTCAGGAAGCGATAAGGATCTCAGACGAGGAAGCAGCAAGAATCCCGCTTCAGAAGGCTCCATTTCTAAGACCTCCGAAAAGTCAGACTCCGGAGTCACTGAAAAAGCTTGGGAAAGATGCACTTTCTCTCAACGAAGGCACCAACTACGTCAAAGAAGCCGCCGAGCAAAATACCCTGTCTTACAGGAACATCGGCAAGGGCACCAATTTCGTTAACCAAGCTGCTGAGCAAAATCTCTCGACTTACAGGCCTGTCGGCAAGGGCACCAACTTCGTTGATCAAGCTGCTGAGCAAGGCGAACTCGAACAACGCAGCAAAAATCCGTATTTCAAACCTGTCCAACAACCAACCGACAACCGGGGCAAAATCCCTTATAGGGGTCTTCACGATTGGTTGCAAGAAGCGATAAAACTCTCAGATGAGGAAGCAGCAAGAATTCCGCCGCAGAATGACCCCTTCCTTAGACCGCCGAAAAGTTCGACACCAGAGTCACTGAAAAAGGGCGTAAGAGATCCATCGCCCCGAGGTATTCACGAATTTCAGCGAGACGACATTCTGGATAATCTGATCAATGGCACTACGATACTTCCCCGGAGAGACGCGCATAAATCGCTCGAGGAGGTACTGCGTGACGCGTTAAGACGAAGATAGAAACAACAAACTGGTAGCTTAAGTCAAAGTCAGCAAGGCATCGCATTGTGTCGAATGCCTTGCTGATTGTTTCCACTCAGTTATCGAAAGAACAACCTGTTCACCAATATTTTGAAGTCAAAACCAATGGGCTTTATTTGTCTCCTCGCTCACGCTAAGATCTCGATGAAATCGCTAAGTATCGCTCGACTAGCAAGTGCAATCGCTTAGTGACTCAACTTTCATCTCACGGAGCCTGGAGTCATGCCTGTATCTATTAGAGCTGCCACAAGAGAAGACGTCGCTGCATCGTTCGATCTTTTTGTTGAGACGCTCTATGACTTGCGTCAGCGCTTCTCATTAGTCGGACAACCGATTGACAAGGTTGAGTGGACGCGCGGTTCTAATCATATTTTGGACACCGGGATTTTCTTCGTTGCGGTCGACGATCAGAAAATCGTTGGTATTTGCAACGGTGTCGTTCGCGATAGACTCTGGTTCCTAACGAGCTTTTGGGTTGATCCAAAGTGCCAGGGTCAGGGTTTTGGTACTAAACTTATTAACAAAGTTTGGGAAGCTGCCACCGATAGCGGTGCCGACAATTTCTTTGTTTGGTCATCAATTGATATCCGCGCAATGGCACAATATTTACGTTTGGGGATGTTGCCAGGCTATCAGATTCTTACGTACAAAATTTCGCTTGAGGATTTGCCAACCAGCGTCGATGACATCCGGGAAGATCTTCACCATAGAGGAATTCTTCAGCACGATAATAGAACCGGCTATCGAGCAGAACCACTCACAGCAGCGGTAGCAGCGGCGATTGATGCGCACATCCGGGGAACCGGCCGTGAGATCGATCACCGATACTTGATGGTGCCGTCCACAACACAACCATTCGCAGTATTGCACAACGAAAAGCCAGTTGGTTACTTCTATTTGCAAGAGGCAGCCGTCGGTCCAGCCGCGTGGCTGAATGAGGAGCACGGTGCCGCAGTGCTCTCAATGGCAATAGCAATGAAACGTTCGCAAGCAAATTCGCTCGTATTCATGGTGCCAGGCTGCAATCGTTTGGCACTGAAAGCGGTGATTGCGATGAATGGAAGAATGGTGAGCACCTCCCACTTCTTAACTGCACAACCTTTTGGGAAATTGGAATGCTACTTACCGGCGGGCCCCCTGCTTTACTAGTTTGCGATGGTCCAGAGAGCCTGGAGCAAGCCAATTTTGCCGAGTTCGATATAATCGAAATACGGACATCGAAGATGCAAGAATGCAGCTCAAGTTCTACTACGATTCCGAAGAGCCTCGAACGCCAGATAAACAGCTGGAGTTAGTGGGTAGCGGCTCCGGCAGTCCTCCACGCAGAACTGCCGTCGGACTATTTGACTATGGCGATGAGCCAGCGAATCGCGTCGGACCTTGGAAACGATTTGTCGCCTTGGTTTCTGATCACTTCAGGCGCTTGCCACGTCAAAAACAGGAACAGCTAATTACTCGGTTTTGCCAAACCACCCTAACCGCATGCTCCATTGGCATCTCGCTGTTCCTTTATCCCTACTTGCCAACACTCGTGGCAGTCGTTACGATTCCGGTGATTCTCACGGGGTGCTGGCAGTGTTCCGGCTACGTCCTCAGCCAACTAGTAATCAACCAGTTCGAACTGAAGCTGAATGAATCCGAAAATATTTAAAGACGCCACAAGTGGCGCCTCCATCACGCCTGCCAAGAGGAGCTAGTATTGACGCCGCTCCCGCCAGCCAGGTAGGATGTAACCTAATGCGCCCTTAGCTCAGCTGGATAGAGTGCTTGGCTTCGAACCAAGAGGTCGTAGGTTCGAGTCCTACAGGGCGCGATAAGCTATTCATCAGCGTTGACATAGAATCAAAAATCGCTGAAAAGTCATCAAAAACAACGACACCCGCATGTATTCTCGAAGATTCCCAGATACAAGTCCAGACTAAAACGGTGACGTCACCATAACAAAATGCAGCAAATAAATCGCCAAGTTCGTGTTTCAAAAATTACCGCTGATTACACATTCTCGCAAAACCTGCTTTGCGCCTGCCTCTTCGCAAGACTTGCACTCAACTAGATAAAACCCTCGAATCGCTCACACTCTCTGGCTTTTGGGCGCTGGTTTACGTAATGGACTTTTCATTGCGATGAGTCGTATCCGCAATGCCCGCCCACTTCTTCGGTCGCGGATAATAGACACAAGGGTAGTCCGGCAGATTGGAAGGTTGTAGATCATTGCTGCGTCCTCTTAAGGCGCACGCATCCGATTAGGTCATGGCTACTACGTCGGACCGAATCGTTCGACATGCTGGCTGCCGTCGCGTCCGAAATAAATAGTCTGCATACCCAAAATGAATACCTCGTAGTGAGTGCAACCGGACTCCATGATGCAGCACAGAAAGTCTCGATAGCTAATCCGTCCTTGCTGGATGTCGGTAACAGCTTTTCTGACAGCACCGCCATCGAACTCCTTCGCAATTTCCGGGCCATCGAAGTCCAGCCTTTCGCTGTGCTTTTGATCATTCGGTCCATAATACGTCTTGCACTTGCCTATGAGATCGGCAATGTAGTATTCGGTGCCGATTGCTTTGAGCTTCTGCAGCACTTCCGGAAAAGTGATGTTTCCTGCAAGAGAACGATCTGTGCATTCTTTGATGATAGTGCTGTTCATGTGGCTATCTCCCTAGTCTAGACGGTCTTTGCCGCGTGTTGTAATTTCCCAGCCATTCACATCTAGAAGTTGGCGAATGGTATTTGTCAACTCGCTCTTTTGTTTCGCCGTGAGCGAGCTGAAGAAGGCGTCGTCGTTTTCGTCCGCCAGCTTTGCCAGTTTTGGCACGAGCCTCTTCCCGGCGGCGGTCAGAGACAGGCTGACGGATCGCCGGTTGTCACCTTCCTTGCGATTAAGCAGACGTTTCTGAACCAACCGCTCGACCATCCGTGATAGAGAACTTTTATCCACACCGACCGCCTCGGCCGCTTCGTTGAGGTTCATATCTTGCTTGTTGTATAGGACTCGCAGAACCACCCATTGAGCTACCGAAACGTCCTCCGCTTCGAGCCTGGTCGCGAAAGTCTGAGAGACGAAATTCGAAAGACACCGCAGGTGGTACCCGATGTGATCCTCTAAGTTGCTGGGCTCTTTGTTGCTCATGCATTGACAATAGTTGCATATGCAACTATTGTCAATACATCAAAGCGATTTTTGACTTATTTGTCGCAGTTTTTTCAGTATTGTGTAAATTGGCGAATTAGCGCGACATTAGGTCGTTTTGTATGACTGGATTCAGCCCCCGAGATGCAACACAATCGGTTCTCGCGAAATAGAGCAAAGTACTCCGCCCGCACTGACAGTAAGTAATGACATCAGCCCAAACTGGGCAGAATAGCCTTCAAAGTCGCAGCCTCACGCGAATCAAGGGCAAGGGAAAGATCAGAAGGGTTAACGCAAGTCAATAATCGCTACTCCGTCGTCAAATTTACCGGTGAAAGAGGCTGATACACCGGAGCCAAAAGGCATGTGGGGGCTGCTGTACTTAATTCGCCAGCAGCGTGGTGCCAATTATCCAATGAGTAAAGATGGGACCCTACCTGATTGAGTGTCAATCAAACAAAACATGGTAAACCCGATGCGTCCTAGGAACTAACTGAGAAGCCAGACCGTAAGAAATGGTGCTGATGCAGCGCGCAAAGAATTCTGGAGGAAGCGAATGTTTTGCTGTAATGGCAATGATAGGGCAATAACCGCACCAAAAGGTTGCTGACACAGATGTTTCTCAACGAAAAGACAATGTAAGGGACTGAACTTCTGTGGAGGATAGAGTCGAGCGAGACATCGGAGCAGACGATCCGCATCAAGACTGGGCCGACAATGACTGGAGGCTCATCGAGAGACGTTTGCCCGGTCGTGAGCTGACAAAACACAACGCTACAAGAGTGCTCAGTTGGTGCTTTTCAGCTTCGCCATCTGCTCTCGAAAAGCTCGCAAACCCTCATCAAGGTCCGCAGTGATTCGCAAGCTATCCTCGCTCGTCGCATTACCAGCCACCACCACATCACGCACGGCTTGCGAGATTCCCACTTCCGCCGCGACTATAGACATCCGACTCAACCGCGCGAAGTAATCCCTTAACTCAGATTGCTCGAGCTTCGGAAGAACTCTGTCAAGCATGCACTGCACATTCAGAATCATCGAATTGAAATCATCTGCTGCACCGGCTTTGTCATAGTACTCGTTGAGGGCACCGAGGTCTCCGTCAAATCTGAGCATATTGGCGACCAAATTACAAATCGACGAATCGACCTTAACCAGATCAACGCCTTCAACTTGAGTTGCTTTGCCCGGCAAAGTATCAGCCATGTGCTGTCCCAACATTTCTCTGGCCAAACGCAATTTCGCCTCTAAGTCCATAATCCACCGCCGCCGGAAAGCCAAGCTCCTAAATCGATTATAGCTTTTTGAATTGCGAAGCTTCAACAACATGTAGAATAAAAGTAATGTGCCCAAGGCAATCATTGCTCTATAAATGAAAAAACAGGAGAAGCGCGCTCAGGACAATTAGAAGCGGGGCGGTATCATTTAATGGCTCATCCAGTTCGATGCGCCGGCAAAGCGGTCATCGACGAAGGGACCAATACCAAAGTTTCGAAGGACGTGGCGAATCGAATCCGCAGCACCCGTAGATTCTTCCGGCGCCTCGCTCAATCACGCAAGGCAAGTTCGATGCAAAATTGTCAGTCTACTCCGCCACCGAAGATAATTTGCGTATGCGTCAGCATGTCTAAGACGATTAAGTTCCAGGGGCGAGATCTTTATACCGGTATCTATAAGGAGCCTGTCCGAGGCAGAGTCAATTTGAGAACGCTCAACTTCGACGGCGATGAGCAGGCTGATTTAACTGTCCATGGAGGCGTCGATAAAGCAGTCTACACATATGCAAGCGAGCATTACGACTTCTGGCGTAAGGAATTGCCGGACGCTGACTTAGCTTGGGGCGCGTTCGGAGAGAATCTTACGACAGAGCGGTTGGTTGAAAGTGATGTCTACATTGGCGATGAGTTTCGAGTGGGAACAGCAGTTATCCGAGTGACACAGCCGAGATTGCCATGCTACAAATTGGCGATGAAGTTTGGCCGCAGTGACATGATCAAACGATTCGTGAAAAGTGGAAGATCCGGAATTTATTTTTCTGTGGTAGAGGAAGGTGTTACTGGAACTGGCGATGAGCTTATATATCTGCGCGGAGATGGCCACAAAGTCACCGTGCGCGAAGTAGCTGAACTGTTCATTCGGAAGAGTCGGGATGCTGATCAGATCAAACGCATATTGAGTTCAAATCTTGCCGCTCAGATGAAGTCGTCCGTAGCTGCGACTTACGGAGACAAAATCCAACATTAGCACCACATCCTGGTGTTTCTTCTCTAGTGATTTTTAAGCGAGTAATCAATTTCATGGAAACCGCGACTCACGTTGACTGCGTGTGTCTATCCATGCGAAAAGTTGATTTGACAAAAATGATTGGATTATGAGCAGCATTGGTCAGGCTCGCGCAATTCTGCTACAAGTGGAGATTTTGGTGTTTCACTGTGCGATTAACCCTCTGATATCGCAAGTGGTATCACCGTCTTTTAATCAGCGCTGCGTCCTGAGAATCTTACGAAGCAACTAGATGAAGCGGCTGCAATATCGGACTTGATGCTCACAAGTTGATTGCAAGAACATCGGTTACGATTTGGCACGATGCCTCCGATGGCAGCCTTGAATGCGGAATGCAAACAAGAGACTCGGCAAAGGTTTGTTTCTCAATTATCCCAAGCTGGTGGCAAACAATGTGGGCGTCGCGCATTGCTTATGGGACGATCTTCGAGACAGTTGGAGCTCCAGGCGAGGTAATCGTTCCATTTACGAATTTGATATTTTGGCCTTGGGCCCGATTTTGACTCTGGGTGTGCTTATAGGAAGCTTGGGAAAAACGTCTTTTTTCAATAGGTCGTACATACCTTCGTACTGGTCAAGTATTCTTGCTCTCATCGGTGAAAACCGACCTACCAAATCTTTGAAGGAAACTTGTTCGCCTTTAGCCAGCGCGCGTTGTTGCTCTCGATAGAGCATGTGCAACTCAGCTATTACTTCGTGAATTGATGCGCAATATCGTGCCGGGTGCTGGTTAACTTTATCATTTGTATAATTCGTGTTTTTATCTAAAAGCTCGGCCTTGATTTCCGCAATGTTTTCGGCTGAAATATTGCGCTCGAATCTGGCGATGTCCTGGACTACGGTGTCGAGGTTCTCAGCGTACTTGTCCTCGATTTTCTTTATCAATGATTCGTCGGCTCTGGCTATGATTCGGGCGTGATATGCGTGCCCAGTTTCGTGTCCTAGAGTAATCCTCATCGGCATCTCCGCCATTTTATCGGCGTCAAGAATCGTGAGCTTGAGCAGCGCTAGATCTTCACAGTAGTAGCCGTACTCCCACTCACCCTTTCCGTCCCACCTGTCAATAACGATCTCTGCAGGCAACGTATCCCTCTGTTGGGGTTTGACGTCTAAAAGCTCGTCTATTAACTCATAAAAGTGCTCGACAGGGATCGCTTTGTCTCCACGAGCGTCCTCGAGTATTTTCACAGTGACTTCGCCGTTAGCCGCTTTAACCATGTATTGCCCTGGCGCCATGTTTCCCTTCGTATGCCACATAGCCATTTCGATCTTCTTCTGGTAATCTCGAAGTTGTAGAAATTCTTGCTCGAGCTTCACGACTTTCGCGTGTTCGCGCGTATTCAAAAGTTCTATCTCAGGCAAAGGTACATTTGTGTTCTTCGGGCTTGCACCTGGGTTCGCCGAGCGAGCGTTTCTTTTCGCAATCTCGAGTTCGGCCGCTTTTAGGACGGTCTGCTCGACAAGCCACTGCCGAGTCTCCAGTAGCTCAGCGAATGTGGGGCGCGAAGGATCAACAACCGGTCTTTCCGGAAGCGGCTGCGGACGGAGCGGTTCGCCTCCATTTGGCTCTGTCTGCGTGGAACGGTCCAGGCGTCCGATTGTTGTATTTGTGCCGGGTGTCGTCAACTGGTTGGGTATGGAAGAAACACTACCTGGCACGGTCTGATTTGTTCTTGTTAGTGGTTTTAATGTTCCTCTCGGTCGAGTCGGAGTTGCTGGTAACTCATTGTGAAAGAGTGTGAGTTGATGAGGCCCGACAGCAACAATATCGTTCGGTCGCACCAGGGTTTCCACTCCTGGCTCCAGTTTTTTCCGGTTGATGTACGAACCTTGTGTTGAACCGTTGTCGGTGATATAAACAAGTCCTGAATCCGTCGTGCGGATGGTGGCATGGTTGGTGCTTACGTTGGAATTGTCGTCGACAACCAGATCGTTGCTGGTTCTGTCGCTGCCGATTCTTACTTGGCGATTATGCTCGAGAGATATATCGACATGGACGTTGCCGACCGATAGCCGGCCATGATTATGAGCGAGGTCGTCTAAACGAGGTCTCTGCATGAGGGAGCTGTCCGGAGATATGTCCGAGAGAGTCGCGCTCGGATGCCGATGGTCGCCGGCAGGTTCCGTACCGGGTCTGCCAATTCGCGACTCGGCGGGCTTGGGCTCGAACCAGACGTGAAGCCCCTTATCGGTTACTTCGACAAACCCGCCTCGTTGGTCGGGATGCTCGATTATTGTAGAACCGCGTTTGGTGGCATCTACTTTGTATGCATCGGCCGCCTTTTGTGATTGCGCATCGAACTCGAGTCGCATCACAGGACGATCCACGCGTATTGCCTCCCCTGCCGCCAAGTTAAAGCCGACAGGCATAGGATGACAACCTTTGAAAGATGCTTTGCCAGCGTGCAAAAATGCAATCAAGGCAGCGTCCTTGAAAAACGAAAAGAGTTGATCATGCTCTCGAACCAGCTTGTCCGATTTCGCTCGATGATGATCATTGTGCAGCTCACCTGCGATAGTCGAGGCAGTGAAGAAGCCGCTCTGCTCGACTCCTACTATGGCTCTGCTAAACACCCGACTTGCAATTGCGCTCTCCGACGTTGCGTAAATCGCTTTGTTAGAATTTCTGACAAATGCTGCTAGCGTAGCAGTGTCTGACCGCGCGAGACCTCGAAGTGATTGGAAAGTTCTCGCCAGTCCCGTTCCGGCGACCGACCCAAGAACAGCCCCACCGGCGCCCATTGCCGCGCTTTGCACGTACTCCAGCCCATAAGGCAAAAGCACGTCTCTACCGAATTCCATAGGACGCTCTCGTCCCGAGAGTGACTTAACCGGTTTGTCACGCAGGCTGTAATCACCCAGAATCGAGCCATCGCTTCGAAGTCCGAGATTGTGCTGAATCTCTTTGGTGAGCTCGCCTGCCGCGATAGCGGCCACCGGAGCAACAATCACCGCGGTTACAGGATTGCTGCAAGAGAGGAAGACCGCTGCCCCTGCCACGAATGCCATAAGCATAGGAAGCGCCTCTTCGCGAGCCCACTTATTGAAATCGCTGATTTCATTGAATTTACGCTCATCGAGTTTATTAAAAGCCGAATAGAGCTGATGCATCTGAGTTTTGCCTTCCAACGGCTCAAGCTCGAAATTGACCTTGCCCAGCTCGATGCTTAATCTTCCTATCTCGCGTTGGACCCAATAGGCCTTGAGCATGCCGTCTTCGTTCTTCAAGTTGCTTGGCTCTTTGGACCACTCCCATGGCCCGGTTTTATCCCAATCGCTGTTTTTCTCCCAATCATTCAGAGTGTCATACCAACCTTTGGGGACCTTCTGATCGTAGGAAGCGATCGGATCGAGTAGACGATCGAGCTCATTTCTGAGCTTCTCCCTATGCTTGGTCAATTCGGCTTTTCGTTGCTCGTTGGGCGGCGGGAAGCCATGAGGGTCGAGCAGACCCCGCATGAAGGTTATGGTCTTAAGCTCCTGATTGATGAGTTCTCTGGTTTTGGGGTCCTCCACGTATTTGTTTTTCTTCGTTGGATCGAGCATATCGAGGAGATCGGTTTGAAGCTCTTTTAAAATTGCTCGCTCTTCCGGTGTAGCTTTCATCGATGCCTTGATTCTCTCTTTCAAGGTCTTCATATGTTCGATAAAGGTTTCCATCTTGTCGGCCCTGGTTTCTGCGAGCGTCATTAGCGAAACCAGCGCGGTGACGTCCTTTTGAACTGACTCGGAGCGTTCGGTTAATATGCGTCGAACCGGATGCATTTGAATGCCTAGCAGCGCTTGCTTTCGAAAGAGCTCTGCGTCGATACTCTTGTGAGGATCTCCCGCATCAGTATCGCTCACCTTAAACTCTCGCAGCATTTGCATGCTGTGGCGGTATCCTGACTCCGTTCCGGGTTGATGTGCATGATGAATACTGTCGAGGAGTCCGGCGTTCGCCTCCTTCATCCTTCCGAACGTGCCTTTGTATATGCCTTCGCCAGTGGTGGCAAGCTCACGTTGCATATCCGGAGCTAATGACAGCGCGAAAACTCCATTGATTGCGAAGGCTTTCTTGGCATGTCGATCGGCTTCTCCGATCTCGCCATCATTCATCAATTGCACAAATTTGTGATTAGCACAGGCAATTTCGAGATTGCGCTGCCATTCGAGCAACTTCGCCACTTTTTCGACTCCAAGCTCGTGCTCTCCGTATCTGCCTTTCAGTCTGTCGAAAAGAGCCGATTCCTTCAATCGGAATTTGCTGAGTCCTTGCTCGCCCAGGGCTTCTTTGACTTTAGCCGAAAAAGGCACTCCTCTAACGGCATTGATTTCGATGGACTTCAAGGCCCTTTCTTGGGAACCTTTGTTGAGCTCCCTGACATCAGCATTAATCTCGAATCCTAGCCGCTCTCGAAATGCTTCGACCTTTTTGTCGAGCGGCTCGAGCAGCTGCTTCGTCCAAGAACTGTCGGCGCTGCCATCCGCCAACTTGTGTAGAACATCCGCAATGTTTTTGCATTGGTCGGAGCCGATCTCGGACATTCCCATAGCAGCAAGTATGCTCGGATGCAGGCTTCTGATTAGCGCGACATTCTCAGTTGCAGCTTTAACTTTCTCCAATCCATAGTTCTGGATCGCTCTATCCATAAGCTTCGTCGCGGACTCCGCAGCGACGCCGTTTCCAATCCAGTAGGCGGTGAGTCGGCTTTTTCGATGCTCGGGAGTGTTCCAGCTGCTTCTATTCAGGTCGTTCTTTATAAAGTCCGGGTGGTCGTGCACAAGCTTGGTAAGCTGGCTTTGAATGAACCAATTGCCTGGATTGTCTCTGATCAGTTTTGCCACACGTGCGGCATTATGTCTGTCGCTAACACGACCGAACTCGCCCCAATCCGAACCCGCGAACGCATGCAGGGCATATGCTCTGATCTTAGAATCTGATGATGTTTCTGCTGTGGTTAGTAAACAATCGGCAATCCGTGCCTGTGCTTCGGTGGCAGCCTTACTCTTATCCCGCTCGAGGGGACTGAGCTTTTGCTCGAAGAATTCCTTCCCTCCCTTGCCACTATAACTGGAGAGAAGAAGTATTGTAGACTCGTCTAGATGAGGAGCAAATGAGCGAATTCCTCTAGTGACACTCTCGAGCGTTGCTCCATCGAGCCCACCCCTCTCTATCGTCTCGAGCATACCGAAAACCAGATCGGACCGGAGGCTTTGAGGAACTTTCCGAGCGTGTCTTGCAATCGCGTCGGCAGTCGCAGGGCAGATATTTCTTGTTAGTAGATCGATATGCTCTTTGGACCAATAAGGCGCGATCTTGAACAACGCTTCGACAGCGCGGGGATTGTCACTGTTAAAACCTGTCAAAAAGGTATGTCGAACTCGCTCGTTAAAGTCGGGGTTGGTAAGGTACCCGTTGAATGATCTGGTCTCACCGGCGAGTACAATGTCTGCAAGGATAGAGAGGCGGAAACCTTTATCCTGGAACGTTCCGGTAAGCACCGTATCGGATAGAGCTCTCAACACCATAGGACGATTGTTGGCGCTTTGAGCCAGCTCCTTGAGAGCGTCGGCGGCGTTTTGGCTACACTCGATTGAGTCTCCTGGGGCGGAAGACAGGAAGGACAGGAAACGAGCCGCGGAATCGTTGCCATCACGGGCCTGTCTCTGGGACTCAGAGATAAGTTTGTCCAAGGTTTTCTTTTGAGGATGCTCCATTTGCATTATCAAGGACAGCTGTCCGTATGCTTCGCTTGCCAGAGTGCGGCTTGGGCTGGCGATATCGGTGGAAGTCAGAGCCGTGAAGTAGCCTCTCGTCAATGCCTCGAAATTTGTCGACGCCGCGGCCGCACTCAGTTCACCGTCTTTTCCGATCGTCTTGTTGAGAAACCTTTTTGCGGCTTCCTGCATTTTTTTGTCCGTGCCCATGGAAATATGCGCCAAAAGCTCGGCATCTTTCGAGGTCAGACCATTGGAAAGCGCACGAGCGCAGACGTGTTCAAATGCCTGTAATCGAAGTTGCTCAGCCTCTTTAGCATTGAAACCGGACAGGTCGATTCGCGATGGAGGCAGCAAGAATTCGAAGTCATTTGCTTTTCGCCAGGATGTCTCGGCGTTACTGTCAGCGCTTACCGAAAGAACTCTGAGCGCCTGCTGCGCGGAGATGTTGCCTGCAAGCGCCATTTTGGACAGGCTTTCGAGAGTCTCGAATGCGCGCGCAGGATGTCGCAGATCGCGCAAGAGAACTTGTGTGTCTGACCAGTCTTGCCAGTTTTTTTTGAACGAAGAATCGGGAAGTTTTCTAAGCGATTTGCGAACTTCCTCAATCTGCTCGAAGCTCGATTGATTCGACAAACCCTGCACCAGTGCTCGTGCTTGAAATACAGAGATGTTTTCCTGTAGCTCCTTATTGCCTTGCCAGAGCTTAGAAATCGCTTTGCATTCTTGCTCAGTGAGCTTGCTCAAGCGCTCCGGAGATGTGCTTCCGAGTATTGTCTCAACTCCATAAAGAGCGTCTGTTGCAAGCGGACAACTTGCTTTCATCTCTAACAAATCATTTATGGTTTGACGGAACCGTGCAGGATTATCTTCACCCTGTGCATTCAATAGACAAGCGATTGGCTTGAGGCTCTTCATCAAAGTTCGCAGTTGGCGGTCCTCGACCGCGAGTGGACATTGCTCGAGCATGCTGATGGCGCAGCGCCGGTCATTTCTCATTGTTCCTTCCGCCACTGCGGTTCGGAAAGCCTTTTGCAATCCAGCCACGTCGGCGTTCCAGTTTTTCTGCACGCTGTTCAGCGCTGCACCGACCTCGTTGTCAAAACCCTGCTTTTTCGTTTGTTCTAGAAACGATAGAACTGCCTGACCGACAATGTCGTCTGCTGCCAACCGTGGCGATTTGCCCGTGTTAGGTTGCCCTATCGGCAGCTCGTTGATACTAAGCATGCCGGCCAGTTCGCTAAGCCGATGCGCAAATTCGGCTTCGGTCTTTTGATCGCATTTACCAGATTCGCGCTGCCCCTTAATCTCCTCTGCCATGTCAGAAACTGAGAGCACTTGCGAAAGGAACCGAACCTCGCGGTATCTCCTGACTGCATTATCGTCGTTGGTGCGTTGCACCAGTTCTGCCAGTTCATGAACATACCGCTTATGAAATTGAGTGTTATGATGAAGAAAGGCCGACATGGTGCTGTCGCCTGTTTGATTGAGACTTAAGTCGATTGAGCGCATGAATGACGGAAGAACGAGTTGCTTCAAGCGCTCTACTGGAGGTCGTTGTAGACTGTCCGGGGTTGCTTCTCGAATTGAACCGGGTGCAGTGAAGTCGCGAGGCTCGCCGGGCTTAACTGGTTCTTGGTCGCCAGGCAAAAAAAGCGGTGCGCTGTGTTCTACTGGATGTCCTTTGGTCATCTCTACAGTCGCTGGTCGTGCCAAGTCCAGCGATAACTGAGGAAGAATCCCTGATCGTGGAGTCATCGCATCCGATTGGAGTGAACGAATCGTCACCTTATCTGGTATCAAAGCGTTGCCGGTTTCGAAACTCATCTTCGGCAACACAGCCACAGAAGAAGGGGTAATATCTTTAACGATATCCTCCTCGTCATCAACAACATCAATTGTCACATCGTTCTTCGAACTGGACAACTCGCCGTCGCCTGGCTGAATATTGCTGGACGGCAGAGCCCTCGCGCTAAACAGTCGTTCGGCATGCGATCCTTCCACGATTGTAAGATCGCTTCGTCCCAAGTTGGCCTGGAAATTGTCATCTAAGTTTTGTTCTTTCATTTTGAGAGACTGGAAATAGGAACATGAGTTACGAATGATTTGTTACGCTAAGGCTTTTGCTGAGCGGATCTAGACCTCATTGATAGATGAGATCTACAAAGTCGCGGCCCGCGCTTGCCATAATTCGATCCTAAAATTCTGTTGTTACGAAAGTGTTAAGTGTCGAAAAGCTGAGACTGAACTGTAGTCCAGACGTTTCTAGTAAAGAGCAGGCCTTCAACTGACTTGGTCAAATTATAGAGGGTCGACTATAGCTCTTCATCGCATGGATAAAGGTTTTCTATAAACTCGTTAAGACTCTCTGACAACAAGTAAACGTTATTGAACGTCGGCTGACTTTCTTCTTTGGTTCGTTCCCAGAAATAAATTTTACCGACGTACTCACCAGTCAGTCCTATGCAAATAAGATTATTGCCTGGGTCACTTCCAATCGCGAGGAGTGGCTCAGGTAGTCTGTCGCAGTGGACGCTATAGATTCTTTCCAAATCAATTGGATCTCCCGGGGCCAGTGCAAAAAAGCATTGAAGCATACCCTCATGTTGACTGGCGTGACCGTGAATCTGGTAAAACGGATAGTCAACGTGAAATGATCCGCCGTTGTGTTGAAGAAGCAGCGCAGTGTATTCGGGAGGCAAACTAAATCCGAACTTTGACTCGAACACCAAAATGTCTTCGTTGGTTATCTGAGCTCGAGAGTTCTGAAACACTAAATTCATAGAAATCCTCAGTCAGCCAGATATCGATTCAAGTTTCGATCGACGTGGAAAAAAGCTATTGGCTTCAAGAGTTAGTAGCATTTTTTCCAGGTGAACTTTATGCGACTACCGACAACTCTATTTACCCTACTTCTTCTGTGTTCTGCAATTCCACATCCAGCCTCAGCATCAACATGCTATGGTCACGATCCCTGCCGCGCCTGTACGACTTGTGGATACTGCAAACATTGTGCAGTGATGGGCGGCACCTGTGGCGTGTGCACTACAAAAGGCGTAAAGCAGTCGAGCGACCATCAAAAAGCTATCGCTGCGAGAAGCAAGACCAAGACACTAGGGCGATCCTCCATAAGGTAGAATCCATGAATCAGGAATCGACAACACCCTGGGATGGGCTAATTGCATTTGCCAACGAGGCCATGGAAGCAAACAAATGGGGCGAATCAGAGGACTTGGCGCTGGCGGCGTTAAAAGTAGCCGATGAGTCTTTTCAGCTGGATGACCGAAGAATCGGTATAACGCTCGAACTGCTGTCCGAAATATATTACGGGACTCGCGAATACTACAAAGGTGCGCCGATTATGACGCGTCTCCTGGATATGTACATTCGTTGCCTGGGTCCGGATCACGTGGATACAGGTACTGTCACTCACAATGCCGCAATGCTGTACCATTCTTGGAATAAGTATGACGAGGCAGAGCCATTCTATTTGGAGGCTTTGCGTATCAAGAAGAATGGTCTTGGAAAAGCGCATCCTCAGGTGGTTGCACTTTTCGGTCACTACATTCAGATGCTGCGCCAAACCAACCGAGTCAAGGAAGCGGAAGAGTTTGAGGCTTCATGGTAGCGTGGAGCTCCATTTCACGAAACTCTCGAATTCCGCTCTCGTCTCAAAGAATCGACTCGACGGAATTTCTTCGATGAAGGTCGCCTGCCCTTGTTCCGATTATAGAAAATTGAACCAGTCCGAACCAAGGTCAGAAAGCTGTTTCCGAAGAGCACCCTCAAAATAGGTGTCGCATCCGTTTTTGTTTTTCGCTTGACACAGTTCAATATATCGGCGCGGTTGACCGCGCGAAAGAGAAACAGAGCGCACCCTCCGGCAAGGACCAGGTGGTTTAGAGATCAAACTTGACGATGATTACTTGCACCGCCGGTAGTGCGCGGTCATAAATTGCGTCCACTTACCGTCATCACCGAGATACTGTGATTTCAAAATCCGATGATTGTCGTCGACAATTTCAATGATGTCTTGATACTTGGCCATCTTCTTCGGATCGCCAAAGCTAGGACCTTCAGAATCCAACGTGAGAACTTTCCCGGAAGCATCTAACTGCCCATTGTAAATCCACATATGGGGCATCATTGATCCGATCCAGTTTCCAACAAAGCGCTTGGTGAGCGGATCGTAGCCAAGCGAAATTTGAGTTGCTCCTGGTTCGCCATCCGGCATACCGCAGGTTCCTTCTCCAACAATCCAGAGCGCACCCAAACTCTTCACGGTTTCCTTCGCCTCTGACTTCATTGGCGGTTGACCCGGTCCCATGTTGCATTCCGCTTCCATGGTCCAGTCACCAACAAGCCGCGTAAGCCATTTGTGCTCCTTCTCCGGCTCTACTTTCTTGCACATTTCTTGCGCCACGTCGTTTGATCCCATGATTCCTCTCCCGAAACAAGTGGCGGGAAGTATATCACAGGACGCCAGGAGAGCCTGGCGATAGAAATCACAGTGTATAAAAATGCGTTCGGAAGAACTTCGAGGTACGCCTAGAATGTACTGTTTCTGGATCGCTCAGCGGGCTGTGGATCCGCTAGCCCATTTTCCTTTAATATCTTTGTGGACTCTTCGTCACGATGAAGATCGATAAGCATTGAAGACAGATACGTGGCGGTTGGCAACAACAAGGTCGTTTGCTATCCCTCAGAAGCACTAACGTTCACCGAGCCCAATTTCGACCAGCACCGGAAGATGATCTGAGCCTACATCCGGACCAATCGAGCGATTTAGTACGCTGAATTCTTTGCTAACGAAACAGTGATCGATTGGTAGCAACGGTATTGTCGGGACATTTCGAAAACTCATGAATGTCGGCCATGACAATTGAGGACCGAAGCCGGATGCGGAGTCTCGCAGTTCGCAGTTCGCTTGTAAATCGGATAGCAAGTATGTCCACGGCGTGGAATTCATGTCGCCGCAGAGAATGAGCGGAACTTTGATCCTCGAGAGTTGTCGCGACATATCTGGAATTTCTTCAGCGTGCAATTTGAACCAAGACTCCTTGATTGGACCCTGGAGATGTGTGAACACAAGCGCTATGGGCTGACCCGCGTGCACGAAGTTGCTTGTTATGCTTGGGTGTCCTGTGCGTATAAAACGTTAGTCGGCCAGAAGTTGTCAGTTGTTCCATGAGCATGCTCAGCCACAACATACACACGTGTAGGTCGTTTGCCGACACCTGTAGTGTGTGCGCGAGTGTGTATACTACGAAGGTGGTCGTTAGTAGCATCTGAAACTTATGACATATCACGAAGATTCAATAGCAAGCCTCCAAAACGTTGAGTTTCTTCTCCGCGTAAATGTCCAGGGGGTAACAAAGCCCGATGAGATACAGGCTCAAATACTTCAAATAGCGACGAAGGACCTCACAGCAGATGGAGTTCCTCTAAACAGTAGTGGTGTCGCTACTGGTGCCAAGCTGGTACTTGACGCTGTGTTCCAACCAAAATCTCCGACGAGTATAGCCGTAACGGTGGACGCAACGGTGTTTCAGAACGCGGTCTTGCAGAAGGATACAGCGACAGGCAAGCTGAGCGAAGTCTCTACCTGGTTCTCCTCTCGCAGTGTTCATCACGAGCTGGGAGCATCCAGACCGATTATGGAAGACGTAGACGCAGCAATCAGGGAAGTTATCGATGACTTCCTCAGTGATTTCACTGGCAGTTAGTAAAGCGGCAGTTTAGCGACTAGCGAAAAAATCCAAGCACAGTAACATCGCCTCGCTCGATTCACTCGATAGCACCATAGGCGGTATTAGATTGAAATCAAGACGAAATCAGAAGACATATAAATGGAGTTGCTCGCCCAAGACACCTTGACGACTAGCACTAGACTGCAACGCAATTCAGTCAGCGCTCACAAGCATTATTAGAACTTTGCAATCCAATTCGAACAATTTGGATCGACTCCGATAGCGCAAAATCGAGATTTAACGACAATCGCCCAAACGACAAACAGACTGCTCAATCCGGGCATTATATATTTGAGGTCACGTGATACCAAAATTGTGCCGGGTTCGTATCCACTTGTCGACGCTCTAACACACTGATACATAGCAGTGTAGCAGCGCTTTGAATCCTTACAAAGAGATAATGGTGCCCCAATTTGAAGTAGGCGAAAACGGTGCCGTCTCGTTGCGTGAAAAAATTCCGCACGTACTGCCAGTACTGCGTTTCGATTTCCAAATGGTCCCGGCGGAAGAACAGCTGTTGGAATCGTTGGGAGTGAACCTTGCTCACGAAAGTGAAGATTACGTGGTATCTTGATTGCGCTCGGAATTGCCAAGCTAGATGAGCATCTCGCCCATTTGCTCGTCCAATATTCGGTCAAACATCTACCCAACGGCGGGTTCGCACAAACAAGGATACCCACAACATGACCAAATCAAAGAACGCCAATGATGCCCGCTTAAAAGCTCTACTGACTCTCCTCGGCGGCTCGGTTCTCTTAGCCAGCGCGCAACCAGCTCAAGCAGCCAACGGTGACGAAGGACGGAAAGCCGCGTTCCGACAGTTCCGGCAACAGAATGCAGGTCTCGACAGACATACAGTTAGAAAGATGTTCCAGTCCGAAAGAAGGAACGCCAACGGTGGCGGTTTCAGCATCTTACCTATCAATACTCCTAACAACAACGTTCTCGATGACCCTACCCACGGATACATTCGATGTGGTACCGAGCCGCCAAAAATCGAAAGAGCGCTTGCTCGCGAGATCAAGAATCAATCAGCGCAGACAAGTGACCAACTCCATGCAGTTCGTTTAAACAACGGAGTCCATCTCGATCTTACTTCAAGTGCAAGAAACATAACTCTGGGTAAAAACCTGTTTTCTGGAGCAGAGTCAGTTGAAATCACCGCTGGCGGTGAATCAAAAACCATAACTGCGGGAAGCCAGGTATCGGCAGCAGAGTACATTGCCGTAAAGCAGGTTTTGGCTGGTTCCAGCCAGAAACTTTCGATCGACAAATCCGGAAAAGCAATAGGCGGAGAAGTTGACCTGGATGCTATAACATCTCAAGACGACAAGATGAGAGCATCCAATTTAATCGTGTCGCGGAATGTCACCACTTACGGTGACTTCGGAAAAGGATCCGATTTCAAACTGCTAGGCGATTTGAGTAACTTCGGAACGGTGAAAGCCGTTTCCAGCGACTCCAATGTCAGAGGCGGAGCTATTCGCGCTGACGACATCACTAATCACGAAGGCGCCGCCATCACCTCCTCTGTTGATTTGACTCTGGACGCATCCGGCAACCTGACAAATCATGGCTCCATCAACTCGGATGGCAGCTTGACGCTTTCTGCAGGACAACAGCTCAATAACACTGGTTCTGTTCAAGCTAACAATCATGTCACGGTAGCTGCTCCCACTGTCAACAACCAGGGAACGATTTCATCGAACCAGGGCAACGTCAATATAGATGGTTCGGTCGATTGCGCTCTGAATGTCTACAACGTAGGCGGAACACTTAATGCACTAAACGGTGCAATCAACGTGAGAAGCACTGCATATAATGGCACCTTTGATACCAATGTGCTCGGCGGCGACCTATTGAGCAAAGAACTGAATATCAATTCGGGACAGGGACTTGCCACCATTGATGTTAGTGCGCTAACCGGAACCGTAACTCAGACGGGCGCGGCCGTCCACGTAAGCGCCAATACCGAGTTACTGAACATCGGTGACATCTGCCTCACCGGTGACCCCACATATTTCAACAGAGGCGGCGACATCAATATCGCGGGGAATATCTTGGTTGGCGAAAATCTCGTGTTGATAGCTTCAAGAGATATCTTATCCGCAGACAACATAACGATTCAAGCAGGCGATGCTAGCCGTGGTTACGACATAACATTTATTGCCGGCGCCAGTTTTGAAGCGACCGGCGGAGCCGATCAGGGCACAATCGGACCAATTCCCCCTCCGAATGTCAACAACGGTGGTGTCCGGCTTCTCGGAAAGAGCACCAAGGAAGGTGGCAAAATTCAGTTCGGTAACAATGTCACCATTCTCGCTCAAAGTACTGACGCAACCGGTGACGACGATGGCGGACAAATCGAGATGTTCACATTTGCTGGGAAGGCCCAATTTAGTGGAGCAGTCGGCCTTGGTGGCACAACTATCCGCACAGGCGGAAAAAACAACGGCAGTAACGGCGACATTTATGTCGTAGGAGACCTGAGCGGAGTTTCGAAAGTAACTGATGAAGTGTTCGCAGCTATTGTCACGGGCGTCATTGATACGACTGGTGGCTCAGGCGGAGGCTCGGTAGAGTTGGTTTCGGCCCGCCCAGTAACGAGCACGCCAAAGTCCTTTGTTGAGTACGACGCAGCAGGAACTCGCACGAGCTCAACGCGCCTTGTAGCGGCTGACACTGTCAACAAGGATGCGGCTATACTGATAAGCAATCAGGCGGGCAGCGAGATCAACATTGACGAAGATTTCGACATTTTCGCGGGCGACCAGATAATCGTTGACGGCGACGTGGAGGTTCAAGAGGCAATAAATTGGGAAGCTAATGCTGGAATCAAGATTGGTCTATCGACGCCCGCACCTATTAAGGCTTCGGAGATTAATCTATTCACGCTCGGAGACATAGGCACCGTGGCCAAGCCATTGCTTGTTGACACGTTCGTCTTAGACGCTCATGCTGCCGGCAGTAAGAGCGGCAACATCTTCATCGAAGTCGGTGGAACCGGAAACATAAACCTCGCTAGCGTCATCGCGAAGACTACCATTCAAGTGACCGGGTCAAATAGAACCTTCGCCTCTTCCGACGTGATTAGTGCTCCAGTCATAACACTGTCATCGCAAGACATCGCATCGTTTAACCAGATTGATAGCCATGAAACAACCCTCATAATCTCGAACCCGAGCACCGCTCTCACTAACGCCAACACTGGCGATCTAAGTGCCCAAAGACTTCAGATAATCACCGGTGGAGATGTCGGGGTTGATGCAATAAGTCCATTTCTCCTCCCGGTGGCACTAGAACAGTTGCAAATCGATGCTCCGGCTGGAGAAATATTTGTTGAGAAGCTAATCCCGAACGATAAGAAGCTACTCAAGATAACGCTGCTTTCAACAGGTCTTGCAGCGGACAACATTTCGCTAAGATCCTCAGGAAGTGTCACCTTAAGCGGTACCACTGATGCCGATGTAGGCGACGTCAACGTGATTATTCAGCAAGGCGACCTGAACATAGGTGACGAGGACCTGAGTACAGACGACGTGGTCTCTGCAATCAATAATATCAACCTACAGAATCTCGCGCGACTTCCCGGAGGAACCGTCGGCTCAGACAAGAAATCCGACATTCTATTTCTGAGAGGCTCTGAAGTATTTACGCAAGCTCCAGTGAAGACAACCACCCAAGGAGACATCACCATCACGCTCGGCAGTCTAGCGACCGCCAGCACAATCAATCCTGGGCCAGCACTCATACTGACGACGGTGGGTTCCGGTGAAATCGTTGGATTCGGTCCACCACAGGTAATTGCGACTCCTAAGAGTGGCCCGCCTGTCAATCTCAGCGCTCTGAATGCAAAAATCAGTATCAGCAACGGTCTCGCTTTCGGCGACATCGAAATGGAACATGACGTCTCGATAACGGCAGATCCACCAGTTTCAGCATCAGACATCGTAGTTGTCCGGACGGTAGAGCCCGAGGTTCGCGAAGGCTCACGTCGAAATGTCGGTATCGTATCTAACATCACTACGCCGGCAACGAATCCTACTGCATCGATCGATGAATCCACCAGTCAATTCAATGGATTCAACAATTCGGTAGACCTGTCTAACCTCAACACAATCTTTACGCTGAGAACCAGCCTCGGGCTGAGTGACCAGGCGGCGGAGAGCGGAGAGACAGCGGATGACTCTTACATACTGATGGCACAGCCACGTAGCTTCGGTCAAGAAGTCGCAATCTGCACAGATCGCGGATTGATGATTTCCGGGACTGACTCGACCAATTTGCAGAGCGGCCGGCAACCTAAATCAATTCCGTTCGCTGATTCCGTCCGCATCACATCTGGTGCATCCATATTTGCTCCTTCCAAAGATATGATGGTTGAAACACCAGATGGAGTCGTGAAAATTGCTGCCGATTCGGTCGTTCTGATATCTGTAGATGCTAATCACCTCTCCGTCTACGACATGCACGATTCGTCCGGAAGACGAGTGATGATTGAGGCAGGTGGACACTCTATCGCGCTGTCACCTGGCAACCATGTTTGCATCACTGGATCTCACATCAGGTCATTCGCCGACGTTAACCCGATCGAACAGGTCGGTCATCGAAACGTACTGCGTCAGAATCTGAAAAACGGGAAGCATGCTTTCCGTTCCGAGTTCTCCTCGTTGTCTCTGGCAGATGCAGTAGCGCCTGTGAAAAGCATCTTTCAATCCACAGATTCAGAAGCCCAGAAGATTACTCGCTCCGTGATGAAGACTACAGCAGTACTCATGCATCTTGGACAGAGTTCGGCTCCATTCGAGGTACACGCGAAGCCAACATCGGTTGCGCTCAACTAAGGACGGAAGAAAAGCCACGAGGATTGCGCCGATTCATTCAAACCGAACGAGTCGGCGCAATGCCAGAGAGACTAACGGCATTTCTAGTTCACCATTAAAAATCTAGAGCAGCGGCAAACCGAATCGGAAAGCCGCTGCTTTCGTTTTACAGTCATGGAAACCGTGTCACACTAAACTTAAGCAAAGACGGAAAACGATGGCACTAAGGAAGACATACAAAATACCAAAGCCAATGCAGCAAGACCACAGACTTCGGCGTCAAAATAATTCTAACAATAGGCTCCCTACTCCATCAAATACTGATTATCGAAGGAAATGAGACAATCCCATCCTAACCGCGACTAGCTCGTCGGCGGATTGGAATTTGTCGGCGTACCACCATCCTTTGGCGCAGGCAAACGAATCAGAGCCATCTCTCTGGTGTTGTCCGGACCATAGTGAACAAGAACGGTACTGTCATCTTTGACCAGGTCGCCAAAGCTAGTGTCGAATACGGTGCTATTGTCTTGTCCGAGAGTCCAGGAGATTCTCTGCGTCTTTTTGTCTAAAGAACCATAGACCTGAGCTTTTTCGTTCGTAAGAAGATTGAGATAGTTGCCGCGGATGGTTCCCGCCTTGTTGATGGCGAGCTGCAGTTGAGTATCCGACTGGGTCGCCCCTGGTTCTGCAAGTGAAAAAACACCAAGCGGCTGCCACTCCTCTGTAGATGCAGATTGGGAGTCCGAATTAGAGTAACTGCTTTGATCATAATATTGTGAGGACGGAGCATACGAATTCGCTTGTGAGGCGAGCTGTTGAGCTTGCTGATAGTACTCTTGCTGAGTACCGGATGGCTGCCCATTTACGTACACATTATCACCCTCATACGTAACATTATTGACTACGGGCTGTGATGATGAGCCATGCCCCCCACCGCTCGCTGCCATCATTCCGAGCCCGAGGAATGATGTCAGAGTAGATACACCCATCATTGTCCAAGCTGTAGCGGCACCCCATCCAGCACAGCCCCAGGCGCCCGGATAGCCCCAGCCATGATAGCCTCCATAGTAACCGTGGTAGCCTCCATAGCCGTATCCATGGTAGCCACCAGCGGCTCCGTAGCCATGAGCGAAGCCAGCGCCGTAGCCGCCACCATATCGGTTGACGTTTACGTTGTTGACGTTGTTATTGTTGAACGAATTTCTGATACTGTTTCCCTGATTGTTGAGCGTGTTCTTATCGATGTTCTTGGGAGTTCTGTTCCCAGCGATTCCGCTCATGCCACCATCGGTCGGGAGACGGTTGTTCGGTCGGTTGCCGTTAAAGCCTCCATCTGGGCGATTGCCGCCACCAAAGTTTGGGCGATTGCCACCACCGAAGCCATCGCCGCCGCCACCAAAGTTCGGGCGATTGCCACCACCGAAGCCATCGCCACCGCCGCCGAAGTTCGGGCGATTGCCACCACCAAAGCCATCACCGCCGCCACCAAAGTTCGGGCGATTGCCACCACCGAAGCCATCGCCACCGCCGCCGAAGTTCGGGCGATTGCCACCACCAAAGCCATCACCGCCGCCACCAAAGTTAGGTCGGTCACCGCCTCCGCCTCCGCCGAAGCGACCACCGCCTCCATTGCCGCCGCCGCCCAGACCGTTAAAGCCGCCTCCGAAGTTTCTTTCCTTAGAGTGACCGCCCATGCCACCGAAGCCGCCACCACCTTCGCCATGATGACCGAAAAATCCGCCGCCGCCGCCACGGAAACCGCCACCGCCACCGCCTCCACCTCCACCTCCACCAAACAATCCACCGCCACCACGGAAGCCGCCACCTCCGCCTCCGCCGAAGCCTCCGCCGCCACCGCGAAAGCCACCACCGCCGCCGCCGTGGAATCCACCACCTCCGCCACCACGGCCACCGCGCGCATAGGTCGGAGTTACAAGCATCAGACTCATAGTCAGAGCCAAAAAGAATTTTGCAGCCTTCATCATCACTTATACCTTCAATTAATGGTGTGCTTACTTACTTGGCTGCCCGCCGAATTTTTAGAGGTGCCGTGTCAGTAAAAGCCACTCCATCTACGCTTCGATTTAATGACTGCCACACAAAGTTATTGCTGTCGTCCACCGCCATTACGTTTGTAGCTGAAGACGTGCTGCCATCGCGTTCTACACCGGAGACTGAGATCTCCCAACGTTTTCCATTTTTCACCCAGAGGCCCAATCCGAAACCACCGTTCGAATCAAAATTCCATGAGATTGGCTGATCGTTGCGAGGGTCCCAGCCAATCACTTGCCTGCTCTGCACTGATTTTCCGGCATTTGATTTCTTTGTTTCGTAGGTGCAGGTAATGAAGTTTTTATTGGCAGCCCATTCAGCTTTCATCTCGACGGTTCCACCATTTTTTTCGCCGGTCCAATCACCCACAAGCCATGCAAGCTCTTCAAGCGGGTTGCCCTCCGCGGCTGATGTCACTGGTGTTTCAGTTGCAGACGAAATCAACCAATTGCCATTTTGTTTAACGAAAACTATTGAATAGCGCGTTTCAGAGGAGCCTTTCGCGAAGCCCTTGATCCTAACGACACCTTCAGACAGGGCCACGCCATCGGACAAAAGACGCAGCGAGTCATTCACAAGTTCTAGCTGAGGTCTGTCACCCGCATTAAATGTTTCAGCGAAGCAATCATGTATTGCTACGCGTCCCTTGAAAACAGCACCTGCCTCATCGATGTAAGTGCCGTCTTCGGTCCAGAGCGCTGCCATGGACTTGGCATCCAAATCCGCGAGAGCTTTCGTAATCTTTGATAATTGACCATGCACCGCAGCTTGAACTATTTGAGACCCATCAGACTTAAGCTGCTTTGCAGACGCCGTTTTGTTTTTCTTCTCTGCTTTGCCTGTAGCCTTAGCATCGGCGGGATTGGATGCAATACAGAGCGCTGCGACTCCAAGAGAAAGTGCTACAACTGCGGCTTTGGGCATCTTATAAGCAATCATTTTTTTGAGTCCTCGTTGGGGCTTCTGAAATACTGCGGGTGTTGATGTTCTGTCGATTTAGTATCGAGCAGATGTCGAACTCGAATGGAGCAGAAACATTGAAATCCTACAACATTTTTGGCTCTTGAAAAGTCTTTGACGTCCTCTCCGTACTGAGGAACGGGAGATTTTCGCTCCATTGGCATCTCCCTGTTCATTTATCCCATAACATTCCAAACTGGAGTGCCCGGCATTTCAAAACAACCAATTACCGCCAACACGCCAACGTGCCGCCTGGGCACATATAAATAGACTGCATCGGTTCCAGAGGTATGGCTGATATAAAGGAAACCTGCAAAATATGTTCGAAGCCGAAGTCGTCTGCGGCGGGAGGGTTTGTCACTTAGTTTGTCGATGTTTGCCGATGCGCAGAACTTCGGCATGTCGAGCAGACCTTGACGGTTTCGATTTGCGCTACCTGTCACCAGACAATCGCAGAAAGAAAGCAGGGAAGCCTCACTCGTTGGATTTTTAGAGAAGGCGATTGCAAGTGCTCGAACCCGATGCCGATTGATTCGACGACAACTCTACTCGGCTAACCTTTCGTGCCACCACTGCACAAGCAACAAACCGAATAACTAATTGTCGTCCGTCGTTACAGAAGAGGTGCTACCAAAAAAGATATTGCTGCTTTTCGCTGTCCCGTTGTTCACATTGATCTCTGTCGTATCACCTTCCGTCGAAAACTCAACGAATGCTTTGCCACTAGCGCCGGTGCCAGTGAAGGTCGTTACGCCTTCATCGTCGTCGATGCTAAAAATATCTGGATTCGGCGTGACGATGGTAGCACTCGACGGACCTACTGAAAAATCTATAGTGTTACCGGGGGCGTCATCCTGAGCTAAGATTTCAGTCAGAGATTCAACTACAATTTTTCCCTTTGTCGCAGCTTGATCGACGACCAGAGATATAGGCCCATCTTCGGTCATAAGAATGCCTCCCCTGGGGCTGTAGACGTCCCGACTGGAGCGCGTCTCGGACAGCCTTCGCCTCACTCCGAAACGCCTGCCGCGCCTCATGCCTGCTCAGACCTGGATTCGATTCTCTAAATTCTCTGTACTCGCCAGCCGCAAATCCCGCCTGAGATCCGGCAATCAAAATTGTGGTCGCAATCAGTATGGCCCGAGGTTTAACCCTCGCGACGGTGACGTTGATCTCGCGCATGGTCCTCTCCGCATCCAGCATAGCCGTCCGTCTCTGCTGCAGGTGTCGGTATAACGGGTCGCCACGAACGGAAGACAAAGGATACCATAATGTTGCAAGGGTAGCGGGTCTTCGAAATCGTGAAAGTTTCACGCAAGGACACTTAAGCTAAAGGATTTTCCCCCCATAGCACCATTTGCGCCACCAGAAGATCACCGGATCACCTTCGTGCTCTTGGACGCGACGGCTATCGCGCACGCTCGGTGCCGACGAGACGTCGGCGGTCCCAGTAGCTGCGCCTTTCCTGCGGTTTTCTCAAACTGGTCCCACGCAATCGGACCGGCAGAGTTGTCTGAACTAGGACGGGCGGATCGGCCGTGACGGTCACTCCACCCTGCACTTCCAGCGCGCGACCCTTAAGATCATTGCTCACAAGAATGTTCGCCCCCATAGCCGTAAAAGTATTGGTCGGGCTCAGACCTCTGGATCTTTTTCCGGTAAAAACCACTTCTCCTCCGCCGGTTTCAACCACGACCGTATTTCGCGGTGGCTTTTTCTCCCTCGAACCGGGCGGCACTATCGTTGGTCCGATGGCAATCGTGACATCACCCAATCCAGGAGACTTAGCGTTGGTCTGGATCGTCGAATTACTTCCTAAAATCAATTGACTCTTCTTGCTCGACGTCAAGTTAGCTACGCTGATGCTGGAGAATCCTGTCAGGTTGACCGAATCATTGATTGTCAAAACTGTCGTGTCCGCATTAACAGCGCGAACATCGAGATCTCCGTTCACTGCAGTCAAGTCTCCGACCACCGTCAGGTCACCGACAGCACTCAAGAAAAGATCGTTGCCCGCCTGGGAGTTATCGAAGTTGACACCATCAGTAGCGGCGCTCGCGATAAAAACACTTCCTGCGGCTGACAGAGCATTGCCGGCGATATCGAGAGTGTTAGCGCCCACAACAAACGGATTCAATGCGTCGGTCCCGACACTACCACCAGTCGAGGTCAGGGTCAAAGAAGGAGTCGTGATCGCGCCACCGAAGTTGGTGTTGAGAAGATTGCCTTGTGCCAAAAGATTTATACTCGCTGGACTAGTCAAAGCACCCTGGACTAACAGGTCACCGCCGTTGGCTCGCAAGTCGATAGGTCCGCCGGTTGCACCGGTACTTATTTGGTCAACCACAAGGGTTCCAGTCGCCGTTTGAATTAACACGCTCTGCGCAACATCATTCACTCTGACAAGCGGATCGATTCTTTCAGCATTAACGTCGATCACATATCCACTGCTTCCCCTGAAGCCCAAGTCTGTATCGGCAACAAAAATACCACCCTGAATCGTTACTGAAAAGCCGAATGCAGGATTAAACTCAATTCTCGCCGTGCCAGTCGGAGCGCTGGTTGTTGAGGTGAACGTAGCTCCAGCCCCGGAAATTACGCTCAAGTCTCCATCGGGTGATTGGAATTCCAGTACGGGACTTCCAGACGCACTCTGCGCGATCATGGAGCCGTTATTGTTGATCTGATGACTGGCGACAAATGCGGTCGTCCCATTCACTGTGATGCTGGAATTGTTCGTGAATACTCCGTCAATTGCATGCATGTCCATAACAGCGCCGATAACAAGCGGATTGTTAATCGTGATGTCGTCGCGAGTTGCAAACTGGAAAAGGTTGCCCGAAGAAGTGCCACCAGTGGTAACATCACCGCTGGCTGTAAATGTGACATCACCGGTGGTGGACGCCGTGATGCTGCTGGCACCAGTGGCAGCGTAGATCTTGCCATCGACGGATGACAGATTGATCTCGGGTACTACCAGCGCGGCTGTTTTCAAGATTTTCACGCTATCGCTTGTATCGTCAGTCACGATGAGCACCGGATTGTTACCGACAAATCCGGCAAAGTTTCCGCTCGACTGAGGTGTTCCGCCAACCGAAACATTATCCTGAATCGTATTTGTCAACGTGACTATTACACTGATATCGCCAGTTCCGCTATTGGTCGTGTAAGCTGTAGATCCGGTTGGATTAATCGCAATGCCGACTGGATCGGCACCAGCAGGCAAATCAATTGTCGCGACCACAGAGTTTGATTCCGTTGAGAAGGCATAGACTTTGTCGGATTGGGCCGCTACAAAGATCTTCGTGCCGCACGGACAACCTCCAAATGCTACTGGTGCAGTCGGAATCGAAAAAGTTTGTACAACAGTTAGAGTCGCTTGATCCACAATCGAAATCGAACTGTCCCCGGTGTTGCCCACATAAAGGCGGCCATTGGCACCATCGACAAACACGGCGTTGGGTCCTGCCCCAGTCACAATCGACGAACCTATAACCTGATTGGATGAGGTATCTATCGCTGTGATGGTATTGCTTCCGCTGTTGCTGACATACACCCGAGAGCCATCCGCGTTTGCGGTTATGCCTGTGGGGCTGGCGCCGACGGTAACGGTGGCAACAATCGTATGTGTAGCCGTGTCGATAACCGACACTGTGTTGGACCCGGTGTTCGATACGTATGCAGTTGAGCCGTCAGGACTCAAAGCAATCTGCTCAGGAGAAAGACCAACTGAAATTGGTGCTCCGACCACCGTATTCGTGACCGCATTGATGACCGTCACGGTTCCATCGAGACTGTTGGTCACGTAAGCAAATGTACCGTCTGCGTTGATAACGGCACCAGTAGGATCTGCGCCAACAGGTATAGTTGCAACAACTCCAGTGAGGGTTTCAATATCTCCGCCCGCTTTTACGGAGAGAGAATCGTCACTCTTGATGTCGCCACGAAAGATTACTTCCGCTCCAGGAGAAATGGTCGCGCCAGCTACTAGAGAGTTGCCTGACGAGATGCTGCCATTTGCGGAGAATACAATGTTGGCACCGTTCGAAGAAGTCGGTTGAGCTGTCGTAATGTTGACAGCGCCTGTTGCGACAGAACCGCCTGTGGTGTCGATCTCTCCGACGGTTATGGCTGTGGTGTTCTGAGCACCAGCAATAATCGTTACGGCACCATTACTATCCGCAGCCGTTCGTCCACCGGTCAGAATTGTCGTGGTGCCAAGATTTACTACACCGCTCCCGACGGCACCACCAGCGAAGGCCGCGACCAATACATTGCCACCAGAACCGGTGCTCCCTGTCGCTCGAGTCGAGATGGTAACATTGTCACCCAAGAGGATGCTTCCACCATTAGTAGAAGCGGAGCCGGTGAGTGACGTAGTGTCTGCCGTACCACCAACTGGAACGGTACTCGAGTTAACGCCGGCCACCACCTGATCCGCACCAGCGATCAGATTGATATTAAACCCTTGAGTAGCGTTGGCAGCTTGTAAGGTAATGTTATCGACGCTGGTTATGTTACCACTAGCTATTATGCTCAGATCCTCAGCGACGGTTATATCGCCTGTGATTGAAATGTTTCCTGCGTCGTTTTTAAAGGTTGGATCGCCAGTCAGGCAAACCTCACCGATAACGAGATTCTCCGTCGAAGCCTCGATATGTGCCTCCGAACCCGTTTGAAAAACAGTGCCTGTAATCTTGCCGGCGTTGACACGCAGAACACCCTGACCAGCGCTCAGGTTGAGCTCTCGGCTCAAAAGATCGCCACCCGACACCGTGGTATTGGCTGTACCGAGATAATCGAGACTTCGTACATTGATCGCACCTTCAGCAGCGACGATCTTTCCTTCGTTTCCCTTTACTATCAATTCAGCCGTCGGAGGTCCATCAAGATAAACATCTCCCTTACTGGACTGAATGACGCCTGAGTTGGTAATGGTGGGAGCGAATACACGCATGTCTTGTGCCGAAACCACCTCGGAAGTGTTCTTCAGAACATTGCCGGCGCTGAGTGTGAGCTGACCGCCCGATCTGATGATGCCATCGTTAGTAAAAATGCCCCTGGCTTCCAGCAATAAATCGGAGTCTGAGAGGATAAGCGCGCCCACACTGTTTGACACGTCCTCAGCCCTGATAGCACCTGCTTTGTTTGCATATGCATGAATTGTGCCGAAATTACTCAAATCGCCAAGCAACTTGAAGTCAGAACGCTTACTGAAATCACAATAGGTCGTGACGTTCGCCGGCACGATGAAATCCGATGCGCGAAGAACACTGTTATTGGACGTGACACTAGTCATGTCGACTTGTCCGCCCGACGCGCGACCAGCCGAATCTAGAATCAATTGCTGCCCAACTCCGGAGAGGATCTGCTTTACCGCTAGATACTCCGCAGCGGTTACTTTAGATCCGGCTTCGAACGTTTTCGTTTCACCGCCGACGGTGACAGCGACCGTTCCGACTTTGCTGAGCAGCTTTTCTCCGAGAACTATATCGCGCTCAGATGAGCCAAGATCAATTCTTGCTCCCTGAGAAAGGCGGACAAAATTAGCACCACCTGCATCCTGAAAAGTCTGTCGTTGATTAACACGGTCGGGTGCTACAAATTTATCAAGGCTCGTCAGCTTGCTTTCCACTGGCAGCGTTCTGACGTCTATACCTCGCTTCATTACCAGTTCGTCAAGCCTGCGACCAACAGCCTCTCTGCGGTTTTTAAACTGATCGCGGAAGAGCTGTCGCCGTACCTGCCGATTTAACTCGGGGTTATTCTGCCGAAACTCTCTGAACGTCATTCGATTGTCCGCTGCTTGTGCAGGGCTCATCGAGACAGCTAGCAACGCTCCGCCTATTGTGGCAAGCCGTTTGCCGGACTGAAAAATTCGCAATTTCAGGTCGTGTTTGTTCATAATACCGCCCGCCGATCAACGGGACCAGCATTTACTCCGACTCTACAAGCCGTATAGGCTACCATGACAATCCTTCTAAGTCCTTAAAATTGCCCGTCTCAGAACACTTGCGAATCTTTGCTGTCATAATAGGGTCTTTGTTTCCCGAAGCGCCGTGCCCACAGCGAACAAAGGGAAAACTGAATTCACAGCCTTCGCCTTGATGTGTGCCTGATATGAAAGTGAAACCTCTTACTGCAATTCTTTCAGGAGCCGCGCTCCTGCTAGTCGCATTGATAATCTCATTCTCTCTGCCAAGCGCCAAATCACAGCAAGAGCGCATACCTATCCGCATCGGCTGGCAGCTCTCTACGGCTACACAAGGTCAGATCGTGGAGGTTCTAAAGAGAACAAATCTTCTAGACATGCTCGGGTTGGACCCGACTTTCGTTCCCTTCAGCTATGGCGAACCCGAAGTCGCGGCTGCTCTTGCAGGCAATCTTGACGTGATGTTCTCCAGCGGTCAATCAGTTAACAACCTCATAGCCAGGGGAGGAAGATGGAAGGTACTGGGGCGCCTGAATTTCATCCCCGCAGCGTTGATGGTTCCGCCTGAGTCACCAATCAAAGACATCAAAGACCTTCGTGGCAAAACCGTGGCCTGTACGTTTGGATCCATCGGACATAGAGAAGCCACCCTGAAAGAAGAGGCCGTCGGACTCACCCCAGGCAAAGATGTCAACAACATCAACATGGACATTCTCGAGATCCAGAAACTCGTCGGAGGTGGCGGACGAGAGAAGTGGGGCAACGTCGACGCGATCGCCGTTTGGGAACCGGATATAGCGCTGTTCAAAACCGAAGGCTCAGCGCGCGTGGTGAGCTCTCACCGCGCGGTATTCCTCGTCTCGGTCTCCGACAAGTTCATTGCCAATAATCGACAGTCGGCCATCCATTTTTTGGAAGCAGTCGCACAATCCTGGGATTTCTTCAACCGCTATCGAGACAGAGTCAACCAGTGGTATATCGACGATTCACAGTTTGGATTCACTTCTGCTGCGCTGACATCGGCAGCCAAACAAGATCCGAATTTTGAGGCCAAGTCGCTTTCAGGCATAGACCTTCAACTAACCGACGAAGGCTATCAAATACTGGACATGGGCGCGAAGTGGTCCCAAAAAAATGGATACACGCAGATGGTCGTGCCAATTCGACAGTATTTGGACCAATCATTAGCAGCAGAGGCGACTAAGTCGCTTGCCTCCGGAAAAATCAAAGAACCTCAAGTCATATTGCCATCCACTCGCGAAGTTGCATTAGAAGGAGATAGTGGTGACTTCTTGGGATCAGTTCCGCTCTGGGGCATTTTCTTGCTGCAAGTTCTTGTGACCCTCGCTTCAATTGAGGCCGGGCAATGGCTTGGCGCTCGACGCGCGCGCCTGGCCGAGCGCGAATCGGAGGGTGCGGTTAGCGCAGTCTCAGGAGCGGTTCTTGCCCTCCTCGCCTTCGTACTCGCTCTCACATTCGGCGCGGCAGCAAGTCGGTTCGACCTGCGCAGAGATGCTTTGATGGGCGATGTCAACGCGATCCAGCAGACTTACATGCGCGCAGGACTTGTGCCCGATCCTTACAGAACCATCACGCGCTCATTGCTTCGTGACTACGTCGAAGTCCGGATGAGCATGGGTGATGTCTACGGAGATCCCGAGCAATTAAAAACGTTGCGCTCTCGAACCGCCGCGCTGACGACCATGCTTTGGTCGCAGGCCGAGGGTCTCGCCGCAAAGGATCAAAACGATATCCATGCACTGTTCTCCGAAGGCATCACGGACATGGTGGAGTATCAAAATAAGCGCATCGCATTCGGTGCCGACTTCCGAATACCAACCTTTGTTTGGGAGGTTCTGGTACTTTGTTCATGCATCTCTATGTTTATTATGGGATTCCAATTCGGTCTTTCCGGCAAACGCAGTTTCCCCGCGCAGTTAGCACTCGTTCTGACTTTCGCGTTGGTAGTTCAACTAATCTACGACTTAGACTCACCAGGCAAAGGTTTCATTCGTTTAAATCAACAACCAATGATTGACCTCTACCATAGTCTTTCCAAGTGACATTTGTTGATCATGTATCGATTTTCCTCCTAACTTGTTTAAAAACACCTGGAATTTGTTGCACTGCAATATTTAGTATGCAACGAATTCGAGCTACCAATCTAAGTATTCGCCCCCAACTCTATCCGTTCAATCTACTGGAGAAATCGGATCAGCCGACCTTGTCGAAATCAGACGCGTTCGTCAAGCTCAGTATCTTGAGGCGGTCGTTTGGTATTTCGTAAGCACCGACCTCGTGCACATCTTGTCGAAATCAATTGCGTTCGTCAATGGTCGACAAAGGCAACACTGACGCAGGTTTACACGGGTATCAGGCCGTTAACCGATATCGGTTAACGCCTCGAAAATTTTGAACTTGTGCGGATCCGACGAACGATTCCAGCGTGCGTTAACTCAGTCAAGCGTCAATGGTTTCTTCCAACAAGCCACCCTCCATGGTGCCCTCGATTTGATCGATTGAGAAGATCCTCACTTAAAGCGTATACGTGCCGACTTTGTGCGACACGGGTTTATGTTCACTTCTAAACCAATCGATGGTCTGTCTCAATCCTTCTTCGAGACCTTGTACACCTGTATACTTCGGCGACCAATCGAGTAAACGTTTAGCCTTCCCGATATCTGCTTTTAGCTGCATGACTTCGCTTTTCCCTGGTCGCATCCGGCAGTCGTCGACATCTACCTGAATGTCTGAATTCATTAATCGTTTTACAAGCGCAATCAGGTCCTGGATTGAAATCTCAAACCCAGACCCTATGTTGATCGCTGTGCCAATGGAGTCTGCAGCTCGTGCTCCAGCTATCAGACCAGACACACTGTCATGAACAAAACAAAAATCTCGTGTCGGCGCTAAAGCACCTATGCTTAATTTCTCCTGCCCGGTCAAGATTTGATTAATCACTGTTGGAATTACAGCACGGGCGGTTTGCCTTGGTCCGTACGTATTGAAGAGCCTTATCAAAGCAACTGGGCTCTGAAAAGCCTGATGATAGGAAAGCGCCAACTGGTCAGCTGCAATTTTCGAAGCAGCATATGGAGATTGCGCCAGTTGAGGATGCTCTTCATCGATGGGAATATACTTTGCTGTTCCATAAACTTCGCTGGAGGACGTGTGGATAATCTTTTGAAGATCAAACTCTCTAGCCGCTTGGAGGACATTTAAAGTCCCCTGAACATTTGTCATCACATATGATTCCGGCGCGAGGAATGAATACGGAACACCAACCAGCGCAGCCAGATGAAAGACAACATCAACGTCGCGCATTGCGTGCTTCACAGAACAAAGATCTCGGACATCGCCCGGGATTACTTCAATCTGATTGAGTGTTTCCTTCTTGCAGGTGTCTAACCAACCCCAGCTTTCGTGCGCATTGTATGCCACCATCGCTTTCACGCGAGCTGTTTTTTCTACCAGCTGCTCCACTAAGTGAGAGCCGATGAACCCATCCGCCCCGGTTACCAAAACAGATCGTTGGCGAAGATCCAAATCCAAAATCAGCTCCTCAACAAACGAAGCATTACTCTTGCAAACTAGATAGCGGCAATTACTTCGCAGACTCTACGAACATCCGATCTCCGCAAATCAGGATGCAACGGTAACGTTATCACAAGATTACCGAACAGCACGCTCTTGTCAACACCAGTCCCACTGCTCGTCTTCCATGCGGTAAGTTGAGTCACAGAAGGATAGTGGTTGCTCGTTTGAATGCCTTGCTTGTGCAATTGGTCGACAGCTTCGTTGCGCGTGCGCTCATCTTCGGCCACAACAGCCATGAGATGATACGCGCTCTCGCTTTTTAAATTCGAGAACGTCAATCGGAATTTTCTGACGTCACGAAAACACGCTTGGTACTCGGCAGTCAGTGATTGCCGTTTTCGATTGTTCTTATCGAGCTTTGTGAGTTGCACTCTTCCCAAAGCGGCTCGAATCTCATCCATTCTGTAGTTGTAACCGTGAGTAGCTACGTCATATCCTCTTTGATTCGAGTTGTGTCTTTGCCAGGTAGATGAGGTTAGTCCATGGTTGCGCAGAGCGCGCAACTGCTGAGCCAGGTCATCCTCGTTGGTGGTCAACATGCCGCCCTCGCCGACAACAATGTTCTTGTTAGCGAAAAACGAAAAGCAAGCGATATCACCACGAGACCCAATTCGGCGGTTGGGTTCCTTGTCTGTGTGATCGAGATATCTGGCGCCAATGGCATGACATGCGTCTTCAATAATCGCAATGCCTTTGTTGCTACACAGCTTCTCGATCTCGGTTTGCCTGCATGGATACCCGCCATAGTGCATCACAACCACCGCCTTCGTTCGCTCGCTGATGCACGCCTCGACATCCAGAGGATCTATTGTCGGTTCGGTGCAGCTTATGATGTCTGCGAATACGGCAGTTGCTCCAACAGCTTTTGTCATATTGGCAGCGGCGACGAAATTCGTTGCTGGCTGGATTATCTCGTCACCACATTCAATACCTAAAATTAGATACGCAAGATGCAATGCTGCAGTGCCACTGCTCACGGCTATGGCATGTTTGACACCAACATACCTGGCGAACTCTTCTTCAAAAGCTTCGACCTGCGGCCCCATAGAGACCCACTTGCTCTTCAAAACATTCGAAACAGCAAGTCGCTCTTCTCTTCCGAATGTAACACTGCTCAGAGGTATCTGCCAATTTGGCATTCTCAGACTCACTCCGTGTGCCAGCCTTAGTATCGTGTAGTATATATTAGCTGAAAAAATCAATTTATCCGACGATAAAATCACAATCAGCCGTTGGCATCAGAAGGGTAGACTCATAGACACCGAGAGCAAATCCATAGAGGCCGTTATTCCGTGGGCCGATGGCTCCAATCAGGAATGGCTCGACGAAAGAAGTCAATATAAGCTGCCCTCCAGATTTTTCCACGACGCGCCTTGCCGATACCGCACATGGGGTCTGATCGATCTCTGTCTCGCCTCGGTACTAAAAAATGCAAGCTGGGTCTCTCGAATTACAATTGTCACCGCAGGCGATGGCCCTCAAAATCTGGCAGCGATCCAATCGCTCAATCCATCAATACCAATCCGCGTGCTCAAGGAGCGGGATTTTATCCCCCAGCAGTATCTACCGCAATACAACATCTGTGCAATAGAGACTTTTGTACATTCAATACCGGAGCTTCCGGACTATTTCATTTCCATCAACGACGATACCATCTTTTTGCGACCGACCACGCTTTCAGACTATCTTTCAGACGACGAAAGCACCGTATATGGAACTGGTGTATACGATTTAGACCAAACAGTGACCCGAGTTCTTGATACAACCAGCTTCAAAGCGCGCATACAGGATCGTCTGGTCAAAGTATCGAACGCAGCGACGTACCGTCTTTTCGGCTTGCGTAAAGACGCCGGCCGAGACCATTGGTACAGATCGAAGTCTCAAACCAAAGAGCTCTATTGCTCTGCTTTTCCACAGGAGACCTATCGCACCCTGCCACACTTTCCGCTGGTTCTATCGAAGCGCGACTTGGAGATCATTTGCGAGAAGTTTAAACCCGAAATCGAATCGTGCAGACAAGAAAAGTTCAGAGGTCCCGACGCTCTAGATTTCTTTTCTCTAGCATTCAGCTACGCACATAATCGACAACGTACTATTAAAAGCGACAGAAAGGACTTGTTTTTTAAACTCACCAATGATTCAGTCAAGCTTCGTCGCGCATTGTCCCTGGCCGAGGAGTATGCGGTAATCTGTTTAAACGACTGCATTCCAGGCGAAGAACCAGTCGCAGAAGAAATCGAGCAGATTGTTGGCGAGTTTGTAGAACGGAAATACCGGGAATTCTCTCGCTAAATTATGCGCGATCGTTACGCCATGGACGATTCAACTTCGCTTATTACAATGGCGACTTAAAACTGCTGGAGATTCAGGTACGCATACCGCATCTGTGCATGAGGCAGCGTCTCAAATCGTGTTAGGAACGGTCATGTCGGTTTCTTCCAATCAAAAACATAATCTACGAGCCCAACGGGATCTCGACTGGGACTATCGCATAAGTAGCGATAATGAGCTAGCGCAGTGGCGCCCGCTCTGACCAACGCAAGGGGCAAAATTTTCTTTTTCAACCATTGCTCTGGCAACGCGCGGTAGCGATTAATGACTCGAACATACTCTGTGGTAAAACCCACAGACTCAAAATCACGAGTAAAAATGTCCGGTTGCTTATCGATGTACATCTCGACGTTGACTACGTGACCACCAGGTTTCAACACCCGATACATCTCGCGTGCGATATCGGCGTAGACCGGATCCGGGACCAGGAGACTGTATCTCAAGACGCCGCAAACCCACACAAGATCTACCGACGAATCATCTTTCGGTATTTTGATACCATCTGATAGTGCCACCATTGTGCCGTCAGGTACACCGTAAGATTTCGCTGCATCGATCATCTCGGCCGTTATGTCGAGTCCAAGGACTTTCAAACCATATTGGTGGAAAAGGCGAAGGAAGCGACCTGTTCCACAACCGAAATCGACAACGAATCCATGCTTTGGAATGAGCCGCGCCGCCTTGCGTGCAGCCACACTGGAGCATGCATGCAAGTAATGATTGTACTGGTCAGAACCGCCCGGTGAAAGAACAGCTCTCAATTCACCAGCGCTAGCTCGTTCGGACCAACTCGGTCCGGTGGTTTGAAAGCGGCATAACTCATCCGGCATTTCTGATTTACACACCTCCGAACAAATCAATTAGCTGAGAAACCGCGCTTCGACAAGATTCGAGTTAGGCGACGAACAGGAGCCCAGCGCGGATTCTTCCACTTGAATCTCCAGTTCATTCGTGGCTCGGCGCTCCATTTTTCTTTAAATTGCTCAAGTGACTTGATTCCTCCTGACCCACCAAAGTCGAACGTCGTTGCACCAACTTCGCAGGCCCAGCTAATGGCCTCATTGAATATAGCGTACATTGGATAATTCTTGTAGCGGCGATCGGTGGCACCATGCCAGTACCGAACCGACTGCAAATCCAAGAAGAAGATTCCGCCCGCTACGATCTCTCCCTCATTCTCCGCTACCAAAAATCTGGTCCTATCACCTAACTTTGCCCACTCGAAGAATAACTCGATTGGAAAAATGTGGTCATACTTCCGCTGAATAGCCAGTTGCAAGTGAATGCCATAATAATCTCGAATGTCCTGAGCGTTTGTGACATCACGCACAACTACTCCGCGTCGATCGCTAGCGCGGATCTTATTTCGAGTCGATGAGTAGAATCGATCAAATACCTTTTCGTAGTCAGGACTCAATGACAAAACATGAGTCTGCATGAGGTCAAAAGCAATTCCATTTGTCTTCAGTCCTGAAGCCAGAGTTTCGTAGTCAAAGCGAACGTGCCAGGTAAAGCCAGAAATCGAGGGGGTTTTGAGTGACGATAAGAGCCGATTCAAAGATAGTTGTTCTAATTCTTTATCGAGACCCGGACAGGCCGGCAGTCGATGCGGTCCTAGAAATAAGTGATTGAAAAACTTGTGCCGCCGCTCTCCGACCGCGTAAAAATTTCGCTCTCCTGCTGCCAGTGGTAGGGACACAAGATAAGCCTCGCATGGGTGGCCGATGAAACGCACCCAGCTATCGATAAATGCCGACGAGCAAAAAAAGCCTACATCGCTAGAAGACACAGAGTCCGAGGGCATTCTGACAACCTACCAAGAGCTGCTTTGCAATTCTAGCATTAGTCTCAGACTCAATCGATTCATTGATCGTTTTTCGATCAACTCCCTCTTTTCGTCTTTACGGCTCGCTTCACCAGTTCCTCTGCGTAGTCCCCAGCAGGGAAGGTGTCTTGCTCGTGGAATTGACCTGTATATAGCAAATGTCGCTTATTCTCTATCTCCCCACACACTTCAAGTGCCAATTGCGTAAACTCTGCCGATGCTGTTTTCTGTTCAGCAGCGGTGCCTTTCATAGTCGCCTTATAAAGGCGATCGTATGCATCCATGAGTTTCTTCGCACTCGGACTGTCACCACAATTCTCCTTGAGCTCGGCTCGAGCAGACTTGTACTCTCCATTTGACCATTGCGCGCGCTGCTTATCTATAAAGTCGGAAGCGGTGCTACGGGTCGCGTAATCATTGACGAAGTCGTACTTTTCTTTAAGAAGTCTTCTGCTTGATTCGACACCATGGGCACCAATCGAGCTAAGAACCAGCCTTTCGGCACGAATCCGTTCCAGAGGAGTCAGCGGCTCGCCCTTGGATGCGTCTAAGGTCTTCGTAATCCAATCCTTCAACCGAGAATTGTCTTTTCGCAACTGTAATCCCATGGCGCCGACAACGCCTGTACGTGTATCATAGAGAGCATAATATTCACTAACCCGCCTTACTTGCTCATCGGAAATTGGTTGGTTCGGTTTGATACCAGCCTCCTCGCAAGCCAGTCTTAGCAAGGTCATTTCCTGTTCCAGATGTCCAAGTTCGTGAACAACGGTGTTGATAAACTCCGGAGTGCCGAAGTTGTGCGACATCATATATCCGACTCTTAGACTCATGTTACCGAACGAGGTGTACTCACCCGCCGTAGTGTCTTCAAAGCGACGGAATTTAACTTTGATAGGATGGGGAAGTCCCGCTGCTTGAGCCAGTTTGTTAACTTCGATTTGAACAGCCGCTTCAAATTTATAAAACCGCTCATCGAAAGACTTGCAATCGGCCTCAAGCTGCTTGAGACGTTCAGATTGGCTCTGTGTCAAGTTTTGTTGTTCGCGCAGTTCGTTAAGCTCTTTTCGTTTCACCCCATAGTCTTCAAACTCTTTTCGCGATATCACATGCTCCTTTCCGAGTTTCTCAATTGCGTCGTTAAACTGCAGTATCGCTTCATCTGGAATAGCTTTCCGTCCAGCATGACCCTTGTCGAAATTTGGATCGGAAAGTAATCCCTTCTCCCATTTCTTCCATGCCGCATCACAACCGTCGAGTCCGAACAGTAGCAGAGTTTTCCTTCTCGTAGCTGGAGGAAGCTTGCAGATAGCGTCGACAACCTCACGGATGTCCGAAGGATCTGTTTTTATCTTTCCGATTTCACGCAACAAGGCTCCGCACTTGCTAGGATCTGTTTTGAATGGTTCGATAATCTTTTCTAAAAGCTCTTTGTTCGACAGACTGCTCCGGCACAAGGTGTTCGCGTCGAATGTTCCTCGAAGTATCGCGTTCGCAACGGATCCGTCAGCGATTCGTTCGTTCAACACAGAACCAAATTCGTCGGGATACTTGCTGAGTGCCTCTTCGAGTGCGGCCATGCCGGCAAGGGACTTTTCCATCGCAAGAAGTTTCAGTTGGGCCGGGTCTAAATCGTGGAGATCAAGAATTCCTTCGCTAAGAACGAGTGGATCGCTTTGATGCTTGAGGAATTCCGCAAGACCTTTTGCGTCCTTCTTCTTGACGAACAATTCAATTCTCTCGAGAGCTTCATCCATTGGTAAGTCGGCATCAGGATGAGAGGCGGTGCCGGCATCCGCTGCTGATTTTGCACGCGCAGCCTTACTGACGCTGTCGGAATCATCTTTAACGGAGCGTTTTCTAGGCTCTGCAAAATCAGGAAGGTCGCTTTGTCGTGCAATCAGTGGTCGTAGTTGTGCCGGAACTTCCGCATCGGTAATCAACTTTCTCTCAATCAAGAAGTTGACTAGCTCTGCCGCGTCTCGATCTGAGGGTTTGGTTAGGGCAAGAAGTTGTTTCGCTAAGTCCTTAGCCTTTCCTCTCTGCATTGCACGTTCTATTTCATCAAAAGCGCTATCCACATTGTGTAGACGATCAAGCAATTCCTGTTTCAGGTTCTCCTTCTTGATGGAAGTAAGGCGATCTCCCATCAACTCATTCAATTTAGCCCGTCGTTCTGCAGGCGAAAGATTGGGCTGCTCTTCTCTCAGCCGTCTAGCAAGATCTCGAATGACGGAAGTATCATTAGCCTGCCTTGAAGTACGCTCATCCGGTGCGAATTCATAACTCTGTGGATCGACCTGACCGGTGGTAGACTCCGAGAGACCTTTTGTGTACTTCAACATCTCGGGATGGTTGGTTAGGTTATCGCGCTGTCGATAGCCCTTCGTCAGCTTATCGATATGGTCTTTGAGAATTGGATTGCTAGCCAACACATCCTGCCCGATCAAATTTTCCTTTAGTACTTGATCGAAATGATTTATCTCTAGACGTAACTCTTGTAAAGCACGCCTCTCGCCGAGCTCATCTATAAGAGTCTTCATCAAACTCTGCAGTTGTTTTTGATCCGCCGGACTGGCTTTCCCGGCTCGGACTGCGAGCGACAATTCTAGTGCGCCCTTGAGTGCCTCGCGCCCTTTCTGCGAAAGTTGCTCTCGGGGTCGGTCTACCAACTCGCCATCCACCTCGACGGCTCGGCTTCTTCCATTGCCCACATTCCTTGCTACTGACTCGAATACCTTTCGATCAAAGGCTTCTGGGTCTGCGTTCCGAAGGCTTGTGTTCATGACTGCCCTTTTGAAATGCCAGATCTCATGCTCTAAACAACCCGTCGTGTTGAATCCATCCGGGTTGATATAGAGCAATCCTGTTTTCGCATCGAATGCACCCCGGTTAGGATGATTGGCCGGCAACAACACGATCTTGTCTGCCGAGACGAGATCTTCGGGCAATCCCATTCGCTTACAGATTGCTTTGGCCTGGTCGACCAGCAAAGTTTTTATTTCAGATTCAAGTCTTTTCCGCTCCGCAGGATTAGCAGTCTCAAGCTGTTTAGCCTTTTCACGTATCGCCCGATCTGTGTCCTCTTCGAACGCACGATTTCGCGACGGTGTTTTGTCACCGCGCAGTGCTGATTTATTGCCTTCCGCCAACGATTGGGTGTCGTCGTTAACTCCGCCGGAACTATCGCCATTGGTCGACGGTAAAGTACTGTCGGCGCGATCAGTCGATCTCTTACCGGAGTTAGACGACTCCGACTGTCCGGCATCGGACCGTGATGTGCCGAGCTGCGAATCTGAGTCGTCCGCAGTAACCGTCGCATCAACACCACCGAAGTCTTTCGGTAAGTCGCCTTTCCGGATGCCAGGTTCTCCCTTGGCACCTTGAGTATTTTCGGGTGCTACCGCATTACTTCGATTTGGCTCAGCTGCAGCCGAAGCCTTTCCGTCCGGCCGCAACTCCGGCTTAGCAGCAGGTTTATCGCCGGGCTGAGTGGACGGTTTCGAGTCCGGCTTCAGTGCTGCCTTTGCTTCAGGTTTTGCGGTTCCACGCAAGCGCTTGTACGCCGCTCCCCCCGCTTTCATCGAAGAAGAGAATGCAAATGCACCGGCACCGCCGCTGGTGCCACCAAGAATAGCACCGTTCGTGGTGTTGCGAATAACGCCGGCGGCGCCCTCACTTCCGTCAGTTTGAGCCATCGAACTCGTAGCACCAGATACGGCACCGCCGAGCGCACCATTGCCTGTCTCTTTAATTACTTCTTTGAACTCGATCAGCACCTTGTTAAATAGGCTCTTAGCCTCTTGTTCTAAGCCCTTTTCGGCATTTTTTCTCATCTGTGCAGCCAACTTTCCGACCGTGACATCGTCCACTTCAGATCTCACCGCTTCTTTGATAATGGCTTTCCACTCCTCAGGCTTAATTGCTCGGCCCGGGTTCTCGAGTAGCTTGGCGAGCTGCTTTTCCATATTCTCGAGCTCAGCCTTTCCAAGCTGCTTGAAAAGCAATTTACTACCGCCGACTACTTCCTTAACTGCAGCTTTGGCTGCGACATTGGCTGCGGTCTTTGCCACTTTGAAAGCACCCATTAGCGCAGTGCCGACCGCACCAGGATCTGCTCCATCGAGAAAACCAGCCAATGCATCCCATACCGGCTGTGTGCTTGAAAAATTGTAGTCCTGACCCATGATTAGCGCTTTGGTGGCAACTTTGAGAGCAGCGGCCGCCAGAGCCATTCCAATAATCACGCCCAGGCTCGAACCACCGGAGAATGGTGCAGCCGCTAATGAAGCTGCGGCGATGATACCATTGACCAACGCTTCTGCAAATTCCTCTTTCGAGTTTTTGAAATCTCTGAGGCTCTCACCTAGCTGTCTGATTTTTTCGTCGAGTTCAGCGCGGAACTTCGGGTTATTGATTAATGCTTTTATGTCGTCGGAGTGTTCAGCCTGCATGGCTACGATTTGATTCGCCAAATCGCGACATTGATGTCCAGTTCCATCCCAATAATAGTCCACGAAATAGCGACCGAAGCCATCATACGATGTGTAGTATTTCCGCAGTACATCATCGACAGCCTGCTCGGGTGTTTTCGGTCTGCAGACCAATACTTCGCTCTCATCTCCCATAGTCTTTCTAAGATCAACCGATACATCGGAATTGTATTTCTCACGGTAACGTCTTTTCGCATCTTCACGCTCAGCCGGCTTTAACGCAGACCAAGCGGCCTGAACATCCTCTTTCGATTTGCCAAAGCCTATGACGAAGGATCGGGCGACATCCTCCGGCATTTCCTTACCCTCTGCACGCACCAGAGCGGTTGCTACTCGACGCTCATCCGGAGTCAAAAACTTGAATGCTTCGTTCATGGCGCCGGGCTGGCTGAGCAGCTTTTCACGTTCTTTCTTGTCGACAGCTAAAAGGTCGGACTGCATCCCTTTCTTATCGTTTTGAAGCCAACCGCGTCTGAGTTCCAATTGCAGATTTAACGGAAGTGAGCCACCTTTTACGAGCGGGGTGATGTAGCGCTCAATCTCTTCCGGTGTAAGCAGTTTTGCCACGGCTTGATCGAAACGCGCCGCGAAGCCGGAGCTAGTGTCATTGTATTTCGCCTTGAACTCCTCGAACTTTTTCGGATCTGAAAATGAGCTGACGAGATCTGCTACCGCTGCCGCCTTGTAATTCGTGAGCAGTCCGGATTTTTGACCAGCCGATTGAACTACCCGATCGGCACCTGGTACTGCAGCGAAGGGCCCAGCAGGAGGGAGAATTGTCGGAGTGATGAGCGATACACTGATACCAGTGTATTTTTGTTGTTCTTCATCTTGAACGATGCGCAGATTCAATCGGTCTATTTGATCCATTCCCTCATAGGTGTTAGATGAAATCCTCTGCAGCATATCGCTGGCCGCTTTCCTGGCAGCAGAACCTGGTTCCAAAGCTCGATCCAGTTCATTGTCGAGTAAGAGTTTGTAATTGTCGTCTGTCCTGTAGCGCTGTCGTTCGCTTTCGGGCATGTTGTCGATAGCTTCCAGAATCGGTCCTTTCTTCACGCCATAAGCATGATCGATAACGTTGGAAAATGACTCTTTACTCAGATCTTTGATCTGATCGTTGTCTTTTATGGTATCGAGAACAGTGCGACGCCCAAGCTTCTGAGACGCTGCATAATCTTTAGCACCGAGCTTTTCATTGAGCAGGAGGTAGCAACGATCGGCAACCTCGGCACCCTTGAATGCGAATATACATCTGTGGATCGCAGTTAGAACTTCCTTGCGTTCATTCTCAGGCAGATTCTTTAACTGCTCCCAATCCTCTTGACTGATTGTCTCGATTGATCTAAAAATATCGTTTTTCGTTGAGTGATAAAAACAACCGCAATGATCCGCTAGCTTACTCAGAAGTGTTCCGCCCTTGTATGCAATCATGTCTTCCCAGCGGAGCATCTCGACTCGTTGTGTCTCAGGAGCGAAGCGCATGCCTGCCCCTTTCTCCATTGCGGAATGCACCTCCAGGTAATACTCAACTGCCCGTCTTCTCTCCTCGTCACTTACCTTGCCGAATCGTTGTTCGAACTGTTGTGGTGTCATGCGATTTTCCGTTTCGAACGCGATTCTACTCTGGAGAAGGCGCTGAGCCTCGGGAAACTTCTGCAACCCAAACTGCAACAATGGCTTTTGATCCTGCGGCACCAATGACAGTGCAGTCTCGGTGAACGAAGCTTTTTGCGCAACAAGCGCCCGACCCATCATGTAAAGTCTTCGGTCTTCATCGCTCATGGTGTAGAAGGCTTTTTCAATTGACTTCTCGTTGTCACCCACCCAACTGAGATTGGCAAGAACCTGAGATCCAACTCCTAACCTACCGGTACGCGCATAATCATACGCATTGCGATAGTCGGTTTCACTAACGTTGAAGTTGCCGAATTTGATACCAAGCGCCCGATCGGCTCCTGTTGACTCGAATCCGAATTTCACCGTTTCACACACCAGATCTCCACCTAGAGCATATTTGAACATGTTAATCGGCGAGCCTTTGAAGGCTAACTCCAGCTTCTCCTTTCCACCATCTTTGAAGAACTGGTCACGCACCTCCTTCGGTGCACCGCGGAATGCTTCTTCAACCATGTCGACGCTTTGCGCATCAATGGCGATATAAGCCAGGCTTAAGCGATCTTCCTTGGTCAGTTTATCGCAACCCTTAAAATAGATTGCAAGCGCCTTCTTCGTCGGTTCAGAAAGTTCTCCGCGTAACAATACCTCTTCCATACTCTTCCCGGTTCTTGCTTGAAATTCGGCAGCGACCTTGTCGAGCTTCTCCTTGGGCAATCGCGACAGAGTATCTCTAATCTCCTTTTCGCAATTCGCGGATGATCTTCCCAGCAAATCCTTTCGGGTTAAAAGTGCAGCCTCAATATTTGCGGCGTAATCGACCTCACCTTCATTCTGCTCGAGCGCGACGGTAAGTGCCTTTGCATCACCTTCTCGTAAGGGCAAGCTATTAAATGCTTGAGGAAGACTCATCTTGTATTTTTTTTGATAAACATCAGCGAGCAGATCGCGTTCTTCTTTGGTCATGTTTTTCAGAAGTGCGCGCACCGCTTCTACGTCTGGATTCATTACCTTCACGAGTTTATTGCCGAAGCTTTCTTTGGCAAGTTTAACAACAGCACCGGTCGTATCGATGCCGGTTTCCTTTTTGAACCAATCGGAGACTGGTCCGCAGAGTCCTGTCATACTCTTAACGATAGGATCTTGCCGCTCAAGCGATTCGACTACATTTTCAACGACACCGTTTTCAAAAAGGTACTTATGAATCGCCTTAGCACGACCATCAAGAATGCCCAGATTGACATAGATCGTTTCGCCCTTGGGAGTATTAATCTCGAGATTATATGAGCCATAGTCTCGACTCAACTTCCCGGTGTCTTGCTCTAACTTGGCGGAAAATGTTTTTCTCTCTCCTGTGCTTGCGCTCCAATTTTGTTGATCTTCCGTGGTCCAGGTCACAGGCTGTTCCGAGAGGCTTCTAAACTCGGAAATCTTATTGAGCCTACCAGAGCCGTCATAGCCGAAAACACGTTTTACATGATTGCAGTCAATAGTCTCCGAAAGTCGTCCTTTAGCATCGTATGCTCGAGTGAACTGTGGGTCGCCTTCCGTGATGCGATAAGAGCCATCAGTGCTTCGAACCTCGGCACGTACGTTCGTGGTGTCATCAATAATGATAGTTCCGTTTGGAGTCAGCTCCACCGTGCCCTCGAAGCCAAATTGAGAGCCAGACTTGAACCACTGTTTTTTATCAGCGTTAAACCTGAGTTCACCCGCTTCATGCTTTACGAAGGTGACCTTTCCGTCATCTCCATAGCCAAACTCGCGAACAAAACCCTTTACGTTCTGACGGAGAAGTCGTCCTTGCCCATCGGCCCAACACTCTTCGCCGCTCTTTGTTTTTATATGGACTTCTACAATTTTATCGTTAGCGTACTTATAATCAGTCTTCGTGCCATCGGCTCGCGTATCCTCTTCTAGTCTTCCATCGCGGAACTTCAGGGTTCTACCGCTGACTTGATATACACTTCGCTCCTTACCATCTTCGCTTCGAAGGATCAGCGAACCATCCGCATTAAACGAGGGAGCGAACTTGCGAGTCTCTCCAGAACCGCTTCTAGCCCAAGTTTCATCATCTTTGCGGTTCCACTCACTACCATCCGGTTCGGTGATACGAACCATTTTTGGTGGCGTTCCGGTATAGGCAAAACTGCGCGATTGTCCGTTGGCCATTTTTATACATTCGACATTGCCGACCTTGTCCAACTTTATAGTCACACCAGCGCTACTTTGTGCAGTAACGGATCCATCATTCGCGCTTTTGAATTTAATGACTCCATCGGGGGTGACCGAATAGGCGCCTTGTTTCTTCTCGCCATTCTTATTGTTCGTCCAATCTACGCCGTTGGTCGTATTCCAGGTGCCGTCGGCACCCTCGACTTCGTTTATCTCCTTCCTCTCGTCGTAGCGGATATATGTTCGAACTCCATTTGAGTCGCCCATCTCCGTAATCTTATTGGATGCAAAGTCTTTTCTCAGATAAGAGCCATTAGCACTCTGCTTAGTCAAAAAGTGACCGCCAATACCGGCGTTCTCTATCCAGCCGTCAGGTCTTCGCGTGAATGACGTCGGTACGTACTTTTCTCCCCTCAAGGCAAACAGGTTTACGACATCTTTTGAAACTTCAAATTCCTTCGGAGCCATTCTTATACAGCCAGATTCGTCAGCAGTGATTGTCCCCTTCCATCGTTGATTTGATTTCGTGTTCAACCACTCGCCCACTCCTGTTCTGACCCATTGATTACCGTCAGGAAAATCGACTTTGCTCACTTGATTTTGAGAATCGTAGCGAATTCGCGTCTCTTCATTCTGTGCTGTCTTGACCGATATGGGAAGCCGGTTAGCGCCAAAGCGCATTCTTGAACCATCAACGCGGTCTACGTCATAAACGGTCTGGCTGTGGTCAGACGCAGATGCAGATTCGAATTTGTTCTGTCCTTCGCCGTTCAACTCGAACGGAAAAATCGACGCTTCTGTAGTAAATGTAACTCGATCAGGCAAAATCTCATATCTGCCCAGCTTCATTTCACCGCCCGGTTGCTTCGGCCCATCGACCTGGCTCCACTCCGTCCCATTGTTCGATTTATAGACTGCGCCATTTGCTTCGGTGACCTGGACTAGTTTTCCATTTTCATACACGAATTCTCTCTTCGCGCCAGTAACATCAGTCGTCGAGGTGATGTTACCTTTCTCGTCGTACTCGACGCGACTACCATCATCAGAGCATACTTCGATCAACGCGTTGTTTGAATCCCAGACTTTTATGCAACCATTTAACTCTCGACGTAGCGTGCCACCACCTTCAAGCGCAAAATCATATGTGCCGTTTTCGTAAATCTTAGGATCCTTTATGGTATTAAACTCGGTATCGCTACTGCCGACGGTGAATCTCTTTCCATCCTGAGACGAGAGAACCAAACCGTTCGATTCTTTAATCTCGCGAATCGCACCGTCAGCTCCACGCCGGAATTCTCGCCAGTTGCCGCGACCATCTTCAGTACGCAGTATTCTTCCTTTTTTATCGTAGTGAACTCTGCCACCACCTGCCAGGTCGAAATACGCGTCAATTTCATTGATCTCGGCATCAGTCGCGCCAGACGCCTGACCCGAATCGCTCACCAGCGACTTAACCAGGTCGGACGACTGGTTACGGGCTTTTTCATTACAAAACTGCTCGACTTCGTTATCCTTCGTCTCGAGTTGCTGCCCAACCGGAGTGAATACAAGTTGAGGTTCAAACACAGACAAAAGCCAGCCTGCTGCTTGCGAGCCAGCAGATTCGTCTTGAGTTACTGACCGAATATATTTTTCCCAATAGCTTGTATTCGTCGGAACCTCATCTTCTGAGGGTTGTCGAAAAATACCTATAAAAGGCGTGTCGCCGCAATCTAAGTTTCTCTCCATTTCCCGCTCCTTCCTCTGCCTGGCTCGAAATCCGCGCCAGAATCGTATTGCCACTTCCGCCCCCAGCCATGGCAATGCTCGTCATATAGGTAGGATAGGTCCTATCTGTGAATTTTTTGTCCAAAGGTCAGCTATTTAGGCTACGCGCGATTTTTCAAAATGACCAGTCTCTGCCTTGCTGGCGGTCCTTCAATGGCGATACTAGGAATCTCTTCTTGTAGAGACTGCTGAAAGAACTAAGAGAAGCGAAGCCGGTGTCAGCACAAATTTCATTGACGGATAACTTGCTGTTATGTAGAAGTGACTTTGCCTTCTCCAGTCGCCTCGAGAGCAGGTATTGGTGTGGAGTGGTTGCGAACACTTCTTTAAACAGCCGCAAAAAATGATGTGGTGCAAATCCTGCAAGCGTTGCAATTTGCTCGAGGTTTTGCTTCTGACTGAGGTCGGAGAGCATGTAATCGCGAGCGATGTACAGCCGCCTATAAACTTCCTCTCGGGTACTAGCTTTCGTAAACTTCAAAGCATCGATTTCGCCATTCACTCCATCGTGCACGCTCGCCAAGTGTTCGATTAATGCGTAAAGTAGTTGCTGAATCTCTATATCTTCTGCAGAACTATTGGTGCGCTTGTGAATGGCTGTAAGAATCGAAATCAATTGGTCATTACGCGGATACAATCGCTCGACAAATTGCACCGAGGGAAGTGGCACATCTTCGTCCAGCTGTTTGTGATTTGGATAGCGCAAACTGGCGAACACATCAGCAACGGTAGTAGGTGCGATGAAAACTGTCGCCGTCTCCACGTCTGCGACACTATCAATATAGCTCGAGTATTCCGTACCTTCGTTAATGATCAGGTAAGAGTCATTGTTGACAGTTACAGTTCGTCCTGGTAACTCGTAAGTTTCTGCGGAATTGAGCAAACACTTGATCGACAGCGGCGTGACTCGCTTTGGCCAGGCCCAGGTCGTCGGTCCGACATGTTTTGCGCAGGCAACCATGTTGGGCCACTGTTCGCGCTTGATAGCGGACCAGTTGGTTACGCAAAATCTAGTGTCTCTGACGATATTCACTTGGTCGTCAACATTTTGGTGTCTGATCAGTATAGCGCTCGAGACCCCTGGATCGAAAAATAGCAATTTTCGATAAGAACCCAGAGAGACGAATCGATAGTCTTAGGGCATGAATACAGTTGTCAAACTACCAGTTAACATCAATAGCGAGACCTACCCAGCGCCACTGGTCGCCGCCGAAGTCCGTGAAAGCCGATGCCCCTTTGCAAGGCTAAGCAGATTTCTATTCAGCCCTCGACAAGTCGATGTCAGGAAGACGGCGGGACTGGCTTGCCCCGCACAGATGAAGACTCTGTCATGGATTCGAAATTTCGTGGCAAAACCGCATCCAGAGCTCGGGCGTCAGGGACCTGTTTGTCCCTTTCTCCCCAGGGCATTGCGTGATGATTCGATTGCTTTTCGAACCATCGCAGTATCGGATCCGTCGGAAGCGAAGTTGGATGCCACCATTAAACAGTACGCGGAACTATTCCTGCAGATGGAACCAACACAGGGGAATGCAAGGCTCAACAAGACCATTGTCCTTATTTTTTCCGGACTACCCGACGCCGCTGCCGGCAACATCGTTGAGTCCGCACATCAGCGGCTCAAGCCGCACTTCGTAGAGCTGGGTCTGATGCTCGGTGAGTTTCATAAGGACCACAAGGGCGAGGGCGTTCATAACGACCGGTTCCGACCATTGCAGAGTCCTCTGCCACTACTCGTAATCAGATACATGGTCGCATCTGATCTCGCATTTCTCGACCGATCGAGCTACCCGATGGCGCTGCGACAGCGCTTCGTGCGAGCTTACAAAAGAATATTCAGCAAAGTTGGTTGATCCGGGGTCATTCCGTATCGATTGCTCACAGGTGGCCGACCAAACACGATATCGACGCAACCGAAGGGTTCTTTCCTTCGATCATGTTATTGCTTCGAGCCGCTCGCATCATTAGATGGACCAATGGCGACGTACTACCAATCCCCGAGCTCGGCAAGAATCTTTTTCGATACCTCGCGAGCTTTGGCTCCCGTCACGCGACTGGTTCCATCGATGTGAGTCGCAAAAACATAGTTGCCTTTTTTGCTTTCAACGAATCCGACAAACCAACCGGAGACTAGCTGTCCGTCTTTCTGTTCAGTACCAGTCTTACCGAAGAGAACGGCTGTCGGGCTTTCGTCGCACTTCATCAGTTTCTTGACTATCTGCTGAGATCTGGCAGACAAAGGAAGTTTTTCCGCATAAAGACGCTCGAGAAAATCAACCTGCTGTGCCGGTGAGATCCGCAACGACCCTGCAGAACTCATCCAGAAGTCTTCGATTCCGCTGGACATGTCTTCGTTGCCGTAATGCAAAAGCTTCAAATACTTCTCCAAATCTTTCTGCCCGATCTTGGCACTGACTCGCTGAAAATACCAATTCACATATTCACTCATAGCTGATTTGAGGTTGTGATCTTTGTTCCACGTGTCGACGGGCTGTTTTACACCATCCCATTTCTCGATTTGATTCTCATCCTTGATCGCTCCTGTTTCCAACCCGATCAAACCAATGACGATCTTGAAAGTAGAACATGGAGAAATAGGTTTTGATGCAAGCTCATCGTTGTATTGCAGCACAGGCTTTCCTGCGGCATCGCGCATGACGAAGGTACCCTTGTATCCATCAAAGCATTTAGCAACCTTCTCAGATGTGCCAGCTTCTGCAGCCATCGCAGGTGACAGCGCAATTACGTAAGTACTCAATAAACAGAGAACCTTTTTCCAGGTGCGTAGTTGCATTTTGCCCGACCTCCTAATTTGATGCTTTACTGCTATCCGCGACATCGCGATTAATCTCAGACAGACCAATGTAAAGTCCGTCGAGTTCTTCTAGACAATCAGATCGCTGCTCTTCGATTCGGCGCAAGTTGGCATTCTGGGCGGCGATTTCGTCCTCAACAGCCTTTGTGAACTGACGTCGATTAGCAAGTTCGGCATGTGCTCTGGTGAGTTCGCCTAGCTCTTCAAGTTTGTCCCTGCGATCCTGCTCCAGTTGACGAAGCCTCTGTTGAGAATTGTGGATCTGCTGTTGAACTTGGGCTCTTTTGGTGAGTAAGACTGCCAAGTGTTGCGAAGTCAAAGGATCGTCGGCAGCCAGAGCAGGCATATTCGCTATCCATAGAAGAGAAATGATAACTGCGATAGCCACCAATTGTGACACCATGCCCCTTGCTCCCGATCGGATCTTTCGATTGCAAATCCTTGCGTATTTAAATTCTATGTCATGTGAGTCCGAAAGTTTGAAAAGTCTTCGATCAATCAACGTAAGATTCCAACGCGAAAGCGGTGAACGCCGACTACGCAAGCCTCAATTCATGTCTCAACGGATTGAGAGGATATCTTCGAACACGGAGCGCAACGCTCATACTGCGTCAAGAAACTTTTGGGCGTGATCGAATCTGCTCGACACGACATCGCCGACGGTGAGACTAATGTCGAATCGCTGCGAACTGCGTTTTCGATCTCGTTGGTGCAAATTAGTCAGATTGATTCGTCGGGATGAATTGTGTTTGATCACTTCACCACATACGGTGCGTAGGCTGGATAAGAAACGAATTTAGATTTTTCTGCACTGTCTATTCCAAGGATTCGAATCAGCCAGCGACAAATAACATTAGTTTTGAGCACGCAACGCCGGCGCATATATTTCGCAGTCTGGTTCGGTAGGATGTTTTACATCGACACCGAATTTGGCGCCACTCCATATCTCCCGCATATACCCCTGGACCATTTCGAAAAATTTCGACTCAGTGCATAATAAAAACATACGAGGCCTCGATTCAATGTTTGTAGAATCACCGTTTAAGCAAAAGACGCAATCAGCGCCCGAGCTAGTTGGCCGCACTGTAGCGAAGCCATTTTTGAAATGGGTTGGTGGTAAGACACAACTCATAGAGCAACTTGATTCGAATGTGCCGCTTGAGTTGCGTGATGGGAGCGTTGAGAAGTATGTCGAGCCGTTCGTCGGCGGTGGCTCATTCTTTCTCCACGTGGCACAGAAATATGCTGTAAAGAAGCTGATTATTGCTGACAGCAATCAAGATCTGATTCTGGCTTATTGGACTATCAAGAGCCAAGTTGATTTACTTATCCAGCGCCTACAAAACATACAGATTAGATATCTATCTCTCGATGATACCGATAGACAAGAGTATTACTATCAGACTCGAAAAGAATTCAATGATCAGAAGTTTTCCATTGATGTTCAAACCTACTCCGACGATTGGATAGAGCGAACATCTCAACTCCTTTTCTTGAATAAGACTTGCTTCAACGGATTGTTTAGAGTCAATGCCGCGGGAATGTTCAACGTAGCCTTCGGAAGATACGACAACCCCAAAATCTGCGATCCAGGTAATCTGCAAGCAGTCTCTCAAATTCTCCAAAGAACTCAAATTCTGCTGGGTGATTTCACGTGCGTACGCGAGCACCTGGATTCAAAGACCTTCGTATATTTAGACCCTCCCTACCGACCTCTTACCGAGACCGCCAACTTTACCGCGTACTCATCAAGCACTTTTACTAATGCCGATCAGAAGCGACTGGCCGACTTCGCCCGAGAGGCGACTGTTCTAGGGTGCAAGCTAATGATTAGTAATTCGGATCCGGACAATATCGATTCGTCGGATACGTATTTCCTGGACAATTATCCTGACTATCGGATAGAGCGCGCGTTCGCAAACAGAATGGTGAACTGCAAGGCCGATCGACGCGGCAAGATCTCGGAGCTCATCATAATGAATTACCCGAGCTGCTCGGAGAAAGTAAGTTCGAGCGAAGAGACAGAGATAGAGACAGAGATAGACCCGGAGGCAGCATCAGAGGCAGCTCAAGAGGCGGCAGCGGATGCCGCAGCAGAGGCCGAGCTAGAGGCTCCGCCGGAGTCCGAACAAGAGACAGAGGCCGCAGCAGAAGACGAACTAGAGTCCCCAACACAAGCAGGCGCTGAGGCAGTACCAGCAGCAGTACCAGCAGCAGTGCCAACCGCACCGCCGCGGGCGACCGCGGAGGCAAAGACAGGCGTGGTCAGGCGCAACTCCTCGGCGCTAGGCGCGTTTCAGCTATTGTACGATTGCGCAAAAAGCGAAAGACCCTTTAGTCTGGAAGAGCTCGAACAAACTACTGGATGGAAATCACAGACGGCGCGAACTTACGTATCAAAAAAATGGAAGCACTATCTAGATCCAGTTGATGGGGCAAGACCAGCGCAATTTACAGTTAGGCCTTCTTTCTTGCGGCTGAATGAAGAGAGTTTCTTGAATGAGTTTTCTCAAGTTCTAGCGAACACAAAAGCGGTACCCCAGACCGTTGAGGAAGCAAAAGAGCAGGCGCTGACTGCATTGAATACCTATGCCAACATGATCGGTGCGGCCAACAACACTGCAGCGGAGAAAAAAATTCGCCGACTGATTGAGCAAATCGGATCTATTTAGCAAACAAAGAAGGAGTATATGCCAGGCACAGGAACAGCCGTTCGAGCTGGAGACAGACTAGCGAAGCAAGTAGTCGCACTTGCAGGCGACCTTCAACTCGAATCACGAGAACAATATAGATGCGGTCGGCGATTGTGGGGAGCAGAGCGCTATATTGATGTGGTTCTAACAGATCCAGTCTCGAAGCGACGATTGGGAATTGAATGCAAAGCACAGGACTCACCAGGTACCGCCGAGGAAAAGGTCGTGGCCACTATCCAGGATATCGATGCCTGGCCGATCACCGGTTTAGTTGTGTTCAGCGGCGAGGGGTTTAGCGACAAGATGCGTTCGTTCATGATCGCATCAGGAAAAGCTGTCGACTTTGCAGAGCTCGAGGAGTGGCTTCGTTTGTTCTTTGGGCTCGAACTGCCGGCAGCCACCGCGAAGAAGAAAAAGAAGCGATCCAAAGCTTGGTCGCCCGTTCTTTGATACTTTAGTTTCACTTCGAGTTCGCCTTTCTTATAACTTCGAACTCCTTGAATGCATGTTTTTCAAGGACTTTGTAAACACTCTCCATGCCCTTCATCACATCTCGCCGCGGTTCTGCGGTAAAACGCTCGAGGAGCTGAGCATACGTGGGTTCCTGCCCGCCGTTCTGCTTCATCATGCCTTGCTTTGCGACGTAGAGTTTGTACATCTCAGCGAATACTTCACCTTTACAGGCGTAGTACTTCATTTTCTCGCTTTGACCGCCCGCCTTTAGCCTGTCTGAGAGGATATCGTGATTAGCAGGATCGGTAAGTTCCGCTGTGATTTTTTCGCGATGCGCGGCAGAAATATTCTCCTTTAGATGTTTCGCGATGACGTCGGCCGGACCGCCTGGCCGAAGCAATGCCGCTTTGTAGGCATCCGAGATTTCGGCGATGGCTTCTGGCTTGGCATTGTTACGGAAATGCTTGAAGTCGTAGAGGTGACCAGTTTCGTGATTGTAGGTCATCCGCAGAGGAGCGGTATCTGTGCCAATGTTTATGCCAATTTCGTAGTATCCATCGAGGCGCATTAGATACCCTGAGTCTTTGGACATATTTCGAATTCGAACTTTGTCCGGGATGATTTCGGCATTCTTGAGAGCGTGCATTAGTTCTTCTACATGCTTGACAGGAACAGGCATACCGTCAGACAAACTATCGTTTTTACCCATCTCCACCACTAGCAACACTTTACCTCGGTCGGGGACATCGACGAGAAATTCGCCTCGGGGGAACAGACCCCTACTCATGCTGTGAGCAATTTCCGCCTGACGGTATTGGTCGGTGAACAGAATCGAGTCTCTCGTGGATTCATACTGTCTCCGAAGTTCGACGCGCTCATTCGCATACTTCTGTTCCAATTGTTCGAGCTTTTCATTGAGTTTAAGCGCTTTTGCATTACCCTCGTCGGTCGCTGGTAAGTTGTTGATTTCCTTCAGGAGGCCACTTCTGTCCGAGAAAAAATCTATGTCGAATCGGTCCAGTGCAGTCCTCAATTCTGTTGCGGGCTTCATCATCGCATCAAGTTGTTGTTTGAGACGAGCGGTTTGCACAGGGTCATTTTTGGCAGCCGGCGCCGGCGAAGTGTCACGTGCGTTGTTCGCTTCCGGTAGTGACAACGCTGCCTTCGGCTCTGAACCGACCCTCGAAAATTCCACTTTGAGGCCGTCTTTGGTTGTCTCAACGAATGCACCATCGGACTTTCGCTCGATGACGGACCCGTTATTCTCGGCTGATTTTATGTAAGTATCCACAACTTCTCTGGAAGCACAATGTTGTAATCGCAGGTTTGGCTCGCCAGGGCGCGGTGGTGCAGAATCCGTCTGGGGCAATACTCTGGGGTGCAATGCACCGCAGGGAGCACTCACAGCAGTCGCAACGAGGAAGGAGGTTAGTGCATTTGCGTCACAAATGGCGACACCGAGTGTTTTGAGCGTATCCGTAATCCCAGCCTCCGCTACATAGGAGGCCGGTAGACCATAGGCCTGCATCCGAGCTTCTCGGTACGCTGCATTCGCCAGTTCATTCACCCATGGGGACTTCGCTGTCTGACCTTCAAGAGCAGTTATGTTTTCAGTAAGCCTCACGAGCGATTTACCGCTTTCTCCAGAGAGCTGTTTGATTCCAGACCTTCCTAAGCTTCGCAGAGTTTGTCCTATATAGGCGCCCGCTTTTCCCCCGGCAAACGCACAGGCTGTTCCCATGCCTAATTCGAGGGTATAAGGCTTAGCAACGTCATCCCAGAAATCCATCGAACGGCGGTTGCCATAGTCGTCTGTGAGAGTCTGACCTCGACTATAGTCTCCAGCGAGTGAGCCGTCATTGCGAATGCCATGGGCACGCTGAACTTCTTTTGTTAGTTCGCGTCCAAGCATAAAACCTGCAGTGCCCGCAGCGCCCAGGAGAATAGCGCCTGTTCCGAATGTAGCTGCCACGAATGCGACTGCAGCAACTGCAGCTGCTGTCGCCGCCAAAATCTCAACGCCGTCCTTAGCCATCCATTGTTGGAAGTCACTTTCTCGCTGTACTTCCGGCGATCGTACCAACTCAAGCATCTCGTCGAGCTTTTGACGGACGTCTAGGGAACCATTGAGCATTTGCAACTCTTGCCCAGCAGAACTCAATTTAGTTTTCCAATATAGAGAATCAGCATCATTTACTGAATGGTTTTTGAGGAGGCACTGGTAGAGACCATCATGTGGTGGCTGTGATTGTCTTTCCTGAGCGCTCTGCAAGCGTTTCACTTCCTCTTTCAGAGAGTCGCGCCTCTTCACTTTGTCTTGCTGCGACTTGTCATTGTGAAAGTCTTTGTCGAACAACAGAAGGCCAGTGTCAAGTGCATTTATTCTCTTTGTCAGATCGTCCCTCGTGGTGTCATCCCTGATGCTGCCATCCTTCAAGGTCTGTTCCATTTGGTTGCGAACTTCCTTAATGCGATTCAGCTCTTCAGGGGTCATCTTGTTGAGACTCTTTTCGAGAGAATCACCTCTTCGATTAACATCGCTGATGAAATCCTTGAAGCGATCTCCATTATTTTTCACTGCACCAATTTCGGTGCCGAGCGTCACCAACTGATCCGATACTTCTTTCGATAAACCGGTGAGTTTTCTCACGGCTGGTTCAGAGTCAATACCAGCGAATCCTTCCTTGCGCAACAGAGCCGCATCAGTCGGCGCCATCACTTTGCGTCCATCCGTTGATTTGCTGGGAGAGATCGAGGCGAGTAGTTTGAGACCTTGCTCCACTCCTTCTGAAGTCCCGATTGCGTTATTGAGCTTGTAATCTCCGAATTGTGATTTGCCGGCTCGAAATAATCTATCAATGACACTGCTGTTGGTGCCCTCACCTTTAGCCATGAGTGCCTTTTCTATGTCAGGTGCATTGACCAGCCGAGGTGTACCACCAGGTCCAGGACGCCCGAATTTGGCCATAACATTGAGAGCCAATTCATCAGCTTGTTCGGTTCTTCCCTGACTCATGAGGCCCATATATAGGAAGTTTGCTTGAGCCACTTCCAATGATTTGGCAAATGAATCCGAGAATTGAGCTTGTTGCTCCTTCTTCGCAATATCGAGCTCAATGTTGGTCAGATTAAAAACCTTGTGACCTTGTGCGTTGATGAAAGAGTTCTGTCGATCACCCCCGCCTTTGATGGTTAGATAGTCGTCCACCTTTCCGAGAAAACCTACTCCATCTTCACTATGTATCTTGAGTCTGTTAGAAGAATCTGTAAGAGCGTTCTTGAGGTCTCCTAATTGTTTCTGATCGTTTTCGGCCTTCAGATTGGCGCTGTTAATCATATTCTCGAGTTTCACTTCCGGAGGCGGCGGTCCGATCAGGCAGCGAGTAGTGGACGCTGCATCTCCTATAGTGCCATTGGCGAGACGACCAAGCACGGCAGACGGATCAAGGAGGTCGCTGCTGGCACTCAGTGCATGGCGACTCTCTTTGGGTAATGAATTGAAAACAGTGGCATCAATGCTCATTGATGAAAGATCTTTGAGTAAACGTCCGGTGGGAAGATCATCTGAGTAACCAGTAATGGCGATGCGAACATCATTAGGAAGGCGATTGAAAGTCGTAGAATCAATCGACTGCCCACTGAGTGAAATCATCGAACCCGCGGCAACATCGGCGGGGTGACCAAGCGCCAGCTTCAGACTGCTGTCTAATTTGTTGAATTGATCCGCGTTTAGCCCCACGCGAGATAGATCCGTGAGTACTTCACCTTCAAATAGTTTTTTCCCAGTACCGTTGAGAAGCGCTCTTTGCGCTTCAGTTAATTTGTTGAACGAGACTGCGTCGATTGTTTTGCCGCTCAGGTCGACGTCTACGCCTTTGATGGGTCGATTACCAGCACCGTCAAAGAGCTTAGCTCTTAGCTCCTGAGGAAACTGCGCCCAGATCTCCGGGGATAAATTGGTGCCTGTTGGTATCCTGAGAGTTGTCGGCTCAACCAGCACACCTGCCGTACCTGAGAGCTGTTGTCTCAACTGCTCGGGCAACCGATTGAAAGTACGAGCGTCGATCGTTCTTCCCGCCAGGTTCAACGGCTCCTTGATTTCGCCTTCGAATGCCGTAATAGCCTTTTTTGCATCTGTTGGCAAAGAGTTGATCAAGGCGACTCTAGCCGGAATCTTTTCTACAAATTCTCTACCGTAATTCTTTATCGCCAGGTCTGTGAACTTAAGCAAGGACTCCTCATTCATTGACACTCCCATATCTTTGAATGCTGCTGCGATCCGACCGGTCCCATCAGCATATCGAGAGGGGTGCTCAATATTGCGGGACTTATCGCCGATAGTGGACTTGTCAATTCCATAAAGTAATTTCGGAATACCGCTTTGCATGGAAACATTGTCAGGATTGTGGTGCATCAAATCGAGCAGACGCTGAGTACCATCTGTGTTATTAGTAAGGGCGCGAGAAAATTGTTGCCCCCAATTCTGTTCGGCGAAAGCATCGAACGCATCCGTGCGCCGAGAGTTGAACGGTGATTTCTCTGCAATCGTCAGGAGTGTTTTGCCTGCTTCCATCTGAATGACTTCAACCAAATCTGCCACGGCTGTCTTCTCCAGGGTAGGATCATGCCGTTTGATTTGCTGAGTAAGATGCTCACGTCCTTTTACACCACTCAACGATTTCAGTGCATTGGTACTGCTATCAGTGGCATGAAAAACGCCGACATGGCCAAGTGCCTTAAGGGCGTTAATGCTTTGCTCAGGTGTATTCGCGCCATCGCTATTAGTGGCTATTTTGGCTAGTTGATTGGACAGATCGCGACCTCTCTCCGGGTTCAACTTGAATGAGCCTTTAGACAATTGCTCGATGACATCCGGTGTGAGATGTTTGGTGAGATGAGCAACATCATTGATGTCGAGACCGGCGCCCAGAGCGATCATCCCTTTGGCTGCATCTTTATGCTCGCGAGGGCGCTCCAAACCATCTCTGAGTGCAAGACGCACATCTTTGGAAATGTTCTCCGGATCTAGACCAGCGACGCGCCCTAACGTTTCCAGCTTCATGCTGCCTGGGCTCGAAGCCTTGTTAAGGCTGCTGTTCATCAGCGCGTCCAATATTGCGGACCTCATCTCAGGCGAGGTTTTCGCCACCTGCACAAGATCGTCCGAAGCTGTCTTTGCCAGTCTATGGCCAGGCTTTTTATCACTCGGATTGTCTTTGGGATTGGCGCGTTCGTTGCTTGTTCCGGAACCATCCGACAATGCAGCCAGAATCGCAATCGCCTCCTTACTGCCGGTTTTAGCTTGCTCGCGGAAGTGTTCGACATGAAGTCGAAAGTTGTCGCCTATATCCCCCAGGCGGCGCACTCCTCTGTCCGACTTATCTTCCACGAATCGGTTGTTGGGGGAATTGACGGCTTCGATGTATTGTTTAGTCAGCTCCTTTACGCCTCGGCTGCCAGAGTCGTCGGTGTTTTTCAACGCCTGAAAAAGTCCGTCCAGCACTTTTTCGACGCGTCTGGCCGATGTTACATCCGCGGGCGCCTTTGCATCGACAGGGGCACCCGTGGTTGTCTTGAGCGCGACACGGATACTTGTCGATAGAGGACCATCGCCCTTGCTATCGTTGACAGTCCCTACCAAGGCCAGACCTAGAAGAGTTGCTTCGTAACCCTCCAGACCGTTACGATTGCTGGCGACATCGATGAGACCCTTCACCGCACTTACTTTGATTTGCTCACGGACATCCTTCGGCAATTTTGAGAGATCTGGGAGCGTTTCGTAGCCAACATCGTTTGGCTGGAGTTGCTTCTGCCACTCCGCTCCTTTGTCTCCAGCGGCGATAAGCAGAAGAAGCGCATTGCGTGCACTCGCATCACCAGTCTTTGCTGCTTCAGCGATTTTTTCAACGAATTTCTCGGCTGATACTGACGATGGTGCATCCTTCAGTTGTTCGAATGCACCTAATACCAGTTGTCGTTTTTCAGAGTTCTCCGAATCTTTCTTTCCATCCGGTGCATCCTGAGGGAGAGCGTTTTTGTTTGCAGCTATTTTCGGACCTACAGGTCGTTCATTAACCGGACCAATCTGGTCGATAAGCTTGTTTGTTCCCTTATTCCAAAGGTCGAAGTGATGATCGCCAGCCTGCATTCCAAGCCTGTCATGCAGGATCATTTGAGGGAGTCCTGCTGCCTTGAGCTGTTCGTTGAATGCCTCGCAAAACCCACCAAGATTACCGGTTTTGGCTGCTTGCTTAATTGCTGCTTCCAGATTTCTAGAAGCTCGATTAGGTTGATCCTGAAGATCCTGAATTGCTGCCTTTGTTAATCCTTGAACGCTAGCAGGCAAATTCTCAATTGCTGATCCAACTGGTCCATCTTTTGATAGCTCCTGCTTTTCATTCGTATCGCCAGCGGCTTTTTTCTCTTGAGAAAACGATGCATCCTTTTCGGCAGCGGACAGTTTCTCTGATCCGCCACCAATTGCAGTATCACTATCCCAGTCGATGCTCAAAGGATGGAGCTTCTCGGAATCTGGCTTCGTAAGAGTTTCTCTCAACTTAGTCAGAGCACTGGAGTCGTCTTTCGACGTCATATCGACGGAGTTCCAGAACGACGATTTTTCAGTGCTGATGCTTGCTTTGAAATTTGTTTCATCACAAGGCTTATTTGAGGCTGCTTCCATAGGCAGTTACCCTCTTTGCCGCATCGGTCGCCCTGGCATAATGCCCGCGCCGCTTTTGATATTGTCCCAGCTTGTTTTGTATAGTACGTGAGCTTTATAACAAACTTCAGACAGTGAACTGGGTTGGCAAATCGTCGTTGTTGTTAAGTTGTTGCCTGGTTGTTGTCAGGCTGTTGCCTGGGCGGTTTCAGGAACAATTTGGGTACATTTTTTTTAGATATTGGAACTCGAAGTTATGACTGTGACTCAGTCTTTACCACGTTGGCCCCTACCCGCTAGGTTTCTATTTCAAAATGGCAAGACAACAAACTGTCCCGTCTGATACGACGGGGACGTCGTCTGCGCACGACAACATCCCCCAATCTACCTCATCAAACGACAACATTTATAAGGCAGCAGCTTCTCAATCGGAGTCCTCAAGACCCCAAACGAACGATGCTTTAACGTCGAAATCAGTAGAAAGTGATCTGATACTACCTTTACCCTCATCTGGCGAGGTGTCCAGCTTCTTCGGAAAACTTCGCCAACAAGTTAGTAAGCCAGATTCGAGCGTCAATGATCAACTGGAAATTCCACCGCTATCTGACCTCTTCAAAATTTCAAAAGCATCCCTTTTCGGCAGCAATGATCGCACCGCTGAACCAGGAACAGCAAAAAAGCAACCGCTAAAGAATCATACGGCTGACACGCCAGCGAGCGCTTCGCTAGATTCCACCCCTGGTACCGATGGAGTAGAAGGACAGACCAGAAAAGCTCCTGAAGAAAGCAACGCGAAATCGCAGTCTGACTTGCCGCAAACAAAAGTCAATGAAAATAAGCCGAACGAAAACGCACCACCAGCCGCTGACGAAAAGAAGCGAACCGATGAGCCAGCTGCAAAAGGAACTGAGACTCAGCAGAATATCTCCAATGACGCACTTCCTGAAGGCGACATCAACAAGCAGGCTCCAACTCCGGAGTCGAACATTGAACCGACAATGTCCATGGCGGCAACAGGCAAACTGGCGGAAGATGTATATAAAGAACCGGCAGCTCTGAATGCGTTCAAAAAAGATCTAGTCGAGTTTGAAATACGATCAGAAACTGACAGATTGTCAATGACCGACAAAATGGAATTCTATGGTCAAGTCGGTCGCGTCCTTAAGGAAAGCAAGAGCGGCAACAAAATCTACTCTTCCAAGGAGCTGCAGACGATAGCATCAGATATGGTTCGACTGGCGCATCAGCCTGGTCTGGTCAATCAAGGTGCGGATCCGACTTGCACAACCGCCGCGTTGGAGACAGCTTTGTACATTCAAGAGCCTGCGACGATTGCCCGCATGGTGGCAGATGTGGCCACCACCGGGCAATATGTCACCACAGACGGTACTGTACTCAAAGTTCTGGAAAGTAACTTGCATCCGGACAAGTACAAAGCCGATACTCCAGAAGAGAAGAAGCGAAGTCTTGCAAGCCAAATAGCCCAGCCGGCGCTGATCAACATTCACTGGGCTAGACAAGATGAGTTTCAGGGCGAAACAGGTCTCAAGGGAAAGATCTCTTACGAGGAGGGCTACCCCCCGGAATTCAACGGCGACAATCACAACAGGATGATGAACTACTCAAAGACTCCGCCAGAGCCATTCACGGAAACGGAAACCAAGTTAGATCCGACTTCGGAAGAAAAGGCGTTTGTCCAAACACAACGCCCAATACAGCAGCCATCGATGCAAATGAGCTATCTGTCAGACGTCTACAAGCAACTTCGAGGCAATAAGGGAGACCTTACTATAGTTGATGAGAACGAAGGTGAAGGAGTAACGAAACCGAACTCCGAGGCACACTTCAAAAAGATCGTCGAAGATGCACAGGCTCGCAATAAGCCAATCTTACTGGGTGTACACGCTAACCGTGGTCCATTCTTAGCGGACCTGCTATTTGAATCGGACTCTGACAAAAGGATGAGCGCTGAAGAGAAGTCTGCGGCAGTTAACATGCACGCATATCATGCCCTTGTTGGGTACAACTACGACAAAAACTCCGGCGACCTGGCAGTTGAAAATCAATGGGGCACAAAAGTTGATCATACTGGGAAGCCTGGTCAAAAAGAAAGACTTTCTCTTGCCGCCGTATACGATACCATTCTAGATAAGCCGACCGAAGCAAACTCTTTCAAGCCGAAAGAACCAACGCCAGACGACTTCATCAATCAACAGCGTCAGTTTATCGAGACTTTGGAAAAGGACGATGCTGTAAGTCCGAAGCGCATATTCGAAGAAAGGACGATATTACTCAAATATCTGCGCCACTGGGGTCACAAAGAGGAGGCTCATAAACAGGCGGAATTAATGTCAAAGCAGATGCTCGACAGGATTAAAAACGAGAAGCCTCCTGCTTCAACAAACAGTAACAGTCCTCTCCGGGCGACTCTGATCGATGAAACAGACCATTTTCTAACTGCAATGAAAATTGCCGGAGAGAAACAGATCGTCAAGGATGTTTTAAGCGCCTCCGATGAACGCTTCTCCAAGACACAGACAAGTGGCGGCAGGGAGTACTTAGACGAATTTAGCAAAGTACTCAAGCTTCACAAGAACCAGGGTGGAGGTCTCGGTGCTGACAAGTTTGCAGAGCCAGTGGTATCAAAGTTGCTTGAATCAGTATTGAAACACCCGGAAGATATCGCCTCAAAAGAGAAACGAGAAATAGTAAGAAGGCTCGCGTCAATTCTTCACGAAAGCAACGCAACTACTCAAGCTGATCGCTTAACGGCGTCGATAATAACCAATTTACGAACTTTTGAAGAAACAAATGGAAAGGCCACTATAGATGGTGTCGACGCCAGAGCGATCATACTCTATTCAGGGTCTCGGTCACTCGGGGGCATCGACTTGCGAACACAAATGAGTAGCGAACTCCAAGAGAACTACGACGCACTAAAAGTGAAAGGCGACATATCAAGCCCATCCGCATTACTGATGCGTACCTTGCTTACCAATCATTATGCAAATCAATGGGTCAAAGATCCCGAAAAACTTCACTCGCTGGTACAGGACTCCATCCAATATTTGTTAACTACTCCAGACAAGGACGGTAGTATACGTGAAGGTGATAGTGCCGCTATGATTCCTGTCTATGAGAATTTGGCGGACAAACTTGTACGCGGCGGTGGGGAGAAGTACGCGCTGCCGATAGTAGAAAAGACACTTGAAATTGCGAAAGGCAAAAGTCCAGACAACGTCGAAGAGCTCGCCTATAAGCTGGTTGCATTACTTGATGAAGTTAATCGTTCTGCAGATGCCGACAAGGTTTTGAAAGACAATAATCTGAAGGGTCCTCACTTTCGCTTGCGAAAGAGATAACAAACATTCCCGAAATCAACGAGATGACTGGACTGCGTGACGCGTATTGTCATTCAAAACTCTGGTCTGCTGAATGCAATATTCGATATTAGAAGCTTAGGCGGCACGGACATCGATTTGGGAATGGTTGTTTTAGCTTCTGGTTCGGTTGCTTGTTATTCTTGCTTACTTCTTTTCCTTTCGGCCCAGGACCTTGACCTTATACGCACCTGATTCAGTTGGGGTAATCATGCGGTGTATGAGTTCTGGATTATGGGCGGCGAGCTTACCCACCGCCGAAAGCACTCAACTGTCAAAATCGGTAACCACCAGTCGATACCGCAGCAATATCTTGGTTTTGTCGAACTCAACGACGAAACGGATATAACACTTGTGTGCCGAGTTATGTGTGCAGAATCACTAGAGGCGGTGCACTAACTCTGAAAGATCTGAATTGCAGGAGAGGACAATCAAAAATGGAATTTCAAGAACAACCACCAGTAACAACCAAGACAGAACCGAGTGCGCTCTTCAACGAGTTGTTTGAATCTGGCGACAATAACAATGCTGGTGGTGACAGGTCTAACAAAGCTCAATCAAAAGACACCGAAACTGTCACCGACTCAAAGAAGGGCGCCAAGGATAAAGACACTCAGTCGCTTTCAAACTCCTCCGAGAAATCAAAGGAAAACGGTTCACGCTCGGAAGCGCTGTTGAAAGCTTCATCATCGAAATCCAATGAAGCAAGCTCGGAAAGTCTCGCACCAAAGACAACTCCACCTCCTGAGAAAACGGCAGATAAGATATCCAAAGTGACGACACTCAAGCCTGCTCCCAAGAAACTATCGGAACAGACGAAGTCGATCCTTAAGACGCTGGACAGGATCTACAAGAGAATCCCCAACCGGTGAACACTTTCTTTCGCAGAATCGACAGTCATAGCCGTGAGTCGGAAGCTGATAAGATAGCTTGGTTGTTCATCTAGATTTCTCTGTAGGTGAACGACTCTCTGGTACAACCTACCTCCGGGACGCGAAACTTCGAGTTCGACATGCAAAAAACTTCCAATAAACATTCAATACCAGGAGTTGTTGAGTTCGCCGTTAGCGACAGCGGCTTGACGTACGCAACGATTACGAGCCCCGAATGCAGAGCCACTCTGTACTTGCAAGGCGGTCACCTGACTGAGTGGTGCCCAACAAATCAACAGCCGGTATTATTCTTGAGTGAGCGTCAATCAATAACGCGCGGCAAGGCAATTCGCGGTGGTATTCCAATCATATTTCCGTGGTTCGGACCACGTACGGCGAATGAGTACTCTTCCCGCGTCGACGGACCATCTCATGGCTTTGCAAGGACCGCAGAGTGGCAAATCGTTGAAACAAAGCTGAGTGGTGACGACGTAGTACTAACCTTGACACTGAGCTCTGATGACACATCCCGTGAACTGGGGTTCGACGGCTTTCTCCTCACATATAAACTCGTACTTGGAACCAATCTGAGTTTGTACCTTACTGTCAAAAACCAATCGACAAACCCTATGATCTTCGAAGAAGCTCTTCACAGCTATTTCTCGATTGGCGATGTGAGGCGACTCAAACTTCTCGGGTTAGCAGATACAGATTATTTCGACAAAACAGATGGGTTCAAACGAAAGCACCAGACGGAGCCCGAACTTATGTTAACGGGCGAAACTGACCGTCCATACGTGGATACGAATTCCGCGGTTGAGATTATCGACCAAGTCCATCAGCGCCGAATTATTGTCTCGAAAGAGAACTCGCAAACAACAGTTATTTGGAATCCGTGGATCGACCTTACGTCCAAGCTTTCAGACATGAATCCTGACGGCTGGCAGTTCATGGTATGCGTCGAGACGGCAAATGCACTCCAGAATGCGGTCACTCTTGCGCCAGACGAAGAACATACGATGGCGGTTGAGATATCGGTGGAGAATCTGGCAAATTCAAACCACTAGGTCGTCGAACAGGCGAGCCGCGGACTAGTGGTTGCCCAGACCTTGTGCAATGTCGCCCAGTCAATACGAACGAACAGCTGTTGATTTCCTGATTGAGGCTGTGTGCGTAGCCCTTTACTCTTGCAAGAGCTTCAAATTTAAGACGCTTCGCTGTGTGTTTCGTCGTTTTTAGGTGACATCCGGCGAATGCTGGTCTATGCTTAGAGAACAGACATTTTCCTAGGAGCAGTATGAAAAGACTACTATTCCTGACGGCCATGTTGCTTGTCAGCAGTGAATCAGTTTTTGCGCAAGGCAACAACGGTGGTTCGCTTCAAGATTATTATGCTTCCAAGTACGGCTCATCATCATCGACTTCATCTACCTCGGCTTCTTCCAAGCCACCGGCGATGTATTCGTCGAGCGACGCAGCGGCCGGGCAAAGTCAACGCGCAGTCTCGGACGAGCAGCGAATAATCGACGCAGTCGCGAAGCGCCATTTCTCATACGACACCGCCAACACTTCTCAGCGCGTTAATGCACAGCCAGCTCCAAAAGGAGTTCCAAAATTTGGCGGCAATTCCGGTGCGAAGTCCTACTCAGAGATGTTCAAGACCGACAACCGCACTTTGCCTGGATTTGACCCAGCTACAGCAGACAAGCCAGTCATGCCCACATTGAATTCGCCACCAAATACGATGCCCAACCAAAATACGTCAGTTTCAAAGCCAAAATACTCTTCAACGATCGGAGAATACGTCACCAACAAGTTAAAAGGAGCTTCGTCAACAGATCGAAGCTACTACAATCAACTAATGTCCGAGCAACACTTCAAGCGACCACACCAGGCTGGTCCGCAACGCGTACCGCAGGGCGGCTACATCCACGTCATGAAAGACGGACGCGCAAGAAATTATTTCCAGGGCAAGTAAATTCCGCCGAACCAATTTGCATATCTACTCACTCCACAAATTCGAAGTCATTCGAATCGAGCGCAGCAGTGAGTTCATTCCCTAGGAAATGCGACGATCAGCGTGGCAGAAGCTCGGATTTAGAGATATGAGTCTCGTGTCACTTTGGCAGATTCAAGTTACTCGTAATAGTTCACCCTTTTTGGTGATTACCAATGTTTCATGACATTGTAATCTGAGGAGGGGGCCAAGATACAATTCCTGGAGTCTTAAATGGAATCGGGTAATTCAATCTCCGTATTGGTCGTTGAGGATCACAAACTCCTTCGACTCTGCATCCGGACGACATTGGATCACGATAAATGTCTCTCTGTCGTTGGTGAAGCGGCCAACGGAATAGAGGCGGTCGAGCGTGCATCAACTTTGCACCCAGATGTGATTGTGATGGACATTAACATGCCACTTATGGACGGAATCGAGTCATCGCGTCACATCAAAGAACTAAATCCTCGGACTAAGATTATCATGCTCACTTCGATTAACAACGATGAGATGATTCGGTCTGCGTTGTCATCTGGAGCTAGCGGTTACTGCCTTAAGGACATCGATTCGGACCGACTCTGCGAAGCGATCAAGACTGTACACAGAGGCGACATGTGGCTAGATTCGGGAATTGCAAAACAGGTCATGCGACTGTGCCACGATGCTGAGGCACCAACGTCGATGGTGTCAACAGCACCAGCGTTATCCGAGAGAGAAAAGCGACTTCTTTTGTCGCTCACTGGCGAGGGGTCAACGAGTAATATCGCCGAACACTTAGAAATAAGCTCGACGGCCGCCAGACATCAACTAATTAACCTGTTGAAAAAAGTTGGTCGAACTAACGACTCAATAGCTGGGCCACCCCGCAAGAGCGTTCACGACACGGTCAGGCAACAAGCAACAGCTCTCGATGCGCGATATGAATTGCTCAGCGTGATAGGACACGGCGGAACAAGCATTGTCTATCAAGCGCGCGATATGACAATCAACAAATTGGTTGCAATCAAATTAATCGATCCGATTACTGCAGGCGAGTGCTTCTCGCTTAGATTTACCCTCGAGGCGCGAGTAACCAGTCGACTTGATCATCCCAACATAATCCGAGTGCACGATTTCGGTACAACCTCCGACGGACGGCAATATCTGGTGATGGATTTTATTGACGGACCATCTCTAGAGGATGTTCTGAAGCGAACTGGAAAAGTTGATGAGAGAGAAGCAGTCATAATCTTTAAACAAGTTGCGAGCGCCCTTGCTCATGCTCATGAGCAGGGCGTTATCCATCGTGACGTAAAGCCTGGAAATCTTCTTCTTGAGGAGCAGGGAAATTCCATAACAGCGAAACTGGTTGATTTTGGAATAGCCAGTTTAATCAATCGCGAACAAAAAATAACTCAGGACGGACAAATTATTGGGAGCCCGCTTTACATGAGCCCAGAGCAATGCCGAGGCCATAAGATTGATCCTCGAACTGACATTTACTCGCTCGGTTGTGTAATGTACGAAACCATTTGCGGATATGCACCAATTCACGGCGACACGACTTTTGATACCATGACGATGCACATACATGAGGCACCAACGGCACCAGATCCGACGCTATGTTCTCCGGCGATGCAAGTCATTCTAAGTCGATGTTTGCAGAAGGCGCCAGAAGAGCGAATCTCATCAGCGAACGAACTAATGGATCTACTGGAAAGGTTGGAATAACGTCGGGCAAGTATACAATGCAAATGGAGATTTAAAGTTACAGCTACCGCTAGCACACCCCACTTGACACATTTCTAGTCCCCTTAATGGAATTTGAATATGAGGTCGTTTGATAATCGATCTTTTCGTATCTTCAACAGAATAGGGTGCGAACTTTGCTGGAATCCCGGAACCACTATCTAGAAATCTAGTAACCTAGGTTTTGAGGTCATTCTCCAAAGTACATCGCTCATCTTTCGATTCAGAAAACTCAGTCACATACACATTGTCCTCGATCGGTCTCAAAATTGCATCTTGCGATGCAGACAGCAGGCGTCGTGCTATTTTTTCCCGAGGGAAAGTGACATCGCTCTTTTGATCGATTCCTTGGCTTCGCCGTCGAGGTGTGTCCTTAGATCCATAAGATGCAGGCGTTTGTAAGGATCTACAAATAACGGCAAATCCTTTTCGAATTGGGGAGCAACCTTGTTCAGGACTTCAATTGGAGTTCTCTTGTTGCCGTTAATTACAACCGGTTCCGTCAAACGTTTCGCTTTGTTATGCGCGTCAATCAATACTCTCTCGGCGTCTTCGTCTTGATGAATGGACTTAAGAAAGTCACCGTACTCTAATCGAAGTTGAATACCATCGATGACATCGACTGCTTGACAATGATTGGCGCAATGGTACTCAAACCGAAAATATGGAGGAAGGGCCTCAGTTGTCTTCTCCATCCAACCAGTTAGCGAAGCCTTTTCCTGCTCCTTCCGATCGAGAACTTTGTCGTCTAGATCTCTATACTTTATGCCGTCTTTAATGCAGTCCGTTCGGAATTCTATGGAAGCGAGAGAAGTATTGAAGAGTGTATCCGAGCGTTCTATAAGACTTTCGAAGCTCTCTTTACAGGTTCGAATTAGAGCTTGGGCTTCAGGTGAACTACGGTCTGCAATTTTACTCAGCTTCTTGAGTGTTTTATCTAGTTCAACTTTGACATTTTCCTTTAAGCCGAAGTGTTGCCTAGTCGGTTCTGACTTTTCATCATTCTCATCCGCTGATGTTTCGAGATTAATAGAAAAAGACGAGTCATCCGTCGGCGTTCGTGCCGACTTCTCAACTGCGCTATCCGTCCACTGAATATCGGTGGGGAAGTCTGACAACAAGGTGAAGTTCGCGAAAACTTTAGTCGACTCAGTGCGCCCAAAATACAATTCGGCAATAAAACTATTTCTAGATTCCATTTCGACCATTGGATCGAAATCCCGTGGACTACCTGGGTCATCTGCATAGGACTGGTTATCGCAATTAAGTCTGTGCATAAAAACATTCCTCTCTAGCTTTGTCTAGAACCTGCGTCGGGGGCACCATCAATGGTGGTAAAGGTTTGATATAAAACCTGATGTTATCAATCTCGCGTGATCGTCTTGTCCAATCTAATCGATTGAAGTTATGCAACGAAGGATTCGATTTCGAATGAAATACTATTATGCGAACGAAAAGGCGCTGCGCGCAGTCAGCGAAAACAGTTCGCACAATTCACCATGTGTGCGGCAATTAGAACAATCCTTCTAAGCGTGTAAGGCAACTCTACAGGCGAATTGTCAAGAAGTTGCAAAGCGTCGATGGCACACGTTTGAAAATGCACTGCCCCCAACTAGCGAGAAGAGCCGAATGTATTACATTGACTGGATATGAATGTCTTCAAAAGTGCGATTGACTGTAGACCGAATGTAAGAGAATAACGCATCGTAGACTAAATAGTGCTGAGCGACGTTTACTGATAAAATCTGAGGAGTGCCTCTAGCGACTGAGTTTATCCATGCGAGAAGATGAAGACAAGTTAGTAGCGAACTCAACTGTTCTCTGGAAGATTCGGCGCAACAAAGAACTTCGTTGCGGATACTGCAAGCCGCACCAGGTTGAAAACGCGCGTCGCAGGCCCAAAGACGACCGCCAAAAGTATCGAAGCAGAGTATCGATTCGCGGAAAAGCTTAGCTTACATCTAGCTAGGGGCCTTAGTCTAAATCTGCCAGTTCGCATCAACGAATCATCGCGTTATGCTGAACTCGCGGTTGGTTTACCATGTCAGCCAATTGCCAGAAAAACCTTTTATTCTCTTTTTGACACCATCAACTAGAGGTTTCCATGTCTCGAAGCCATCAAAACTTCGAGGGCTCATCAGCAGAGCTCTCCACCAACCACGCCGAGGCGAGCACCGGCAGTATCTTTGCAGACCTGTCACTCAATGACTTTCGAAACGCACGGGAGCAAGCCAATAAACACGATGGTTTTGCGAAGAACGCGAGCGACACGCATATCAGCTTCAACGAAAAAGAAGATAGCATTGACGCCAGCCAATTGGAAGAAATTGCCGATGGAAAGTTTCCAGTCAAGCTCGCTGTTGACCTCGCTAACTCCTTCAAAGATGAGCTGCTTCAAGGATTGCAAAAATCGATGGAGGATAAAAACGCGATTCTCAAAAAGCACGACAGCGAATATCACTTGGAAGGCTTTATAACAAAATCGAAGACGGACGATCGGTTGACCCTTTGGATGATCTTAAAGAAAGACAAGGAAGATACTAGCGCAATCGCCAAGGATCTGGAGGAAAACGGTACCAAAAGCGACTACGCACCACGATCCGGATATCTTCGATTAAAGGCCGAAATAAAGGAGCACACGAATGCCCTGAGCGCTGACAGTCCATCTGGACAAGTAGAAGATCCAAGAGTAGGAAAGATTGGATCTCGGTCGAAAGATCTTCTAAACAACCTGCCAGACAAAGCAAAGCCTGCAACAGAGCCGCCGAAATCGGAACAAACCACATCGAAAGACAATCCAAAAGCACCGAACGCGGAAAAGCCTAAGCAGGAAAAACTAACGTTGATTGGAGCCGAGGACGAAGCGCTAATCGAAAAATTCTTGAAGATTAAAGTAACTATTGCTCCCAAGAAGTAGCGTCAAATTGAGTACGCACAAGTAGGCGCGACGACACATGGAACTCGTGCCGCGCAATTGAGCAACGAAAACGACCTCGTTATCTGAAGCACCGGATTTGGTTTCGCCTACTTAAGCGCTGTTCTCTGGGTTCGGAAATACTGGACGAAGTCACCAGTGTCGGGACTCAACGTGAGTAGCACTGCTGTCGTCTTCATAATGCGCTTCGCTAACTTTGTCGCGTGCGGATGTTTGGAATTCATCAAACTCTTCATCGGTTTGACTGCATACAGAAGAGATGGAATCGAAAATTCCGAGCTGTACAAATCGCCTCCATTCTGCAAGCCGGAACGGCTCATTCCACGATATTGGACTAACTCTAAGGAGTTGACCTCATCGAAGGACTTGCCTCCGCGACCGCTCACATGAATGTGGCGACCGGGGGTCAATGAGACCGCCTTGTTCTCGACGTGGACGCTTACCGAATCCTTCCGTTGATCGTGGAGGTTGTACACGGCCAGCCCGTGCTTCGATGCCATGACCACGGCGACGGAATCTGCGGCGAGACGGATCGTACCGTGCGATGTTTGAACGGTGGTATCCTTCGTCGGCGCAAAAACTACATTGCCTTCCTTGAGTACGAAATTCTTTGCTGAACTCAGGGTGGAACTGTTATTCAGATCAGATACATTCTCGATCGAGCTAAGTTGTCCGCTCGTTGTTGTATTGTCGACTGCAGAATTGGAGCGTGAATTCGAAAGCCCAAGATCCAGGTCTGTTTCAAAATCAGCATCAACAATCAGGTCAACTGGACGAACGCCACCATCTGCGTCGATTGCAGAAAACATTACGTCCGAGACAGGCACCACGTTCGCATCGGTCATGGTGGCAGTGTTGAAAACATAATTCAATGCGCGCGCCGCACCAAAGGTCAAGGTCGACGCATTGCTAGAGATTCCTGGTTCGATGGTCCCTGCATTGGACAACAAAGTTTGTCCAGCGTCGATTTGCAGAGCGGTAGAAGCACTATCTGTGAATTGCAAAAACGGCTTAGTGCCAGATCTTTGATCCAGGTTCGTACCAGAAAGTATTGGGTTTACCACAGGCAGAGAAGCGGTAATCGGCGGATCGGCAGTGAACTGACCACCATTGAGACGAATCGAAGACTTCTTAGCGCCATTAAAGGTGATATCAGCTCCTTTCGCATTAAGCACGTTAATACCGCCTTTGCTGGTGACCTTTATTCCTTTTCCAAAGAATACTTGACCGCCGGCAGTCTCGGTCACCTGCACATTCTTTTTCGGTCCCAGACCCTTCACCTGAGTCAGCGGTCCTATCGTGAATGTCAAATCGCCGAATCCGGCAGTATTAGCCAATGCCTCGATTTGCGCGCCTGCGCCTGCCGTAATCTTGCCCTTCTTCACATCCTTCTCATTGGTCGAGGTGATGGCAAAGGTAATCTCTGCGGAGTTACCATTGCTCGTAATATTGGCATCTGGCGCAATACTCAGCGTACCGCGAAGCTGGTCGATGGAGATGTAACCATCGGCGGTTGTTACATCATCAATGGTGCCCTCCGCATCTCCAGTCAGGACAACATCGAAGGCTAGACCAGAAGTTCCACTTATGGTCACATCCTTAGCGGCATTCGACTGCACGAACACATTTCCGTTTGCCGCCTCTAGTGTCAGATTCCTTGCCGACGTTACTAGTCGCGAACTTGTAGAAGCGCCGATACTTCCATTGGTGGATCCGAGAATTAGAGACCCAGCGAACACGTTGGTGAGATTGACATCGGCAGAAAGTAGATCGCCTCCCGATTGCAGACGGACGGTCCCACCATTAATCGCGCCTGCGATCAAGACCTTACTACTATTGCCCTCGCCGATCAGCGAGACCTCTGAGGCATTCAATGATTTGCCTGAAGCTAGAAATACGTTACCGTCATTGGTCGAGGTGAGCTTAATACTGTTTGCAGTGACATTTCCGTTAACGGTGATAGCATTCTGCCCCGCTGTATTGGCGCCGATGAGTTCAAGCGTATCTAGCCTCAGTGCCGAAGAACCATCAATAATTATTGGGGCGTCAGTGTCGACACTCAGCTTTTGACCATCGCCCGTGGCACTGGCTACGGCTATTGGTGCGCTGCCGTTGTGTATGAAGATCGAGCCAGTGCCGGTGGCTCTAGAATAAAGATTATTGGCCTTGGTTATTAGCGACGAGGTGCCGCTGCCGACAGTAACAAACAAATTGTTTGTTTCAATCAGTCCACCAGATTGGAAGATTGCATTTCCAGCAACCTGTGCCCCCTGTAGAATCACCGATTGTGCACCGGTTATCCCTTTGACCCAAATATTGCCGATTGTGGAAGCCAATGGTGCCGAGAATGTACCTCCGGCGAGAGTACCATCCGTTACGGTAATGGGACCATTGACTGCAAAGTCCTGGACCGGTTCTGCGACGGCGACAATTACAGTGCCACTGCCACCAGTAACATCGATATCACCTACGGTGACACCATTCTCACCGATCAAGGTGACTTGCCCAGCTGTGCCACCAGTCGACGAAGCAGCTATTGTCGAAGCACCAAGACTTATTGAACCGCCCTGCGCGGCAAAAAGTACACTTCCAGCATCGTTGCCAGCACCGGTTGCGCTTACGTTGATGGTAGCATTCGTGGCGGTTATGGTACCACCGCTCGATTTGGAACTAAATGTGTAAGTGTCCGCCGTCGCGATTTGACCGCCGCTGTTTTCGACAAAATTGTATCCACTAATCACGGTCAGTGTGCCGGCGTCACCACCGGAACCGGACAAATTGATGATCACGTTGCCCAGGTTGATATTGTTCTTTGCTACGATGGCAAAATCAGTATTGATGAGTGTCACATTGCTGGAGAAGATAACGTCTCCAAGCGTATTGATAATTGTGTTGCCCCCAACATCTCCGCAAACAATTTGATTAAATATCGGGAGCCCTACTCCGGAGAATCCAGTAAGGTCAGGAGGAGCCGCCTTATCGATAACTTCACCGATGACTGGAATGTGATGTAAAACCGTTGCTGTTGTAATCTCGAACTGAGATGTCGCGGAAACTGTTTTTCCAGCAGCTACGTTGACAGTGCTGCACCTGAGCCCTTCGACAATGACATTATCGACAGAGTTAAGGGTTAAGTCATCGAAGATATTTAGACCGAACTCTCCAGTCGCGGTGGTACCATCGAATCCGGTATCACCGTTGGCAGTCAGGGTTATGTCTCGACCCGTTATGGTGGCTGGGCCTACAATAGTGAGACCCCACGTGTAGTCTCCGGTAGTGCCCTGAACATCAAGCGCGAGATCTTCATTTGTGAAACTGGCAATTTCGACGGTTCCGTCAAAACTGTTGGAAGTAATCGTACCATGATCGAGTTCGATACCAAAATCAGCTCTGAAAGTGGTCAACCTGATATCGCGTCCTGCGATATCACCTCGATCGATTATGACAGGGGAATACATATCGAAGCCGCCTTCAGCCGCACCACCAGTGGCATCATTGGCGATCAATGTCAGTCCTGTGTTGTCTATTGTGATGCGTCCTTGCGTACCGATCGAGATGAGACGAACATCCGCATTGCTGTCGAACGCGAAGGTGTTGCCACCACTCCCGGTGAACGACAAATCTCCATCGGTAGCTATCAGCTCTATGCCACCAGTAGCGATCATCTTGGAAGTGCTCGACGAAGTAGATATCGCAAGTCCAATATCCTGTGGACTCTGAGCCGTAATAGTTCCACCCGTACCTGTAGCGCGGATGGTGCCATCATTCTCGATCGCAGTAGCAGTGATATTCAGCGTGCCATTCCCGGAGCCTGACATATCTGTAACCGTCAGCGTTTTACCGGCATTAACTCGAAGAGTCTCTTCCTCCAAGTCTAAATCGATAGCACTGTTCGATTTGAGAACCTGACTACCTGCGAACTCCAGACTAGACAAAAATGACGGCTGAATCTCCAGATTGGCTGCGGCCGCAAGAGTCCCGGTCGTATTGGCGGAGACGATCAAATCGCCGAACACGGAGGAAACATTCAAGCGCCCCTGGGCACCAAGTGCGGTGATGGTGCCATCATTCTGCAATTCATCGGTGGAGAATGCAAAGTTGCCGCTCACACCTGCAGTCTGCCCGTTTGCATTGACTTCAATTCCTGAAGCAACCGTAATTTTATCCGTCACCACTCCCACAGTGATTTCGTTGTCGCTATTAAAATTGTAGATAGCTGTGAGACTGCTCGGATTCGGCGTGACATTGATACTCACTGCATCTACCGTGATCTCTGGGGCTGCAAATGTTCCTCCGACTCCAGTTGTCCCGATTTCCAGACCATTGCTATTTGCGTCTTCGAGCCTCACCTTTCCGTCAGGGCCCTGAGCCGTTAAAGAACCCGCAATTATCAGTTGTGGTGTTCGTACGGTTACCTCGCCACTCTCACCAGCATTGAGTCCTGATGCCACAATTTCGACAGGAACCCCGGTTCCTGGGTCAGCAATCTGAACTCTGGTTCCAAAAAATTCGAGTGTTTGGCTGGACTTAAACTCCATGCTCTTCAATAAGAACAATTTACCACTAGAGTTCCCGATGCTGATGTCGGGCGCGACCCACACGGGTGAGCTGGTTCCACCGTTGAGCGTGGTATCGGTTCCGCTGTTCGATCCCAGGCTAATCTGATTACCAGCGGTGACCGTCGAGGTAGTCCGGGCAATGAAATTCGAAGGGAAATCGAAATTGCCGGCGCTCACATCTCCGGTAGCATTAACGTCACCAGCAAATGTGACATCGTTGACGTTGATAATCACGTCACCACCAGCGGTGATACGGCCCAAGAACGCCGAGTGCGTAGGAGTAATGCCAGGTGTACTACGGGGCGTGCCAATAAAAACGTCGGTACCGGCATCTATCAAGGTGCTCGCGGGCATGGAGATGTACCCGCCAACAGCGACTATTCTGACAAGTTCTTTGGCAGATATTGTCAGATTTGACGTTCCGGCCAGGTCAATATTCCCTGGTGTCGATGCATTGTTGTAGCCCCCGAAGTAGCCTCCAACGGATTGCTGAAGTTCCAGAGCTTGACCCTCCGTTTGGGTAATGATGCTCGGCTCTGCCGGGGTACCACCACTGGCCAGGATTTGGCCGCCGGCCACCATGTGAATTGATTTTTCGGCATGTATAAGTGTGACTGAGCTTGAGGCAGTAATATTGCCCGTAGCCATAAAAGTCAGTCCCATGGTCCCCTCGATATCGCCGATGATCCGGATATCCCCGCCGAGGTTATAGTAGGTCCTCTCACCATTAACCACGAGATTGTAGTGTGGGTTGCCGCGATCCGATATTCCTCCGACAGTTAAAACCTTGCTGGTCACATTCACATCAACAACGCTTCCGTTCGTGTTGACAATGCCATTGAGCTCATCAGCGCCAATACCAATAGTTCCTGTGCCGGCATTAAAGTTGAGTTCAGTACCAGTTATGGTGCCACCGGTAACTGTGATGTCACCGTTGGCAATTCCAGGATTCTGGAAATTAACAATTCCATGCGCCTTGATTGTGCCGCCCCCGTTGTTGACTGCAAGAACTGCCGGATCTACGCCTTCAGGTATCATCAGCTCGGAATCGCGCGTTGCCAGCGTGACATTGTTACCGGCAATCGCTCCGTGGTTGGTGATGTTAGCGGAGGAGGTCTGAGAGGATCCGGATTTCACTGAAATACTCAAATCACCTGACGATTCAATACGCCCTGAGTTAGACAACGTGTCACTAGAAAGCGAAAGGTTGAGAGGTTGAGTGGACTCTCCACTCGCAGCTGAGCCCTGGAGACCTGATGTAATGATCTGGGCTCCGCTGTTGTTTTCGATTTCATGCGCCGAGATGCTGGCGCTGTTAACTCTATCCCGCGAAGAATACAGGTACATAGTACCGCTGTTAACGAGGTCACCTGAGATGTTGATGTTGCCACCACGGGCAATATCAGCAGTCATCTTTACGTTTTCCGGTATCTTTACGTCGCCCAATTCCCTGAGCATCGGTCGAGGTAGAGTCGCGAGCGAGAATTGTCCGCTCACGGCTTCTCCGGACGCAGACAGCTCCAATGATTGACTGCCGGAATCGACAACTTGAGACAGAGCAGCAAGCTCAGCTGCTGTAACCATATCGCCCAATCGCAGGGTTTTAGTGCCATAGCCTACCTGAATGCTGGCTTCGTCGCCCTTTCTGACCAGTGCCTTCGTCACTTCGATTTCGGTCTGGCTGCTAAGGTCAAGATTCAAATCCTCTACGGAACGATTGCCGGCCTTGTTCCTACCACCGGACTCGCTGACAACGACTGAAGGTCGAGCAGTGCGGAACTCGGATATCTGTCCCGGAAAAATCGTGAGACTGCTGCTCGAAGATAGATTTCCTGAGGCGGTCATGCGCTGAGTTGCTTTAATCTCACGGCGTTCTGTTCGAGTCGGTCTAAAGCTTTCGGTGTTTGATAACGACCCCTGAGGGATAGCAAAACGCGTATTCTTCGGCGCGATCTGCACATCGAGACGGCGGAGTGAAGACTGTTGTCTATGCAAACGCCCACTCCAATTGGCACTCTCCGCACGTGCGAGTCTCGCAACCTTGTCCACGTTGGCAAAAGCCGCATTATTGCAGGTGGAAATGAGCGAAAAAGCGCAAAAAGAGGGGAGCAACGCCAATCGAAAATACGTTCTCATAGCAAACACCTCAATAGATAAGCAAAACGCCCTACAACGACTCCGCCGAGCCGTTGTTCAAAGCTAGTTGACTAGTGTAACAATTAGAACGCAGACTCGATCCGTAACCACGCATCTTGACAATCAGTTTCAACCTGACATTGTCTTTAGTCAGACCTGACGCTGCCAATAGCCGGAAATTCAGAAGTACGGCAAATCTAGACAGAATTGTCATACTCAGAAAAGTTCATGAAACCCAAATTCATTATTGTGAAGATCCAGGGTATACCAAGCCTGTAATCTGTTTTACCGAAAGAATTTTCTATCGAATTTGAAACGTCGAGCTTGGGTTTAGGCAGTGAAGATCATTTCAACCGCAGCGACAGCTACGAGTGCTGTCACTGCTCGTCTGAAAATCTGCTCTGGAATTCGCTTTGCCACTTTGTTGCCGGCCAGTGTTCCAAGGATTGTCATCAAACTCATGGAGATTGTCAGCAAAGAGATTGTCGATGGCTCCGCATTGCTCTGGTTGTAGACAGTCGCTTTGACGGCATGCATAACCAGCGAAGAGAAAGCGTCCGTCGATATGTACATCAAGGGAGGCATATTCATCGATAGGAATACTGCGGCTCCAAGTGGTCCTGCCGTACCAACGAGTCCAGAAAGAAAACCAACCACCGCCCCTGCTAGAGGGAGTCCTTTCCGGCTCAACTGTCCGTCTGTGTAACCTAGCATTTTCAAAACAATATATGACAGTATGGATACACCTATTACCTTGAGCATCAAAGCCTTTGGCGCAACCACAAAGGAAAGTGCGCCCAATGCCGAGAAAGGCACTGCCGTAATGAGATAGGAGCCAACCGCGCGCCAGTTGATCTCACTCCGCGCAAAAACAACGCGAGATCCATTACCGACGATTTGAATTAGAGTGAGTATGGGTACGGCTTTGGAAACACCAACGGTAGCAGTGAGAACGGGGAGCAATAGTATCGCACCACCAAACCCGACGGTTCCTGAGACTGCAGCGGTCAGGAAAGCCGCTAAAGACAACAGAATCGTCTCCATACCTGCTCCTGAGAAGATAATATTCGGCTGGAGTAGCAGTGGCAGCGAGTCCAGAGCTAGTCATCAAGCTGCGACGGAGCGGCTAGTTAAAGGTTCCGGACAAAAACAAGCATTCTTTCTTGTTTTGGCGAAAAGACTTCAGCATGATTGCTCTGTCCGCGGTTACAGATCTCGAATCCCCGTCCCCTGCGGGGACAAACGGTTTCTTGGGCCCGTTAACCGATATCGCTTAAGCGTTTCTAGGCTAGCATCTGGTGGGCCACGTAAGTACACGGTGACAGATCTCGAATCCCCGTCCCCTGCGGGGACAAACGTCTTCTTGGGCCCGTTAACCGATATCGCTTAAGCGTTTCTAGGCTAGCATCTGGTGGGCCACGTATGTACACGGTGACAGATCTCGAAATCCCAGTCCCCTGCGGGGGCAAACGTCTTCTTGGGCCCGTTAACCGATATCGCTTAAGCGTTTTTAGGCTAGCTAATGCTGGGCTACGTAAGGACGCGGTGACAGATCGCGGAATCCCAGTCCCCTACCGGGACAAACGGCTTCTTGGGCCCGTTAACCGATATCGCTTAAGCGTTTTTAGGCTAGCTAATGCTG
>CAYQKX010000002.1:0-60934 GCA_964418155.1 uncultured Candidatus Obscuribacterales bacterium | reverse complement strand
GCTACGTAAGGACGCGGTGACAGATCGCGGAATCCCAGTCCCCTACCGGGACAAATGGCTTCTTGGGCCCGTTAACCGATATCGCTTAAGCGTTTTTAGGCTAGCTAATGGTGGGCTACGTAAGGACGCGGTGACAGATCGCGAAATCCCCTTCGCCAGGCCGTCGAATTCTAGCTTCAGCCAGAATGTGCTTTTTCCAGCACATCCGGATAACACGGAAGTGACGATTTGAGACAACACTCACACATGTGAAGGGGCGTCAGATGAAGCGTTTGCAATCAAGTTATCGCGTTCTAATAAATCAACTGGAGAAAAGTCATATAGTTCTCGTTCCTCTTAGGAACCGCAATTGAGCAACGCATCGAAGAGCTTTGAGATTCATCCTGTTCCGCGAAGTCGGCGAACAATAGTTTCGCTACTCCGGCATGTGGGCAGCGATGTTGCAGGCTTGCTGTATGTTGACTTCGACATGGCATGGGCCGATGAATTTAGACTTCGATTGAAAGATGCCGGGCAAAACGTGACGATAACCGCCATGCTCCTGAAGGCCATAGCGATTGCCCAGAGAGACCATCCGGAGAGTAGAACCGAGTGGCTGCCGTTCGGACGTCGAGTTACTTACAACACTATCACCGCCGGCTTCACAGTAGAACGGATGGTCGACGGACAAGCAACTGTTTTTCTTGGTGAAATCGAATCGCCAATCGAAAAATCGCTCGAGAAAATCGGCCTCGAGTTGAAGGAGCATGCAGGCGCTCCTATCAAGGATGTACAGCCTTTATTCATGCAAAATGCATTCTCTTTTTTGCCAACATTTTTGCGCGGTATCATTTTGGAAGTTGGTAAACGAGTGCCATTCGGCCGTATGCAGTGCCAGAAAGCAACGTTCGGTCTGACGACCTTAGGAAAGTTCGGCATCGACAGCCTAAACTGCCCATGTCTTTGTGCTTGCTCATTTTCAATTGGCACTGCCGAGAAACGTCCAATCGTGCGCGACGGCGAAGTGGTAATTCAATCGATGATGACGGTAGGATTAAACTACGATCGACGCGCTATTGATTCTTCAAACGCGGCACGTTTTTTAGACACAGTCCAAAAGCTCATGGAAGGTGGACTGCAGGAATGGCTTCCCGAGTCGCTCTTGCTGGTCTCATCGCAAGAGGACCGCAAAGAATCTCTGACAGCGGTCTGACCCCACAGTCGTCCCCTATAACGTAGCTGATTACCGCTCTGCAACGAACTTGGTACTCGGAAGTATCGAATTACCTCTAGTGGTAGTCGTGACCAAAACGGGGCGAGCAGCTGTCATGTCAACTCATACACAAATTCTCAATTCCAGCCCAACTTGTCCAGGATCTGATCGGAAATTTCCAGAGTTTTATCGTTAGTTACCTGCGCGAAAAATTCCTTTGCTCGATCACCAGGCAGACGAACGCGGCCGTTGCCGGTCTTTGCATTTCGAATTCGATCAAGCAGCTGTGTGGCAGAGGTTCTGAACTGAGTTTTACCGACAAACATATCCGGGTTCAATCCGATAACGAGATTTCCCCACTCACTTTCTTTATTGCAAAAACCACTTCCCACCAGGGGTCCAGCCAGCAGCTCCACGAGCATTCCGATAGACGATCCTTTATAGCTTCGATCGAACGGTAGCACCATCCCTTCCTTGAGAACGATGCCCGGATCCGATGTTGGATTGCCGAGAGCATCGATCACAGCTGTAGGATCGACCTCTTTGCCCTCCGCTGCTGCTAAGACGAGACCATACCAGGCGATTGCAGCTGTAGCCATGTCGAATGTAACCGACCCATCATTCGTTGGAAAACTAATTGCAATTGGATTGGTGCCAAACAGGGGCTCGAGACTCGAGAATGGTGCCACTGTCGGTGGTGTCCGTCCCAACATAACCGCGATATTCCCATCATCGGATATCTGCTCGGTAAAGTAGGCAAGGGCACCGCAACTGGAACGTACTCCACGAATACCAATAATAGCGACTGGACTTTTTTGCAGCAATGTCTTCGCCCGATCGATCGACTCCTGCATAATCAGCATGCCATTGTTCTCTCCGCCGTCAAGCCATATCGAACAGCTGGTCTCTTTCAAAACCGAAATCGGTCTGAGCGAAGATTTTTGTTTGAGCGCTGGCTCATTGACGAGCTTTAAAAGCCCTTGATTGTTGCCGTGTGTCACAGCCCAAAAGATCGGTGCGCCTACAGTGATTGCTTCGTCAGGAGAGAATCCTCTCTCTTCCAATGTTGCCTGTAATTTCCGCTTTAGATCAACCAAAGTAATTTGCATGAATGGAAGCCCCGATCGAATGATTTGATAATCCAACATAATGATAGCCGATAACATACTGCATCTCTATCTTTCAACTATCGATACTGCTACGAATCTCTATGTTTATCAAACTGAGCACGGACAGTGGTGTGGAGGAGACGTGCTAGCAAAATATTCGAGACTTCTTACGGCGGAGATGTTACACATTCGGCTATGTTAACTCCTCGAATAGAACTGGGATATCACCAGAATCTCGTGTTGGTCAGTTTTTCAAACGGTCTTGTATAATGCTGACTTTAGAAATCACCATATTCAAGGAGTCCTGGTGAAGCAATCAATCGGTTTGATAGCGCTGGTAGTGCGCGATTATGATGAGGCGCTCGCCTTTTATGTCGGCGAGCTTGGTTTTCAGTTGATTGAAGACAGCTACGTACCGGCACAGGACAAACGGTGGGTGGTAGTCGCACCACCAGGCAGCAAAGAGTGCCGGCTTCTTCTTGCACGGGCGAGTTCTGACGAGCAGAGCACAAGAATCGGAAATCAAACCGGCGGTCGCGTCTTTCTGTTTCTATACACAGACGACTTCTGGAGAGATTTTAAAACATATAAACAGAAAGGTATCGTGTTTGTGCGAGAACCAAAAGAAGAGCCTTATGGTACGGTGGCAGTCTTCAAAGATCCCTACGGAAATCTGTGGGACCTTGTTCAAACATCGTAGCAGAATCACTAAATCGTCCCTACATCTCATCCAGATTTGCAAACACCAGATAGAATGGTGCGCATCGATCCCAATGCATGTCATTCTTGAACAGATCAATGCCTGATTCTGACAGGGCCTCTTGACTCAGTTTCGTTGTTTATTGAATTCCACAAAGTATCAGTATATGGATGGGCATCCAAAATGTATAAACTCGTGCCGCCCTTTGGCTGAGCCGCCCCTCGCAGCAAAACAATCAATGGACGTCCTGGCAAATAAAACTCACTTGTAGATTGCAATGTGCCTGGCGCAGTTGATACCACCGGCGGGACCATAAGTTCATACGCTTGCAGAGTTGAAGCGGGAAAACCAGGCTTATATTGCTTCTTGCCACAAACTCGCCTATTCTGCATGGGGTCGCGCTCTTCCATATTAACCGATCTTCTGCAGTGGTGACTCTCGTCCAGTCAGTTCAAATATGAAGTTCTACCCTTCGTTGTGCAACTTCTTGAGCACGTCATCCATACTTACGACTCGCATTTCCATTGCCTGCTCAGTGCATCCGGCCACTATTTCCTCGAGTACTACAGTGCAATCTTCTCTATCCAATATCGGATGCAACTGCGTAATCGGCTCGGGCTCTTTTCCAGTGATGAGAAAATAGAGGGTCGCACCGAACGCGTATATGTCGCTCTGTACAGAGCGGCACCCACGAAATTGCTCTGGTGCCATATAGCTGGGCTTTCCTGCTAGCGTCGAATTTCCCTTTGACTCTGGATCTACTTCGCATGCCACCATGAAATCGATTAGCTTTACGCGACCGTCTTTCGTCACCATTATATTGTCGGGTGTAAAATCTCCGTGCACCACAGGCGGTTGCTTCGCCTGTAGATACGAAAGGACATCACAAAGTGATAGTGCGTACTCGACAATTTCAGTCATGGATAATGGTGCCTTTTTTTCCACCAAACTCTGGAGGGTCCCGCCGTCGACATACTCCAGTACAAGGTAGGCTCGATGATCTTCGATGAAGTGATGTATCAATCGCACAATTGACTCATGTTTTAAACCGTGAAGAATCTCTGCTTCATGCTGAAACCGTTCGATTGCTTGTTTACGAGCCTTGATGTCAACATAGATTGGCAAGATGTACTCTTTCAGCACGACTTGCGTTCCGTCGGTGCCTCGGGCGAGATAGGCGCTACCCTGACCTCCTGCACCAATTTGTCTCACTAAGGTGTACTTCCCATCACAGATTCTTACGCCCTGCGTGAGCGGATTGAGTCGAGCCCTTTCTGGTGGCGCAGATAGTGCCTCCAACCAAAGCATCGTATAAGAGGGACTGTTCTTGTCAATTTCCGTAGCATCGAAGAGATTGGGATCGAGTTTGGAACTGGACACCCCGGACCACTCGTCGATAGCCCGAATAAGATCGTGCCACTGCTCTCGCTCGCCTATCTGTCGAAGTTTGATTTTGTGAACCGTGCCGGTCTTTTCCTTTACGCACAAGTAACCATCGAGCACATCACGTTTCGGATTTGCATTGACATAGAACTCCTGTACAAATGACCAGGGAATCGACTTCCGCGCGGTGTCGGTAGAAGTATCATACTGATAGAAACCAATACCATTCTTGTTTAACTTAATATGGGTAAAGCCTCGCAGCAATGCGAAAAGCGGTAGAACAATCAGTACAACAGCACCGCCCACGGACGTCAGCAGGTTGATAAACTCAAAATGATTGAAAAGCAACGCGAGAATGAAAAGGAACCAGCAGTTCACAAATAATTCTACAAGTCCCTTTATTTTGTCTCTTTCTTTGCTATGCGCTTCCTTATCAACCTCGAGATCGTTTTTTGTGTATGGCCAAAGTGCAATCACTGTCTCTTTGTGTAGAGGCACAACATTGTCGAGGTCTTTATTTGCTTCGGGGTTGAACCTGTTCATTTCCGGAATTCCTTTCCTGGATGAGATCTGTTCTCAGTTGGCAAGTCATGCAGCAGTGCAGCACTCGCAGAGACGGCCTACAACTTCTGTTAACCCAATTATCACGGCCAAACTTTGCCTGTTTCATGCCGAATTCAGCCTGTTTGATATTCACGATTTTTTCGTCGAACTGCTGTTTTTCACAGGGTTTCCTCGCTTAGCGATTGCACTTAGCTTTCCGTGTATTTCTTGCGCATTGCGAATTCTAAGCTTAGGGTCGAGCTGCGTCATCTCGGATACGAGTAAGCTTATTTCCATACTCGTACCCGAATTTACATCAGCGGGCTGTGACACAGAAAGCGCCGGCGGCTCAACCCCGGTCAGCAAGAAATGCATTGTAGCGCCAAGCGAGAAGATATCGCTGGCGGGTTCAGCCTTTCCTCGAATCTGCTCTGGTGCCATATACGAGTGTTTTCCTACTAGCGTTCCGGTCGCCGTACCAAGGTATTGATTGGAAGCGCCGAAATCAATTAGCACAATTTTGCCAAGACCGCTAACCACCAGATTATCCGGTGCAACATCGCGATGCACTATCGGCGGTGTCTGTTCGTGGAGATACTTAAGAACATCAACAACAGATAATGCCCATTCGATAACCACGTTTTCTGGCTGAGGACCGTTGGTCGAGACCAGCTTACGCAAGTCAGAACCATCTATAAATTGCATAACTATATAGCTTCGACCATTCTCAACGAAGAAGTCATAGACCTTGGCAATACCGGGATGATTGAGTGACCTCAAGGTGAGGGCCTCTCGAGAAAACAACTCCCGCGCTTTTTCCGATAAAGACTGCGAGTATGTCGAGGGGACCACCGATTCTTTCAACACCACACGTCCATTGGCATCATCATCGGCAAGGTAAACCGCAGAAAATCCACCGAAAGCGATCTGTTTGATAATCTTTATCGTAGCCGATCGCAGCTGCTTTCCAGGCTCCAGCGGAACGAATGTCGGAGCACTGAAACGACGCGATAACTCGTCATCGAACAATTTTGTATGGCTAAAGCCGAGTGTTCCCTCATTCTCAGCGCTAAGCTGACAACGATAATCGGTAAGCTTCTGCGCCCAAACAGCTGATGGGGCCCAGGCCTGGATGGCGAGCAGCAACTGTTCCTGATCCTCCTTTGAAAGGGTATCCAACCTCACGTTGTCTGAAAACCGTTTTCCCTCAAAATTGACGACCGGAAAACCAAACACACTTCTTCCAAGTTTCACTGTCTGCAGTTCGCTGAAGGGAATCCAGCTAGGTGCGCCGGCTCCCAGGCAAGACGGAGGAAGTCCGATACCGTTTTCGTTGAGGACGATGCCGCGCCCTTGCCATCTCGACATTGCCACCTGATAAACGACGTACGTATAAAGGAAGGCACCACAAATGGAAATTAATCCCTCCAAGCCGTAAAGCATCAGCTTACAGTTAGGCATTAGCACCGCCAGATTACCTATCAAAGCGTGCAAGGCAAATCCAAAACCAATACCGAATAGGGCCCAAGCAACGTAGACGAAAGCCATGCTTTTCTTGCTAAGCTGCTTCGTTGAAATTGTTAGTTGAAACTTTGTCATCGTTCTACACTTCGAACATCGTGACACTGCAATCATAGTTCAGCTTTACCGAATCACATAGGACCTTAATGCCTTTTTGATTATTCCAGAAAATTCCTGTAAGACCAGGCAGCTAACAGGGCAATGCCAACCACTGAGCAAAAGGACAAGGCCCATACGCACTCCATTGAGCGGGATTCCGATTAGTGTTAAACTGCTAAGCCGGTTAGTTGGCGTGCTCGACAGGATGGATGATGAAGAGCAAGTTTGCATTTGCGGTATTGGTTTGTTGTCTCTCCTTCAGTCTCGGTGGTAGTGTCGCTGCTCAGCCTTATGCTGCTGATTACAATGCAGGGGCCGCGGCTTACAAGAAGAGAGATTTCAAGAAAGCAGCGCAGTATCTAGAACGAGCATACGCGCTCGGCAGACAAAATCCGGCAGTACTTCTCTATATCGGGCACTCTTATGCCGCATCTGGACAGACTGATAGCGCGAAGAGAACGTACAACAAGCTTGTCGCACTATATCCTCGCTCCGCAGAAGCAACTACCGCACGGCAAACAATCACACAGATCGATTCTGGGACCTTCAATGCAGGTGGTGCGTCGATGCAGCCGCAGCAAGGAGTGCCAAGTGTCAAGTCACTGAAGCTTCCGCCGACTGCACCTGGCTCACCTACTCGAAGATGGCTTAACGAGTCGATGCCTATCAGAGTGTACGTATCGAATGGTCTTCAACTACCGCCCGGGCTTCGCGGTCGACAGTTGTCGCCGCCAGAATTTGCGCAACTTGGAAGGGACCTAAAGAATACGAGCTTCGTTAATCAACTTCAGGTAAATCCGGCTTATTCATCATCGGATAGGTCCGCGGTGCTAGACGGAATCAACATGTGGGCATCGCAAAGCCAGGTCAGGTACACAATGACTAATAGTTTGTCGGATGCGGACATTCTGGTTTTGTTTTGTGATGAATACGGACAGCTTGATGGAGCCTGCCAGTATTCAAGCATTCCGGGTCAACCAAATATCATTTCGATGGCGATGAACGACAAAGCTGTACTCAAGCCCAACAATTGGATAAAGCGAACCAAGGCCATCGCGGCTCATGAGTTCGGGCACGCACTGGGAATAGACCATTCGAATGATCCACACGACGTCATGTACGAAGTAGAAACATTCGAAGTCGAAAACTTAGACGACTTCAAGGATCATCCGCTGACTGCCTTTGACAAGTCCATGTTGGTCAAGAACTATAGCTCGCCACCAGGATTTTGGATGGTCTCTGCTAGAAATTTGAAGTGAACGAGGGCACAAGTTGCTGGTTGTTGGCCATAACTATTCGCCCGAGCGCGCACTGAGTCGAGCTCGACTTCGAATGCTAACCTGGATTGTTGCAGGGACAAGTACAGCTCGGATGCAATTTACTCAACCTTCTCAGGAGCACTCAGCAAGCCGCTCTCAGTAAGCATATCGGCTTCATCTGCATCCTGCCAGTGCACTTGAGCTAACGGGTGGCGTATCTTCCAATCGGCAACTTTAGCTGCAGTTATCTTTGGACAACCAAACATCTCCAAATAACCAAGATGAGGTTGCTTCTCCAGACTAGTGAAAATATCGTCTGTGATCTGCGGGCAGCCAGACAAGTCTAACAATCCCAGATCAAGATTTCGCAAAGTTCTGACGTCATCATCTGTGGTGTGTAAAGAGGACAGCCAGATTTCACGCAGATTGGGGTGCGCACCTAACAATCTGATACCATCACTGGTGACAGACGTATCACCGATATGAAGCGCTGTTAGTTTTGGAAATGTGTTCACAACAAATCGAAGTCCAGAATTCGTAAGCCCCTTGCATTGATCGAGGTCAAGGCGCTCCAGTTGCTTTGCCAACGGTGCTAGTTTCTTGACGCCACCATCAGTAACGGAAGTCCTGTTCAATCTTACCCAGATTAAGTTCTTCATTCCGGCTACGATCTCGAGGCTTTTGTCGTCGAACTTCGTTTCTGTCAGATCAATTTTTCGTAGTTGGCGAACGGGGATTGCTCGCAACCCCTCATCGGTCACACGCTTGTTGCCACTGAGACTTAACTCACGGATTTCGGGATCGAGGTTGGCGAGTATTTGATCATTGACAAACGGTCGCGCGAACCAGAAGTCAATTTCCTCTTTCAACTCGGTTTGTTTGAAAAATCCTGGAATCCCTTTCGGTGCGTTGCTCGCTTTGGGCTGCAGCACAGATGTCTTCTCGTTAGTGGAGGAAGTAGTCGTCGAAGAATTGGAAGGTGCGCGATCGACCACGTTGTATCCATTACTGAAGAAGCTGAAGTTAGCCGCTACATCTGCTTGATTAGCATTGATTGGCTGATTTATCTTTCTATAGAACTGATAGGAATAAATGCCGGCAGAAGCGAGCACGAACACTATACACGCAACGAGTATGGACAACCGTCGGGTAAGCTTCTTGTTATACGGGGTTGCACTCGGCTGAGCCGTCGGCTGCTTCATCGCAACCGGCTCTACGACTACTTCGGAAAGCGCCGAGCGAAACTCCCCCATTGTTTGAATTCGCTCATCCGGATCGCTGCGCATCGCCTTCGCAACGATACGCTCGAGTCCGCGGGCTGCTTCCGATTCACCGATATGGTCACCTAGCGGTGGAGGTTCGCTCGAAATTTTTTCGCGAAACATAACAACGACCTGCTCTCCGTCCCATGGCGGCTTGCCTGCCAACATCGCGTAAAGCACCATTCCAAGACTATAGACGTCGGAGCGCGCATCCGCTACTTCTCCTCGGACCTGCTCGGGACTCATGTAGAGCGGTGTTCCAAGCATCTGACCTGGTCGAGTAAGCGTGCCAAAAGGATCCTCGTTCAACACTAGCTTTGCCATGCCAAAATCGAGAATGCGGACACAGTTTTCGTGGTCGATCAGGATATTGCTTGGCTTCAAATCGCGATGGACAATTTCTTGTGAATGAGCATGTTCCAGAGCCTCGCACAATTGTGTGGTATACCGAACGGCTTGCGAAAAAGACAACGCTCCACTCTCATTCAAGATGGACTCGAGACTTTTTCCCTCGACATACTCCAAAACGAGAAAGAGTTCTCCATTCTCCGAATGCCTGAAATCGAGAACCTTGACGATGTATTGGTGATTGACCTTGCTTAAGGCACGAGCCTCCTGCTGAAATCGCAGAATTGTTTTAAAATCGGCATGGTTATGCAAAAACTTGATTGCAACCCGCTTGGCCAGCTTCTTGTCCAGGGCGCAGAAAACCTTGCCCATCCCACCCTGACCAATGACTTCAAGGTCGGAATATCGCGTCTTAAAGTCGAGCTGATCTTTGACGATCGCTTCTATCTCTTCGAAATTGTCAAATTCAGCTTCCATAGAACCAGTTTAACGTCAAATCAGATGGTCTTACTATACACGCTCGCTCTTTCACAACCTAAGCCGCTTAAATAGAACATTCATCGACCAATCACGGTGACACTGTCGGAGCTACCCTGCTTGCCGAGGTAGCGAGTACTAGATTCTGACTTTCGGACGGCGAAAAAACGCTTAAGCGATATCGGTTAACGGGCCAAAGAGAACGTTTGTGCTCGCAGGGGACGGGGTTTCCCGTTCTGTCACGGACTCAGTGGCCCGGCGACGACAAATTCTCTCACCCGGCGTGGCTCCTAGGCGAAAAATCGCTTAAGCGATATCGGTTAACGGGTTCAAAAGAACGTTTGTGCTCGCAGGGGACGGGGTTTCCCGTTCTATAACTGGGCGAGAAAGTTAGCGACCCTTCGACTTCCCAGCAGCCTTGCCTTTTGTCTTTGCTTTTGCATTGTTGCTTTTAGCAGCAGCCTCAGGCTTAGCAGAAGATTCAATCTTGGCGGAAGATTCAAGAGTTTTGGTGTCAGCCTCGTGCGAACTCGCCTGTACAATCGGCTCGCTCTTGCTGTTGTTGCCGTTCGGGCCTGTTTTAGCAACGTCTATTAGCAAATCCTTCTCCAGAATCAACTCGTAATCGCTCGATGCTGTTTTCCCGAAGATACGGAACAAGTAGAGCCCTTCTTGAGTGAATCGAATTCCGGGCGTATCAATGATGATTCTGTTCATACGCCAGGTCTTGTTCGACGCAGCCGGAATCGCAGGCATCTCAGTGAGCCTTCCTTCCTTACCATCGGGACCGGTGAGAGTCACTTGTATTTTGGGATCCGCAGCACCGAGTTCGTCGTTGGTAGCCTTGTTAGCCCGCTGGATCTCAAGAGCAATAACCAAACGGCCAAGTTGTGCAGGCAAAGCCGGAACGCTCATACTGTCAACTAGTTTGTAATAGGAAACTGAGCCGTCGCGTCCCTGCAGCACGTCTTGGCAGAGAACAATGTTCAACGGGCGAAGCAGTTCTCGGAACGCAGGGCTAGAATTAGATTTTCGTGTTGTCATGTAGCTTTCCACTCAGGTCGTGTTGGCGGAGTCCGTTGACAGGGACTAACCCTGGCCGTGTGTTCTCCTCGGGGCGATAAAGAGACGAGCATGAATTTAGCACAGTCGCCAAGCCAGGCCAACATTTGAGATGCAGCCGATACAAGCCGCAATCTATCGCGGAGGTAAAGAAAGCAGACAATCGCCACCATTTATGGTGGCACAATTTTGATGATGGTGGCGACAAGCCGAGTAAAGTATTCAATTCTGCTGTACTAAAAAAAGAGACGCATGGTCATGCGAATTAGAATTTGAATCGAATGCCGTCCTCGCGTGGTTGTAGCCATCGAGAATGGCTTGGTGACATGAGCCACTAGTCCATGGTTCGGTAGATTCGGACAGCGGCGAGGTACGCTTCTGTGGCCCACACGATACTACGTAATCTCAAAACTTTGTGGACAGATAGATCTGCTCGGTAACGATACATACAAATTATGAAGGATTAAATTTTTCGCGTATCGATAGTCGAGTGCAAAGCGAAGTCGCCTATTAACGCCACTCTTCATAGATCCAAAGAATCGAGAAATTACTCCGCCGATTCTTTCTACGTAATTTTCCACTTTCGCCTATCTTGCATCAAGGTTACTCTGGATACAGTTTTGTATAGAGTGCAATCGGGGGCGCAGCCTATATAGATTGCATCGGCGTTTTGTGGGGTTGTTCAATATGCTGAACACGCTGAAGCTTTTAGTGCATCGGTTTCGTCCGAAGATGGAAACGGGTCGGAATGAAGCAGCGCAGAACAGCCAGGATAGCGATCAGGCGACTCCGTACAACCATGGAATCGGCACCAGCTCTATAGACGATCAAATTGAAGCTAACGAAATTCGCAAAAAAGCCTACAGCGAACTACACATAAGCGACGTCACCGCCAGGCAACGAGAACGACTGCACATGGATAAGTGGTTCAATCGCGGCGAGTTGACCAACAGCGGATCCTTCAACATCGCTGAATTCCAGCGTCGAATGGAAGAGACGGACGTCGTAGAGCCAACAATAATCGAGGCACTTCCCGCCCAAGAAGATCTATTCATGGCTTTTTCAAAACCGGATGTCGATCTTTTTGAAGAAGAAAAGATGACTTTGTCTGGAATCTTTCAGCGCATTAATCTCAACAATGAAGAGGTGGAAGAGACGGATCTGCCGTTCTCCACCCACACTGCTCGGCGAGCTAAGCAAAAAAATTTACCCCCTTCAGTCGAGGACTGTTCCTATTTAGATTTTTCCGTAGATGGTCCATCGAATAGCATCGCTGATACCCCATGTCTAAACATGTTAAGAAACGACATTTATCAGGACGATCTCAAGCTGGAAGAGACTCTTCAGGAGCTAATTGACGCCACTCCTGCGCAGGATCGGATGGAACGCGTCGAGTCAAGAACAGTCAGCAAGATCGACCCATCAGCGTTATTCGAAGATTGGGGAGATAGCTCGGTCTTCAACGCAGCACCAGAAGCGGTGGCATCGCTGACAGAGTCGATTGAGGAAATCTCGATCGATCCCGCACTGATCGATTTGACAATCTACGAACCACCTTTGTCCCCGAAAAGCCTCACTGACACAAATGAGTCTGAGGGCACAATCGACCAAGAAATAACATCAGTTGACTTGTCGATTGAACTGTTAAATGGCTCGTCGGAGGATATCGCCGACTGGAATGAAACAACACTAGAGGATCTTCCGCCCGTCGTTATCACGCAAAATGTGAAGATGACAAGCAAGCCCAAAGACGCATACTGGGACCAGTCAGATCGTCTATCGCGATTCGGCAGACGCAAAACATCTGCGAGCTGTTCCTCGATTCGACTCAGGGCTTAAAATACTAATCATTCGACAAAATCACAGTCAGGTGTGACTCAAAACAGGACTCGACTATCAAGTTATCACGTCCGACTGCCGAGCGATATCGGAATCAAGCATCAATCAAAGCCTCGAACAAGTCGTTAAGCAGCGCGGCATTCAATTTCCCGTCTTTGCGCACCCCGCTGCAAACGTCGACAAAAAAAGGTTTGACTGCTGTGACGGCAGCGGCGACGTTGCCGAAGTTCAGACCTCCAGCCAGAATGACCGGTATATCGATAGCGTCTCGAATCGCACGACTGATCGTCCAATCATGAGTTCTTCCAGTTCCGCCCAGCTCTTTAACAGAAAGCTTCTGGTTGCCGGAATCCAAAAGGATTGCATCTACTAAAGGTGCCGCCCGATGCGCCTCTTCTACCGACTCGTCGCTTGAAACATGAATGACTTGCACCAGTTTTACTCCAGGCAATGCCTCTCTTAGAGATTGAAGACACTCAACTTCGACCTGATCGCAGATTTGAATTGTGTTGGTGGCGCAGCGCCTTTGCTGATCGATAATTGAAGAAGCATCCTGCTTGCTTGTTAGTAGAAATGTGGCAACGCCGGGCGGTACGATGCCTGAAATCTCGGCGATTGCATCCTCCGAAATCACACCGGGTCCGCTCGGCATGTGAGACACCAATCCGAGGGCATCAGCACCACAGGCGATGGCAAGCCGAGCCTCTTCGACGCTCGAGATACAACAGATTTTCACTCGGACTCTGGATTGTCTTCTCATAGTGGCTTTTTGGACTCGGTTTTTCTGCGACAAGACATTATCATTGCAAAGTAACGATTAGTACATACCTCCAGCGCGAACGGTTGCAGGGAAAGAAATTCAAATTGGTAATGAGAAGCGCTATTGTTCGACCACCAAGGCCTCGTCCTCAACAGGCGCATCATCGACTGAGTCGACCGGCATTGGATTCTTAGTCCAAAGCTGCAAGCCATTGTGTTTAAGCCATTGACCTGAGAGAACCTCTTTCCATTCCTCGCCAATGAAAATCAGTGAAGCTGGAACGGTCATCAAATCTCTTGTTTTCAGCAATGTCGGTTCGTTCTTCTCGAACACGGCATGTCCCAACATCTGCAGTGCCACGCCAGCGAACAACACCTGGAACCCCAGTTTGCGATTAGCGAGGAATGCAAACGGAACCGCAGCAAGAATCGGAATTCCTGCCAAATGTGTGAGCTTGCAGCCAGGGGTTCTGTGCTGGGTGCGGTAGTAAGCCAGACTTTCTTTGAGCGTTTTCATCACTAGTCCTCTATTCGCAAATCAAATCCTGACATATCTGGGGCTAAGTCTGCCAGCTCCCCTTAATAATACATAGCTCGAAACGCAGCTTGAACCATCCTTAGCAGCTCTTTCAAAATTTATCGGCGGAAGAATTATTGAACCGCGAATTAACCTTCGACACGTGGGAGGAGATGCCAACCACCAGTGTTTCTGTATCGATTACATACCATGCCTCGCCCGTTTTGATACCTCGCGGCATGACAATTGCTTGGCGGTGAATGAGTTCTCAATCCGGCCGACCTGACACTCACAAAGCGGTGCGCAATGAAAAGAGGCGCCGGTGGACATCGTGAAGACGTGAAAGATTCGAGGAATTCTGCCAGATTTCATAGTAAAATCAGAACTTATCCAAAACAGGAGATTCGGCCATGATCCAAAAGTCGAGAATGTTGGTTCTGACACTGGCTCTATGCTGCTATCCCACTTTAGCTCACGGTCAAGACCAGAAGCTCACGGAAGCCGAGAAAGCTCGCATCAAGCAACAAGTTGAATCGCTCAAGCAAAGCAAGATCAAAGAAGCGGAAAGTGCTAACAAGGCTGTTAAAGAACAGGCGTTGAGAGACGGCGCGGTCGTCGACCAGAAAGCAGACCAATACAACAAACAAGTAGACAAAGCGGTAGAAAACTTTTCCCCACGCTTCGGCACCGGTTACACGGTCGGGGCCGGCGACGCAAAGAAGGAAGAGATCAAAGAAAAGGCCAAAGCTGAAAAAGATAGAATTGCCAAAGAGGCCCGCAAGAAAGGCGCAGCGCAGATGGATGCAGCCAAGAAAGCCACTAGTGCTATCGATGAAGAGGTAGAAGGGTTAAAGTCCCAGGTATCGAAGTCGGACAAGTTCGGTTTAAAACCGAAAGGAAGTGGCATTTACGTGCGCAACTATGGTGGCAAGTAAAATCGATATGCGCTTCTCGCTGGACGCACGTTCAAACCCTGAATTCTGACCTAGTCAGAGAGTGGCATACAGATCTTTGAGCGCGCCGCGAGCTAACCTCAGCGAAAAAGAACACACGTCACAAGAAGCGCCGATGGATCGAACCGAAGCCTGATCGGCGCCTTGTGGGTTTTATGAGAAATGGAATATAATCCGCATCTTGCAACTCCTCTATAGCCAAGCGGATCAACGCAATTGGTGACGTGAGAACACTTTGATGTCGACAACCAAAGAAGTAACTATTTTCATATCGGAAGATCACCTGATAGCTCGCATGGGCTTGAAAATGCTGATTGAGCAGACAAACCACTTCAAAGTCATAGGTGAAGCCGAGGATGGCGAGTCGGCTATCGAGAACATTCGGCTACTCAAGCCTGAAGTGATCATAATGGACCTGGGACTGCCGAAGATCGATGGAATCGCGGCAACCGAGATTATCAAGCGCGAGCTGCCTCAGTCTAAAGTTCTCATATTCACGACGGCCGAAGACGACGATTCCATTTTTGCAGCTCTCAAGGCCGGCGCAGACGGCTATTGCCTGAAGACCATATCTGGAGAGCTTCTCGCCAGCGCCATTCACTCTGTACTGAATGGCGCAGCCTGGCTTGATCCGGGTATCGCCAACAAAGTGCTGAGGGCGCAATCGTCGGGACAACAGAAGCCCGGCGCCAACCTTACCGACAGCAAGCTGAAGCTGCTAGCTATGCTTGAACAGGGCAAAACCCTGGACGAGATCGCCGTCGAATTGAGTTTAAACAGCTCTTTTGTCAAAGGATTACTCAACGAGTTGCTCAATCAACTCAAGTCCGATCCGGCCAGTGAGGTCGCACGTGCCACTCCCGATGGTACCGTCAAATCGAGCTCGCCTTATCACAACATACAACCAGGAGACGTCGTCGCAGAGCATTACAAGGTAGATGAGAGAATCGGCCACGGCGGAATGGGAGCTGTCTTTAGAGCGAGCCATACGATTATCGGACGGAAAGTGGCAATCAAAACTCTGCACGAACACCTCGCTTCCGATCCTGACATCTTGGCTCGCTTCAAGACAGAGGCCGAAGCCAGCGCTGCGGTAGTCCATCCTAACCTGGTGACGATATACGACTTCGGTCTGCTCAACGGAAAAATGCCTTACATCGTTATGGAATTTCTGGACGGCTTTGATCTGAGCGATATGATCAAGGAGTTAGGCTGCGTCGATGTTGCGTCGAACAGGCATATTTTTGCGCAAGTATGCGAGGCACTGTCCGCTGCCCACGAGAAGGGTATTATTCATCGCGACCTCAAGCCATCCAATATAATGCTCACAGGTGACGATCCATATGTCGTGAAGCTTGTCGACTTCGGGATTGCCAAAGTCCTGGATGGTGCCAGAGAAGCGCTTACGTTAACAGGAGAAGCGATAGGATCTCCACCGTATATGAGCCCCGAGCAATGTTACGGCAGACCAGTCGATCACAGAAGCGATCTGTATTCACTGGGTTGCGTTATGTACCAATCTTATACGGGAACGAGACCATTCGACAACGGTACTCCGCTGGAAGTAATGATGAAGCACATCAATGAGACACCGTCGCGAGAACCGCTCGAGAAGCAGGAGTTGCCCAAGTCTCTAGTTGATCTGATCATGGCTCTTCTTGAAAAAGAACCAGAGCTACGCCCGGTCTCAGCCGCTGAGGTCAGGCAAGTTCTGCTGAAGACTTAGAACCGAATTTAGTCGACACACAGGAGCGTTCAAGGAGAAGTTCTTATGTTGGAATATCAAACGACTCTCTTGAGAGTCGACCTGGATCGGATCAAGTTGGCGATGGAGATCAACTGCAATGCCGCTCTGGCTATGAGTCAGGAAGGGAAAATAGTCACGGTTAACAAACATATTCTTTCAACCTTCGGATATGAAGAGCAAGAAGTGGTCGGACAAAATATTGAGATGCTCGTCCCAGAGCGCTATAGGGGCAGGCACGTGCACCACCGCAACGGATTTTTCAAGGAGCCAAGCGCAAGATTGATGGGAGCGGGTCGCGATCTGAGCGGAGTCCGAAAAAATGGTTCGGAATTCCCGATCGAAATAGGGTTAAAGCCATTCGATACCCCCGACGGTATCATAGTAATGGCCACCGTTGTTGACATAACCGAGAGGAAGCGGTTGGAAGAGCTTATTAAGCGCCAACACGAAGATTTGATGGAGCTGTCCACTCCAGTTATTCATCTCTGGGATGGCATACTGGTTCTACCGATCGTAGGCACACTCGATAGCGAGAGAAGTCGCACAATGGTAGAGCAGCTGCTCGGAGCGCTCGCGGACTCCGGTAGCAGTATCGCTATCGTCGACATCTCCGGTGTACCGACAGTGGATACACTGGTCGCACAACACTTGATGAAAGCGATTGACGCCTCGAGACTGATGGGCGCAGAATGCATCGTAAGCGGTATCAGACCGGAAATAGCAAATACGATAGTGAATCTCGGGTTGGATTTAAGCCGAGTAAAAACCCGATCCAGCATGTCTCGAGCACTTCAGGATGCCTTTACCATGCTAAATCTAAAAGTTGTAAAAGCAAAAACCGATAACTAAGATTCTGCAGAGGAGCGTTGCGTGAAAAACGATAGGGTCGCCTTTCTGAAAAACGAAGACGTGCTGATAGTTCCCGTCCATGACGAGCTCAATGATGTAGAAACTAAAGAGCTTCAGGCCAGGCTGCTGGAACGCATCTCCAAGAATCCCATCAACGGCGTAATCATAGACATCTCTAGCCTCGAGAGCATGGATCTGTTCACAGCAAGGACAATGCAGCAGCTCATTGACATGGTGTCGCTCATGGACGTGCGCTCCGTGCTCGTCGGCATGCGTCCGGCTGTCGCTATCACACTCACCGACATGGGAGTGTTGTTTCCCAACGTGCGCACCGCATTGAACTTAGAACATGGACTCAAACTGCTCAAATCGGCGGGGTGATATGAAGGTTACCGCAGTTCATCATTGCGAAGTTACCTGCCGCAAAGACCTGGTGTCTGCGAGAAAGCTCATCGCCTCCAGCGCTCAGTGTATCGACATGAACTATATGAAAGAAGCGGAGTTAAGAACGGCTGCGACTGAACTCCTCGTCAATATGCTTCGTTATGGCGGTGGTGGCACAGTCAGAGTAGAGAGCATCGAGCACGACGGACTCACCGGAATTAGAGCAAGCTTCGAAGATCAGGGTCCTGGTATTGCAAATATAGAAGAAGCTCTCGTTAAAGGATTTTCAACAGGCAAGAGCCTTGGACATGGATTGTCAGGCTGCCGCGCTCTGGTCGATTGGTTCGACATTTCGTCGGAGCCCGGTAAAGGAACTCGGGTTGTAATAACAAAATGGAATTAGCCATGAGAACCTCGACTTCTCGGTTCTACGTCAAGGATCACAGTTACGTCGGTCAAACGAGACGAGCCATCCGGGACCTTGCTACAGAAGCCGGCTTCGAGTCCGATGTCCTGGCCAGGGTGGATATCATCGTGACGGAATTAGCCACCAATCTGGTTAAACATGCGCAGGGAGCAGGCGAGATACTCGTACTTGATGGTCCCTGCAGTGGCGATGCAACGATGCGCCTCGTAAGCATCGATCGAGGACCTGGAATCGCTGACATCGACGATGTCATGATCGACGGGCATTCGACGGCGGGTACGCTCGGCGGTGGACTGGGCGCCATCAAGCGACTCTCAGACACTTTCGAGATTAGCTCTTCACCAGGGAGAGGAACAATTGTGCTGGCCGGTATTTCACTGAGTTCGGAGCGTGAACCACATTGCACAACAGAATTAGCAGCTGTCTCTGTCGCGCATCCAGGTCACGATCGCTGTGGAGACGGAGTTTCAATCGCGGCTTCGAGTGACCTCACCAGCATTCTCGTCGTGGATGGGTCGGGGCATGGAGAATACGCCGCAGAGGCGGCTGATCGAGCAGCTCAGGTTTTTCTGGATAAGCCTTTTGATGACTTAAAAGTGATTGTCGACAGAGTTCATAAAGCATTGGGAGGGACTCGGGGTGCCGCGATCGCTTTGATGCAGCTAGATCACCTCCAAGATCAGATTCAGTATTGCGGCGTAGGCAATATCACCGGCAAAGTTTGTATGCGGTACGAAAGCAAAGGTTGTGTATCCGCACCTGGTATCGCAGGTAGTCAGCTCGGAACAATAAAAACCTTCACATACGATTGGGGTCCGGGCGCACGCTTACTGCTGTACTCGGATGGTATCAAATCTTGTGCGACTCTCGGTAATCCAGCCGGGAAGTCGGTTATGTTAGAGGCAGCGGAAGTTTACCGAGATCACGGACGCCTCACCGACGATACCACTGTTGTAGTCTTGAGAGACAAACGGAGATCATAGTATGGTGGTACATCGGATTTTAAAACTCGTTGCCAAAGCCGATTCCGACCTTGTCGTAGCTCGTCAGAGAACAAGACAAATAGCTAATCTCGCCGGTATGAGCACGTTGGAAAGCACCAGACTAGTGACTGCTGTTTCCGAGATCGTGCGTAACGCGATTCGTTACGCGGGCGAAGGTCGCATCGAATTCAACATTTTTCAGGACGCCAACAAGCAATTCCTGGAGGTCGTTGTATCAGATAGTGGTTCTGGATTCTCGCCGGACTCCATAGATAACTCAAACCACGAAGGTGCACTGTCTGTGTGCAAAAGGTTGGTAGATGAGCTTGACGTTCAATCCCACTCGGACGGCACCAAAGTGCGTCTCCGGAAAGCAGCTGGGCAGTCGCTAAGCTGGATAACCAGCACGGCTTTGGAGACCTGGATTGCGACGCTAAAGAAAAACTCTCCATTTTCCGTGGTCGAGGATCTGGAGCAACAGAATAAGCAGCTGCTAGATACACTGTCTGAATTGGAAAAAACCAAGTCTAAGCTCGAGGAACGAACCGATCAACTCAAGCAGGCAAACAAGTACAAAGGCGAATTTCTGGCCAACATGAGTCACGAAATCCGTACGCCACTAAATGCGGTTATTGGTCTGAGCAATATTCTCGACAGGACAGACATGACAGCGGATCAACGGAAGTTAATGCGCTTGATCAAGAATGCCGGTGGCTCACTATTAGATATCATCAACGACATACTTGATTTTTCCAAGATCGAGGCCGGCAAGCTCGTTATCGAGAACACAAATTTCGATCTCTTCGACACAGTCGAAACTTGTGTTGAGGTTTTATCCGCAAATTCCCAATCGAAGGGATTGTCCTTGATGGCCTGGCTAGACCCCGCCCTGCCAAGGCAAGTAATCGGCGATTGCGTCCGGCTCAGGCAAATACTGATGAATTTGATAGGCAACGGTATAAAGTTTACCGATCAAGGCGAAGTAGTGACCATGGTCAGCCAAGTGAGGCGAGAGAACAGCGATATTACGCTTCGCTTCGAAATTATCGATTCAGGTATCGGACTTTCGATTGAAAAACAAAATATGTTGTTTCAACCATTTGTACAGGCGGATGGATCAACTACACGGAAGTACGGTGGCACAGGTCTGGGACTCAGCATCTGCAAGCAACTCGCGGACTTGATGAATGGCACAATTGGAGTCGACAGCGTGGAAGGAGCCGGTTCTACTTTCTGGTTTGAATTGCCCTTCGTCATTGCGCCAGACGATACAGATGAGATTGGAAAGATCAACTTCAACCAAGCACTTATCGTGGACGATCACCAGGCAATGCGAGAGATGGCCAGTTTCCTGTTACGCTCATGGTCTATTCAGTGCCACACGGCTCGAAGCGGCCGAGAGGCTCTGGAAGCGGCGAATCAATCGGACTTCGACCTATTCATTCTCGATTACGTTATGCCTGATCTTAACGGACTCGAACTGGCTAAACAAATAAGACAGCTTGACCGGAACAAGAAGGCCCGTATTGTCCTTTTGACTGCCCTGCAGAATGAAGACGGTTTAGGGGAGCGCGCTATTGCTGCCGGCTGCGATGCTTTCCTTACAAAACCAGTTCGACAGCGCCAGCTTTATGATTGCCTCAAAGCCTTAGGCGATCATGGTGCCTTTACACCAGTATCGAATCAGCGAGTCTCGGCAGCTACCGTCGCATCTATTCAGGCGGTCTTGAGCGATGGTGAGTCACCGCGCACCGATACCAATCCCGGTGCCCAGAAGTGTCGTCGAGTTCTCGTTGTCGAAGACAATCCGACAAATCAAATTGTGATCAAGATTGAGCTCGACAATGTCGGATGCGAGGTTATGCTTGCAAACAACGGCGCAGAGGCGCTGGAGATTTTGGCTAAGACTGAATTCGCATTAATCTTCATGGATTGTCAGATGCCTGTTATGAATGGATACGAGGCAACCAAATCGATTAGGAGCGATGAAATCAAAACCGGCAGACATATTCCGATCATTGCAATGACAGCCAATGCGATGGAAGGTGACAAGGAGAAGTGCCTATCAGCAGGAATGGATGATTATGTAACCAAGCCTTTCGATACAGAAGATCTGGTTGCGGCCGTCAATCGTTGGCTGCCATCGAAAACCGATTGTCAGATCGAAAAAAGCGAGCTCTGTAATGCATCCCAAAATTCGGAGACATTAGTAATCGACCTAGAAAAGCTCAAGGCGAAGTTCACCGAAGCGCAAGTCACTCAACTACTTTCCGTCTTCATAGGGGAGACGCGGAAAAGACTTCCAGAACTTGAAACCCTTTTAGCGAAGCAAGACTGTGCCGAGATCGCCAAACTCGCCCATAGCATCAAGGGAGCTGCCTCGATGATTTTCGCAGAAGGGTTGGCAGACGCAGCCAGAGAGCTGGAATGTTTTGCTAAGGCACAGTGCCTCGATAATCTTCCAACTTCAATCGAGCAAACGGGTGTTCAATTCTTAAGATTGGCCGAGGCGGTCGACCAGCTCATCGAGTTAAAGTAGCAAGAGGTTCGCGCGGCAGCGTCATTATCAATTAGAAGGCGAATTAGAAAAAAAGAGGTCGCGCCGATCAATACGGCGGAATGCAGCGCGGCATCTCACTTGCCTTTTAACATTACCAGTCGGCTGTAGTGAACCCGTTTTCAATTTCCGCGGCGAGCATCAGAACCGCCGGCGACACCAGACCGCACATTACTGCGGAGCCAGCTAAGGGCGTGGGGTATGATTTTGTAAAGAGGTGGAGTTTTTTCCGGATGCGGGCTTATGCCGAGCACCAATCCTTTACCGTAGCGTCCAAGCACCATTGCTGGTGATCCGTTCATGATACCAATAGCGCCACCTTGTCCAACAATCTCACCGCGGAAGTATGCTAGCGGAACGAGCGCTTCTCGCACCTGTGGATCGCTGACAGCCGATCGCCAATCGAACACCGGACCATTGTGATATGCGACGTTTACAGCAGTTTCGCTTATTCCGAATACGTCTTTGCCCGCAGCGGTGAATTCGATCGGTAGAGTTGCTTTTCCTCTCCGCCAATGCTTTCTGTCACGAATACCAACTGGCAGCAGTCCAAGGTAGTCTCTTTCATTAGACGCCAGATAACACCCGGCGCAGATTCCGACATAGCAGCCACCATTCTTGACGAAACGTTTCACCTCAACTCCACCGATATCGGCAAGGTTGAGCGCTTCCTTTTTCCCAGATCCGCCGGGCACCATAAACACGTCAAAGTTACTACTGAGTGCACCGTCTCGAATGTCTTCGCCGTCAACAACCGTCATGCGAATGATGTCGGAGCTATTCCGCAACACGTCCATTAGCGCTTCCCCAGACGGACCAACACCAGGCCCTGACAGGACAGCAACCTCAATCTTTCTAGATTGTTGGCCGAATGCTGCATCTGGTTGAAATAAGCCGACGAGGGCTACAAATATAACGAGAGCAATTCCAAAGAGAGAATCGACTGAACTAGTCTTTCTGTTTTTCCACATAGCGACCTTCTGTCATTTGAGATCCATTACTACGTACCCAATAAAAATATTGAATGTTCAATCGTTAAACTCCGTCTAACATGTGGTGAGAGCGCGCGAATGGAAAACAAGTTGAAGTTGATTGACAACCAATCCAAGCCGACAGGAACGATCGCAACTCGCAAACAGTCGACCAATCTTAGTCTGTTGTTTCCATCAACAGAATGCCTTTCTTCAATTGGTTGTGATTAAGAGCCGCCCCACGCGCGATACCAGTATAAACCGCGCTTCTTGTTGGTAATCATAATTTGACCACTGGAATTAGCGGATGTACCGCCGACCTGCCAGCATTCAAGGTTGCTGCTCTCCGAAAGAACTGATCGATCCTCGGGGCATAAACTCAGGAACTGGGATGCTAAAGTTTTCGAATTCACTTTCTTGTACTTATTTGCATTTTTCAGCGTAACTGGTTTAGCAGACTTGAATCTAATCCAGGCATTATAGCCAAGCCAGGAGAAACCGCCGCCTCGAAGTCCTGAGATCTGTGATACGGGAGTCGTGAAGGCGCCTTCGAATACGTCAGCAGGCTTTGGCGTCATTCCGCGTTGTATGAGTTGTTTCGGGTCTTTGATTTTACTGATCGAGAGCATCTCTTCGTATGACTTCAGCGCCGATTGTTCTTTCTGCACGGACTGTTCATATTTTTTCGCGACTTCATCAGTATCGACATGCATCTTTTTCCGAATGGAGGCAGCAAGCGAAAACAGCTCTATACGCTGTTTTGCTCCAACAATCTTCTCTTGTAAATCGGCGCACAATTTGTCGGACTGTTCACGATACTTCTTTGCTCGTTCTGGAGCCTTGCGTTGCACTTCTTCCGTCTGAAATTGTCGTATCGTTTTTCCCTGTGCCTTGGCTGCTTGCCATCGCGCGTCGGAATCGCGACGTTCCTGTTCCATTTGCTTTTGCTGCTGAGGCCAATTCGCACGGCCCTCTCGAATATAGCGCTCGCTATCTTCCTTTTGCTTGGCATCGAACGACTGAATCCAGGAATCTACGATGGATAGGAGCTTATCAATCTCGGGACTCTGCGCCGGCAGTGTCTGCGTGCCTTGTAAATCCTTGAGTTCCTTGACAAGAATTTTCTGAGCTCCCGTGAGATCGCCACCCGCCACTGCGGCCTCAGCGTCGCTCGTAGACTGGTCGACATTCCCGGCGACAGCCGCCTGTGAAAAGAGAACCCCTGCCACAAGAAGGAATCGAACTATCTTCATTGGTCACCCTCGATCAAAAGCAGTTGAATTAACTGACAGCATTATGCCAGCGAATCGCATCGTTTGTACAAAAAATCAGGACCTCATCTCACCATCGGCACCATTCGACCGAATCGAACAAACCGACTAAACTTTGGAGCAGTGACCTGTGAGTCACCGCCGCCCCAGTATGCTCCTGCCCAATAACCGATCGGCTCGTCTTTGGAAGAAAGATAAACACGAACATAGCCAATCCCCAACCCATCGCGATGATCGAGATGAGCATGAGGTGGTAATTCCTCTAGCGGGAAGTGATAAGTCGTGGAGCTGTCTATGACTCGCACTCTGACATAGCGCATTGCTCCGTCCTGCTGGGCCGCCCCCGGGAGATCCGCGACCATCATCACATGACCGGTGTTTTTGTTCCTCTCATGGTCCTCAGAATTCGGAGCTTTGACCCAGGCGACGATGTCTCCGGGTCTCAGATTCCGATAATCCGTGACACACTGCCAGCCACTTTGAGGTTGGTCCAATAGTGAATCGAAAAAGCGCGCCCAAGTTTTCGCTTGAGGATAGGCATGCCCCGACTGTCGGTCACGGACCAATCTATAGTGCTGCGGCGAAACAGCGTGCACAAGATAACTGATGAAACCGGAGCAATCAGTAATGACATCTAGCGAACCATCAGCATTCCTGACAATTTGTTGAGACGCCGGCACTTTGTTATGGAAATAACGAACTCGCCCGGCATTCTTGAAGACATCGCAGGCAAGGGTGAAAGCACTTTCTGTCAGGTCGTTGGCAGCTCTTTGCGAAGTCGTAGAGTCTTCGATTTTCTTCGATTCAGTCGATGGCTCCTGACACAGAGTTGCCGTGGGGAGAAGAAGCGCAAGGAATAGCGATAAGAAAAACGTTTTGATGTAACAAAGCATGATAAACCCAGACATAAGTAGCGTCGTTAAATCGGGCAATTAGCCAACCATCTTAGAACCCGCAGGTACTGACTCGATTCATACAACTATCTAATCCACACAAAGTGGAAAAATCAAACCTGATTCAGTCGGAAATCGGAATAGAGAAAAAGCGATAGCATGCCTGCGCCCCGCGGACATAGAACCAAGAAGCGGTTCGGGTCTGCGGGGCGCAAGATTGTTTTCAATAACAGTTCTTGTTGTCCTGACGATTGTCAGAACTAAGACTGGACGCGAATGAATTACTCTTCGTCTTCTTCGTCTTCGTCTTCGTCGTCGAACTCGTCGTATGCGTCCATGATGTAGTCGGAATCGCACTGGGCTGCAATCGCTGTCTGCAGGACTCCAACATAGACTTGAGCAGCTGTGTCAGGCGACACGCCTTCTTTCTTCAAGGTTCTGATCCACTGCACGATGCTTTCGGTGATGTCTTCACCGATAAGTCCATTATCGTGAGCGGCATCATCTACTTCTACTACGGTACTAGTATTTTTTGCCACGTCTCTTCTCCGTGTGTATGCGGGGCTAGGTCCTCATATTGTGCTATTTCCGCCACGTTTTGCCCAGAGACTTTTGCTCATCTGTGTCATGGAAAGTATAAATTCGTTACGCGATGCATATATGTACCAGCCGGGCGCGGCTTCAAGACTTGACGATTTTGCGTCTCAGGTGGCAAGGATTTCATCAATATCGCTAATTGTGACATCTCGTCTCGCCTATGGGCTCTCTCTGAAGAGGTTATCCAGTCGCTCTAATTCGTTAGATTCAAGATAGGCAGGATGGCCGGAGATGATACCAGTTACGACTTTGAACGGACGTCCAATGTGCATTCCAGACCCATCAATCGTGCACTCGCGAATTTCTTTGTCGTGGCGAGAGCCACGCATTTTCAAAACCGTCAGCCCTCTGCGCATCTCGCCATAAATCTCGATGTAACGCAGAAGAATAATGCTGTCTGTGATTGTAGATATGTGTGCTTCGGTTATTGACGTTCCACCCATCAAAGTGGGCGTTGTCGCAGTGAACAGACCGAGCGTCTCTTGGTGTTTGATAAACGAGGTGATGCCAATAACGAATTCTCGAAATCCCCTGATTGAGGATACTCTTTCCAGCGCTGAGAGACTATCGATCGCGACTCTGTTCGGCTTGAACTCGAGAATGGCGTTCTTTATTCCGATCAAATGATCTTCGAGGCCCTTCGTCTCAGGGTATGAACAGAGGACCTTCAGCATCCCATCCTTTTCGAGTGTTTCGAAGTCTCGACTCCAACCACGTGCATTTCGGAACAATTGCTCTCGGCTCTCTTCAAAGGCGAGCAAGAGGCAGCGGTCACCGACCTCGGCACCACCAGCGAGGAATTCGGTCACCATCAGCGTCTTCCCAGTGCCGGTAGCGCCGGAGACGAGTATAACCGAGTCTCGAAAAAAACCACCATCACACATGGAGTTGAGTTCTGCGTTGCCTGACGTTACGCGCAGATTGGACGACTTCTGCTTTAATTCGATCTCTGCAAGAGGGACAGCAACAATGCCTTGATCAGGTAGCACGGTGAAAGGATACTCGCCTTTCAGGTGATCGCATCCGCGGAGCTTGAGCACTTCTATTGTCCGCCGGCGTCGTTCGCTCTCGAGCGTATTGCGGAGAATAATGACATTGTCGGTCACGAATTCCTCGACACCAAAACGCGAAAGCGGACCAACATCGTGAGCACGCTCAACAGTTATTATTGATGTTACTTCAAGCCGTCTGAGTCCATCTGTTAGCCGCAGCAATTCACTGCGGATGGTGTCAGCACTGTCGAACTGCAAGAAAATTGCAGCTAGCGAATCTATTGAAACTCGAGTCGCATTGATGGTTTTGACTGCATGTTCAATTCGAGCGAGCAAGGCACCGAAATCGTACTCTCCCGTGACCACTGGAAGCTCCTTGCCTTTTGGCGACGCATCGACAAACAGCCACTTCCCTTCTTCCTCCCACTGGGCGATATCCCACCCAAAAGCCAGCATGTTTCGACGAAGATCTTCGGGCGATTCTTCGAAGGTCACGAACACCCCAGACTGGTCATTCTTCTGCACAGCCTCAGCCAGGAACTGTGCTGAGAAGACAGTCTTTGCACTCCCTGACGTACCAGCCACCAGGGTCGATCGGCCCTTCGGCAAGCCGCCAGTACAGATTACGTCTAGTCCAACGATTCCAATTTCTAATCGCTCTATAGGTAATGGCTTCGGTTTCATTCTGGTTCATTCCTTTTCGAGGTATTGTTTTGCAGGCCGAGCAGTCTCTTTACGGTCGCAATGTCGGACAAATCGCCAGCCAGCACTTGACCAGGTGGTGGAGCTTCTTTCAGTAAAGTCGGCGTGACAATAATCCGATGATGTTCGGCCAGATCCGGCCAATCAAGCACGTCAATAATTGACAGATCGCAAATCGTATCCTTATGTTCTTCGAGGATAGCGCGCAAATTACTTATCGCTTGCTCAGAGCGTCTAGTCATCCCACAAATAAAAAGTTTCAGTGTCAGTTTCATTGATCCATCCCCTGATCGTCCACTGAAAAAGGCTGCAAGGCCACGCCGACAAGATTTCTATAGAAGCTAACGAGGTAACCCATCAGTTCCAGGGCAAGCATTTGACCACAACTTGACAAAGCCCTGCTTTTGGCACTTGCATTTTTACCAACTGACTTTTTGAGCGCGGTGGCATAAAGCTCGATCACATCGCGTGGACCGGCATTGAGAACTCCCAGCTGCTGTGACATCCTGTGCAGTTTTTCGGAAGAGATAGCAGGAATTTTGAAAGTTCGCTCTTCAAGCACAACATCCATTAGAGTGCGATAAATCTCAACGAGCTCATCGAACAGTTCCGGCGAAGATTCACGAACAGAACCCATACCCATCATCTGAGCCGTGGTCGTAGTTCGGTAGTGCCAACTCGTCAAACTCGACAAGTCTCTCTCGATTTTGGATTGTTCGAGGACTTCATTCGCATTCAAAAGGTCGAGGTTTACCCGCCGAAGTTCCAGCAAAAGCGGCAAATAGGTGTTCAACCAGTTCAGGTTCAACTCAGATCGATTGCAATAAACATGAGGAGGTCTTGCAGGTAAATTAGCACTGTTTTCCTTAGCGTTATCATCGACGACAAATATGATCGGTGTGCCTATCGCATCGATGACTTCCGGTCCCACTTGTTCCGAGTATTCTATGAACGCGCAGGTAAACTCTTCTGACTTCAAGTCATGCATGGCGTTCTCAAAACTATCAGTTACTTTGATCGGCATAAATAGACTCGCTAATCCACAATTTTCCAAGCTCCGCCGCACTTCATCGCGATCAGACTCCAACTTGAATGCAACTAAAATTGCTTGATTCATCATACTGTCGAGCAGCCGGCTCCTGTATGCTTAAGTCGCGTGAGTGGGGGAGCACAGCGCCAGTGCCGCCGTTTTGATGAGCTATCGAAAGTAGCACAACCGCGTTGGTGAAACCCGTTTACACGGAAAAACATCCTGCTAAATTGCACTCAGATGTGCAACAGCCTGGAGAGCGAATGAGAGTTGCTTGATACTCACTGGTTTCAAAATATAGCTCACCGCATTAAGCTTGTAGGACCGAATTATGTCTTCTTCAGCTTTGGAAGAGGTGAGCACCACGACTGGTATGCGGCTCAAATACACATCTCTGTTGATCTCCTCGAGAACGGCACTTCCATCCTTTTTCGGCATTACAAGATCCAACAGAATAAGATCTGGGCGTTGAGAATCGGCATAGATACCCTCATGCCGAAGGAAGCGCATGGCCTCCACGCCATCATGACAGACCGACACCTTCGCCCCTAAATCAGCAAGGTCCAAAGTCTCCATCATCAGCTCGACATCAGCCGGATTATCTTCAACTAGCAGTATGTGCTTGATCTCCATTTTCATCTCCTTCTCTGTGAATACTAAAGTAAAAGTGCGAACCCTCATCAGGTGTGGACTCAACGAAAATAGAGCCGCCATGCCGTTCTACAATTCTCTTGCAGACGGACAGACCAATGCCGCTCCCTTCGTACTCGCCCCTGCCGTGCAAGCGTTGGAACAGATCGAAGACACGATGGGCGTGCTCAGATTCAAATCCAATCCCATTGTCCTGAACTGAAAAGATGAAGTGAGCTTTCTTCTCCTGAACTCGTATGTCAATATTGAGCTGTCGATCCGGCTTTCTAAACTTTATTGCATTGACAATCAAGTTTTGAAACACCTGAGCCAGCTGCGATTTTTCAGCATGGACACGCGGCAAATGTTCAATATTGATGACCGCGCCACTTTCGCTAATGGTCGCGTGCAGGTTGGCTATGACATCTTGCAACAAATCATTGCAATCAACAATCTCCAATTTTTGAGTCTGTGAGTTAATCCTCGAGTAAGTCAGCAAGTCATTAATGAGCGTCTGCATTCGCGATACTGCATCCTCGATGAAGTCTACGTATCCTCTGGATTTGTTGTCGAGCTGAGCACCTTGCCTATCCATTAGCAGAGACAGGAAACCCGCGACTGTTCTTAGCGGCTCCTGCAGATCGTGAGCGGCCAACGCGGCGAACTGCTGCAGATCACTGTTCGACCGTAACAATTCCTTCTCGACAAGCTTCTGACTGGTTATGTCAGTGAGAACGATCACGCCGCCAAGCGCTTCACCGCTCGCACCCATTAACGGGCGAATATTGAGACTGAGCCACAGCCCGCGCCTCATTTTTTCGTTATGTACATAGATACGAAGACTGTCAATCGTTTCGCCTCTAATTGCTCGTGTAAATGGAGACTCTTCTGCCTTCAACTCGGTGGTGCCATCGTCCGCGTAAATTCCCGAGATGTTCTGCCAATCGCTGTAGCCTGATTCATCCGGTTGGGTTCCCAACATCCGCGTAGCAGCTGGATTCCAGACGACAAACTTGCCGTGCTTATCCGTCACGATGATACCGCTGCCGATACTGTCGAGAACCGCTTCTAGAATGGGGTAGGACTCATGCATGCGAACATCGCTTCCGTGAAGGTTAGATTTACCACAGCGTTCGGGACCGAAAGCTCTCTGAATGCCAGTCTTAGAGAAAAGTAAATTGGTCATAGCTGTTGTCTGACTCAGTAGTGTTAGACTCGAAATAATGAACCAAGACTGTTACTTTAACCAAGCTGATTCTTGCCTGCTCATCTAATTTTCTAGCACATGATCCCGCCCGGAATGCACGAAGCGCTGTATCCCCATCGCGCTCGTGGAAGCGGGAAGCCACTAGTTCGTCTCTTCATTTGATTGTCTGGATTGTGGCTGTGCATTAGCACTAGTCCGCGACTGCTGCGATCGGTTCTGCTCCAGCCGTCTCAAAATGCCCAGCATTTTTTCGCTCTCGCATGATCCATTGTTTCTTTGATTCATGAGGGCCAGCATTATTCTTTCTCTTACTGTAATCTCGTCAAGATTATCGTGCACTTTCCTCGCTCCTTTAACGACTCATCAGCGATGATCTTGTAGCTCACTGGCTACATTCTGATGCCAAATACCCAAGACTCTGTCAGGCATATACTCAATTTTTTGGACACATTGAAAGTTTCACGACACCTACCCGTCCCGCGCAGGCGCACAGCAGGCTTTAGTGGCTTGCAATCCTACTCGGCAATTAACACTACCAACGCTCCGCCCTGTATGGCGATCGCGCCAACTGAGCCAAGGCTAAAAACACTTCGACTTCACCCAAACCCAGGTGTCAATCCAGATATACTGAGAGGGACACCGGAAGTGCAAAACAAATGCCGCTACCCGCACCACCTAGTTCGGCGGGAAGCTACGCCTGACGTGGCTTACGATAGCAGAGTCTTTGTCGATCAGTTGTTCGAAGACGCGTCGCCTATTAGTTTCGATCGACTTAGTAGATTACATAGCGACGTCGCGGCAGAGAGTTCATTCGCTGACCAAGGAGCGGCGCGCCCACGCTTAGTCTCTTTCCAGATTGCAAAGGAAGTCCTCGGATAGAGACGTTCACCAAACTCGGTGCCTGTTTTCGGCGTATATGGATCACCAGCCCAACTCAGCTCATTTACAAGTTCCATCCGAAACCACATTACCCATACCTTGACCGGACCAGGCACACAAACCGCGAGTATGCCAGCGGCATAACTTCCGATTGACTGTCCGAACCTCGAAGGCAAGTCATCGCAGTAAAAAAACTTTTCCATGCCCTGGTCCAACCACTCGACCAATCGCAATAAGGTTTGATCGTCCGGGACGGAGTTGCGCTTGTACACTCGCCCGTCAATGTATAAAGCCAACCCAGTCGCTCTTATCAATTCGTCCAGGCGAGTTCCATCGTGCAACAGCTTCTCTGGATCGCGCGATTCACAGATGGGCAATAAATTTTGCAAGAATCCATATATTCTCGCCTGTTCCGCTGCCGCTTCAGCCTCTAAAACCGAGGCTATTTTGCTCGAACACAAAGCCGAGATCGTACGATACAGTTTTTCATCATGCCCGTAGAAAATTCGCGCGCTCTGGTGGTGACAGGCTATAAGACCCCAGAACTTTGTTTTGTGAAACACCGATATGGACATCGAGGCACGAACATCCATGTTTCGCAAATACTGCAAATGTATCGGTGAAACGCTTCGGACAAAGGAGAAACTCATGTCTAACGGTTCAAGTCCCACTTTCTGAATGATTGAAAACTGTGGATCGTCCACATCACCAATCACTCGAACCTTGTTACGAACATAGAGTTCTCTAGCCTGTTTCGGGATATCGGATTCAGGGAAGTGCAAACCCTTATACGAGGGTACGTCTGCTCGTCGTGATTCGGCAATAACTTCGCCATTCCATTGACTGTCGAACTTGTACAACTTGACTCGGTCGAAACCAGAGATACTTCGGATCCCATCAGTAATAGCCTGAGCTAGATCAGCCTCCGTCGTTGCGTCAGAAATGCCAGCTACGAATTGCTGAATGGCTTGAGTCGTATCAAAAGTGGCATCGATCGGCAGGAACTCTATCATTGTCTCATCGCCTACGCTCTTTATCACCACGGATAAATTGCGCCCTTTTTCAGACGGCAATGCCACGTGAGTACGCTGCATCTCCTTCACAGCATTTCGAAGCCGCTCCATGTCTGTCGAAGAGATGAGCTTGTTAATCGATTTGCCTACGAGCTCCGAGGGCGCAATTGCGGCCAGCTCTTCAATGTTGGCTGAGACTCTGGTGATGATCTTGGAACGATCGAACACAACTAAAGCGCCGAAGCTTTGAATCGTTCCTGGAATATGAATCTGCTCGTGAGCACAGTCAGAGAGTGATGCTGGAGGACGTGTATGTAACTCAACCTTCGCCATCGTCGGTACCTATAGTTCGACCCTTATCAAAACTCTCGACTCAATGGTGCCATGGTATCAAGCACCTTCCGGCTATCCGATATCCCATTACGATACTCTGGCTCGCAATTTCAGATGGTAGCAAACGATTGCGTCTGTAATTATTAGAGCGATGTCAGCGAATGTTGAAATCACCGCAGTTCAACGCTTGCTCTCAACAAAGCCATCCGCTGTTCGGCAATTATTTCTTCCATGTCCACGAGATGGACACTGACCGGAGGAAAATTGGATATCCAATGACCGAACTGAGTGATCTGGCTCCGAATGGGTCGTGCGTGGCGCTATCGAGATCATGTATACTTATGGCAGCTTCAAAGCTCGGGACAAGTGTGGAGCGCGGTTATGCTCAGCCACAGAATTAGTACAGCTCTTGCGCTGGCGTCGCTCATAGCGCTTTCGCCAGGTATGCCGCTATGGGCGCAAGATGCCAACAAGTCACCTGACGTTGAGGCATCCGGCACTAAGGTGCTTCACGCGCCAACAGTGGCGGTCAAACCTATCAAGTCTGTCGCGTGGCTGCCGGATAAGGCGCCACGCTTAGCCCTGCTTTGCATTCATGGGTTCAGCTTGCACAAGGGTTGCTTCGCCGCTTTCGGCAAAGAGATGGCCGGCGCAGGTATCGCCACTTATGCGATGGATCTGCGAGGTTTCGGCGAGCTAAAAGAATCATCGGAAAATTCAACACTTGATTTCGATGGATTCCTAGTTGATATCAAGGATGAGCTCATACAGATCAGGAAAAACCATCCGGGCCTGCCCGTTGTCATACTAGGCGAATCAATGGGTGGCGCCGTGGCTCTTCGCGCAGCCGCTTTCTATCCAAGCCTGGTGTCGGGTCTTATCTCGGCTGTGCCTGCCCGTGACCGTTTTGGCTTGAGTGGAAGTGAAACGAAGTTTGCCATCAAGGCCGGATTGAGCACCATTTTTGGTGGCTATCACAAAAAAATGGATGACGCAGCACTGTCTGCGGTGCAAAAAATTTCAGAGAAAGAGGAACTCCGGAAAGAATGGACCAACGATCCCCTAATGAGAACTGACTTCTCGCCAAAGGATTTTGTCGTATTTGATAAATTCATGTCGGAGAATCTTACTGCCGCCTCGATGATAAAGCAAGTCCCGGTATTATTCATCCAGGGGACGAACGACAAACTCATTCGTCCAGCAGGCACATGGAAGCTCTTTGAACGCCTCAATACAGCAGAACGTCAACTTGTCCTCAGCAAGAATTCGGAGCATCTAATCTTCGAAGAAGGTCAGTTTAAGCCAGATGATTTAAAATTCGTCACCAGCTGGATCGACAGAAATATAACGCCCTTAGACAGCACTGTAGTCGCTCATGGAAAACTACCAGTGGTGGCGTCTAAGGAGGAATACAATTCTCCCGAAGTTGCTAATGCGGTCGACTCGGAAGAAGTCGCGAAGAAAGCACAGATCGCCGCAATCCCGGCAGAGCCGGCAGTAGCGGAGTTTAAGAACAAAATCGCATCGGCGCCGAATTCGCAACAGATCAATTTTTGGATCGAATTGAATCGAAACGGAAAAGTTTATCGCTGCAATAATAAGATGCAGTTCAAAACAGGCGATGCAATTCGCTTCCATTTGATACCAGGTAATGATGGGTACGCGTACTTGGTCATGAAAGCCGGCACGACCGGAAAAAGCGATGTACTGTTTCCCAACGCGGACTACGGCACCGAGAACCACCTCCAAAAAGGGAAAGATTACCCCATCCCGGCCGTAGGCTGGATGCAGTTTGACGACCACCCGGGAACCGAGCAATTAGGTTTGGTGTTCGCGACACAAAAGGTAGACGTCACTCCAGAGTCACTAAAAAATCGGACGTTGACAGCTTTCATTTCACCCGATGAATCGGGAGCGAAGGACTTGTGCCCAACCCGGATGAAGTTATCCTGGGATGACTCGGAGCCTGCTTTGATTCCAGATGATTTCTCTGCTATCGCGCAAGTACATAAGACTACCGACAGCAGCCTGGTCAGGCTTTCCGCTGGAGCTGGCGGGATGGTGGCTGCAAGTATAGAACTCATTCACGAGAAATAGGTTGAGGGTGGATCATGAACCGTATTCAATGGTTGTCGGCGCTTCTAATGGCAACGATAATCTCGCCGTCCTGGGCGCAAGAAAACAAATTGGCACCAGGAGCGGTGCCGGGCATCGAGTTTACTAAAATCCAGGACTTGAATCCGAATAGCCAATCGACGAACCGACCCGTCAAACAGAAGTGGGCAGTAGTGATTGGCGCGTCTAAATTCAAAGAAGGTCGGCTCGCTCCTGGCGGCGCTGAAGCATCCGACATGGCACAGTCGGCCAGAGAGTTCTCCGAGTATCTTTCGGATCCAAAGGGCGGACGATTCGACAAGGATCACATCAAAGTCCTACTCGATGCCAATGCATCCAGGCAGAACATTATGACGGCGCTCGGTAGTTTTCTCGGTAACGTCGGGAAGGACGACCTCGTTGTCGTGTTTGTCGCGACAAGCGCCTTTCCCACCACTGACGGCAACACTTACCTCTGCGCTTATGACTGTGCTCTGGACAACATCTACGGTACTTGCATCTCGATGCAAACACTGATGAGCACTCTGAAGCAAAGTGTGCCGAGCGATCGTATCGTTTTAATTTTGCAATCTGCCTATAGCGGAGCGGCTGACCTGGAATCTGGAGCGAAATCGTTGACACCAACACAGAGCTATAATCTCGATCTTAATAAGGTCGTGCTGGGCAACGGATTCATCATCATGTCGTCGAGCCAGCCCAATGAAATTACTTGGAGCAGCGCCTTCTCGCGAAATCTGACCAGCGCATTGCGCCAGGAAGGTGGACTCGTATCCATAGACAAAGCATTCGCCATCGCAAAGCAAAAAACGGAGGCGGAAACCTCCTCCTCGGGCGGAGGAAAAAAGCAAGTCCCCGCAATGAAATCGAGTTGGAAAGGGACGCCACTTGTTCTCGGCGCACCGCCAGCGGAGCGCATCGCGAATCTCCCCAATTCATTTCTCTCGGCTGAAGGGGCTTATCTCAAGGCAAGCAATCTAATTGCCGCCGGAAAAACAGATGAAGCATTGGAGCAGTATAAGCTCGCCATCGCCGCCGATCCCAAATATGCAGATGCCATCGCGGACTACGGCGCGGCGTTGACGATGAAGGACGATTGGAAATCGGCCGCCGAGATGTACAAAAAGGCCATCGCCGCTAGACCGAGCGACGAACTGTTTTATGTCAACTATGCCAGAGTCCTGGACAAGTTGGGCGACAAAGAAGGCAGTCTGGAAGAGTTAAACAAAGCCTATCGACTCAATCCGAAAGATGTGTCCGTTTTGAAAACACTGTCAAACAAATCTATTGCGATCGGTCAGACGGACAAAGCCGTTCGATATATGGAAGAAGCTGTCGATCTCTATCCCAACAAGTCGGAGCTGAGAGAACGGCTGAGTTACGCATTGATGAAACATGGTGATGTAGGCGAGGCAACAGCCCAGGCAAAAGAAGCGGTTCGTCTCGATCAAAAATCTGCGAAGGCGCGCACCACACTTGGTTCCATCCTCATGATTCAAGGATACGTTGGACCAGCCGTTGAAGCCTACAAAGAAGCCGTGGCAATTGCGCCTAACGATTCCAACAGTCGTTGGTTGCTCAGCAAAGCTATGGAACAGTCAGGAGATCGCACCGGCGCCATCTCCGAGCTCCGAAAATTCCTCGAAGCATGCCCCCCATCCGACGCCCGCGCAGAGCAAGCCAAGTCACATCTCCAAGATCTCGAATCGCGAGAGAAGGCGAGTCAATAAATTTGGAAGGACGGCTAGGGCAGAACCTCTTTGACCTTTCTTGTCACATTTTCTAAAAGTTTGTTGTCTTTTGTTGGACTTGACGGCAGCTCATAACGAATATCTGCGGAGCTGTGAGGCACAGACACGTATACGGTTATCGCTGATTGCAAACTTGGGTCTGCATCAGATGAAAGTGTATAGCTCATCTCGATTTGATTGGGAGCACCTTTTGGACATGGTGCAAAAGGGGCCGCCGATCGAACGGCATGCAATGCGGCTAAATTCGCCAATTTTTGACCAGTTGTTTGTACAACCTTCAACCCTGAGATCTGCCCATCACTAAGGAGCGTGAAAGACGTCGTCACTCTCGAGGCCTCGCTCAAAAAAACAGGCTTCCAGTGTTTCTTGATCTGACGTTGAAACTGAACCATGTATGGACCATAATCGACGTCGCGTCCTGACACGAAAGGTCCATTGAGAATCTCCTTAGCACTCTTTACTGCCTCAGTCTTTGGCGCTACCTGCAGTGCCACCTCGAGGAGTGCAGACTCACGAACTGAGGCTGGCAAAGGCTTTGAGCGCAGAAGATTGCTCACCAGCTCACGCAACCTCCGGTCGAAATCTTCGGAGCCCGAACTTTCAGTGGTATTGATTAACTCGATCCGACCGTTCTTAAGAACTCTCATCCTCAGCCTTGAATTCAGACTCTCTTCAACTGGAAAGGACGTCCACTGCGCTAAAGCGTTCGTACTGAATACTTGGAGATAACTTGCGAGGTCTCTATCGGCAGATCCTTGAGCGTCGCTTTGCGCAACAATCGAAGAGGTCAGAAGATTACCCCAACCTCCGAAAAGTCCCATCGGGTCAAGCGGAGCGAAAACAAGATCTATCACAAGGGGCGTCGATCTTGTTTTTGGCAGCGCACAGAAAGGCGTCGAGCTCACGATTGCAGCGAGAGCAGACTCGTCGAACTTCTTCGATTTCGAGGACTCCTTGATCTTAAGGTCGGAGATTCCTCCATCCTTTTTTACAACGAATGTCCAGGTGCACGATGGGGACGATAGCCCATCGATAGTTGGATGCCAGTTTTGCTCTACCTTATTATGAATCGATTGAGTGTAGACCATGACTGGATGATCTTTGAAGTAATCAGCGGCCGAGGCATCGCCGAAACTCTGCGCCTGGCTCGCGACAGGCCAGAGGAATTGCGATGTCAGAAGCATCATAATGAAAATATGTTTTGGCATAACTAGTAATTTAAATCGACAGGTTTTTCCCCATTCTCGCTCAGGCAACGTATTAAAAGAACCGTATTTTCCCTGCAAATATCATCGATGTTTCGCATTCTAAAAACACAACATTAAAACAACGACTCTGGTGCATTTTCACAGTAAAACACTGCTCTGAAGCGGTTTTAGGGTGTCATGTAACAACTTTGGGATAATCTGATGCTACAGTGCGGAGCGTATGGTGATTTCGCAATATCAACACCATACCTACGGGGAACAGAATTGGACTGACGATCTCGATCTGATGTTCTGTTTTGGAGTTTCTATTTGACGGGTGTCGAATTATGGCAAACAGCCTAGATCAGCTTAAAGAAGGCGGAGACGGGACCAACGACGCAAAAGGTACCGCCAACGATTTAAATCCCTTTCCAGCATCAAAAAATGGTATCAACGATTGGATGAGCAGCATCAACTCTATGACGCAGTCGAGGAACAACTCAGCAGCGGATAACTCACTGCCTGCATGTAGCACTTGAGGATAGAATTTTGTCCGCGCAGGCTGCGCGGAGCTTCGAAAGAAAACAGAAGATAGTGGAGTTATCAGCACCGCTATCTTCTTGGTTTCTACAAAGAATTTGAGAGGTGCACTAACTTCGATACTAAGCAAATATCAATTCTCATAATTTAGTAACGGCTGAAACACGCTATTAATGGTTCGCATTTCAACTGATAGCCTAGAATCCAAACGCCGTTATCTCTTCGATCCGCAAATCTCTTTCGTCAGCCTGTTCAATATTTTTGCAACATTTATCAATTACATTTCAACATCAGATTCTGCGCAAGGTGTGCATATGGTTTCGGACGCCGCAAGTGGTTTACCTGATTTAACACCGAAAAATCAGCAACAAGATCAACCGACGGCTGCGCAATTGGAAGTTTATTCTTACAGCGCTCCCAAAGTTAGTGACTCACGCGACAGTGAAGAAAAAGAAACATCATCACTCATAAAAACATCGAAACCCGGCGCCGAAAACGACGCCGGAGGCGAACGCGACACGGATCAGGACAAACTTGATCTGGGTCTTGAGAGCACAGCCGGACTTTACGCATCAACGAACGGTCTGCCGAGCGCAACTGTCGAAGCGGGCGGTGCCAGAGTGAGTTTGCCCGGTCAGTTGAGAGGAAGAGGTAGAACGGGCGCAGATAAGCCCGTGGATGGTCGGAAATCCGAGCCAGCTGCAGACTTTTTACCGACAGGTTCATCCCATGATGGAGACGATTCGCGATTAGACCATGACGACCAGACAAAACCGAAGGAACCACCGAAGTTCGATGAACTCGGCAGACGTACCTCGACAGACCTCGAGGTAAGAGACGTCGGAAAAGTAGGCGTCACGGCGTCACGTGACAATTACAATCAGGTCAACAAGATTGATTTCAAAATCGGCAACGAGACCGTCAGCTACAGCCGAGTCGCAGACGGTGTTTGGAGTCGTGCAGCGGGAAAACCCGGAGAAAAAGCACCTAGTGCCGAAAGCTTGAAGGGAGCGGAGACGGCATTAAGGTCCCTTGGAATTGATTCGGCAGGCATGTCCGGCAGATTCTTCAAAGGCGATTTGGACCTCACCTCCGAAGGAAAACTCAGGTATCAAAACTCCGATGCACCTGACAAAAAAGTTTCGTACCTGTCTCCAGATGGTACTGTCTCCAAGTTCAACTTCGAAAACTACACAAGAGAGACTGTCGGTAAAGATGGCAGAACCTCGCTAGACGCCTGGGATGGTAAAAAGTTTGTGCCGGCTCAGGATGTCACCAGAGAGCAGCTTCCCAACGGCACGGTCAAGTCAACAGTCACACTTCAAGGAAGTCATAATAAGTCAATCGAGCGTTTCACTAATCCGGGTAAGCCCGGCACCGGGGAAGGGAAGCGAGACGAAACAAAGTTCACGAGCACTTCCGGAGATGCCAACTCTTATAGTTGGCTTGATGGAACCAAAACCAACAAGGGCAAAACAACTTACCTTGATGGCATGACCGGCAAATACAGAGAAGGGAAAGTATCCGACAATACTGTCACGTTTACCGACAAAGATGCGAACAGTAAAGTCACCACCGTCACTCGCGACACCAAAGCTGGTACCGCCACCTACAAGGGACCAGGCGGTTTTGAAGTGACGAAAAGCCTTAACAACGATGCTGTTCTTAGTACCAAAACTGACCTTGGACAGTTCACCTTTAGTGGTAATAAGAAGGAGCCGCATTCAGTCGACAAATTCACCTTCAAGGGAACAACATACACCAGGGTTGGGCAGGACAAAACTGGTACGTTAAATCAGGATATTGCGCGCGGCAACAAGTCGCTCAAGGACTTTCAGCCCAAGACCAACGCCGAGCTCAACGAATACAAAAACGACAAAGGTGAGAAATTCCGCATGAGTGTCGTCGTCGACAAGGACGGCAAGGTTAAGAGTGCTGTAGCCACCAAGGATGGCCCCCTGGTGAGGGAGCATCCACCTACTTCGACGGTAAAAGATCCAGCCCCTGGAGCAGTGAAGCCTGAGAATCCAGACGGCAAACCAAAGGAAGAATTTGACAAACCAAAAGACAAAACCCCAGCAGAGAAAGCAAAACAAAGGGATGAGATTAAAGCCACCAAATTCGACCGTGACGGAAAACCGACCGAGTATCAATCCGGTAAAGAGAATCTCAAGTTGACGAAGAACGGAGATGGCTCATGGTCACACTCTAAGCTCGATGATAAAAAACCGTTCAAAGCTCCATCCGAGTTCGCGAAGAAAATTTACACCAACAAGGATCTCACCTCTGAACAGAAGGAACGTCTAGTCGATAACGCGAAGAAGTTCGACTCGATGAAGAACTTCACGGACAAGCAAAAGCAAGAGGTGTACAAACAGGCCGACCGACTCCTAGATGGCAAGGATGGAGCTCTTACATCAAGAGAGAAGGCAGAACTCGCAGATCAACTGTACTGGCACATCACCAATTCCGCTGACAACGATCAGGGTAGAAACAAGACATGCAACGTCACTGTCTTGCGCGGAATGGCTCTCAAAGATCAACCAGAAGTAGCAGCGAAGCTTACAGCAGATGTCGCCAATAGGGGTCAGTTCACCACTAAAGATGGTACCACCATCAAGGTTCCAATGGATTCCGTCAAAGTTCGTCCTGGTAGCCCAGAATCGAAATTCCCACCAGAAGGCGGTCATCGCACCGCGCTCGGTAAGTTGTGGGATGTTTCACTCGTCAACAGCAGAGTGCAGCGGGATACGGTCGATCCACTCGGCAAGAAAGTACCTAAAGGCTCGCTTTCATACAGAGAGGTCACACCGGAAAGTCGAACCGACACCGGCGGTCGGATCGTGAGGAAGAACGAAGACGGAAGCGAATCGACTCTCCACCTGAATAAAGACGGAGCATCAAAGCCCAATGATAGTCCGCTGCTTGGTGGTTCCGAGATTGCCGACGCATGGAATCAACTAACCGGCTCGAAACTGGATGGTCGATATCTGCTGCACGAGAAGCGCAGAGCAGGAAAGGATTTCGATAGACTCGTAGGTGGCAAGATTGGATCGGAAGAACAATTAAAAGAAAGCCTCTCTAAGCTCGGCGACAAATCTGCAATCGTCTCACTTAACAGCGGTAGACTACAACAAATGGCCAGACAGCGAGCCGCCCTTGAAAGAGGCGAAGATCCAAACAAAGTGCCTAGACCTGACGGCGGCAACCATGTGGTCCTTGTCTCCGACTACGATCCAAAGACAGGCACTGTGAAAATCGATAACTCATGGGGTCAAAAGAATGATGTGAGAATCACCGTGAAGGAATTGTATGATAGTATGCAAACATTGTCTAAAGGCTCAGGAGGCGGCAAACTCGAGTGGTATACACCACCAAAGAGACGGTAGTCGCGTAAGCAAAAGGTGACAACGGAGCAAAAGAATGGTCGACTATCCAGTAGACAAACCAGCAATACCGGCACACGTTTATCGCAATGATCAAAAGAGTCCATCGACGGTCCCATTGAGCAGGAAAAGAAAAACAGTGACTCAAACAGTAATAAACAAGATAACGGAGATGGAGCCTATTGACTCCATAACAGTCCCCCACTCCTGGCGAAAAGCGCTTAACCATCCTGATGATGGTGCGGTCTCTACGAGCATCACCTTCACTCCATCGGATAGCAAGGGCACGAGCCTATCGATTTTCGATCGTGGCATCGAAGTCGGCAAGTCCGCTGGAGAGAACTTCAAGACTTTGCTCTTAAAGCCTTCCCACGTACTCACAAATGATGAAGTGAGCGCGCTAGGATATGAATTGCTTGACACCGTTGGCGATACCTCAGCATTTAGTATTAAACATGCCGAGACTCGGCTCATTGGTGGAAAGCAATTGCTTCGCATAACCGGAGAATGGAAATCGGGTGGAAAACAATTCGTTGGATATTATTTCCCCAATTGGGCACGTAAATCCGGACCGGTGTCGACTGACTTTCAAGAAGTAAAAGAGATGTATTTCGAAGGAAATGATCCAGAGTTCTCAAGGTTGCTGCCGGAAGCTAACTTAGCGATGGAAAGCATAGTCTGGAAGCCTTGAAAAAGTTGATTTGTCCCGACCGCCATTTATAAAAACGCCCTTTTCGACAAGTTGAAAAATCGAAGTTGAGAGCAGCTTGTTGCGCCACGAGCAACTCGATGTCAAATTTTATATCGATATCGATTTACCTGTGGGAGAAAAGGTGCCTGCAACTCGGCTGCCTAGCAGGGTTTCACCATTTCGAGCTCTGCCAACCGGGATGTCAAATCTTGGCGATGTCCAGCTTCACGCGACTAGTTCGATACCGCTTCCATCTGTGCAAGTTGCGCGCGAATTGCGTCATTGTTTGGATCGGTCGACAGAACGCTACGTAACAGCTGAGCGGCAAGAGCCTTGTGGTTATACATAGAGAGTGCACTGGTATACCGAATCAACTCTTCTGCACCGACTTTTCTCAGATGCATCAAAGCCTGAAATTGTTCGATCGATACTTCAGGTCTATCGACACGAAGCAGCGTATAGGCAAGCTGCTCTCGAGCGGCTGGATCGTTGGGATTTTTCTTTATTTCTTTCACCCAGAACGAGACGACCTGAGTATCATCGACCTGACTTCCAGAAGTCGCGTGGGTCTGCTCGCCAGCAGGTGCGGTAACATTGTCGGTCTTATCGAATGTCACTCTATGCGAGATTGTATTGGACTTAGCCACTGGGGGAGGCTCGGAATTATAGGCGCCTCGCTCGGGAAACGAATATCGTGTGGGTTGCTGTTCTACATCTTCGTTAGAGCTCTGCTCTGTTGACTCTTGGTTAAAAGCAATCGTTGCTGCAATTGGCTTAGAAGAAGGATTTGAGGTCAGATCATTCATGGAGGAAGACAGTGATACCATTGCGAACGCAATGAACAATCCAAAGCCTAACATTGCCACAAGAATTTCTGACTGTTTAGGTCTGGCAACTTTCGGTTGAGGTTCGATGTTTTCTATTTTCTCGACTACTCTTTTTTCGCGTATCCGAAAGTCGACTTCACTGGTTCGCTTTCTCTGAGCAACCCCTTCAACTAGCTTCTGGCAGTCCCTGCTGTGCTCCTGGCAAGCAGGAAATCTGGCGGTTTTCTCCAGTGACGTATCGGGTTGTTCTTGAAGAACAGTCGCTACTCCCACAGCATCGATCAATGATTGCACATAATCATTTTCTGGTGAATATGGAGGCTCCTCCGGCTCAAAACATAGGTCTAATACGGCGGTCGCATGGGATGCCAGTCCAATCGACGAGGGACCGGCCAGGAAGCTTGCCACTGCATCTGAGGTCAACTCCAATTGCTGCTGCAGTTCCCACTCGTCCTGCGGTACTGCTTGCCGGAACACAAAATTGCCGAATGGTAACAGTAGTAGTTTGCATACGGCGCCGGTTCCGGTTTCACCAGTGCCATCGATTACACAGCCATTTATAGTGTCGTTGTCCGCAATCAAGAGTCGTCCGCTAACCAATTTACCTGTGATGTCGACGACACCAAGTTTGGTGGCTTTTGCACTTGCAATTATGCTCAGCAGACTTCCTGGGTTTTGAAAACTACCCTGTGTTATACAGGTACTGCTGCCGAAACTGTTATGGTTTGAAGCAATCTGGAAGTAACTCATGGCAACAATCTCCCCTAACGATCCCACCATCTGCGCAATCAAGTGTGATACCACTTGAATTGCTTTGTTTCACACTGATCAAAGACTCTCTACCGCAGATCGTTCGTATTGTCTCCGAACACCTGAGGATGAACGAACGTCGGCCAACATTGTTTGCCAACAGGAGCCCGGTTGGGGAGGTACTGGACACCCATGTAATCCAGCATGTCCTTATCGAGCGGCCAGTGATTGAGCGAAACACAATTGTCCGGTCGGCGATCGTGGTAAGGTGTGCCCAAAGGAGGTTCCTGCGTTGTCTCGCCTTCTCTGGAAAATCCATAAGCTGGTAAGTAGCAGATCAGTCTTTTGTTAACATTGCCTGTCTTGGTCGCAGGATTATCGATGATTGGTCCATCGATCTTCACCATGGCATAGGGCTGAATAAGTGGTACGGCTGATACCCCGCGTGCGGAGACGGAACCTGGAAAGAGTTGTGCGAAATTAAAACCGAAGAAAGTAATAGGGAATGGAACGAAAACATTGGCGTTAAGATCGCATGTGTAGATTGTCGCATCACCAAACGACTGGTCTACACTCACTCTTGCAGAGGCGTTCTTGATTCCCAACTTCGAACACATCTGTTGGGCAAGAGCACTGTAGTCCTGATTTCTCGGGTTTCTGTACGTGTTGGGACGAGGCAAGCCGAGCCAATCCCCATCCTTTTTGCATGCGACCCAAGCCAGGTTGGAGGCAACAGCTGAGAGCTGACCGACATAGAGCAAATGGGCACTCATATTACCCAGAAAGATAAGCAGCGGCACTGAAATCAGTATAAAAATGATGGTGCCGACAACGCCTTCGGCAAGCACGGCACCATGAGAGGCTCTGCGCTTGTTTCGAGGACGCGATTGATAAAACGTAGTTTTCAGCTTCATATGTTGTTCTCCAGCCCATGTCCAGTTAACTTCTTAACTTTTCCCCTGCTGGTATTCTCTGCCGGCAACGTTACATATACGTAACTTCAGCTCAGAATCAAAACTTAAGTTTCGACCCCAGGTCGATTTTGATACTCATCTGTACTATTGCAGCAAAACGAGCCGGTAAACGACTACTGGTATCACCTATAGTGGCTCTACTCTCCAATCACACGAATATTCGTCATTGCACAATTTTGAACAACTGAAAGGCGATTAAGGTACACTGAGTTTGAAAAGTTTTACTCTTAAGTGAATCTGCAGTCGCCGGCAGAGAAGAAACCGGTTTATGACCAACATCCTTGTAGTCGAAGACGATCCGACCCTGGAAAGCAAGTCCTATTTAGAAGAAGAGGACTACGTTGTTGAGTTGGCCGAAAACGTTGAGACAGCTAGATGCCCTGCGGAGAGCGCCTGGTCATGTTCTAATTATGGATCTATGACCAGGCGCTCTAATCCTTATGCGATTATCGATCGCCCGGTGGAGCGGTCCGATTGACAGAGAGCAACGCCCAGCAAGTTTGCCTCCCTCTCAGAGAGGAGTTATTATGAGACGAGGACCCAAGTGGAGCAGCCCGATGATCAGGAAGTTGAAAACTCGATCGTCTGCCTTTGTCATTCTTGCGCTATTGCTTGGGTCAACTGCAGGCGGAGCGATTTATTACCAAGCCATGTTCAGACCACTTCAAGAGCGAGTGTCAGACGATGGTTACGGCTATGTTTTAGAAAAGGTGGAAGAACCGAATCAGATGGAAGCAGAGGCTGGCCTGCGCGCACTGAATCGATGGGAATACACTCGGGCCGATGCCCGATACAGCCTTGCCGTCGATATCGTCAGAGGCAACGCCTTGTATGGGTTAGACGGAGCCCAAGTGATCGACAAGCTCGGCGGAGCGGTCAATACACGCTCTGACAATTACAAACGATTGAAATATCAGGCCCAGGACAAGGATCATCAAATGTGCGACCTATACGTCACGTTCGACACTCAACACATTCCAAAAGTAATCTATTCGGCTCTCTTTATCAGCGGAAATAGCAGAGACAAGTGATCTATGTGCCATCATATATAGTGCTACTAGATCGGAAATTTTTCGGACGCGAACAATCAAGTTATTCATCAGACAATTATATTTTCGCCACCATCGCTACGCGAACATCAATAAAATCCTTTGCGACCCTGTAACAACTTTCTCCTAACCTGGCCTAGACAACCCGCTAAGGAGAAAGACAATGTTGGAAACAGCAAACAACGGCGACTCACAAGTCACACAAAATATTTTCACCAGTACCGACCGGCTGTCTATCGAGAAGAAAGATTGGAGCTCGTTAAGCGCCGCGATCAGCAAAGACTCGCAACCACTGCCGGAAGGCATGGCGACATCTAGTGAACTGTTAAATGATGTCGAAGAGGCACCACCGCCTCGGGCAAGCAGCAAAGAAGTTACGGGCAATGTGGTGAAGGCATTGCTTGCCGTAGGTGCAGATCAGAGTCAGAGCAACACAGATTCACTGATGAAAGCGCTCAAGGAATTTAGCGCAGCAGAGAAGGCTGCAGATCTAGATGAGCATATCGCAAGGCTGCACCGGGCAGCGAAAGATAACAATCTAAGAATCGTCGTAAACGAAGATGGCAGCTTCAGTGTAGAGGTGGGCAACGGTGATCGAGGAACAATAAACCATCTGATCACAGTAATGAAAGACGGCAAGCTCTCGGTGGGCTCCAAGCTCAATGGAGCGTTCGTACCAGGATATCAAAAAGGCAGTTTATCTGAAGCAATTGAAGCGATCGCAAACAGCGCTAAGAACAAGAAGTAAGAATCAATTGGTCTTTGGTGCACAAGACAAACAGAACAACGAGATTAATACCTCGTAAGTGAAATAGGCCTGGACTCTGACAAGTCGACGGAGGACCAACTCATTCGCTTGCGACATCAAAATGATAACGGTTTTCATTTTGGATTACATCAAGCCTATGAGTTAATCCTCCATGGCACTGTCAGCGACGAGTCCCCCTCAACCGCAGAAGTGATTTAGATGCATAACAGTTCGAAAAATCTTCAATGGGATTAGACCGACCAAACGCGGTTTGGCGAGTTTTGCCCTTCGTTCGCATCTATCAGGCCGATGAGCCCGGAGTGCCGTGCGCACCGACTGAACATAGTCGCTTCTTTCGACTAACTGGACTATCAAAACCAATTTCGTGATAAACCAAGAAGGAAATACCAGCGGGCACCGCCCATAACACCACTGCAAATCTTTTCTAGATACATTTATTGGGACGCATCGGCCGAAAAAGACATCAATTCCGCACCATGGGAATCATAGGAAATCGAAATTGGATTGCAACAGACTTCGCAATCCTCCACATAACTCTGACTCCCGGCGCTAAGGTCTAGCAACACGGAGATTTCCTCCCAACAATATGGACACTGAAAAAAATGTTCTTCTAACATTTGCACCTTCCGGTCTGGAGCAGACAGATTATAGCCGTTCGAATGATTCGCCAGAGCGATCAAATCATCAGAAGCTATCGACCACCAACTCAGTGACATCAGAAAGCAATCGATAACAGGTCCGGTGATTGGGACGCGGGATTGCCTAAAGCTCCTCGCGAGCTCTATCCAATCCATGATACTTGCAGATGAGTGACTTTAGGGTCTTACCAGCTCCTCTGCCATCGCCCTCTTTAAGACGATCGATAACAGGCAAGTGTGCGCTGCCGAATTCGACAAGTTTTCCCTCACCAATTTTGTCAAGAGTTTTCCTGAACCGCAGCTCCAATACAATTGATTCCCATGTTGAATGTAGAATCTCATTCCCCGAAGCTTCCACTATTAGGCGATGAAACGCCATGTCATGTTCTGCATAAGCGGCGAAGTCGCGCTTTCTTGCGGCAGCCATGAATTTGCGAGCCTCGTTCTCGAGTTCTCGTACATCACCGCCAAACTTCGGAGCAGCTAGCTCAGCTGCCAGCTGTTCCAGGGCAGCCCGCACCTGTGACGACTCCTTCAGCTCTCTGTCTGACACGGATCGTACCCGCGTTCCTTTATATGGTTCCGTCACCACCACTTTCATCGCTTCCAAGTACCGAAAAGCCTCGCGGACTGGTGCTTGGCTGGTATTCAACTGCTCGGCTATCTGGAGCTCCACCAGCCGGTCACCTGGCTTGTAAGTGCCATTGAGAATTCTTTCCAACAACAGGTCCTTGATTTGATCCCTGGCTGCTGCTCGCTTTATGGACATATTGTATTGATGCTCGCAAGAACGATCCCATGGAGAAGTGTATCAAATTATCGATAATCTTTGGATAGAGTATCGATTATCGATAATCGTGTGTATAATAAAGTCATCGATTATCGATAATCTATTAATTCATAATTTCAAATGCCGGATAAACAATCGGAGGTTTATGATGAGCACATTCGTTTACGGAGTCTTCTCCAGCAGCGCTGATTTTTCCAATGCACTGGCTTCGCTCAAGTCTGAAGGAATGAATGAAGTGGTCATAGTGAAAAACACCGCTAACTCAGCCTACAAATCAGCAGCATTACACGATAACCTCAAGAAGCACTTCATTACCGCCGGCTCGGTGGGCGCTGTGATCGGAGGATTGGCGGGGGTAGTTGCTTCACCGACAGTACCATTTACCGACACCTTTCAACTAATTACGCCCATCATGGCAATGGTCTCCGGCGCCGTTGTTTGTGGCTACTTCGCATTATGGACCTGCGGTTTTCTGCACTGGATCGACCGGCCGATACTGGAACACGAAGTCTTTGAAGGCGAAATAATCAATGGCTCGATGCTGCTCGGCGTTACCGTCGAATCCGACGACGAGAAGAGAAAAGCAATTGACTGTTTCATATCGACAGGAGCAGTAGAACTGATCGTCAGATCAGCAAGCATAGGTGCGCTCGGCACCAATGATGCAGTTCCAACAATCGAACCAGTTAGGACGGAAAATGTAGCACTTGCCGCGTAACGTCAGATAAGAATCGGCGGTCACAAAATAGAGTGAAGCCTTAGTCCTTATCGTTCTTGTCGCCTTTGTCGTCGGCATCCTCGACGTCATCTTTGACACTAATCACACTGCCAGAATTAGCATCTATGCGAATTTCCTTGGTGACATTGACCGCGCCGGACGTAGGCTTTACATCAATTATCCAAAAGGTCACGCCTTTTCTTCTCTCTAAATCAGCGTCCTGGATTGTCCCTGGAACATTCTTCAGTGCGATCGATTTCGCTTCATCACGTTTGATTTTCACCTTGCCTTCGAGCTTCTTATCGCCATCTGCGAATGCAGCGTTAGAGGTGAGAAAGAGCGCTACGATTGCGATCATCAATTTATTCATAAAGCGTATCCTCCGAATCGTAAGATTCTAGCACGCTCGAAAATCATCGAATGCCAAGCGCCGAAATCGTTGATGGTAAAAAGAAACGCAAATCGTTGCATCTTTGCCGACAACGAACGCACCACATATCTGCACGGAGCCAGGGATCAGAACAATCTTCCACTCACGATATCCACACGGTTTCTCATGCCGGCTTCTTAGCTCAGACCAGGTTGAAACTGGATTAGTGGGTATACTAATTGAGTGTTAGATCGCAGCCTGAATCGCGCGCTCGGGTCCTTATTTCATGACGACCAACCCGTCATACCCTGACAGTGAGAAATACGTTTTCCCACTACGATACAAGGATATTCAACCACTTGCAGAAGGTGGCATGGGTTCGGTGTTCAAGGCGAATGATCCTGTTCTCGATAAAACCGTCGCGCTGAAGTTTCTCAATTATGACGCATGGGACGACGAACAATTCGTCCGTTTTCAAAGAGAAGCTCGGGCTCTTGCGAGGCTGAAACATCCAAGCATTGGCGCGATACTCGACTTCGGAATCAACGAACGCGGTCAGCCGTATATGGTCTTGGATTTGATCGAAGGGATCGACCTGGCACACATCCGGAACGATGAGACGATCTCGTTGACTGACGTTGTATCGATCATGATTCAAGTATGCGACGCGCTCAGCCATGCGCACGAAAAGGGGATTGTTCATCGAGATATCAAACCGAGCAACATTATCGTCAGCAGAGATGAGAAAGGATGGTTAAAAGCGACGCTCATCGACTTTGGCGTAGCAAAATTGGTCGATTCTTCTGAACAAGCAACTACGGTAACACGAGCCGGCTCCATCGTGGGAAGCCCGCTATACATGAGTCCTGAGCAGATCCAAAGCGCGTCGATTGCACCAGAATCTGACATCTATTCTCTCGGTTGCGTTTTATACTTTCTCCTGACGGGTAGCCCGCCGTTTCAGGCCGATACTGCGATTGCTACGGCATCGATGCATCTCAATAACTCTCCGCCACCAATCAACAACGAGACCAGCGACCAGGTAGCGAAACTCGAAGAAATCGTCACGAAATGTCTTCAAAAAAGCCCTTCTAAAAGATTTCATTCAACAAAAGAATTACGTGATGCATTAGCCGGTGTGACGCTACATACGGTATCGTCAGAATCGCCTAGCACGGTTTCGGTGGACCAGACTTCTCAAGGAAAACGTCCTCGTGGAGTGTCTTTAGTAATTGTGCTTGGACTCCTCTCATTGGCTTTAGGGGGAATGATCACAGTAATACTGAAAGACTCGCTGGAGAACCAGCAATTGGATCAAATAAGATCGGAGATGGGAATGTACCTAACGGAAAATGACAAAAGCCAGTTCCCGAAAGAAGCTCCTGAGAGTCTCATGAAGACCTCGTTCGAGATCGCACCGCATAATATGTATACCTGGAACAAAAGCGCAAGGAAGCTCACAATCTTTGGACGAGATAATTCAAAGGCTAAAGCAGATCTACAAATGATGGAGCTCATTCTCAAGAACAACGAAGTGAACTCTGTGGTAATCGCGAACATGCACTTACCGCTCCTACCAAGAACTTTCATGGTATTGATGCAGAAGCAACCTAAACTTTACGACTTCGAACTGGTGGAGGTACAAGATGCCGATCTCAATTCGCTGTTACCAATTCCGAGCGTCATTGTATTCCGGATAACGAGTCGTCGATTTAATGGCACTACATTAAAGACTCTCGAACGTTTCAAATCGATCAGAAAAGTCTGTTTAAATGGATGCCAACGGATAAAAGCAGAATACCTGCAAGATCTTGCTGCTATCAAAGACCTCAACGCAATTGAGATGGTTTCGATCCGCTCAGTCCAGAAGGAAGACCTCGCCGAACTGGCACGCCTCCCGATAGAAGACCTAGTACTTACACAATCTCAATTTGAAGCGAGCAATATTACCCAACTATTGAAAACACAAACAATAAAAGACCTATCGATGAAGCAAACCAGCGTCACAGATGTGGATGTGAAAATGTTGCAAAGGATAAGTTCGCTTCGATACATGGATCTCTCCGAGTGCATAAGCGTTACTAAGGCCACGGTGGAACAGATTCCGAAGCGGATAAAGGTCAAATATGCTCCCGAATAACAAATAGCGCCGGGCTCAAATGCTATAAACATACTATCAACTGAGCCGAAGGGATTGTTCGATGAAACTCCTACCTGTGTTACTTGCTTTTGCCTTTCTTGTTTTTGGAAACCCAGTCTCTGCTCAGGACTGGGCAAAAGAACAGGTCGACAAATCACAAAGACATCTGGAATATGTAGATGTTCGACAAGGTGACCGAACCGTTAAATGTTTCGTCGCATATCCCGAATCTAAACAACAGACAGCTGCTGTTGTCGTTGTTCATGAGATTTTCGGGTTGAGCGATTGGATTCGCAAAGTTTGCGATGAATTCGCCTCACAAGGCTACATCGCGATTGCGCCAGATCTGTTATCGGGCAAGAATGGTGAAGAGACGGCAAAACTTGCCACCGTTGACGATATTCGGAAAGCAGTTTCAGCCCTCCCCCGAGAGCAAGTTGCTTCCGACCTCAAAGCAGTATACAACTACGTCTCGAAGCTACCTGCGGCAAATGGCAAAGTGGCAATTGCGGGCTTCTGTTGGGGCGGCTCCCAAACCTGGTTGGCCATGACTACAAATCCTGACTTAAAAGTCGGTTTCGTTTTCTACGGTGCGGCAGGGCAAAGCATCGCAGACTTCGGCAAAATCAAAGCACCTGTCTACGGTTACTATGGCGAGCACGATGCAAGAGTATCGAGCACGGTAGATGAAACAAAAAAGAAAATGAAGGCCGATAACAAGCAATACACTGCTACTATCTTTCCAAATGCGGGTCATGGATTCATGCGAACAGGTGAGCAACCATTTGCTGAGGCACCAAATATAGAGGCACGCAAACAAGGTTGGGCATCTATGGCAAAGGCTCTGACAGAGATGTAAGATTGTCTGTTCTGAAAAGCAATTGCAACCTATTCACGTACAATGAAATTAGCGATTTCGGAGTAAAACCGACCGGGATCTTGAATCATCGGCCAATGCCCACAATTAGGAAACTTCACCAACTCGAGTTGATTATCATTTAAAAAAGTGCGTGAGGCTGGAGAGATACTATTTTCTCCATAGATATAGAGCTTAGGGCACTTCAGTCGAATATACGACGCCCCGCATCGCTCTTCCCCGGTCAATTCATAGCCTCGACGCGCCCAAGCATACAACGCGTCCGGATCGCAGAATCGAACACTTGCATGATATCTCTCCAACGATTCATCCTGCGGACCGTTTCGAAACACGCTTTCCAAGAAATCATTGTAGTACTCAGTCGCATCGGTAATTGTGCACGTCTTCGAACTTAAGAAACATCCATCCCTCGAAATATTACCTTCGACATTGACCATACATTTGACTTGATCTCCAAGTCTTTCAGCGACCTCGGTTCCTACAATCGCGCCCATAGAGTGCGCAACGATCGAAATACGATTGTCTCTACTTAGAGATTTAATGACGGGTAGAATCAAGTCTGCCGCATGTGCGATATCTTCCTGTCCACGGCAAATCGGACTCACACCAAAACCCGGAAAGTCTGGCACATAAAGACTGAATTTATTGAGAGAATCGTGATAGAACGCTTCGCGATAGCACAGACCGGACTCGCCTAATCCATGCAACATCCAGACATCCAAATCTGGTTTTACCAGGACTCGATGCCTGACAAACACGCCAGACTCCACTGAAGTTTCAAACATGATTTACTTTCGGGAAGAACTTGAACTAGACAAGGGTCGCCTCAATGACATCTTTCTTCGATTCAAAGGTGCAGAAGCAGGCGAAGCAGACTGTCGACCGAGCGAGACCATCACTGAGGGCTACTTGCCAGGTTTGAGCGGTTACTGGTCCTATCACGCGATTCAACACTTGCTGATTGTCCTTATAGTCGATAGCATGTCGGGGCTCATGACTGCAATAAACGATCGACCGTCCTTGAGTTCGAACGTAGCACTTACTTCATTCTTGCCGCTCATCATGAAATGTCCGGCAACCGCACCACCTGCGGCACCAAGTATTCCAAACATTCTCAAGCCAATCAGAGCTCCCACTCCAGCTCCAACGAACGGCTCGTATTGATCTTTGGTTACTTCATTCTTCAAATTTATCTTCTTGACCGATTCAGACAAATTTACGGATTCAGAACTTTCCGTAGCCACTTGCTTCAGCATGCTACCGTCCAAGTCATATGTGCCAAACGGAAGATCGCCGGCTATCAGTTTAATCTTGGTATGCTCAAAATTCTTTAGGAATCTGTCAATCATCTTAGTACCTCGACGAGCCCAAATTCATATTACCCGATTCAACGTACGATATTCGTACTGGAAAAGATCCAATCCCGCCTCGATTCAACCGCCCGAATGCCGAAAAGCCAGCTTTCGCGGACATTGACAGAACTTAGCTCGCTTGCCGGAGAAAGACAGCTGGTCCGACGGGTTTCATCGTCATCCCGTCGGAGCAGCAATCTACCTATTTGCAATTGTGAACAAGGTGAAAGCGACCTGTAGACGGATCCGTGACCACCGGACGAGCGCCTCCAGAGATCCAAGGGGTCAGATAAAAAAACGGGGTCCGGAGGTTTTCTCGGCAGCGCCATTCACAACCACGCTTATGCGCGGAGCCAAGGAATGAAAGAAACTGGACCTCCAGTCTCGAGGCTTAGTCTCATTCAGAATGCACGATACCATCGGCGGTTAATTGACATTAGCCATCTATCTATATAGGTAGACCACAATTCAAAGCGAGCTGGTTACGAGATGACATCCATCAACGATACCATCTCGCTTCTGTCAAGGCCGGTCGAAAAAATGCAGCACCGCCACCACTTCGTTTGTGGTATCACTAAGCAATTTTGATAATTAAGATTTTTCCGTAAAGAGTTTTGTTTCGAACCTGGCACCAACCTGTTGCGCTGAGTACAGAACACCAGAATAATTGAACATACGAACCGTGCCTAACAGGGCGCGGTTCTGTTTTCGTGACATCATATATGGAGTCAAAAATGCAGGTGCAGATTCCAGTTCCTTTTAAGGCAACGTCGCATCTTTCCATGACGATTGACAAGGCCATGTCAGACTACCTGAACCATGTCCAGGAGTGTTACGACTGGGATGTTTATGAAATGACCTGCTCGATTCTTAAGACTTACCAAAGTCACCTTGATTCACACGGGCCGGAGACACTCATGTTCCGCGAGGCCCAGTACTTCGAAGTTAAAGGTCAGACATTCTGCACGACGTTGCCTGCCTATAGAGCCATCGATCTGCTCGAGCGGTTTTTCAGGTACTGCCTTTATCGCGAGATTTATTGCAGAGACTTCATGAGATCGTGTTTTCATCAAATCATGCACAGGTTTTTCAGATATCTTTACGATTTCGATTGGCTGGATGGTTCCGAGTATCGAATGGTAGAGGACGTGATCACACGCGTCGGTCAGATGGAGTCTCACGCCAAAACAATACTATTTGCCCTCAAGGAGCGCATTGGTGACGAACGCGATGGCACATCCGCAGTAGTATCTGCGACCTATCCAAAGTACGTGGTGAGCAATACGCTCGCTGATGCGATTTGGTTAAAACCGCTCGAAACGAAATCAATTTCTCGCGACCTGGGTCCGATCAGAATCGGACGAGATCTAGTGGACAAGCTTACGATTGGATGGCTCTTCGAGTGCGAAGTTCGAACGATTGACAGCCGCCAGCGTTTCATTGCAGTAAATAACATATTGCCGTCGCTGGGCGCAGTTTAGCCTGGCTATCGAACGAAAAATAGTGTCAGACCATCTCAGAATCGTCGAGGATCCTGAGAAGGTTTGCCACTATTTCTGATACCAAGAAATTTCACGTCGTCGAACCGTATCACATCGAACTTTTCAAGCTGGGCATTAATGAAGTCCTAATGAAGAGCCGGCATCGCACAGACTGGCAAAATCTCACCTTTAACAAAATCGCAAGGAACTTTGAGTCCCGGTCGGACGGGGATGCGACATTATAGAAATGTGAGACAAAAAAGTCAGGTGAAGGAGGTGTTTAGCATGACCAACGAAGTGACAAAGACCGCCGTTTCATTAGGCGCGGCTCTGTTCGTAGGCTTTATTGGTGGCGTCTTGTGCGGGCAGATTTCGCAGCACAATGCTATCGAACTTGGTCTAAACAAAAAGTGTGCTGCACATCTGCAGAGCGTCAACCATCTGATCATGAATTCCTTACTAATCGACCCAGACAGATCGATTGATTCAGTCGTAACCCGCTTCGGTTTCAACGCCAAAGATTTGGTTTTCAAAAACTTTGACGTCAAAATACCTTGCCGCGTGAACGGAGACAAAGCAAGAACCGCCATAAAATATGTGGGGTAACGATATCGATTACAAAGGCAAGCGCGTGACCGATTCAAAAGTTAAACTCACGCAACCGCCCACCTTTAGAGGTGGGCGGCTTTGCTAACCAACAGATTCGAATCAAATCCTGCCGTTTAACGACATCGCATTCATTGGTGCCGCAGGCATTTGGACAGCAGATGGTGAACTGTAGCCGTTCATCTGTTGCATCCTGATGTTCCGGAGCTCTTGAGCAAACGTTTGTGCAAACACCCGGGCTTTTTCAGCTGTCGCAGCATCACTTGCTCCTTGGGATTGAGCTTGGCCCGGAGGCAGCTGCTGTTGCGGTTGGGTTTGCGTCGTTTGATTGACAACAATCGGTTGCTGCTCTTGTCCAGCGGCACCGAGCAGATATGGCGCTGAAAACAGAGGGAGCGGCCAGTAATTGCCTGGATAACCACCCCAACCATAGCCGCCATAGCCGGGATAACCATAATGAGCGCCGGCAGCATAACCGGAAGCAGCACCTGCAGCATACGGGTGAGAACCGCTCCAACCTCCATTGCCGTTGGCGGTTATGTTGTTGGTCGTATTATTGTCGTTGTTACCGGTGTTGTTGCCTGAGTTGCTGTGATTCTGGTTGTTGTTACCACGGTTTCCGTGGTCTGGTGGTAGAGGATGATTGCCATTGTTTGGATTCAGTGGTTGATTACCATTGTCGCTGCGGTTTGCGACGGAATCTGGACGGTCGCCAGCACTTCGACCGCTCGAACCTTGCCCTGCGCGACTGCCGGTCATGTCTTGCATTCCACCGCGTGGGAAGGCACCTCCGCCATTCATACCACCTGCCGCAATCCTTTGTCCGCCGGCAAAACCTGTGCCCATTTGTCCGCCGCCTCCGAAATTACCGCGTTCGGCACCAAAGCCGCCACCGCCAAATCCACCTTCATGCATGCCACCGAAGCCACCTTCGCCCAGGCCGCCTTCGTGCATGCTACTAATTCCGCCTCCGCCAAATCCGCCATGCCCGAATCCACCGAAGCCACCACCCATGTGTCCAAATCCGCCTCCGAAACCGCCGCCCCTCGCCTCAACTGGAAGCGTCACAACGGCGGAACTGACTGCTGTAATCATTAGTATCGCTATTAAATTCTTGGTATTCATGATCTTGTCCTCCGTGCCCTTGTTTCTCAACTCCTGAAGCTAATACATTGGACGAACTAAAAGGTTGTGGGTCTTTGATCACGTTTAAGTATTTCGCAATATTCTCTTTTGAAAGCTTGACTGCGAGTACCAAGATGAGGAACTCAAGCTCGAGTTCATATCGATGTCGATTCAATCGCTGTACAAATTCTTCGCACTCACGTCAAGGTCACCCGCATCGCGTTTAGATTGATATGGATTTTCGAGCCGTACGAAAAAGTCGTGTTACCGTCAATGCATTGCCTGCCTGAGTCTATTTCGATGTCGTTTTTCACGTTGCAGGAGAAAGGTCATGGACTCAGCGATTCGAGACTCAGCAGGCTTGAGTGTATATCGATATCGATATAGCTCTGTACGAAAACATCGCGCTGTCGGCAAGGCTCGGCTCGCTCGAATTTTTTTCGATGTCGAATAAGTCGCTGTACGAAAAGATCGCGCTGTCGACAAGGCCCGGCTCGCTCGATTTTTTTCGATGTCGAATAAATCGCTGTACGAAAACATCGCGCTGTCGGCAAGACTCACGACCTCGAAATTTTTTCGATGTCGCTTAAACGCTGTAAAAAAACGTCGCGCTCTCGACAAGACACCACAAGCTCAAATCTATTTCGATATCGAATAGCACACTGTGCGCAAACACCGCGCTCTCGACAAGGCTCCGCACACTTGCGACTTTCGCGTCAACCCATTCCGCAACCGAGGCAGGCTTTCTGGATGCGTGCCCTCAACGACTTCAACCGGTTATTGAATTCAGTACATTCAGCCACTCTTCCGGCCTTTAGCAAAAACATCGTATACACTTCCAAAAAATGCTCTGGATAAATTTCCCCGAAAGCCACAAAAGAGTTGCTATTGGTTTCGTAGTACCGCTTTGCCAAGTTGATATGACGCTCGGCTTCAGCAATCTTTCCAAGACTCGACTCAGCTTCGCACAATGACACAGCAATTGGAATCAGATCACTATTAACGTAACTTGGTCCGCGAGACCGTCCTTCGCTTTCACGCATCGTGTACCACTTCTCAAGCCACGGCTCAGCCTTCGCATAATTCTTTAGCTCCATGTATATCTTTGCAAGCGACTCTGCGGCCCCCATGTCCTTAGGATTGCGTTTCAGACAAATGATGGTTCGTCGCTCGACGTATGGAGCAGCTTTGGCGGGCTGTTGTTGATAAAAGTAGATGATAGAACTCAGTCCATTGATTAGGTTGATTTCGTCGGAACCCGGATTGGCTTCCCAAACAGCGAGAGCTTTTTTCCTGTACTGCTCCGCTTCAGGCATCCGTTGTGCACTCCTGAGGTACTCCGCGAAGGTATCGTAGGTGGTGGCAAGAAGACGAGAATCATTGATACTGGATGCGGTTCTCAGTGACAGAATATTTTCGTACGTCTTAACTGCAGCTCTTGCATCGCCACTCTCACTTTGTCGTTTGGCTAGTGCTTCGTACATGTTTGCAAGTTGAATTTTGTCTGTCCCTAATTTCCGCTGTTCTTCAATTGCTTCAAGAGTCGTCTCTATCGCTGTATCTTTGGCACTAATCCGGGACCGATATCCCTTCGGCGAGTCAGACTCGGACTTAGCTACCAACTTTCGTGGAGGAGCAAACTTGGACAAAGTACCCTCGTCCTTCTCACCTGGAGACGGCACGGCGTCGACTCTGACGGGAATCGACAAAATCGCGCAGCAACAACATAGCGCGGCACAACAGTTTGTATTTCGATTCATCTTAAATTGTCCCAGCAGGTGCTACAGAGTATTATTCACAGATTTAATGGTCTCTACCCTACAAGTGCTCGAATAAATACCAGGAATTCCAAGAACGCGGTTTTTGACCAACTGCCTACCAGGTAATCTGGAGGTCCCAATCTACGAACGAACGGTATTCATCACCATCTACTTCCATGAGCAAAATCTCTGTCCGGTTTCAGTCACAAAGCAATTTTAGCGTTACAGCATCGAGCCAATTAGAAGGACTCTCAGAGCAGTCCATGTCAATTGATTAGCCTCAGATGGAGAGAAAGGCAAAGCCTGATGATAGAGCGCATTGAAGGATTCAAGTATCGGAATCTTCGAGCACGAAGCACAACTGGGTCTTCACGACTAAAACAAACGCAAAAGTGCGGCAATAGCTTAATACCACCAGTAATACCTTACTGCAGCAAACATCGCTAAGATTTTCGGTGTGAGATCTGCCTCCGCGAACAAACACCAGACCAGCCGTATAGCATCCATTCAATAGCAGTTCTGTATTCGAGCAGCAGGTCAAATTTTTACTGTCTCTCCTCACATGGCAAATCGTAATCTTCGGATTGCGCTTTGTCTATTGAAGAGTAAGAGTTACTAAAAAGACTGTATAACTGTTGTACGAAAACTAGTCAAACTCGATGACAAACCAGAAGATTGAGCTGCCTATCTTCAGAAGATCTCCATCATTAATGCGAGCTGGCTCAATAAGCTTATTGCCATTCAAGAATGTGCCGTGCCGACTCTTACTATCATTGACGAAATATTGGCCATCCTTAGTCGTTATCAACGCGTGGAAACGTGAGATCGAGGTATCGTCGCTTATGACGATATCGTTCTGGTCATCTCGACCAAGCCTGCACTCAGGAGCAACCACCGGAATTTTCCTATTGGATTCCAGGATGAGGAGGAAGGCTGCTGTGGAATTTGAATTTTCGCTGCTCATATTCATCATTGGTACCAAGGAGCCAGGCAATACAGATTACCACATGCAAAAAAATATGAAACATCGGAGAAGGTTTATCCCCGAATTCCTTAATGCAACTGCAATCACGAGTTCGGAAAATAAATTCGGCGAGTTCAACCAAACCTAGGAAACAAGCGCTACAGCCGGCTTGCTATCTAATCAGCGGGCACTAGGAAGATGCAAAAGCAGCACATCGGTAGTCAATGAACGGCTTTTATCACCAATTTTGATGCCGACGTTAAATATGCCGGGTGGATGTCCCTGTGCATCGACATTCGTGTTAATTTCACCGGCGATCTCCTGGGGCGTTAGCAGCATGACACCGTAGTTAGAATCACCAACTCCTAGATCCAGCATCTCTACGAAAACTCGGATCCAGTCCCCTAGTCCTCCATTGACTAGGCTATCTGCGACTTTGCAGATACCAGCAATCGAGTACTGGGTGAACACACCATTACCCTTGATAGAGGTTGACACCTGCTCGACGATATCAGTCATATTGATCGCTTCGAAGTCATAAGATTCGTCCCAAAAGGATCTACCGGTCCGAAATGAAGTTACTTCCGCAGAGTGGTATGCAGACGACACTATTGTTTCAAGCGAGATGGAATCGGTCATCATTCAATCGCCCCCCAGAATCCAAACTGAAATCAGTATCCAAATTCAATCTGTCAATTGGATTACAGGACAGGAAATAAGGTTTCATCCGAACATTAATTCAAAGTCGAAAGTACCAATGAATGACTCAAATCACGAACAGCCGCCGACCTCTCAGACTACCAGAACTAAAGCCCGGCAAAAGCCGGGCAATAGTACCACCATTAGGGTCAAATCTGAAACAAACTGACGTTCTCGATCGCTATCTGGCACCATCCTTTTTGTCGATCTACTTAGATCACCGCCTCGAGGTCAAACTAGCGTTTGAAAGTCCCAGTGACGCGAGAGAATTTTCCACTGCTGGTTGATGCGATCGGCTGCCTGCTGACTGCAGGTCCCCGGGTCAGAATCGCGAGGATCACGAACTGTGTAGTGAATAGGGTCAGACAGATGGACAATGCGATTATCAATCCAAATTCGTAACACATAAGACCTTTCCTCGAATTCACCACTTGAGCCATTGACGTGCCATTTTTCCAAATTAGGGGGAAACTTGGAAAAGTTTCCCAAACCAGTTTTAGACGGCAGTTAACGGCAGACGGCTAAAAGACGAGGCAGTGTTCCCAAACAGTCTTAGAACTGTTCAGCCAATCACTCAGACGGAAAACGACTGAGTTAGATTGTTAATTGAGGTCCCGACAGGAATGATTATGAAACTGCCTAGATACACAATTTCAGCTCTTGGTCTCATAGTTTTGCCGACAATAGTCTCATCGTTTTTGGCAATCTCTTCAGCTGGCGCACCTTTGAACATCTCCGCGGAGATCCCGAAACTGCATACATACGGTGCCTTTGCCTGTATGCCGGTGTGCATTGCTATAGTCGGAATTTTTCTTGTACCTGTGGCCGAAGCCTTAAGAAGGTGGAGACACTGGAGACCCGCCTATACGACAACCTTCATCGTGTTATGG
>CAYQKX010000001.1:155107-589741 GCA_964418155.1 uncultured Candidatus Obscuribacterales bacterium | reverse complement strand
AACAACAACAACAACAACAACAACAACAACAACAACAACAACAACAACAACAACGTTGTGCGAGTATACCTGCCTTGGCCAGGAGTCGACATCGACTACACAGTGCCTAAAGATTCAAGCTACTCGGCTGCAATGCGATCGAGAACGTTCAGACATCGATCGATTTCGTCAAATGTATTGTAGTGAACAGCACCGACGCGCACTAACCCGCCATGCTCTTCCAAACCCAGGCGCTCCGTCAATTGAAGAGCATAGAAGTTGCCGTTCCATACAAAGATACCGTCTTTTGCCAACTGTTCTGCGACTTTCGACGGCGAATGTCCTGTCACGAGCAATCCGAAGGTCGGTGTGCGCCAGTCGAGCCGCGTCGACTCTAACTCTGAGATGCCAAACAGTTTGATTCCAGAGATGTTCTTCACACCAGCGATCATCCGCTCCGAGAGCGATTTTTCGTAATTCTTAATCAGCTCCATGGCAGTCAATAGGTGATGCCTTCTCGCCTCGCCCTTGCTTGAACATGCAGCAACACCGATGCTCGCAAGATAATCAATACCTGCAACCAGCCCGGCTATGGATTCGAAACTTTGGGTGCCTGTTTCCCAACAAAAGGGGTGATTCGAGTCTGCCGGTCTTACCTTGTACGGAAGCAAACGACTGAGCAATTCTTTCTTACCATATACGACTCCCAGATGGGGCGCGAAGAACTTATAAGGAGAACAGGCGAGAAAATCGCAGTCCAACTCGCGCACATCGATCGGACCGTGGGGAGCATAGTGCACCGCATCGATGTAAACGATCGCACCTACCTCGTGAGCCATCGAAACTATTTGCTTAACGTCATTGATTGTGCCAACCGCATTTGATGCATAACCGACCGCGACAATCCTGGTGCGCTTATTCAGCTTTGTCGCAAACTCATCCATATCGAGGGTGCAATCCGACTCCCGAATACCGATGGCATGAACTACAGCTCCTCGCTCCTCAAGCGCTTTCCAGGGAGCAACGTTGGCGTCATGATCCAACACTGTCGTTATTACTTCGTCACCAGGTTGCAGATCCCGCCCCAGGGCTCGGCTAAAGGAAAACGTTAATGACGTCATGTTGGCGCCGAAAACGATTTCCTCAGAAGAGCAGCCCAGGAGGTCAGCCATCGCTTTGCGACCTTGCTCGATAATCTCATCAGTTTCTTGACTCGTGGCGAAGCAGCCGCCGGTGTTTGCATTGCTGGCGCTGTAATAGCTCGACACCGCGTCAATAACTTGCTGCGGTACTTGAGTGCCGCCGGGGCCATCAAGAAATGCGACGGGCAGGCCGTTGACGCTTCTTGTCAGCGCAGGGAAATGCTTGCGAACGGCTAACCTTTGTAATACTTCCATAGCGGTGCTCTTTGTCGATGCTGTTGCTGACATGGCCAATTCCTTTATCAGTCGATAAACGGTCAGTGCACAAGGATAGTGGATAAGCATCTGTCCGACATTCAACTAATAAACTTATTAGGCAACCTTTGCAGGAACGCCAGCAACGACTGTAGAAATGCGAATAGACAAACAGATTTTGACGTTCTTTAGACCTGAAGGGCGAGGTTTTTCGGCGCATTCGCTAATCAACAGTTGTCAGACTCTGTCAGCCCGCCGATGTTCTGCTTTCTTAGATGGTGTATGTTGATTACAGATATGTGCCACCATAATCAGCACCATAATCGGCACCATTGGCGGTGATTCACATGGACGGCTACATCGATTACTCACAAGTTTGCGTTCCAGCAGATAGTCCACGGCTGCGCTTGCTGGCACTATATCGGTAATCGCACGGAGGATAACGAAATGAGCGAATCGACTGCAAGGAACGTAGAGTTTACAAATAATTGGAATGGTGCCGCATCGGCAGATATAACGAATAAATTTTTCGAGGACATCATGGACGATTTCGATATGGAGACATCGGGTGACGATGACTCTCCTATAGCGGGTCATGATGAGGAGACCGAATCCGACGAGCATTTCACATGTCTCGATAATAACGGAAAACTTAAAGAGATGAAAGAGAAAGTGAAACCACCACTCACTCGCCTGGAAGCGCACCTATTGCGAGGGCTTGCCCACGCATTGTCCGCTGCGGATGGCGAGAAAGTAGAAGAGATGCTTGGTATTCTAGCGGAGCACCCAGGCAGTATCAGACGAGTACTCGAGGAACTGAAGCAGATCAAGGAAGCGTCTGATGACCTGAAGACGCTGCGTGTGAGCTGGGAACAGGGAACCGATCGAAACAATCAACAATTCGTTCGGCTGATCATGAACCGAGAAGAGTCAAAGAGATCCAACGTTCAGTTGATTATTGGAAGCGACGGACGAAATCAAGCTGTCCGTAACCAGCAAGGCGGCAATCCAGAAACTTTGTCTATGTCGGCCGGACTGGAAGCAGTTAGACCAATTGAAGCTATGAGGCAGCTAAGCGTCAAGCAAGAGCTCCTGCGCGAAGCAACAGAACGCGGACGTCGTCCGTAAGCACAATGGCACCTCAGGATTAGATCAGTAGAGAGAACCAATTATGTTAACTGCACATGGTTTGTTAAACATAGAAAACGCACCGGTATCATCACTGGTTGATGCAATAAATTCAGGAGTGTTCGACAGCGAATCACCAGGTTTTATCCCCTTCCAGAAAGATAGCTGGCAGGGGTGGTGCATCAACGGATCTCGCTTGTCGCATTTTGAACAGGATGCTCCTGTATACGATTTTGAATCCGGGAACTGCAAAGAAGTAATGTCTTTTCCCGAAGTTACTCGAATTGTCGAAGCGATTCATGGGGAGATCTGCGCGATTCGACTCCTCAGGCTTGCGCCGGACGGATTCGTCGATTTGCACATCGACGACTATGAGAAGTTCGGCAAGCATGATTGGCAATACATGCGTAAAGTGCATGTACCGATCATTACAAATGAGTTCTGCAGAAATTTCGATAAGGACAACAATGGCTTCTCCTCTTATTGGATGCAGCCCGGGCAATATTGGTTTTTAGATGGTACAAAGCTTCACGGTGCCTGCAACTTCGGTGACACCGATCGATGGCACCTTGTTATGGAAGTATTGCCTCACGAAAATTTGTTGGCGCTGATTGCTCCCATGAAATCAACAGACGACTGCAAGAGTGTCAGTGCACTTCTAAGTCAACTGACACCGGTCGGTCTGTTCACATAAGAGTTTGGAGTGAAGCGATAATCGTCGCTTTCCGTTTCCGATCGATACGAACCGCTAGCCGAATTACTTGTTACGTACGCGAAAGAAAAACGTTCGCGCCTCGTGGAGGCGTTTCGATGATTCTTCACAGTTTTCTAACGAGACTTGACTTAATGCCCCTCTGGTTATAAAGTTTAAGCAGTTACGTAAGTATTTACGTAATTCCTTACATATTAATACGGAGAGGCGTCATGGATGATTATCTTGACCGCTTAGGAAGCCTGGCTCTAGGTAGCCGGTTGAAGAGAATGTCAGAACGCTTGGGGCACGAGGTTGCTCAAATCTATACACAAGCCGGCATTGATTTTGAGCCTAAATGGTTTCCCGTTTTTCGCTTACTTGCTGAACATCAGGTGGCATCTGTTACTGATGTAGCTGCTTTAGTCGGCATTACACATCCTGCTGTCAATCAAGTAGCACAAGAGCTCTCGAAAGCCGGTTTAATCACATCCGCCTCAGACAAAACCGACGGACGCAAGCGCCTTCTCTCCCTGTCACCAAAAGGCAAGCGGCTCGCGGCAGAGCTGGAGCCGGTCTGGCAGGCCATTCATTGCGCAATTTCAGATCTGTTCGAAGAGACTGATATGAGTCTTCTAAATGCAGTCGCCACCGCTGAAGGTGCTATGGATCGAAAAGGTCTACTCGCCCGGTATGAAGAGCTAGCCTCGGAGATGAAGACATCGAAGCCAGAAGTCATCGAATTCTCACCTGAGTATTCAAGCCATTTTGTGAGACTCAATCGCGCTTGGATTGAAAAAATCTTTCGATTGGAAGAGTCGGATCTGAAGTTGTTCTCCAACCCGCAACTGATCGTTGACCATGGCGGATTCATCTTCTTTGTTCGAATTGGTTCTAAGATCGTCGGCACCTGTGCCCTAGTCAAAGTAGACGACAGCACTTTTGAATTGGCAAAAATGGCTGTCGACGAAGCATACAGAGGAATGAGCCTGGGGAATCTGCTCCTCGAAGCGTGTGTAAAGCGAGCCCAAGAAGTCGGAGCAAAAGCGGTCATACTCGAGACAAATAGAAAACTGAAGGCTGCAGTAAAGCTCTATAAGAAGTTTGGTTTTCAACTTGTGGAGACCGCTCATTCCACCTATGAGCGTGTCGATCTGACGATGAAGCTGGATCTGACTCAAGGAGCATTGGTCACATCACAATCACCAATCACACAGGCAAAATCATAGGAGTTCAACATGTCAATTTTTCTTGTAGATGCGTTCACCAATGAGCGATTCGCCGGCAATCGCGCTGGTGTAGTTCTGGATCCAGAATGCTACTCAAAAGACACCAAGCAGAAGATTGCCGCGGAGCTTAATGCATCGGAGACGGTCTTTGCATTCAAGGTAGGTCCTGATACCTACCGCGCCGAATACTTTACACCGAGTACCGAAATTGATTTTTGCGGTCATGCCACCATCGCATTGTTTTACACACTCGCAAAGTTAGGCAAGATTGGAAGCAGTAGCAACGGCACCAGTCACGCCACCATCGAGACGAAAGCCGGCACATTTCCAATCACCGTTTCGAAAGCCGACAACGACGACTACATCGTCACGATGAGACAGACAACATCGGAGCTCGCCCCACCGCCATGTAACGTGGAGAGAGTAGCTTCAGCGTTACGTTTACCTGAGACTGCAATCGACCCGAAACTTCCGCTCGGTCTTGCTCGGACGGGCAACTGGCATTTGATTGTGGGATTGAAAAACCAGGATTGTCTCAACGAAGTCGATTATGACGCTACCGCACTTTCCGAAATTCTGGAGGCTGCTAGTGCAGTTACAGCCAACGTCTTCTGTGCAGGCAAAGCAGGAACCTATCACGCCCGTAACTTTGGACCCACAATCGGAATTCCGGAAGATCCCGCTACCGGCTCTGCGGCAGGAGCATTCGCAGCTTATCTTGTGAGTGAGGGATTAATCCCTGATGGTGACCACAAAATCGAGATTATCCAGGGTGAGAAGATGGGTAGGGTAAGTCATATCTCTCTTCATATCATCTGCGCCGAAAGGGTCTTACAACAAGTGGAAATTAGTGGTTCTGCCGTCATCAGCTTCCAACTCATTTCCGCGCCTGTTCTGGCTGCAGTTTAGCCGGGAGCCCACGACTGGCAACCGTTGTGCGCTAGAATCGTTAAAGGAGACATCAATGAAATATATCCTCTTATCGATAATAGCCGCGATTGTCCTCGTCACGATCCTCACGATTGTTTTCGCGCCTATGGTTGCCGGAGGCCTGTTTTTGCATGCTATGAACCAACCCGATACGCGACCGGCAAAGGTGCAGTGCGAAGACAGCTACAAACGGATCTTTGCTATGCCAATTGAGCGGGCGTCGGACTTCAAAGTCTACTCCACTCTAAATGGATGGGGTGACCACGACATAAGCTGGGGATTTAAGGCAGATCAAGTTGTATTCATTGATCCAGCAAGATTCAAAGGCGGTCGGGAAGGTGCCACATCATGGCAAGACATCAAAGATCCTGGAGAACAGATTTTCGTCCGTTACGATGCTTCCACGAAGGATGTATTCGTCAGAGAGACAGACATGAAAGACCAGGCACCGTGACAGCATAGTCTCCTAAGGCTTAATCCTATGCTCGTCCTAATGTTTATGCTCGGAACCTTAGACTCAAGCCTTCGATTAAACCTTGGCCTTAGTCGTGGGTCTAGACCTTGGCTATTAGCCTTCTATTCTTGGGTCTAGGGCTCGGCTTTAACTTCTATTCTTGGGTCTCAAGCCTTGGCTTTTAGCCTTCTATTCTTCGGTCGGTATCGAGATCGTGGTTTGTGATTCGATGATGGTCGTTGATTCTGCGACTGATTGCCACTGTCCGAGCTCGCGCTCCCCGCCTCTTTTTCCGAGTTAACCGCCACCAGACGTTTCCCAGTCACCTTTTCAATATCACGAACTAGATAACGCTGATCCGCGCTGACGAAGGACAGTGCCGTACCAGTTCTCCCGGCTCGTCCAGTTCTACCGATTCTGTGGACGTAATCCTGCGCAGAGAGCGGCAAATCGTAGTTGACGACGTGACTAATAGTGGGAATATCCAGTCCCCGTGCAGCAACATCAGTCGCGACGAGTACGTTGAAAGCTCCCTTTCTGTATCTGGCTATGGTCTCTTCCCGCTTATTTTGCGAGACGTCGCCATGAAGGTCTTCTGCCATCACATTTGATGCACGCAGCTGTTTTTTGAGTCTCTTAACACGACTCCTGGTTCTAGCAAAGACAATAACGGAGCCCATGTCCGGTTGATCTTTGATTAGATCGAGGAGTAAATCTTTTTTGCCTTCTTCTGCGACATGATAGATCCGCTGATCGATGCAAACCGGCTCAACTTGCCTTGTATTAACGGCAACGCGCACAGGGTCTTTCAAAAACACTTTCGCCGCAGCTTCAATCGACTTATCAATTGTGGCCGAAAACAACAATGTCTGTTGTCTGCTGCTGAGCAATGCAACGATCTTACGAACCGCCGGCATAAAGCCCATATCCAACATACGGTCAGCCTCGTCAAGGACGAGCGTCCGGACTCTGGAGAGATCCACATTATTTCTCGCGATATGATCGACAAGACGCCCCGGCGTAGCTACGACAACGTCAACTCCCCTCTGTAATAGCCGTGTTTGTTTGTCATATCCGGTGCCACCATAAATAGTTACACCTCGCATTCCGCAATTATTAGCGAATCGCTCGAACTCACTAAATACTTGAATGGCCAACTCGCGCGTCGGGACCAACACCAAAACACGGGGAAGCTTTTCGGAAGTCCCCTTGATACCTTGAATAACCGGGAGGGCATATGCTGCCGTCTTCCCAGAGCCAGTTTCTGCTGACGCCATCAAATCGCGTCCGGCTAGAATCTCGGGAATCGACTTAGTCTGGATCTCTGTCGGCTGAACAAGACCCAAACTCTCCAAGGCGATTACCGTTCGCTTGGACAACCCAAGTTCACTAAAACTCATCAAATGATTCCTCTGAATTCGCCGGCTGGTGCGCATTTCACCGAAATGCTCCTCGTCCAAGGTATGTTCAGCCAGCTTAGACACCGGGGAATTGTCGCATAAACCTCTCCATTAATATATAGAATGTGAAGTTACAGCTCTTAACTCCGATCATCTCCCACCAAATTCGAACAGACGCCTGCACGACATAGGAATGAAATTTGCCATCGTATGCGGTGCTTGATCGGATGAAGACCCTGTATTCATCCAACTTAACAGCAGCAATGAAAGCTAGAAATCAGCAGCGATCGTGCGCTTGCGCCCATCTCTCAAAAATTGCCGGTAACCTCTATCACAGGCATCCAGGGCCTCAGGCAGAGACTCGAATAGCTCGGACCGAGGGTCTAAGAAAAGCAAGGTATTAAGCAGATTGGTCAGGCCCTGCCTGTTCAATTCAGAAACGACCACTTTCGTGATTATCCGCTGATCGATAACTTTGCACATAGGTTCGCCCGACGTGTATGCAAGCCCGCGCAGGTCTAAAATGAGCGTTGCCGGGTTGCAAGCCGTGTAACCCGTGCCGATCATCGAATGTATGTAGGAATATCCACCCGAGTAGGGGTCGGAATTGTCGATCACCCCCGAGAAAGAGACCACGAGGCAAGTCTCCGCAGGCATGGACGGCAGCATGCAACATGCGAGCCGGGTCGTTATCGATGGCTTGTTATCAGAGGAGATAGGCCTGAGCTCGATTTCTTCCGCCATGTTTCGAACTCACGCTTTCTTACGATCGCAATACGCAGCGTACAAACTCTCAAATATCACACGAGCAGGCAACAAAAAAGGAATTGCGAGTACGAAGACCATCACCACGTCTAAAGCTCCATTCAGATATTCATACTGAAATTTAATTAGTGGCTCAGCTGGTCCACTTTGAGTAAAAACCCAGTACGTGCACAGCGTGAATACAGAAATCAAATAGATTCCATAGGCTATCTTCATCGGTTTGTTAAGCTTGAGACTGTCGTCAAATACCGTGAACTTTTTCTTCTTTTCCATGACGTCAATAACAATTCAAGTTACCAGGTGAATTGAATTCAGTATAACAAAGCGGTTTGCAAAGAAATAAATCTGAAAGACTGCAGCAACAAGAAATAAATTGCAGGGTTGGAGCTCATCAGATTTAACATAATCTGCTGCTCCGTCCCCAGATTCAACCGTGAAAACATTTCCAAATGTCTACTCACCTTGCGCGCAACATGCCTATAACAGGCGCCTAAGGTAAGAGCCGCGATTACTAAGCTATCTCAGGAGGCTGAATTTCGCAGACTTTAGCGACATGCTGTTCGGCTATGGAGACGACAAACTCGCCGGGCTCAGCTACATATTCTTAAATCCGAGTTGTAGAACGAAACATCGTTTTTGTTGATCGAGAATTCGACCTTCTTCGATTCTCCAGGTCTCGACCTGTTTGAACGCTTTAAGCTCATTGACCGGTCGCGTGATACTACCTACAAGGTCACGAATATAGAGCTGAACTGTTTCAGTCCCGACTCGCATACCGACATTAGACACCGTAGCCGATACCGTTAAGTTACCGGTGGGTGTCATTACCGTTGAACTAGTCGATACGTCACCGTACGTGAAATTCGTGTAGCTAAGCCCAAACCCAAAGGGATAAAGCGGAGCATTCGAGACATCGAGATATCGGCTCCGATACTTTTCATCGGCATCAACGGACGTCCAGTCGACTTAGCACTGAAATAAATCGGAATCTCACCCTCATTCACAGGGAAGCTCATCGTCAGCCTTCCTGACGGGTTTGCCTCGCCAAAGAGAACATCCGCGACAGCTGCACCGTGCATGGTACCACCAAACCATGTTTCTAATATCGCGTCCAGATTATCTTCTTCCCATTTCAACTTCAGGGGACGACCGACGGAGTGAAGGTGTTGAACTCCCCTCCGACTTTGCCGCTCCTTATCTTCGGCTCCACGTCTGCGTTGACGATCCGACCGGTTATGTCGAACCCGACGGAAAGGAGATTCATCTGACCAATCGTCTCTTCCAGAGTCATCTGGCTCAGCAGGTTAGAGACAAACTTATCTCTGTTGAGGTTAGCGAAGCAGCGGCTGCGGACCCTTTTCGGGTGTTAATTCGGGAGGTCGTGTGCCTCACGGAAACGGCTATCGCGTCGGTCCGGCCACGGTGGCTGAGCGTTCGTGGCCAGACGCAGCGAGTTGGGGCAGCAGTGCTAGCGCAAGAAGGGGCAACCAGCTACTTTTCATTTGCGATCTCCGAGAATTTCGCGCATTCTTTGGTCTCGATCGGCAATTTGAATACCTGTCCGGATTTACTCTCAACCGGATATTTTCGACCATTGCCCGGATTTTGTCTAAATTCAAAACTAGTATGGCTATTGTTAGCAGAGGCGGCAAACCCGACATTATTAAACGACGATTAATACCGCGCCCGGTTGACAAGAAGAACCCTATACTCTCAACATGCTCGATTTTGTACCGTCCATCTATATAAATACAATGAACACCCCGTAACCCTTAGTAATGCAGAGAACGTCTCTTATCCGGAGCATAAATTCAGTCCGGCAGAGAATCTAGTCCCGTAAACAGATCACTCGAGAATACCCCCAGCACCGTGGAAGCAAATCAAGCGTCCACGAACGGTATTACCTTCATACAGCGGCAATATGTCCACTATTAAAAGTGGCTTGGAGGAACTTATGTCCATCAGGTCTAACAGTTCAAAGGTGTTACTAGCACTGACATGTTTGCTATCGACACAGATAGCACAAATGCCTGCATTTGCGCAGCCTAGCTCCATCACTCCAGAATCATTCGAATCGCTTACTGGAAAAGGCGAAAATTTAAGATCTACTGGAGACCTCAAACAAGCAGGGAAGGCCCTTAATCTGGCATACCAGCAAGCGAGAAACTTCGCCGCTGACGACGTTCGCAGAATGAAAGCGACCGAAAATCTGGCACGCGTTCTCGAAATCGAAGGACGATACGCGACGGCTGAATCTTTGTTCCGCGAAGCTCTTGACCTAAGACAAGACGCGTACGGAGAAAGTTCGCGAACAAGCAAGTCTTATTACAACATTGGTCGGGTGCAATTGCTCGCAGGCAATTATCCTGCGGCTCGCAAAAATCTGGAAAAAGCGCTCGAGCTAAGAGAGTCGGCGTCGGTTAGCGAAGATATGCCGCTCGGTTATATTCACTACAGCCTGGGTGTTCTCGAGAGCGAAACTGGCAACTTCGACAAAGCGGTTGAGCACCTAAACCACAGTCAAGCGATTGCGCAGCACAACGCACGACACAAAGAGTCGGCCAGAATTCTGTCCGAATTAGCGACGGTGAGCCTTGCCCAGGGCGATTTTCCAAAGGCCAGAAACCAAGCCACCACGGCGTTCGGACTTGCAGAACAGTACGCAAAAGATGACGTAGTAGTGCGATCACAGGCACTGGATGCAGTGGCGAAGGTGCAATTGGTTAGCGGCGAGCCAAAACAAGCAATCATTGCGTGCAGTGAAGCCTGGCGTCTACGAAGAACCGTGCTCGGCGCCGATCACCCCATCACAGCAGACAGTCTTCTGACTTCTGGACTAATAAAGATGGCTGATGGACAGTATGAGGACGCACAGCACGACTTCGATCAAGCGCTGGGGGTGTTCAACCAGACGCGTAACCAACAGCACCTCTGCTTTGCCAGGGCGATGATGGGCCGCTCATTTGCTCATCTGAGACAACGAGATCGCTCAGCATCGGAGAAAGATTTCGCGCACGCCATCAACCTGTACAAGGGATCTGGTGCCAGTCATGTACACGGATACTACAGAGATCTCTTTGTAAAAAATCTCGGTGCACACTACAACTTGCTTGAACTGGCCATGGAAAAAGTCAAGTCACCATCGCTTATCGGCGGAAAACTCGATAGCTTTGGTCAGATGCTAACAGCCTCGCTTAGTGCCAAACAACCAGAAGATATGTTTTACTTCTTCTCTTTCAAAGACGTTTTCTCTGTTCTTGGCGTTACTTTCATACTCCTGGTATTACTAGCAATGGCAGTCATGATACCGAATTCGCTCGCCTGCTTCTTCTCGACCGGCAACAACGGTAGCGACTATGATGAGCCGGAGATCAGTGGTCCGACAACCAGACGCCGAAGACAAAGCACAGATTCAGCATCCAGACCGACACAGTCAACGCCAACAAGGGATGAAAAACCTACTCCAAGTCGCTCGAAGGTCGAAGCAGACAAAATGCAGGTTCAGGTCTGGCGCAACCGACTGTCCACAATGGAGTTGGAAAATCCTGATTTAAGACAGCCTGCCTCGGACTCGCAATTCGCAGCCTCGAGCGGCAACTATGAGCGTTTTGACTTCAATCCGCAGATGCCGCCGCCTCCTCCTCCTCAACAGCAGCAACCACCTGTCCAGTCTGACAAGCCCCGGGACATCTGGGCACCACTACCGCAAAAGTCAGCTCCAAAAGACTCATCTACAAACGATCAAGAATTCAAATGGTGACCTGACGAATCGTTCTCAATCGATTAAGAGAATAAGAAGAAACACTTATGTGCTGCTGACAATGCCAGAATAGAGAGGTTCATTCATTACTAACTCGTCCATATATTTTCCCTCAGCCGAACATGCGGAACGGAGCCACGTCTATTGTTCGGAACGTGCGACATTGCCGGATACTCATCAATGCAGGTTTTATCCATGAAAAAAATTGCAATTGTTTCGCTAACCGTCATTGCTGTTTTAGTTGGAGTCTTCATCGTACTGCCCATAGTCGTCACAGTAGCCGTCACTTCCAGAATATCCGCAGAGCAAGCAGAAATTGACAAAAAAAACGGCACGACCGAAGCAGATAAAGAGGCAAGGAGGCTAAATCTAAAACAAGAGGTCGAACAAAGGAAGGCAGAGCTCTTGAAGGAACGGGAAGAAAAAGAGAGATCGAAAAAGTGACCGCACCAAGCAAGTCCCCCGTTCTCGCCGGAGATGCTAGGGAGCGTTGACCTTGCGAAGTTTGACTTGCGATGGGCCGACCTGGTACATCAGCATCGGAGCCGAGGAGTAGCTCATAGACGATGCTCATCGAAGGCAAGAACTCTTTCGGGACGTAGAGTCATTCGGATTCTCACCAATGGCGGGTCCAAGCTTTATATCTTCCTTAGCGCTCGGTTTGAATACGTCAAAATAGAGTTGAACAGGTCCAACCCCGGAGGGGGGTGTGACCGAGTTATCTCGACTTTCACCTGTTGCATCAATCATTAAAGCCCCTCCGGCTAACACTCCCCACATCAGATTCCCTCAGGTTCAGACCTGAACGTGGCACAATCGTGACCACACGCCTCGAGAGCTCTAAGCGGGCAGACGAAACTGCCTCGATTTTGCCGAATCTCACAACTTTCTCACAGCAAAAACTATAGAGTTAGCTAAATATCGAAATTGGCGTTTCGGGGATTTGAACAACAGGACGAGTCCAACTCGGCATAGCTTATTGCGTTCGCGCAAAGGCAAGTCGAACGCTCGGCCGCGTCCGAACACATCAATGGTGTGAGCATGAGTGATACCGTTCGTAAGCAGCCTGAATTAGATATTCTCCCCGATGCATCGGACAGCAGGGTCGACTCGCCGCTCTTCGATTTGGACCTCTTCACTGATTTCAACCGAACACGACAACCAGAGCCCGACAAGAAAGACCAGATTGATTTCGGTTCGGAGCCGGACATTTTCGATTTTTCAATCAACTCAATACTTGAATCTGGTGCATCAGAATCGACTGAAACAACCCAAACAGAATCGACAGACACAACTCCACCCGAATCGACTGACTCAACTCGCGGAGAAATTGCAAGCGACCATGGCGACGATCTCACTATCGAGAGGCTCGGTGCAACACCAGAGCTACCCAGATTACGAATAGACGCTAATGGTCCGCGTCTATTCGACGATGAACGTTCGAGACTTGGAATTGTGACTCCACAAAACTTCGACGCACTCTTGGACGCAGCGGGATCTAATCCGCACGCTCGGGATGTGCTTCGAGACATAAGCGTCGAACGTCCAAGGTTGACGCGTGCAAACGATCCGTTAGAAGGCGCGATAAATCTAGTTCTTCTTCAGCACCCGGAGATGAAAGCGTCACTCGCACAGGCAGCAATTTCGTCATGCGCAGATGGTTCCAACAAGCCACTATTAGCCGCGATTGCCGAAATTGCGAAAAATGATCCGAATTTCGCAAAAGATCTTCGCGACACGGTCATCACTCCTGCGATAACGTCCAGAGAAACGGCGGATAGAAAGCAGGGTAATGAAATTCTCATGGCAATGTCTGGGCAATGGACCAGGCGAGATTTTGTAAACTCGCTCAGTTTACTTGAGCCGGATCAAGTCACGGCCATGCGAAACGCAGTGCACACTGCACCGCCGGAGGTTCAGAAATTTTTCAGAGACTCCGTACTGGCAACCTCCTCGAATCAAGGGAATAGACCATTTGATCCTTTCGCACCTGCACAGTTTCGACAATCCGCCGAAGCATTCGACGCCAGACTACAACTCATAGCTGCACAGCCCGACGCTTTCGATGGACGCGTCCGACGCCGCATCGATCATCTGGAGAGCCCAGAGACGCTTCTGTCTGCCCTGGACCCGACCAGTCAACAACATGGTTTGGACGCGGTCTTCCCTGACTTCCGAAGAGGAGAACCTAGCGCTGCAGAACGAGCACTCGTCGAACGTGCTTTTCCTGGTAACTCTCCGTACACAGAGCCGGACCGACCGAGAGCCGAGAGTGACATTGATACAGGGTATCTTGCCATGGTGCTCGACCGCGGAATTCTCGATTCGGGAGAAACACCGGCTACCGCAACTGATGTTTTCCGTGACTGGGGCGTTGACCTCAGCACGCACGGACAGGCCGTTGACAGAGCGGTGCAACGTTATGGGCAAGAAGAAATCCTCACTCTCGCGAGGAGGTTGGCACTTCACAATGCACTCGATGACCGTTCCCGACAGGAGCTTACCGGCAGCCCAGACAAAATTTCGCCAGAACAACTTGCAGGAGTTATTCTCAACGGTCAGCTCGGTGAGGAAGGCACCGTAGGAGCATCATTGACCGGTGTTCCGCCCCTGGAGGTTCGGCTACGCACTATGGGCGACACCAGTGCAAGGACCCTAGCTGAGGAGAGTGACAACTTACTACAAGCGGGGATTGACAAACGACAATCGCTTTCCAGATTGAGCGATCATGCACGCACCGGAGTTGGTGGTCTTGGGTTAATCGATCATGCAGCGGACACGCTTCTCGAGCAAGGATTGAGGGTCATTAATCCAGCTCCCGGACTGGGACTCCTAGGCACCGACAGGTTTGAACTTCACACGAGCGCCGTAGAGAGTTTCGACGACGATCAGCAGCGTTTCATCTACGCATTCCGCAAAGGCAATTACGAGTTACAACAACAGTCTAGTCTGGTAGCAGATCTCTCGCGCAGAAATGCCGCTCTGGAATTTTCACAAAACGTGTACGCCTACGAAGAACTTAGACAATCCAGCGCCCCCCAGTCAAGACAAGATTACATGGCGCTCGCCATGGTTGATCGCTACGGTATCGACTCGATAAGACAACGTGCGCCACAGGTCTGGTCAGACCTCACCACCGGCGGTGGCCTCCAGCGACTCGAAGACAATAAACTGATTCAGTCTCACACGTTTCCGGAATTTTCAGGAACTCCTCAAAATCGAAGAGAAGAAGCGCTCGCGACCCTCACCGGTCTGAAAACAGGGGAAAGTGGAAATCTTGATTTGCCTATACGCCGTAATCAGGCGCTCGCCGCGCTGGATGCCAACTCAGAAGCCTTACGAGCACAACAAATAACAGCACTATTCGGCGAGCAATTCGCAGACTTCACAAAATTGCTCGAAGCCGGTCGAGCAGGCACTAAGTTCGAGGAATACGTAAAGCTGGTCAAAGACAACGCTCAGAACCTCGAGCAGGTCTTAGGCGAAGTCAAGCCTGAAGATATTCAGGCTCTCAAAACGAGTATCACAGAACTGCAACAGTCCGAACGAGCAGCCACGGATCCCGAGACGAAACAAGCATTAGAAGCCAGACATCGGGCAATGAGCAGCATGCTCAAAGTGCTCGATCCGCAGTCTCCCGACAACAAATCAATCCGGGATGTTTTGACCAGTGCACAAAGTCGCGAATTCAGAGAGGACTCGTTCTCCAACTGGATCAAAGAAAACGGTCCAGTCATTGCCGCTACCGCTGCTGCTGTTGCGCTTACAGTCGCCTCAGTCGGCACAGCCTCGCCATTGGCCGCGGTTCTACTGTCATCCGCTGTGGCGCTTGGTTCTTCCCAATTGACGAAAGAAGCACTGTATCAAGTCAACCATCACATTGGTGATACCGGATTAGGTGGCTATCAGGATCGATCCTATGCCGGAGATTGGGTTAATAAACATTGGGATAACTTCACCGGATTAGCAACATCCAATGACTGGAGCGGAACAGAGGAAAATGCCAAAGAGCTCGTCACCTCTTTCCTCTCCGAGGTCGCTGGTCCGCTCACTATGGAATACGGTCAAAACGTTGTCATGGGACTGGTCGGACTTGGGGCGCTGAAGCTTACGCAGGCAGGACTGAAAGGTGTGTCACCGCAGGTAGTGCGCTCCCTGGTAGAACAACCGCAGGCGAGAAATGCACTTAGAGCACTCTCCGCATCTGAGGCGAGCCCCGCAGCGAAAGCCTTCACGAAGCAGTGGCTAACGCAGATTTCACGCGAAACAGGGCAAGAGGTCGCGGAAGAAGTAGCCGAGGAAGGATTCCAAACGGTGGGAGAGCGAGCTCTGCAAGATGCCGGAGTAGGTGGTCCCGTGGCCGCTGTGCTGATGACCGTGACATCGACACTCCTCCAGAAGCACCGCACCGGCGCGGCGCATCAGAATGCGGCGATGTTCGAGGGTGACGCCAACGGAGGTCGGCTCAGACTAGCGAACGATGTCGGTACAGATGCCATTCAAGACCTGCGGAGAGCAGGATATCGCGTTGAGCAGGGCACAGACGGAACATATACGGCGTCCACATACGATTCGCAAAAACCGTTGCTGGAGATTGAAGTTGCTGCGCCTGGTGAAGAAGTAGGTTCGACACCTGAGATTGGCTCGGCAAGACCAGGGGCGACTAACCCAGACAGTGATACCACTCGTCCCGATAGCGGCACCACTCGTCCAGGCGCTGGCACCACTATCCCAGGAAATAGCACCTCTAGTCCTGAGAGTGACACTTCCCGCCCAGACAACGATACCACTCGCCCGGACAACGGCACCACTGGCCCGGACAACGGCACCGCTAGCCCGGACAGCGATACCACTCGTCCAGACAACGACACCACTCGCCCAGACAATGACACCACTCGTCCAGACAATGACACCACTCGCTCGGACAATGACACCACTCGTCCAGACAACGGCACCACTCGTCCAGACAACGGCACCACTCGTCCAGACAACGGCACCACTCGCCCAGACAATGACTCGACAACCAGCGATCGAAGCAGGACACTGGCCGACCAAACAGATCCACAACTGGATGTAGAAGCTCCCGAAGCCAGAAGTTCGCTGTTAAACGAAGACAATATGCGCCAGAGCGTAGACCAACTGCATCAAGCAATTGAAAATCTGCCCGATCGTTTTGATGAGGCTCGACTCGAGTTGGAACTTTCCGACGCGCTACAGGAGATCTCCAGTCGACTGGGAATTCCAGCACCAACAATAACCGTGCGCCCGGACTCGCCGAGAGCACTGGCGACGTACAAAGACGGAGACATCGAAGTCAATGAAAGTATCGCCAGGCAAGCCAGAGAGAATCCTGATGTACTGGTCAATGCTGTACTTCACGAACTCACGCACCTCGAGCAAGAAACTTTGGTAGTCCGGAGGACAGCCGATCTCCTCGATCAAGAAACCACCCAAAGTGGTTCACAAAGTTCTGCCAATATCAACGAAAGAGTTCGGCAAAACTATCTTGCTGCAACAGGTAGAGAGGTTTCGCCGGAACTTATCAACGACATTATGGCACTTCGCAATGGAGCATCCCTGGACCGGTCCCAAGCGCAGCGCGCCGACACGCTCGCCCAATCATTCCGCTCGTATTCGGAGGGCCGAGGTGCTGACATACACGCGCAGCAGGAGACAAACAGACTTACTCGTACGTTAAACAACATAGACAATCCCAACGGCACCGATCCCGATGCTGACTATCTGCTGGGCACTAACGACACCGAACGCCGGCAACGGCTAGGTGAACTGCTAGGACCGGATCTGATACCAGAATTGAACACTGCTCTCGACGCTCTGCAAGAGGCCGAGGGCGCAAGCAGTAGCGATACAGCCAAATTAAAACAAGATGTTATTGATGCTGTAAGAGTCGGCATCAGAAGTCGGATTTTCGAGATCAACTATGAGGCGTTTCAAACGTACTCTGACAGGCCGCATGAGATCGAGGCTCATGACGTGGGCAACCAAGCCTCGTCGATGACTCCTTCCACATTCAGGGTTGAGGATTTAGACGGCCCCGCGGATCGCTCGGTTGACAACACAGACTCATCTAATCCAACTATGGAGATCGAATCACGAAGACGTCCCAGCAATAGAGGCAGCGCCAACCCACCTCCAGGAGAGCCGCGAAGCTGGCATGCAACCAGCGTCGGTAAAGGCACCTGGGAAGGTAACAAATATCCGGATTCTCGCAATGGAACCTCATTCTTCCGCAACGATGATAGGCTCTGGGTTAGTGGCGATCCAGATCACCTAGTAGTTGCAGTGATGGATGGACTGGGCAGCGACAACCATCGCGGAAGTGAGATTGCAGCCGAAGTGATGCGCACCTCGCTCGATCGAAACTGGGAGGATTACCCAAACGATGGCACCGTAGATGATGTCAAACAGTGGATAGGGCAAACCGTAAATCAAGGTCACAATCAAATACGTATGTTGCAGGAGATGGCAAAGCACGCTGCCGACTCCGGCCTTGATATCAGCTATCAAGATCCCGGTGGCGACCTCACAGTGGGTCCAAAAATACAGACCACGGCCGTGATAGCAGCACTACACCAAGACAAGCTGGTTGTTGCCTGGTCCGGGGACTCGCGGGCCTATCGTTTTCGAAATGGACAGCTCGAACAGCTGACAGTCGACGATACACCTCCAGGGCAGCCGGGACACATCGTTACCAATACGATCGGCTCGAAGAAAGTAAGTCTCCATGTTAAGAAATTCGACGTGCAAGAAGGAGATCGATACATCGTCGCCACCGATGGATTGGAAACACTTCAGCCAGCCGAAATCGAAGCAATCATGCGACGTACCGGCAACGCGAGAGAAGCTCGACGGGAACTGTTTAATGCAGTCAAAGCCAAAGCCCATGGGCACCAAGACAACCTGACGGCAGCAGTTTTCGACGTCGCACCAAAACCGGACGCACCACGCCCGACAAGCGATCCGCCGGATCCACCCAGACATTCAAGAACCAAACTAAGTGGCATCCTGGATGGTTGGACCAGCGGCCAATTCGATGGAATACCCTACGTTCTCAAAGGTCTCGAGCGCGCCCCATCAATTGAGTTCCAACTCAACCTGGTCGATCGGGCAGCGCAAAAGCTAGAGAACCATCCGCGCCACAATCGCAAGCTCATGGTCGCAATCTCCAACGATCGCACATTACCTGACGCAGTCAGGGACAAAGCACTCAACTACTTGAACTGATCCTCCGACAGGACGAATCCATATCACACTCGCAAAGTCGCTAATCGGGAGGACAGGGTCCAAGTGATTTAGCTGACTTAGGAGACTATGCTCAACTTTGAAATCTTGGCCGGTGTATATCTTGCGATCGTTCAAACTGGTATCAAATATGGGGCGTCAGGGGTGAGCAAATTTGTTTTACTTTCCAAGATCTTCGAATCGATTCCAATAAAGGCGAAAGTTTCGCACCGTTTCTCCTATAAATGATGCGAAAATAGTATTTCCTCGAGAAAACAGGCTCCGGCAGCACGAATCTGCGAACAACCCACCTGACAACTCCGGAGTTGACTATCATTCGCATTTCTTTTAGAATAAATACAAAGTTAGACTAGTTCTAACCGCTTGTCCGTAGAAACCAGGAGACGTCATGATTCAGACCAATTACTTCGCTCGTTTTATGGCGAGCTCCTTGATGCTCTGCATCGCAACCTCCGTTTTATCACCCGGCGCACAAGCAGCGGATGAAAGCTCAGACGGTGGCAAGTGTCCGGTCATGGGACAGCGCAATCCGACCCTAAAATGCACTGCAGAAGGCTCATTCGGCAATGGCGACTGGTGGCCGAATCAGTTAAACCTAAAAATTCTCCATCAGAATTCGTCGCTGAGCAATCCGATGGGCGCCGACTTCGACTACGCAAAAGAGTTCAACAAGGTCGATCTGGTTGCTCTTAAGAAAGACATCAACGATTTGATGACCACTTCACAAGAATGGTGGCCGGCGGACTTCGGTCACTATGGACCACTATTCATCCGTATGGCGTGGCACAGCGCAGGAACATATCGTATATCAGATGGTCGTGGCGGCGCCTCGTATGGCACACAGCGATTCGCCCCCCTCAATAGTTGGCCTGACAACGCCAACCTCGACAAGGCGCGTCGGCTACTGTGGCCAATCAAGCAGAAATATGGCGATAAAATTTCGTGGGCTGATTTGATGGTCTTCACAGGTAACTGTGCGCTTGAATCTATGGGGATGAAACCGATTGGATTCGCCGGTGGGCGCGCTGATGTTTGGGAGCCACAGGACGATATTTACTGGGGACCGGAAAGCACCTGGCTCGGCGATAAGCGTTACACAGGGAATCGGCGACTCGAGAATCCTCTCGCGGCAGTGCAGATGGGTTTGATCTATGTCAATCCAGAAGGACCTGACGGTAAGCCGGATCCAGCTGCGGCGGCAAAGGACATTAGAGAAACATTCAGTCGAATGGCAATGGATGATGAGGAGACGGTCGCCCTGATCGCAGGCGGACACACTCTTGGAAAGGCGCATGGCGCCGCTGCTGCCAGCAAGTATGTCGGACGAGAGCCCGAAGCGTGTGGTATCGAAGATCAAGGACTTGGCTGGATGAATTCCTTCGGAACCGGTAATGGTGTCAGCACCATTACTAGTGGCTTGGAAGGTGCATGGACTTCGACTCCAACAAAATGGTCCAACGGCTACTTCAATAACTTGCTCGGCAAAGAATGGAAATTGACGAAAGGTCCAGGTGGTGCAAATCAATGGACACCGGCAGACGGTAAAGAGTCGGTGCCAGACGCCCAAGATGCATCTAAGAAGCATCCGGCGATGATGTTCACCACAGACATAGCGCTGAAGACGGATCCTGCCTATGCAGCAATATCCAAGCGCTACCATGAAAACCCGGAGGCTTTCAGAGAAGCATTCGCAAAAGCATGGTACAAACTGACGCACCGCGATATGGGTCCAGTTTCTCGGTGTCTCGGTCCGCAAGTGGCACCACCACAACTGTTCCAAGATCCGGTGCCCGCCGCCGATTACAGAATGATCGATGAGCAAGACGTGGCCAGCCTTAAAGGCAAGATACTCTCGTCCGGATTAACGATACCGCAACTGGTATCAACGGCTTGGGCTTCGGCGTCAACCTTCCGTGGTACCGACAAGCGTGGTGGCGCCAATGGTGCACGTATCAGATTCGCGCCGCAGAAAGACTGGGAGGTCAACAATCCCACAGAATTGGCGAAAGTTCTGGACACTCTCGAGGGAATCCAGAAGGACTTTAACAAGACTCAGTCCGGCGGCAAGAAAGTTTCACTAGCTGACGTAATCGTACTCGGTGGTTGCGCAGGCGTGGAATCAGCCGCGAAAAATGCCGGCTACGATGTGAAAGTACCTTTCTCACCTGGGCGCACAGATGCGCTTTTGGAACAAACGGATGTGCCTTCATTCGCGGTGCTCGAGCCGACGACAGATGCATTCCGCAACTTCCGAGGGAAAAAACTCGATCGACCTGTGGAACAACTTCTAATCGATCGCTCGCAAAAGCTCACGCTCACGGCTCCGCAGATGACTGTTCTTCTCGCTGGCATGCGGGTTTTGAATACGAACGCAGATCACTCCAAGACCGGCGTGTTTACCGATAGACCGGAGAAGTTGACCAACGATTTCTTCGTCAACCTGCTCGACATGAACACGGAGTGGAAGAAATCATCAACTGATGAGAATCTGTTCGAGGGTCGCGATCGCAAGACCGGAAAAGTCAAATGGACGGGGACGGCCGTGGACCTTGTTTTTGGCTCTAACTCACAACTAAGAGCGATTTCGGAAGTCTATGCCAGCGACGACGCCAAGAATAAGTTCGTCAACGATTTCGTAGCCGTATGGACGAAAGTCATGAACCTGGATCGGTTTGACCTCAAACAAAAGGTCGCAATCAGCAGCGCAAACACGGAAAGACCTTCCGAATAGGTCCGGAAGAGCCAACAAAAATCCTTAAGTAGCCGGACTATTCAGATGCCGGCTACTTTTTGTTACAAGAGCAATACGCACATACCTTCCAATGCTCAGCGGTCCGTCATATCAGGAGCCGGCAATTCCAGATCCAGTCGAGATTTTCCGAATAGAATACAATGACGAACTCCAATGCTCGAACATATCATGACCCAACTAAAACTACTGATTGTCGTATTAATTCTGGTGACGCTCCAAGCTTTTGTCCCGACGCTTGCGGAAGATTCCAGCCAGAGAGACCAAGCGCTGGATTACATAGACGCCAATGAGTTCGAAAAGGCAGAGACGATCTTAAAGGACCTGGCCCGCTCTGGCGATTGCGATGCACTCATGGACCATGCTGCCTGCCACTTTAGACGCGACGCCTATGTGGAAGCCCGGGAAATTTGCCAACAGGCTATGAAAAAAGCGCCAGGACGACACTACACGAAATCTATGGTGCGACTTGGGTCAGCAGAGTGTTATTACAAGCAAAGCCTTTTCAAAGACGCCGAAAGAGCGTTCGAAGAATCACTCTCGGCACTTACTAAGAATGACGCGCCGATTATACCGATTCTTGCGCTAGAGGGCTTGGGCGGCTGCTATGAAGCACAACAACGCTACCAGGAGGCTGTAAAGACATTCGAGGAACTAGTGCTCTTGAATCGGGCGGTATACGGCTCTGAAGACATCGGGTACGGATGGGCACTCCTTCAATTAGGCGATGCCTATAGAAAAGCCGGGGAGAATGAGAAAGCTCGAGCCATCAACGAAAAGTCCGTGTGGATTTTTCGACAAAATAATTTCATTCGACTTAGCGAAGAATGCAAAGCGGCGGGACGAGACTCCTCTCAGCTCCGTAAATACATCTTCGGTCTCGGAGACAATGATAAATGCAGAAATAGTGATTCGATAGTATCCGGTGACAGCAAGTACCGCGCCATCGTCAGCAGCGACGTACGCCTGCCTCGCTGCGCCTGGGTAAAGCAGCTGCGGCAGGTCGATGCGCCAGGTTGGGCATGGGTAGATCCTGGCGTGCCACTAAATACGGTTCTTGTTTGTATTCATGGACTGGGTCTCCATCACCGCTCTTACGAATCATTCGCGAAAAGAATCGCTCCGGAAGGAATTGCCACCGTATCGCTCGATGTGCGAGGATTCGGAACATATCTCGCCTCCAAAGGACAAGACGCACTCAATATCGAGGATTGCGTGGCAGACATGAAGATGGTGCTGTCCATAATTCGCCGAGACAATCCAGATGTACCGTTGTTTCTGCTTGGTGAATCGATGGGCGGCGCTATCGCCCTGCGCGTTGGTGCGGAATCGCCGGAATTGATCGACGGCGTCATTTGCTCGGTGCCTTCAGGCAGCCGGTATAAGGGAACGGCAACAGCGTTGAGTGTAGGTCTTCACTATCTGAGCGGGAAGAACAAACCGATCAATATCGGAGAACAGGTCATAAAGCAAGCGACGACTGAGGCGGCGCTGCGCGAGAGCTGGTCAAGCGATCCGTCCGCTCGACTGAAGCTTACTCCGAAAGAGCTTGTACACTTTAATAATTTTATGGATCAAAACATAGACGCGGCAAAGAAGATTTGTAAGCTACCCGTTATCTTCTTCCAGGGAGACGATGATAAACTCGTCAAGAAAACCGGGACTTATGATCTTTTTGAAGCGCTCGCGACCAACGAAAAGACTCTTGTCCTCCTGGGTCACACACAACACCTGATATTCGAAGCCGGACAATTTAGAGACGACGTCACTTTAGGGGTGATCGGTTGGATGAACGCTCATGGACGCAATCCAAGCAAAAAATCAATCGACTAGCTCTGTTTTTTTACTGTAGGCTAGAATTCAAGGAACCATTTCCCATTCAATCGACTGCGCACAACCAGCCCATTTCACATCAGAATTCGCTCTGCACCTGTGTAGATGTTGAATCTTGTCTCGCGGACAAAACCCAACAGGGTCATGCCGGAATCCCTGGCCAGTTCGACAGCCAGACTGGATGGCGCCCCCACTGCGGCGACTATCGGTATTCCGGCGCCGGCAGCCTTCTGGATCAATTCAAAACTAGCTCTCCCACTCAGCAAGAGAATGTTCTCGCTTAATGGCAAATTGTCGCGAAGAAATTGAGATCCAATCAGCTTGTCCAGTGCATTGTGACGTCCGACGTCCTCGCGAAGTGCGAGAAGCGTTCCATCAAAGTCAAATAACGCCGAGGCGTGAATGCCGCCAGTCGTCTCGAAGTCCGGCTGTCGCGTTCGGAGCGCGCCCGGCAAACCAGAAATAATATCGCGAGTTACCGCAGCATTGCTATTCAGGTGGAACCTGCGATTCCCGACGATCGCGGATACCGATTTCTTTCCGCAGAGACCACAACTAGAGTTTACAAACGAATGTCTCTCCACGAGACTGGTATCAATGCTGATACCATCTGCAAGTACCACGTTTACGAAATTGCAATCTTTAGCATTGACACCTTTAACATCATTACGTTCAAAAATGATGCCTTCACTAAAGAGAAAACCGAGCGCCAGGTCGGAATCATGTCCTGGGGTTCGCATAGTAACTGAAATCGTTCGACTTAACGACGCTCCGCCGCATTCGACTTCGACATGAATCTCGAGAGGCTCTTCGACAGAGAGAAAATCGACCGCATGCTCTGGTGGTCCGCCGTTAACGCGGAGCGTGTCAACAGCAACAATGTTCTGTTTGTCACTCTTGCAAATCATCAGCTTGCCGACCGTTTTACCTCTATGATTATCTGTTTCATAAGCGGCTGATCGCTTTGCGAACTGAAGTCACCGATAGGACAAAGCGCGTTGCATTCGGGCATATATCCGGCGGCACTACCCTTGGGGATGTTATATTTCACCGCGCGAAATTGTTGAACCGTTCGCTGTGTTCCATCCTTCGCGAAGCTGGTTATGTCGATCAGATCAAACTCTTCCAGTCCCTTCTCCCGCATGTCTTCGATGTTCATGAAGAGGAGAGTACGCAGATTCTTCACTCCACGGTATCGATCGTTGTCGGAGTAGACCGTCGTGTTGAACTGATCATGCGAGCGCAAGGTGCACATCATAAGCTTGCCCGCTGGCGGCAGAGCGTCTTGAAGTGGTGCCGCTGAGAAATTGGCCCGTCCGGTAGATGTATGGAACTCCAACTCGCGAGCGGGTTGCGCCAGGCGAAAGCCCAATGGCTTCTGGACACGAGAATTGAAGTCTTCAAATCCTACGATCGCCTCGGACATCTTGTCACGAATCAAGTCGTAGTTGCCGACGTACGCTTCCCAGGGAGTCTTCGAATCCCTCAATGTTGCACGTGCGATACCACCAATAATGGCACATTCGGAAAGCAACCAGGTCGAGGCAGGGGTCTTCATTCCTTTAGATAGATGCACCATACTCATGCTATCTTCGACGGTGACCTGTTGTTGACCAGCGCTTTGCTCATCAAACTCAGTTCTGCCAAGACAGGGGAGAATCAATGCCTCTCTCCCATGCACCACATGGCTGCGGTTGAGCTTGGTGCTCACATGTACCGTCAGCCCGCAGCGACGCAAGGCTTCAAAGGTGTAATTGGGGTCAGGAGTGGCAGCCGCGAAATTGCCACCCATACCTATAAATACATTGACTTCACCGTTGTACATACCGTCGATGGTGCGCACAGTATCAAGCCCATGCGTCCGCGGCGAAGTAATACCACATGCTGCGTCGAGCCGAACCAACCAATCCTCGGACGGCCGGTGATCTATTCCGCAGGTGCGATTGCCCTGCACATTGCTGTGTCCACGAATTGGACAGACACCAGCACCTCTTCTACCGAGATTGCCTCTGAGCAGAAGCAAATTCACTATCTCGCGAATGGTATCAACCGCATGCTCATGCTGAGTAATGCCAAGGCACCAGCTCATGATGGCAGCGTCAGCCTGTCTGTATATCTCAGCGGCTCTGACGATTTCGTCCCTGGAGACTCCCGATTGACTCTCTAGTTCCAGCCATGGGGTCTGCGCACAAATCTCTCGATAAGCCTCGAAACCGGACGTATACTTCTCGATAAATCCGGAATTTATTGCTTCTTTGTCAGTATCAGCCAACTCAAGCAAATGCTTACCAATACCGCGCAGCAAAGCCATGTCACCGCCGATTCGAGGTTGTAGATTTAGAGAGCTGGTTTTCGTTGCTTTAAACAGCAACATGTCCATGACCTCGTGCGGTGTAATTGCCTCTGTTGCGGCGACCTCGATTAATGGATTGATATGGACAATCTTCATGTCACGTTCGTTGACGCCATCGCCAAGTGCGGTTAACATTCGCGGAGCGTTGGTGGCAACGTTGACACCGATAACAAAAATAGCGTCAGCACTTTGCCAATCAACAAGATCGACTGTCCCTTTCCCAGTTCCGATTGAAGCCATCAAAGCTCGTCCACTGGCTTCGTGACACATGTTGGAGCAGTCGGGTAAATTGTTGGTTCCCAACTCACGCGCAAAAAGCTGATATAAGAAAGTAGCCTCATTCGACAGTCTTCCGGAAGTGTAGAAGCTGGCAGCATCCGGAGATGGTAAAGCGCGCACATGCTTTGCAATCAGCGCAAAAGCAGACTCCCAGCTCGTCGGCTCGTACCGATCAGTGCTTGGGTTGTACACCATGGGATTGGTGAGGCGACCGGCATTTTCGAGTTCAAAATCACTCCAGGACAAAAGCTCGCTCACGGTGTGTTGAGCGAAGAATTCCGGATCCACCCGCTTCTTCGTCATTTCCCAGGTGACATGCTTTATCCCGTTTTCACATATGTCCATCCGGAGGCCTTTTCGATCGTCAGGCCAGGCGCAGCCAGGACAATCAAAGCCCCCATTCTCGTGATTCATTTTGAAGATCGATTTTATTCCGTCAACGATCTCGCCCTGCTCGAGCAGAATTCGTCCGACGCTGAAAGCCGCTCCCCATGCCGCAGCAGGATGTTTGTAATCCTTCTGCGAGAATTTAGGTGCTTTCTTCTTAGAACCACCTTGGTAGTTCTTCCTCAAGGGCGATGCACTATTGTCCGATGAATTCGTTGAATTCGTCTTCGCATCCGGTGCCTTTTCGTCGTTCACTTGGTTGGCCCCCGGATTGAAGAGTCGAAATCATCAGTAGTCGTCTGCTTATCGGTAGCACCGTTGGTGATGCGCTACTTATTGGAAGAGTCCGGTTGACTGAAGAGCGTAGGAGCTGTTCTGAGCGCATCGATGATCTTTGGTGCGACGCTGAAGTTGGTTTCTAGCAACCGTTGTGGGGTCTTTGCCAACCACTCTGCTAGCGAAATCTCCTGGTATGTGCCAGAGTTGAACACAGCCAAGATCTCACACTCCGAATCTCCAACTGTCTCCAGGTAATGACCACAGCCCATCGGTACATAGCCAACATCACCTGGTCCGTACTCGCGCGTAATACTGCGTCCCTGAGATCCAAATACTGTCATACGAGCGTGCCCTTTTATGTAGTACTGCCATTCATCGGCATTCGGGTGCCAATGCAATTGGCGCATCGCATATGGTTTCATCTTTAAAAGAGCACCAGACATAGTAGTCGAAATTGGGAACTGTCTTTGATCGACCATATTGAAGCTACCGCCCGCATCGACGACCGGAATCTTCGATGCAAGTCGAAAACGGTGAGTTAGCGGAGGCGGATTATCGCTCTCCGGCTCAGGATCCTGAGGAAGGGGCGGTGGAACTGGACCTTGACTTATGTAGACTTCCTTCTTAGGGAAGTTGGAAAACATGGTGGCAGGAATTCCAAAATTCTTACTTAAAACATTAGGCGGTGTCTGCGCGATCCAATCACTAGCACTAAAAGTAGCAAACTCAGAGAAATAGCCGCTGTCGAAAACCAGCAAGAAATGGCATTCTTCATCGCCAATGCCCTGGATCGAATGTCCATGACCGCGCGGAAAGTACCAGACATCGCCAGGACCGAAGTCCTTAATCTCACTATGGCCTTCCGGATCAATCACCGTGATTCGGCAATGGCCTTTAATCACATAAGCCCATTCCGCGGCATTAGCATGCCAATGAAGCTCCCGCAACGCGCCTGGCTTCAAGAACATCGAGACGCCCGCCATACCCTTGGAAATCGGGAAATTTCTCGCTGTAGCCTCGTTGGATGCACCGCCCGGGTGCTCCTTAAGCGGTTGCTTGCCAAGTTCGTATTTGATCTCAGGCATGCCATCGGATGTTTCTGCGCTCTCGGAAGCTAGAGAGGATTTATTCGAGGCATAGCCATCCTCTGCCAGTACGGCCGCGGAAGAGAGGTTAAATAGACATGCTAACGCAATAGAAAAAGAATACAGTTTTTTACTTTCAATCATGACCATCGTTTTCAAAAGGTGCAATGATTGTAGCCTATTGACAAAAGGGCGCTGCGACTTGGATTCAACGAAGTCGATAGTCTCAACCGTGTTCCAGACCGAAATTGCCTATGGACCAGCTAACGGCAAGTCATCATGGCTATCGGTATGTCCTGCCAATCGCTGTTTTTTCAACCGAACATAATTGACTTTATCGTTCGAACAAGTTAAATCACTGCAATTCTAGTTAGCTGGATTCTCTGGAATTGGTGAAGTCGGAGTTGTCGGCACCACTGGAGTCGTCGGCACAGTCGGAGTTGTTGTGGGAACAACAGGAGCCGTCGCGTCTGGTGTAGCCGGTGTTGTCGGAACAGCTGAAGTAGCTGGACTGGTGGGCGCTGAAGGTGTCGTCGAAAGATCTGGAGTTGCTGGAGCAGGCGGGGAGTCAGCTGATTCCACGTCGTCGATTTTCAAAGCTTCGTTCTGCGCGATAGTCCGTTTCGTCCTCTTTCCTATGAAACTACTACTCAAAGCAGATTCACCAGTATTGGGTTGCAAATGCTCACTGGTCACAACGGTCCCAGCAGGGATCTCAACCTTGGTCCGAACATCAGACACGTTGCTTTTCGCTGCATTAGCCATGATAGCTTGCGACCCTTCATTCCATGTCTTATATCCAAACATGACGGAAAGCCCGAAGAGCAACGGAATCGCGATAAGTGCGATTTTGCAATTCTCGATAGCCGATTCTCGTGCCTTTTCATACTGCGGCTCGGGCGCAGGCGTGAAGTACATGAATACAAGAGCCGCGAAGGCGGTAATCTCAAGAAGAATTGGCAGAAGATTCCAGAAAATAAAAAGTTGTTCTTGTGACATTTTCAGAGTTTCGATGACTGGGCAACATAGTTGCCAGTTAAAGATTAAACCGGCAACTATTCCAATGTACCCAGTCATCGTCTGAATTACCAAACGCACCGAAAAGCCTCGCCCGTCAGGGCGGAGAGCGTCAGATCAAGGTCCGGTCAAACTTCTGGAGGACGAAAGATTCGACCCCCTGCCCTTTACTGGGGAGGTTGGTTGGAGAGAAAAATCAAGTTGGTTCAAAGTGTTGAAATTTGCGTCATCGGGGATAGAACCGACATCGCTTTTGAATTTGGGATCAACCATTGTGTCGGATAACGCCATCGTATTTCCAGTGACGCGAAATTGCGTAGTGTCGGTAGCATACCTCTGGTCCGGACGGAGATGCACTTCTCCGCCATAGAAAATACTGTTTTCGATTGCGGCAGTTATCGGGATAGGGCCGCCTGTAGGAGCCGAAACTGCGGCCACACAGTAATGAGCGTAATTTCTAACCGAAGATCGATTAGTCATAAACGAAGTCACATTCTTTGCCTTGAATCGAAGTGGAAACAGAGGTGAATGCGTTGTTTTTTGAAAGACTCCAATACTCGCGTCTGTCGCATTTATCAAAAGGGAGTTCAAAATATAGACATAATCGTTGACCTCAACGCCGGTACAAAGCCCAGGTCCGATGACACAACGATTTATGTTGAGCGTGCTGGACTTCCCCGAAGCCGTCTGAATTCCGCGTGAGGGCATAGAGCCTGTCGCCCCTGGAGTCGTATTGTAAATCCAACTGCTCGTCAGCGAAACCGTTTCGGATGATCCACAGCCCTCGGTAGAAAAATTTCTGTCCGTATTATCGTGCGAAATGATTTGATCGAAACGACTATTGTGACCGGCAACAACAGCACCTAGTCTATTATTTCGAAGCTCTACATTTCGCACTAGGACGTTGGTATAATTCGCACCGGTGGTCAATCCAACCCCGCAGTTACGAACAGATATACCACGCCAGCCCAGTCCCTCCAGCCTCACACCCATCGCCATGATAGCGATTCCCTGCGGAAGTGGTGCTCCATAGAGACCACCACCCTCTAGAATAACCAAACCGTTATGCCCTGGTTCACTTGTCCGCGTGACGACGATACTTGGAATTGGAATTTTGAGAGCGGAATAGTAGGTCATGCTCGAATTTCCGTTGCCACCATCGAGAACAATCGTATCTCTCGGATGTACTTTGTCCCAATTGATCTGATCGAATTCCTTCCACGCCGACGCCCATGTTTTTCCATCCTGATTACTACCTTTTACCGAGACATAGTACGTCGCCGCGTCAGCAGATGAAGCAGACGCGATCAGCGAGGTCAAAGCAATTCCAACCGCCACCAAAGAATACCTAAGCAGGGAACACGACTTATCTTTCACGCCACCAAACAAAATCTTTCGCATAACCGAACCTCCAAATAGAATCTGCACCAGCAGCGCAGGTGCCATTAACTAGCCATGCCATCAATGTAAGTTCGGCTCGTGACATAGTCGTGATTAAGCGTGACATTGGCGTGACAGGAGAAAACCTCAATGTAAGACACCGGCATTGCCGGCCCGACAAAACGGCGTCGAAACCAGAGTTTAGTGCCACCATTTATGGTATCGACCGCCAGCTATCACACCTCTGATACACAGACGTGAGGTTCAGGTGAAGATTGCAAATGTTTACGAAAGAAAAGAAAACAGAAAGCGGTCATCGCCCCAAGACGAAATCATCTCTAAGCAGGCGACAGAAAGGTTTTTACGCCCTCAAACGAATTAGCCTTGTCAGTCCTTTCACTGCTGATTAGCGGGATAGCCTTTACCTGGACTACGAAGTCTGGTAGTATCCGCACCCTCAGAGACGTGTGCGATTGCGACGTCATGGTGGCTTTATGAACACACATTCCAGTAGTTCCGATCGGCGCGAGGCATTAGTACCAGCGTATGGTGCACGTTCTGACTCGCCCTCAGGATCCTTTCGCATGTCCGTAGGAGCGCTACTCGTCCTTTCAGCTCTGATGTACTTTCCGGCACTTGGCGCACCTGGAATACTGAACACCACAGACTCGTACTATGCGGAAGCAGCTCGTGAGATGTTAAACCGCGGAGACTTCATCACTCCGTATCTCAACTTTGCTCCTTACTATTTCAAGCCGATTCTCACGTACTGGCTCATCATCGCATCGTACCTGGCGTTTGGCATCAATACGTTCGCATCGCGATTGCCGTCTGCGTTAAGCTGTATCGCGACAGTAATTGCGCTCTATGCACTGACACGCAATTACATTGGACAGAAGCCCGCGCTGTTGGCGGCTCTCGCACTCGTCTCGATGCCGCTATTCGCTGTCGTCGGGCATATTTCACTTCCTGACACACAACTAGTTTTACTCGTAACAATAACCAACCTACTGTTGCTTGGCACCCTGATTGGCGGCTCCTCGAGAGGTTTGATACCCGCCTACGTCTGCCTAGGACTGGCAGTGTTATGTAAAGGTCCTCTAGCAATCGCATTCGTCGCAACATGCGTGGGGGGCTTTCTCCTGGTCAGCAGCGCATCGATTAATGACTTTAAACAACGCTTCTTTTTACTCAAACCCTGGCTCGGCTTGGCGATACTATTAGCGGTGGCGCTACCCTGGTTCGCCGCCATTCATATAGCTTCTAATGGTGCATTCACGCAATTCTTTTTCATTCAACAAAACTTCGGACGACTGTCGGGTCAATTCCAGTCGCATAATTTACCTGTATGGTTTTACATTCCATATCTGATCGGTGGCTTCCTTCCATGGCTCCCTATCCTGCTTAGTGCGCCTGCAGTGCTCCGCCCAGACAAAGAAAAACGCACCTCTAAAAACCCGCGCGTGCAACTAACTATCGCGTCTTGCTGCTGGCTGTTTGGCACACTGGCGCTGTTGACGGTCTCGTCGTCCAAGGTCGCTCACTACTTGCTACCCATAGCGCCTCCTATAGCTATTCTCGCTGGATTGTACTTAGAGACTGTCCTGAAGCTCGGACGCAGAAGATTCATCCTCTGGGTCGCTCCGGCAATGGCAATCGGGGGAGTTGTCTGTCTTTTTGTGCTTGCGAAAGTATTTGAAAGCTCACCTGATCTTCGGATGATTGCCTTGACTTTCGTCTCAATGCAAATCGCAGGGTACATCGCATATGGTGCCTTCATAGTCAAATCACGGCTCAAGACCGGTGTCATCCTTCTATATGCGTGGAGTATCCTCGCTAGCGGACTGATGGTGCCGGTGGCGCTTCAACAAACATACCGTGAAGGGAATGAGGGCTTTCAGTTCCTTGTAAAAAAAGCTACTCGCCTCGATTCCGGGTCCCTCGCAGTTCGCTCCAATGAGTGCCCAGCCGCGGTCTACTACGGAGGCAAACAAGTCTACGAGGTTGAGTCGCCGCAAGACTGTTACCAGTTTTTGGCAACTACGAAGGGACCACACTACTTTATCTTTGATTCAAAAACAGTGGAGCTATTAAGGCCTGTGTTGCCAGGCTCTCAACGTATTATTGAAAGCAAAGGCAAATGGAATCTCCTTCAGGTCGACGGTCCGAACGAACAAACCAAATGAAGCTGCTCGGTGTGAACTAGCATTCTCGTGACGACTACCAAGCGTGCAACCGTGAGCTAGCATCTCGCAACTGCTCATTCTTGAACCAATCTGAGTTCAGGCGCGTGGAAGGCGAGTAGTGTGATACGAACGCTGATTTGCATGCAGCAAAGAACGTTCGGGCGAGCCATTACTAGCCCATGGAGATATTAGGTCTAACGCAACCTAAGCCCAGGACTCTCTCGGGCATCGGCGCGGAGGCAAGATCAAACATCCTCGGAATACTCTCGCTCCTGCATCAGTTCGCTCAATGCGATCAGTACGATGAGCTGTACGAATCCTCTGTAGCCTGGTTGCCAGCTAATATCTCCACCGACGAACTCACCACGATTCGCTATCACTTCGTCAGCAATCTCGGTGAGAACAGACACTTCGACCGGACAGCTCAAGGTTATTTCCTGCCTCGCAAGATCATCGCTATAGTCCCACGTGACCGGGATTTCTCTCATCGACATCGCATCGACTAGTCCTTCGAGCGGCAGGCTAGACGAAAGACTCATGTGTAACACCAACTGTTGTTCAAAGTCAGGAGTTGCGGGAGCAGAATTTTTCTGACTAACCGCAGTACGTTCTGCAGCGTTTGAACCGACGACATTGTCACCACCAACAATACCTTCCTCTGTCGTCGACACGGCTGATACCATGCCTGCTGAACCGAAATCTTCTTTTAGATAGTATCGCACCACTAGATCGGCAAATCCTTTCTGCGGTGCGATGAATTTGTCGGAATCCGGTCGGCGACTTTCGATCTGCCGCATAATTTGCTCTTCCGTATATCCTCGCTCCGCCTGATCTCGATGGAGCTTCCAGCGGGCATTGAGCGAATAGTCAGTGTCCATGAAGATCTTGAAGTCTATGAGCTTCCTCATCTTAGGCAGATAGAAGGTATGAAGTCCTGAGATAATCACGAATTCATTAGGTTCAACTCGTTGGGGACTGGTGAACTGTCCCGTGGAATGGTCATATTCCACTCGATTTGCAGGACGTCCGTGCTTGAGGCTGAGAATTGTTTCCGCTTGCCGATGAAGGAAATTTGCTTTCGGATCGAGGTGGGTGAACTCTTGCCAGTGCTCATCTCCACGCTCCCACTTATGGTCGGCATCACCTTCCAGCTCTACAACCCGATCTGGTAGCAATGACTTGACGTCACCCAGGAGCGTGCTCTTCCCGGCACCACTATCGCCACCAATGCCAATAACGACTGCGCGGACACGTTTGTAGATCGAATTGCTGCGAACTCCAGCGCGATAACATAGCACGATAATGCTCAGCAGGCCGACCTCCAAAACTGTGTAGGCAAATCCTCGCAAGATTTCCGAGTGAGATTTGAGCTGCACAGGCTGATCGAGGAAGACCAGATCGACGTACTCGAGACGGTCGAAAAAAATGAAGAAGACGAGGTAGAAAAGATTGACCCACAAGAATGGCAGAACAAGCTGTTTATTCTTATGGTAATACTTAGTCAAGAACAGACCAACGAACGGCACCATCCACACGTACCAGCCAGGAGCGGGCACTATGAGCATAACCAATAGACAAAAGACAAGCACCAAAAACGCATCAAGTAAATCGGTGTTGATCTTCGGATAAAGCGCAAATCGTCCATATGCCATGAAGGTAGCTAGAATCGGAAGATACAACTTCAAGTCGCCGATAGGCACGTTGAGTTCAAGCAATTTTCCCTGTTTAGGGTTGGCCATTACAAGATGCTGAAAGCCACCACTGTTTATGTATGGCGCGACGAAAAACGCATAAACAGCGAGGGATACAAGTCCGAATTTAATCACCTGCTCGAATTTCTTGTTCCGATAGAGATAGATGACTATAAGTGGAAACGCAGCCAAGACGTGGAGTTTGGTGGACAAAGCTAGCCCGTAGAGAAGGTAAGACTTGAGGAACTTGTTTTCTTTGAGGTAGAAAAAAGAAGCGAACAAAAATGCAGTTGGAATCAAGTCGAGCTGCGAGTGCATGTAACAAGCATAGAGAATGATCAACGAACCGAAATAGAACCAGACGACATAGCGCCATGGCTCTGGGCGCATGCGGAAGAGATACCATGCCACCGCACAGTCTGCTAACAACGTCGGCATTTTGAACAGGAAATTGCGAAGCATCACATTGTCCCAGGCCCCGAGAAATTTGAGCGGCGCGCAGAAAAAGGCGACAATGTAGAGCATTAAAGGCTGATAGGGAAATTCGTCACCGCGTGCGCTGTGTGTGAAAAAATACTGCCAAGGATTATCAAAATTCTCGAGATAGTGTCGAACAAATGGCAAAAACAACTCATTCTCGAATCCAGACGAGAATAATGTCATCGCAAATACTTTCAACAATACGCAACCACCGACGAGGAGTGCCAGTCTACTATTGAACGCCTGGTGCGAGCCTACCGGGTTGGAATCTTTCGCGATTAGTGTCAAATCCTGACTCACTCGCCTGGCTCCCTTCTGGTCGATGTTTAGCTCTTTACGAGCCCCTCGGGTCGCGTGTCGAGCGTCGACCTGCTGTCTTGTTTCAAAATATTCCCGTAATAGTAGTAGAGCCCGCTAAGACCGGTTTATCAGTCAGGTTACTTCTGACTATAGAAGCCAGAATTGAAGCTCAACGTTACTTTCCGCTTCCTTTTTGCATATCTTAGCACCGATACAGCCTGGACCTTTTATCGAAGCAAATCATCGTCGCGACACTTTGAATCGTACAGGTCGAGGGAAGACCATTCCCGAACCGCACCACTCGCAGTGCCAATTTGGCAAATCGAACCTCGTATATATCCATGCAGCTAATCAGAGAGCGTTCCGCCGACATTGGTTATGCACTGTTCCAAACCTTTAACCTTCGCCACCTGATCGTGTGTGTGCTCCAGCAGCCAGTTACCTAGCGCATCCACCGTTGCAGCACGCATGAAGCTTGTCTCCAGCTGCAGATGCCCGAACTTGCCGCGCCAGGCGAGAGTCTGATCGTCCGACAGCATTGAATTCATCAGATCGGTAACATGCTTGGGCGAAACGCAGCCATCGGCACTACCTTGAAGGATCAGCACAGCCAAATCCTTGCTCGTACTTTTACCCCAAAATGCAGTCTTCGCAACGAATTCGTCGGTAGCAATCAGTGATCCGAGTGTCAGTTTCTTTCGAATCAGTGGATCATCCATCATTTCGTTTTGAACTTTCGGCCGTTGAGAACATAACTCTGCAAAGAATCCGCGCATGTCCAGCTCGTGGTGAATGCTGACGACAGCCTTTAACCCCTGTTCGATCTGGCCTTTTCCAAAATACATATCCTTATTGACATGCACTGCTGGTGCGGACAGAACAATTCCGCTCACCAGGTCCGGATACTCTGAAGCTAGCCGAACACAGAATGTGCATCCAAGACTTTCACCGAGTGCAATCAAGTCGACATCCGGATATCGTTGCTTAATCAGCTTCAAGAGCGCCACGATCTCATCGTAACTCTTATGGTGATCGACTTTGGTTCTATCATTGTCCGGCGTGCTAAATCGTTTTTGCTCATCGACAAAAGAACGGCCGAAACCCCTCATGTCCATAGTGATGAAACCAGCACCGTTGACGGCCATTGTCCGCGCCAGAACGCGGAATCGACGTCCATGCAAGGTCAAACCATGGATGCCCAGGAAGATCACCCTTGGTTTTGCATTGACCGGCATCCACTGGTAGGTCGGAATTTTAAGCGCATCAGTATACGCGCCGTCTTCCACATACTCGTATTTCTGCGCCAAGAGCGGATTCACGGAATCGACGTACTGACTTGGCATAGTTGTCTCACCAGCCAGAGCAGGGGTCGAACAAAGCAGGCTTATCGCCGCCAGAGCTACGCAAAAATACTTCCTCAGTCGCATGAAACACACCTGATGATGCCAGAACTTGCAGGAAAGTTACACGAAATCAACGATTCTTGCCAGGGAAAACCGTTCAGAGTTGGAGCTTTAAGGACAATTTCAAGATAACAAGAAGCACCTGACAAGGCGGGCAAATTCACCTACGCGTGCGCCAGTTGCCCGATCAGAAGGTAAATTCATCCAGCGGGAGCGATAGAAGTGACAAATGCGACCAGGCAACCCTCCTTAACGATACCGGGAGATACTTATCTCTCCTGCCAGAGGCTTGGAAGACACTCCGTTCGAAAATTTCGGTGTATGTCGTCCGCCTGAACCCAATAGAGGACTAGTTTGTATCTGACCAATTCAGGGAAAATGAACCCTAGATGGTCGCGTGTGAGGATTGTGACTGCCATGGACAATCAATCCGTCAATGAATCATCCGCCGTGGAAGAGCAGCCGTCCGACGCCATTGACGAGCCTGAGGCAAGGACTGATTTTTGGGCGGATCATTTACTCCACTATAATCCGAGCTTCACGCTCGGGCACCCCTACCTGCACGGACAATGGGGCGCACTCCAGACAGACAAGCGACAACACATCATCAAGTCAACGCTGGTCGGTTTACTCTTAGTCGGGCTTGTCCTGCTAAGTCCGAGATTAGGAGTTTCCATATATTGGCTCTATTATCTTGTTCCTGCGCTGTGCATTGCATATGGCATTTTCAGCATGCGCAAATTCAAACGAAAAAATGCTGAGTTGTCCGAACGAGAACAAAGGCTCAAAGCAGCAAGCCTGGCAATAAAAGGAAACTGCGGTTCACCTGTGCAATACTCAGTTGAAGATATCGGACAGAACAAAATGGGAGTTCTGAAAAACGCTGTCCCCAACTGTCGGGTAGTCGTGGAAGGCGGGAAATGGGTCCCGAAGTATTGTGGCTCGTGGCCGATTGAAAATTGGCGTGCTCTGACCGAATCCGATCGACTCAGCCTGCACACAGAATATCGCTATTATGTCACAGGTAAGACCTGGCATTCCGTCGATCATTGTTTTGCCCTTCTTACCGATAGTGGCACCGTGCTCTGGTTCGTTTAGCTAGTCTGAAAAAAAACAGTTGCCGAGTACCTTGGAGCATAGCATCTGTTCGTTTCCATCCAGTTGAGTTTATCTCAATCCTCCACCTCGAGCTAGTATCCGATACCGTATATGGTGCGTATCAAAGATTCGGCGTCGGGACCGTCAATCCTTTTGCGCAACGATCCGAGCAACGACGGCTTCCGATGATCTGCACAACTCAAGTTTCGCCGGCGCGACGAGCCTATCCAGCGCCTCGCAGCCACAAGAGTTCCAATCAAAATCCACGCGCGCGGTAGCTAATTAGAACGGCTCTAGCGGAGTGCTTTCAATGCTTCCACAGCTGTAGAAATTGCCAACCTGGGTGCCGGAGTATCCGTGATAGCATTAAGCATAACGAAATCATGGATGGTTCCCAGACATCGAACCGCAGTTACGCTGACTCCAGCCTGACTCAGCTTGTGCGCATACGCTTCGCCCTCGTCCCTGAGCACATCGTGCTCTGCGGTGAACACCAATGCTGGTGGCAAGCCTTTCAATTGCTCTACTGAAGCTTGCAGCGGGCACACTGTGATTTTTTTTCGGTCGTTTTCATCAGGAGCGTATTGATTCCAAAACCATATCATCGCTTCACGAGTCAGGAAGTGATTCTTCGCGAACTTCTGATACGACTCATTGTCAAAATTGGCATTGGTCACGGGGTAAAACAAAATTTGAGAATCGATGTGAGGACCACCACGCTCTTTAGCAAGAAGAGTCATGGCGATAGTCATATTGCCACCAACACTGTCACCAGCGACGCTCAATCTCGACGCGTCGAGATTGAGCGCCTTCGCATTCTCGGTAACATACTGCATAACGGCGTAGCATTCTTCTATTGCGGTCGGATAACGAGCCTCGGGAGACAATGAGTAATCGACGAATACGGCAGCGACCTGCGCATGATTGACTAGTTCGAGCACCAGCCGATCGTGGCTTTCCCAGCCACCGAAAACCCAGCCAGCTCCGTGGATGTAGATGACTGCGGGTAGCGGACCAGTAACGCCTTTGGGTCTCACGATTTGGACAGAGACCTTGCCGCTCGGTCCCACCGGCAAATCTTTATTCTCTACGTCAGCAGGCATTTTTTTCACATCGCCCTTCTGCAAGGACATGAACACGGATCGCGCCTCCGCGACTGGAAGTTCGTAAAGTTGAGGGCCGGTATTGGAATTGATCTTGTCGAGAAAAGCTTTCGTAGCGGGTTCTAAAGTATTTGTGAGCGTGAGCATAAGATCCCCTCTGCCGGAATAGCGGCATAAAGCGCTGAAATGGTTGATCATTATAGCCGATCGAACTTCTGATGATATGATTATCCGGACTTGCCACGAGGGGATGATGAAAAGCTCAGTTATAGCGCTATTACTCGCCTTCGTGCCTTTTCTGCCACAGAATGCATTCGCGAATAAGAGCGATTACGATTGTACCTTTCAGATAACTGGCAACCAGATACAACAGACTAAGCGATCGACTGTATTGCGCGCGTCTGGCAATGCACTTGCCGAAATCGGGGGACAAGACGCAAAAGTCGAAGCGGACATGATTTGTTATAACAAGAAGACGAGCATAGTCGAGGCAACCGGTGAGGTCCGCATTACACGACGCAACATGCTTACGACTGGTTCGAAGTTTCGATTCAAAGTCGACTCGCGGGACTACTTAATAACAGAGCCGATTGCTCGAGTTACCGCAGTAAAACTCTGTCCGCGCTGAGCGAAAACTTTCGTCGCGTTATCAAACGCACTTTGCATTAATGACAATCTGAGACTTCAATTCGAGTTCCTCCGATGCGGAGACTTTGCACCACGATTGAAACAATAGCGATTCATGAAGAGAGACGCATTCTATACGAACGTCAAATGACAAGCGACTAGCACCACCAGTAGTGCATGCTTACCGTAACAGCGGCTGAAGTTTGGGAATTTCGATGATCGTCAAACCCGTCGTAGAAGAAACTCCATCAATTCTCCAATACCTGGATTCTGGAATCAACGTATACTTAGTCGACACGCCTTTCCATTTTCCATCATACAAATTCTTCCCCTCTAGCCAAACCACAGCCTCTCCGTCTCTGATAGACTCGACTATCTTTGCCTGTTTCTCGTCGCCGAGCGGATACGCGTATGCGGACTTCAGTGACCGGAGCTCATCCTGCGGAGAATGGAGGCCATTAGCGCCGGTGTATAGTTGCTTGTATTTTTCGCTAAAGTAAGGCAAAAGCTCGTTAAAGGTCTTCGCTCTGTACACTGCAGACTGGAATGCGCGAACGCACTGGCCAGGACTCTGCGTGGTTTGTCCCGCCGAAGCTACACGCGCAGCTTTTTCGGCATTCTGCTTTTGGTAATACTCTCGCTGATGCTGTGCCGCGCGTTTTTCAAAATCCTGAAAGTGCGGGTCTGACTTCATTTGCTCGCGCAACCTTGAATGTGTAGCCTGTGTGGACGGGTCCTGAAGACGACGGCGCAACTCCTGATGCACAGGGTCAGACTGCATCCGCGCTCGAGCTGCTGCGGTACGCGCTCTAGCATCATCTACCCAATCGGCTTTGGCAGGTGGAATCGCGCTCGAGAGGCTCAAAACAAACAGCAATGTCAGGCCATTCAAATAGCGTTGTGTCATGGTATGTGAGACAAGACCTTGATTGAGTTACTTAATCGCTATGCCACAATAACGCTAAAAGCAAAACATCCTTGATGTTTTCTCCGCAATAAAGGACATGAGATTCCCGAGCTTAAGCCGCATTCGACCTAATATCTCCGCGGGCTAGTACGGCGCGACCTGCCGCAAAAAAAATTCTTTGCTGCATTCAAATCATCGGTTAAGCCTGAGGGACCTGGTACATTGATTTAACCAACCAGCGTTTCTACCGTGGTCGCCTTGCCTTCATTGCTTAACAGCTGAGCAAAAACATCGAGATGTTTCCTCGCAACCTCGGCTAGTTCACCAGTGCTTGGCGCATAGATAACCCCAACGACGCTGGTCGTACTATCCTTGATCTTTCCTGCGACCGAATCCTTGACAGGATTGCCTAATGGAGTGTCACTGTCGCCACAGCAGGCACACATAAGTCCTTCCAAATCAATGTCCTGACCGGAAGTGTTGAACACGTAACGCTCGCCCGATCGACCATAGCGCAACAACAAAGTGTCGCCAATCGCATCAGCATCGAGCAAGCTGATCGGAAGCCCGGTACTGAGAGATATGTAGTTGTTGATGTCTACTAGATTATTAATGATGGGAAAACGCTCTTCCCGAGCCGCTTGAGCTAGATACTCACTGGCCGGCTTGTTACGACCACTGGGCTTGAAGCCGCCCGTCTTGAGCAAGTTGCGCACTGTATCTTTGACGCTCGCGGGAAACTCCTGCGATTTGCGTTCGCCCACAAGCTGATCCAATAGCTCCTTCAAGCTATCACTTGTCCCTTCCACGACGACGCCGCGCGCAACCGCCACAGCAGCCATTATTCCTCGCTCTTGCAATTCGTTATTAAGTTTCATCAGATCCACACCAGAAAGGTCGCATAGATTTTAACAGCGCAACCAACTGTAGGATATAACGTGGGCGCTATCAAAAAGACCAAGAAAATATAACGTGCGCGTTATCAAACCGACCAAGAAATTATAACGTGCGCGTTATCAAACCGAGAAATATAATGTCGGCGTTATAAAAATGGGCTTGGAACGATAACCTCCGAGTTATATCGTTTTCGAAGCATGCATGTCTAACATTATTCATTTGATGAGATGCTCAAGGTGACAGTGGAGCCTGCCGAGAAGATACAAAATTGTAGAACTCATCGCAACGAGACCATCTCGATGTCATCACAGACCTTGAACTGCTCTTACAAATGCCCAAGTAAAACTAGTCTTGAACCGTCAATTGAAGAAGAAAACTTGATCCGACAAAGAACTGAACTTCGCCGAATTTACCGTCCTTCACATTACATCTACGCTCCACAAAGCGTGATCCTTTGCGACTACCTTCATTCTGGAGAATCGTTCGACGAGCGTCGGCGTTCTTGACGTCGACCTTGCATGCCGTTAATACTTGCCCCTGGTTTCAAACGTGTATAGTTATATCCACTTATGAACTGCTGGAGGTATCAGGTGTCTAGCAAACTCACTTCAACAATTGCTGCCATCATCTTGTTTTCACTTTGCTCCGGCGCGTCCGTAGCGCAGACACCTGGAAGTGGCGCGACCTGGTACAACAACCCGAAGCATAAATTCAAAGTCCTTTTCAAAGGAAACCCCAAAGTCAGTTCGCAGGCTGGTCCGCAAGGCACCGTCACTGACACTTTTACTTACTCAGACAAAAATGGCGCCACCATGGTTGGTATTACAGTCCTGCCAGCTGTACCTCAAGGTGACTCAATGATCAATCGCAGCCTCGAAGGTGCGTGCGATGGTGCAATCAAAACCAGCCATTGCGTCGAGACTGGCCGCAAGGCATGCGTCCTGCAGGGATACCCCGGTCGCGAGCTAACGGCCACGGTGCCAGGGCGAGGATTGATGAAGGCCAGGATTTACCTCATCAAGAAAAAGCTCTATCAGCAAATCGTGGCTGGCGTACCCACTTTCGTAGACTCTCCTTATGCAAAGGACTTTTTGAAGTCTTTGTCGGTTCAATAACTCAATAAAATAGTCGGACGTATTCAGACCTATTCGCTAAAGCCGTGGGAAACATGTTGTTAGCGTTAGTCAAGAGCGACGTTATTCGCCGTCTTAGACGACCAAGGTAACTCTCACTGGGGCATAATAAACAGAGGGCGACGACGAATCGCTTTCTTTGCGGAACGGCTCATCCCATTCAGCCCATTCCTCGTCATCACAATACCGTCCTTCGAAATAATCATGTTTTAAGCTTCTCTTGGCAACTTCTTCACCAGGCGAAGATCATGATAATAGAAAGTCCAGCTGAAAAAAAACACACACACCATGCCAAATACAGACGACATGACCCCTGAGCAATTCGCAGAACTCAACGTCGGAGACAAACTGCGCACTTTAAAAGATCATTTCGACGACAGCATAATCAAGGCACCTCTGACTACAGATCGCGAGCAGATGCGCAACATGCTGAGAGAGAAACTTGGGAATGAAAAAATCCTGTGGTACGGTCAACCGGATCCGGACATCGTAGCAAGCCGGAGTAGCCGTATGTTCTGGTGGATTACGACTCTCGTACTTGTCGGCGCAATATACTTTACTATGTCGTTCGAATACTGCAGATTCGTACTGGGAGCAATTGCTTTAGTAACCTTTTATTGGGGCTTTAAATCCCCGAAATTCGAAAGGAAGATGGCACAGCAGACACTATATGCGGTGACAGAAAACCAGGTCGTAGAGTTAAAATGCGCTGATGATAAGCCGGTCGGCACCACGGTCAAGTGGTTTTTGTTCTGCCATGAAAAGGCTCACCTCGTAGAACCTGTGAAACAGAAAATAAGTAGCACCATGAGAGCGTGCGATGTTGTTCATTCAGTTCTAGAAGGTGAGGATTCGCGTTCTGAATACAAGTTCAAGGCAATTGCGGATGCTGACGCCGCGATTGCCGCACTACAAAAACTACGCAACAGCAAGAGCAACTAACTATTCGATTCAATTTCATCATTTCGTCGCCAATTATTCCTGCAAAAGCTTTCGGCGCGTGGTGCTTCAAAAAATACATTTGGGAATAGAGTTCGTCTCCGATCCTCACTCAAGCTGGATACTTTCTGTTGCAGTTCGTTTTTACATTGCTCTATGAGCGTACAGGTCGGCAAATCCGGTCGTCGCGAAAAGATACCTGCTGCCGGCAATCAGCAGCATTATTGCGTTCATCCACCCTAATAGCACCAAGTCCATCAGGCTAATTAAAACGAAAACTTCGGCACCTCATCGCACAGATTAGGCAGAACGCGATATGATCTCCCTTTCGCTCTCCACCTGGTGCGCTTATGAAACCTTGCAAAAATGCCGTAATGCTTTTTGTCGTGATGATGCTGGCTGCCGGCTCACAATGGGCTGATGCTCAAGATCTGGATGTCTCGAGCTGGAAAGTAGCAGAGATCGCAAATTCTCCGATGCTAATCAAAACGCCACCAGGGTGGTCGGCAACAGCAGATGCAACTACTGGTCGCGTCGAGGTGAGGAATGATTCCGGAGCAAGTCTTTCGGTCTTACCATTCTTCATCGCGAACCAACCGGCGGAATCATTCAATCAAAAGAGTTTTTTCGAGCTGTTTATCAAAACATTTGCTCCGCAAGAATCGTGGTCACAACCATCGGCTGTAGGTAACAATGCACTTCGTGCAACATACAAGAATGACGCTGAAAGCGCGAGCGCTGCAATCGTTTTTGCTCCTGCACAAAATGGCCTCGCAGGGCAGGTCGCAGTCGCAAAGGTACCCAAAGGTGAGGCGAACGTCAATCAAGACACTTTCGCGGCAATGCTTACCTCAATCAAGTTTAAAACATCAACCAATGCTAGTGAAGCATCCTCAGCACCTATAACCTCAGTAGCACCGCAGACAGTGGCACAAGGATCGAAGTCGATTGAATCGGACGAGGACGAAGGAGATGGTGACGAGGCACAACCTCCAACTTCTCAGGTAGAGCCGGATATATTGTCCCAAGACCAGTTGGCTTCGGAGGCACCCTCAAGCAACGCACCAGACCAACTGGAGCAAGCGATGCTCCAACCCCAGGGAGGCTTCTCCTTCAATGGCTGGACTAAGTTCACGGACCCCGCAGAGAACTCCTTTTCACTCGACGTTCCGGCCGGATGGAAGATTGAAGGTCGCCTCGATAGAGTGAGCGCACTGGATGTTAGGCCATGGGTAAAGGCTGTATCTCCTGACGACATGATCACGGCATTCATAGGCGACGGCAAGATTTCACCATGCACGATGCCGACTGCGACAGGCAATGCACTCGGTTTTCGCACGGGAAGCAACTACAACGGAACAGTCATTCTGCCCTACATCCCAGCTAGAAAATTTGCGGAGAAGTATGCCAGATCTAACCTCGGCAAATTCATAAGCAACCTGACAGTCGTCGACGAGAACAGTCATCCGGACGTGGCCCTGGCCGTCAATGGCACCGTAGGCGCCACCAATTCTGAGGCCGCTTCAATCAAGCTGACCGGTATGTATGGCAGCATTCCCGCAGTAGCGTACTACCTGGCTGTCACGAAGGCGACCGTGGCACACGGGACCGGCATGTGGTGGGTTACTAAAATCGCAGGGGTCGTATGTCCGGCTGACCGGGACGCAGAAGGTCTTGGGGTGATCCTTCACATGCTTCAGTCGTTCGAGGTGAATCAGGACTGGTCAAGTAATTCATTGCGCAACACTGCGGCCGTCGCACGTCACTATACACAAGTCAGTCAGCAAATCTCACGGTCAATCTCCGATCGATACTGGAGCCAACAAGCGCATAACGAGCGCATGAATCAATCGTACTGGAATAGACAGGCATCACAAGATCGAGCGGCCAACAATTTCTCTAATTACATCAGAGGTGTGGAAAACGTACAGGATCCAAACACAGGTCAACAGTATCAGGTGCAGTACGGACCACAATCGCACTATCTGGATCCGACCGGGAATTACATTGTCGGTGGAGACCATGGAGCACCGAGTCCAGATTGGACCCAGTTGATGTCGGTGCCATAAAAGCCTGAGCATCTTTAGATGAGCAGACTCTTGAGTCATTGTCTAACACTATGAATTGTGCGCCTCGCCGAGCACAGAGTTTGGGCTTCTTCAACTCTTCGCCCTCAATCGCAACAAATGCAAGACGGACTTTTTTACTCAGTCGCACCTTGGATCTCGGACCTCAAGGGCGATGCGTTCACGACACATTCGCAAAAACTGGACAATTCTGTCACAACCTATCCGCAGAATGATTTCGTTTTTGGCGAATGCCGGGGTAGGAGCTAACCATGACCACGAATAGTTTTAAGCATGCAGATCAGCCGCAGACGAACTCCTCAAAGGAGGTGGAGGCCAATCTCTACGAACAGTTAAACATGTCGGACTACAAACCGAACAATGTCGCCAATGCTGTGTTGTGCGAACTCCAGATAGGCGACTCCGAGCCCGCACGAGAAGAAAAAAACAACGCTGGTGCCGACGATGAAATAAAGAGAGGCGGCGCCGATAAAGCAGAGAAGCCCAACGAACAGCTCGAGGCGCCCGAGGGTTCTGCGAGGAAGAAGCGACTAGATTTAGAACAAGCGATAAAGCAAGCCGACGAACAACTGACGGCCAAAGACTACGATTTGGCTATCAAAGAACTTCATGACTTGTTACTATTGCGAACACCGGAGCGACTGCCGGGGAGCACTCTGATCGAAACAAAGAAAGCGTTGGACCTAAACAAGCAAATAGACGAAGTAAGAAAAATGTCTGAACTTGACGTAGCAAGTAAAGAAGTATGCACCAAATTACTCGCACCAATTGAAGCGCGCATGCGTTACGCACAATTCCTCGCAGATTCAGGAGGCTTTTCAGACGCTGCGAAAGTTGCTCTAGAAGCAAGTGAGTTGGCCGAGCGATTCACTAGACCGGTAAAGGTAACGGGACAGATCCAGTTATCGCCGCTTGAACTTGAAAATCCTCTACTCGGCGATAAGAAAATGATGCGCATGGTGTACGGACTTTCACCAATAAAAGACCGCCGGCCAGATCCCTTCGCAAATTCTATAAGTGATACCAATGTTTTTCTCGCGAAGCTCTATCTAGGTCCTGATGTAAACTGGAGCAAAGGTGTGCCGAAAGAAATAGGAGGCGGCAGGTTTTTTGATCCGGTAAGAGCATTTGATGCAGCAGAAAAAGCAAGACAGACTATTGAAGATACACGCTGCTACAATGCCCTGAGCGATCGGGCGGTCAATTCAGCAGAGATTCAAAATTTGTATAAGGCCCTCAATACGGTCTTCGAAAATCCAGCCGTATATAAACTGCCAGAGCGGAAAAACGCCGATGGACAAAAGTTTGATCCAGAAAGAATCAGCGAAATTCGCGAAAAATTCGCAAAAATGAGAAAAGACCCAAGCAACTCCGCGTTCAGTCTGGATCTTGAAACCAGAGCTCGGTCGATCATGCTAGATTTACTAGTAACACCCTATGGATTCGGTGGCACCAGACCGAACTACCAGCCAGAAAAACCGGAACCAAAGAAGTAAGGCTTAGAATCCGCCAGTGAAATACCCGTTGAATTGTGCTCCGGGCACGGCGCTGCTAACCTTCGCAGAATGAGTTTTCTCTGCCAAGACCTTTCCGAGGTCGGTGGATTTGCAGGCGCGGCGTGCTTCTTCGAAGTACGTCGCTTCTCGTCCTCGCACAACGAGCACCGAGCATGGTGCCTTCTCGGCAACCGTTTCCGACACACTTTTGTGAATGAGCTTGCTGAGCCCAGCCCGACAGTGGGAGCCAAGAACAACCAGATCGATTGGCCATTTCGTCGCAGCGGCGACAATGCCCGTTATCGGATCTCCTTCAATAACGGTGAATGGAACAGTCTTTCTACTGGTCGCTTCAGCGAACAGCTCGCTCCATGTTTGACTCAAATAAGCAACTCGAGATTCTTCATATTGCTGACGCATTAGCAAGTCAGAAGCCTTCTCCACGCTCATCAAGCGAGAATCGACGTGCGCCGGCGACTCATCGACCACGGACAGGATAAAAACATTTTTCCTACGCACCCACTGTTGCTGCGCCAACCATTCCAGGCACACAGCCGAGCTCTCGGAGTCATCAGCCGCTACAAGAACGTTGGTCACCTTCTCCGCCTTGTCTCGCAGTATCGTCACCGGGCACGTAGCCTTCGCGAGCACCGATTGACTGACACTCCCCAGGATAAGGCGCTCGAGCCCTCGCCTGTCATGCGTCCCGACAGCTATCAAGTCGGCCTGCCACTGCTGGGCCATGGAGACTATAGCTTCGGTTGCCGGTCCCTCCGCGAAGAGTGTCTCGATAGCCAGCGCCCCTTCTAGCGAGATGCTCCGAGAGAGTATCTCAGGCACGTTGTCGACGCCCTTACTGCCGCCGCCCTGCACATGCAGGAAGCGCACCCGGGCGCCCCGAGCCATGTCGCTCAGGCGCAGGTGCTCTACGGCTACCCGTGAGCACTCTGAGTTGTCTATAGGTACGAGTAATTTCATCGCCTGAGGATACCATGGCCCACCTCAGACCACCGGCCCCTCAGTTACGGATCGTATTTTCTTACATGAGGAGCGTGTATAGACGAAGCTTTCTCGTGGAGAGAATTGAAAGAATGAGGAAATTATGACTCTCCGTGTGTGTTTTCCCACAGTTTTGGAGATAATTCTAATAAATTTTTGCGGCAAATACGAATTGGGCGTTTGTTTTTCACAAAATTGTCCCAATCTCTCAGTAGAATTTCACAACTAGCTAACGTTCGGCGTTGTGAGGAATATACTGAATGACGACTCTGGCAACCTCTGGACTCTGGGTTCTCGGTGACAGCACCTGCGTAACATCGGGTAGTTTTCATCAACCTTCGACAGCGCTGGACGCAGTCAGCCGGTCCCAGCCGATTGAGCATGGCGTGCTCGAAATCAAAGGAAAAAACGTCAGCGGACGTATCGGAATCGACAACAATACCATCATCACAGGAGCTGCCGTGGATGGTACAGGCGAGACTGGCACTCATGCAGTCTGCAAACTCTTGTTGCTACCGTTCGCCAACTATAGCTTCCGTCACGCTATACATCAGGATGTCAGAGATCTCAGCCAAGAGATCGCAATGAAGTTTGACGAGATAAAAGGCTTCCTATCCGGTCCTTCGTCGATCGGACTCGCAACCCCGTCCCAGACCACCCTCGAAAACCTCAAGGCACAGTCGCAATCCGGCTTCAATTGGGAAAGCACGAGACTAAAAGGAAACTGGGAAAACAATTCAATTCCCCCGGAAGAGTGGGGCGACACGATGCTTCGCTCCGCGTCCAAAGGCGCACCGGGCGAAGAAAAATTTGACTGCGAGACCGGGACATATGACCGTGACTGCACCGAACTCATCTCAAAGATTGAGAAGAAAAACACGGTCACGCTCTCGACACTTCACTACAAGCATTCCCCGACAAAATCTACCGTGGAACTAGTGGCCGGTCCGCTCCCATTCAGAAAAGAAAAGCGCGAACCGATAAAACCAGTCTACATCCTCGTCGGTGCAGCCGTAGTTTTCCTCCTTGGCGCCGTGCTTAGCGTTGATACATGGATCCGTCAGTCCGCCAACGATGCTGTCATAGCAGCTGCGCCCATGATGGAAGGGGCCCCTCAGGCATATGCCCAGGGCGGAGAACCAGCTCCAGAACAGCCAGAAGTGTCCAGCACGGCACCTTATGCGCTACCGGGCTCGCCGCCACCGGCATCACCACCGCCGAACCCGACTCCCGCGGCCGCTCCAGAAGAAACAGCAGCAGAGGCAGAGGCAGAAGCGACCGAAGAGCCGGTTGCCGTTGAGCAACCTCAGCCAGCGAGACGAAATCAAGCGTATGGTGGTCCTGCCGCTCCTCAAGTTGGACAATCGGAAGTAACTCGTTGGACCGAAGCGGTCAGAAAGCATCCAGCCGACGCCGAAGCAAGAAGACAGTTGGCTCAAGCGTACTTGTTGGGTGGTGATACTAACGCTTCCATCGAGCAATTCCATGCGGTTATGAGACTTCGTGGTGTTGATGCATCCGAGATAATCGCCTACGCCGACAATTTGATGGCGTTCGGAAGCAAGGATGTAGCCAGACAGTTCTTGAGCAACATTCTCAGAGCCGATCCTGGCAACACAGCCATCCGCGGAAGATTGTCAGAACTCAACCGCTAAGAGATTTCTCGTCCGAGACGAATTGAGACCCCACAGTAGGCCGACATCAACGATTTTGTCGCTTGGCTGCTTCAACTCGACGCCGAAAAGTTGCACCTCGCATTATTCCACCAACCAGCGGAATAATTTGGAATCAGCTTTTATTCCGCCTAAGGACTGCTCATCGATAGTATTCCGTCAATGGCTTGTTTTGTTGACCCGCCTTTTTATTCCTCTGGAGGAATGTTAGTGTCGAGGAGTTCTCAAAATCAAAAAAGGTCGACGCCGTGCGCCGCCCCTTTTAACTGATTTTCGCTCGGTATCTACTACGGCAGACTATTGCGCCAGTTCCAAAGTACCCGATGCGAGTTTTGTTTTAGCCGAAGCCAACCGTTTTTTAGCTAACCAGCCGTATAGAGCAATCTGATTGTTCAACTCAGTTGGCATCCGCTCAATGAATTCTTGAAAAGCACTCCTGGCTTCTGCACTGTTACCTTGCGCTTCTAGTACCTGCCCTCTAACGTACAACGCTTGTGAATTCTTGTTATTCAGCGCCTTTTTGCAATCACTCAAGGCTTCCTCGTACTGCCCTTTTCCGAAGGAGGCCTCGGCTCTCGCCAAGTGGGCTTGCGAGTGGCTGGGGGAGAGTAAAATCGCCTTTGTTGCACACATAAAAGCCTGATCGTAGTCCTTCTGAGCATTACTAACGAGACTCATCAGAACGAACGCGTCGGCGCAGGTTGGTGACAGTTGCTCAGCCTTTTCGAAGGACGACTTTGCCTTTTCCATATCGCCCAGTTCAAAGTTGCACATGCCGATGTATCTATAGGTCTGTTCGCGTTCTGCCGCCGTCTCTTTTGCATTCAACACAACCCGCAAATCTGACAAAGCATTTGTCGGCTGGTCCGAACAAAGACTAAGTAATCCTCTAAATTTTCGGTACTCTTTGTTGCCTGGCTCGAGCTCCACTGCTTTTTTCGAGCTGGTCAGAGCATCGGAATATTTTTTCTGCACGAACAACAGCCCGGCTCTGCAATTGTGAAAGGACGCCTTTTTGGGTTGAAGCTTGATCGCTTGCTCATAGTCCGCCAAGCTCAAGGACAACTTGTTAGTCTTCGCGTAAATGCTCCCGCGTGCATCATAGGCATCGGTGCACTTTGGATTAAGCTTTATAGCTTTAGTAAAATCAGAGATCGCATAGTCGTACTGATTCTTCTCGCTGAACATGAGCCCGCGAATCATAAATGAATCGTACTCGTCAGCATAGCTCGGGGCCTCAAGAATGATGGTTAGCAAGATTAGGGTGCACAGCAAATAAGGATCAAACATCAAGTTAGTAACTGCTTTCATCTCATACAAGCCTTTGAGTAGAAAAACAGCTTCAGATTTTAGCGGCAGCGTGTGAGCACAGAATGAGTGCCTTGTAAAATCGATCCGTCGCGTGTTTTTTCAATCAGCATGCAATCAATGGCCGGTGAGAAAGAGGGCAACTAGAAAAGCCACCAACACCAATACGAACAAACCAGCGGCAATACGTATCAATAGTTGTTTTTTACGAGCGGCGGCGAGCGTCGCAATTTGCAACTGTACTCGCTTCGGAAATACTTCGAGGCGCTCCAAAAGTTTTGCTACAGTTTCGAATCGATCTCGTGGGTCCTTCTCCAAACATTTTTCAACAACTTCCTCGAGATCCTTTGGTCTCTCGGACTGAAATTTGAGATCGGAGATCTTCGGTGGCAATTTTAATGCGTGACTGTTTTTGATATCACGGGCGGTTCCATCCTGAAAGGGTGGTCTACCGGTCAATAGAGCAAAACCGAGACATCCAATCGAGTAGAGTTCTGACTTCTCGCTAAAATCAAGCCCCCGAGCATCATCTGCTGACATAAAGAATGCATCCGCGGGAGCGGTCAACTCAAGTTTGGCAAGGGAAGGAAACCCAAAATCCATAATCGCAATCGATGGTTCAGAGTTGGTATCATCGATAAAAATAACATTGCCGGGTTTGAGATTCCGATGAAAGACTTTTTCTTTATGCGCATAAATGATAGCTTCGCAAACACTCATCAGAACTTTGACAGCAACATCATGAGTCGGCGTACCAAATGTATCTAGATAATGTTGCAGGTTAAACCCTTCCTTGTATTCAGTCACCACATAAGGTGCCCTATTGTTGTAAATTCCCGAATCGATTATTTTTGCAATGAGGGGATGTGATAGGCGACTGTTGTTTTTCACTTCTTGAGTAAAAGCCGCCAAAAATGCGCCTGTTGAACCTTTGAAGTACTTTACCGCAACCTTCTTCCCAGAAAGTTGGTCTCGACACAAGATAACGTTTGCGCCCGCATTCACGCCCAAAACTCCGAGAGGTTTGTACCTCTCCATCGGGAATTCGCTTGGCGACATCCCGATTGATGACAGCTCCAACGCAATTTCGCTTTGCTGATTCTGCTTCAAAAAAGTTGGAATAGTGACTGAGGCCGGTTGCTCACATGAGCAAAGATCGATCGAAGTAACTTTCTTGGTGGCATTCTTAAAAACCCTCTTCTTGCACTTCATACACTGTTCTATGGAGTACTGTGCATTGGGCGAGTAGGTGTGATCGCATCTGCAGACTGAATTCCACTGATTGGTTGCGGCGTCTGCGATAGCTATCGGACGAAGACACTTCTGACAATTCTCGGAATTCAATCGCTCCACCTTTTCTAGGGTCAGAAATATTATACAAGTGTTGTGTTCCTCGGCGAGTCTCTACCAAACGGAAAACGGCTCTCCACTCGCGTGGTACACTGACCACTCGTCAAAGGAGAGCTAAGCATGGAAAAACGCAAGCTTGGGAAAGACAAGCTGGAAGTATCCGCCATCGGACTTGGTTGTATGGGGATGAGTTTTAGCTATGGTCCGCCAAAAGACAAAAGAGAAATGATATCTCTTATGCACGCAGCCATAGAACGCGGAGTCACATTCTTTGACACGGCGGAAGTATACGGTCCATTGGTCAATGAAGAGCTCCTCGGAGAGGCGCTCGCCCCATATAAAGAGAAAGTCGTCATCGCAACGAAGTTCGGCTTCGAACTGGATCCCAACGGCGGTCCAAGGTGGATAGGACTTAATAGCAAGCCTGCGCACATCAAGGAAGTAGCAGAAGCCTCACTCAAGAGATTGAAAGTGGACACAATAGATCTGTTCTATCAGCACAGAGTCGATCCTGCAGTCCCAATTGAAGATGTGGCGGGTGCAGTGAAAGAGCTCATCAAGGAAGGCAAGGTCAAGCACTTCGGTCTCTCTGAAGCAGCAGCCGAAACGATCCGCCGTGCGCATGCTGTTCAACCAGTAACTGCAGTTCAGAGCGAATATTCCCTCTGGTGGAAGCGACCGGAGGAGGCTGTATTACCTTTGCTTCAAGAACTCGAAATAGGTTTCGTCCCATACAGCCCGTTGGGAAAAGGCTTTCTCACCGGAAAGATCGACGAGAGCACAACTTTCGAAAGCTCCGATTTTCGAAGCAGGTTGCCGAGATTTTCCCCCGAAGCACTGAAGGCCAATCAGGCACTTATAGACTTGCTTCAAAGGATCGCAAACAGAAAAAATGCAACACCAGCTCAAATCGCTCTAGCCTGGTTGCTCGCACAAAAACCATGGATGGTGCCCATTCCAGGTACAACTAAGCTCAATCGATTAGAGGAGAATTTAGGAGGCGCGACCGTTGAATTGACATCGGAAGACCTGCGAGAAATCGATGAAGCGTCGTCGGAAATCACCGTCCACGGTGCCCGATATCCCGAAGAGTTAGAGAAGATGACCGGTCGCTAACAGGTCAGAATTTTAGACGACAATCTTTTTGCAAAACGGTTTGAGCGTCATCAGGAGTATAAAGAATGATATATTCAGGAGAGATAATATGCCTCATGTCGTCGTGAAACTCTGGCCGGGACGTTCGGAGGAGCTAAAAAGCAAACTCACCGATCAAATTGTCAAAGACGTCACGAGCGTTTTCGACTGTGGTGAAGAGTATGTTTCCGTTGCCTTCGAAGAAATCGATTCGAACGACTGGGCGGAGACGGTCTATAAACCGGAGATCGAAGGAAACTGGGATAAACTCTATAAGAAGCCAGGCTATAAAATGTAATTGTAGAATCACGGCGAGACACCATATATAGTGCCACGCCGTTACTACTTGGCACAGATTAAAATCCGAAAGAAAAGCCTTGCCAAGCTGATATGATTACTTGGTCTGTCACAAGCACATCCGCGCGGCGCACGGTCGTCCCGGCGGTGGAGGAACCTGACTATGAGCACACAATCTACATTAGCCCCCAAGGTATCGGAGCAAAAAGCTTACGAGATTGGCTGCGAGGCTTACTGGTATTTCTATCCACTGATCACGATGGACGTGTCTCGTCGACAGATGACAAATCTGCCGCCAGGACAGAAGCCTGGCTTCGGTCCGATGAACACGTACAGTCACGTGCGAGCCTACCCTGATGCTGACTTCAAGACGGTCGTCCGTCCCAACTTCGATACGCTGTACAGTAGCGCGTGGCTGGATTTGACAACGGAACCGGTGATCCTGTCCATGCCTGCTGCAGACGATCGCTATTATCTCCTACCAATGCTTGACATGTGGACTGATGTTTTCGCAGTTCCTGGGTGGCGTACCTCAGGCACGGGCAAACAAACATATGCGATTGTGCCACCAGGCTTTTCTGGCTCCCTTCCGAAAGACGTTGAGCGGATAGACGCTCCCACTCCTCACGTCTGGGTGATCGGTAGAATCAAGACCGACGGTCCGGACGACTACAAGGCGGTCAACGCGATTCAGGATGGCATGTCCATCACACCGCTGTCTTCTTGGGGTAAATCGATACCTCCTGTACAACAGAACATCGACGCTTCAGTAGACATGAAGACCCCGCCGCTCGAAGCGGTCAACGCATTGACGCCAGAGGAGTACTTCGCGAGAGCATCCCAGCTTCTCTCAACATACAAGCCCCATGCTACGGACTGGTCCGTCCTGTCGCGGCTGCAGAGTGTCGGATTTGAGCTCGGCAAGAAGTTCGACCTATCAGGAGCTGATCCGACAATCGCTCGGGAATTCGCTCGAGGAGCGAAAGACGCACTCAAAGTTATGCTCGCCAAGCTCAACTCCATGGGCAGACCGGTCAATGGCTGGGCAATGAACACGGACACAATGGGTGTCTATGGCAACTATTACCTAAAACGGGCAATAGTCTCCATGGTCGGCCTCGGCGCCAATCAGCCCGAAGACGCCATCTATCCTCTCTGTTTCGCAGACGCCGACGGTCAGCCACTTACAGGCGACAAATCTTACGTACTCCACTTTAATGCCGACAATCTGCCACCCGTGCACGCCTTCTGGTCCGTGACCATGTACGATGCAGCCGGTTATCAGGTTAGCAATCCAATCAATCGTTTTGCAATCAGCTCGTGGATGCCGCTGAAGAAGAATCCCGACGGTTCTCTGGATCTCTACATTCAGCACGCGAATCCAGGGGCAGACAAGGAATCCAATTGGCTGCCGGGTCCTGCCAGTGGCGCCCTTGGCGTTACGATGCGCCTCTATGCGCCATCTCCCAGTGCGCTCAACGGAGATTGGAATCCGCCCGCTATCAAGAAGCAAAGTTAGAGCGCAGTCGCAGAGCTTCGGATACTGGAAATAAGCCAAGACGCTTCCGCAAAATGCGTCGTTACTCAAACGCGTCCTGCGATCAACATATCGTAGGGTTTAGACCCGACTGGGCATGCTAGGATATCATCTAGTCCAATAAAGTCGGGGCGATTGGACGTTTAGATTTGACAGTGCTCCGTCTAGCATTGACACCCTATGTGGTGGCATCGCTAACTGTTTAGCGAAGAATAGCATGAAGAGTAAAGAGAATAAAAACCTCCAAAGCAGCAAGAATCCGCGCAATCAGCGGATAGTCCAGGACGAGATGCAAGCGCTAGAGGGGATAGAGGCCATCGCCAACAGAAAGGTCAAACCTAAGCCGGAAAGCGCTGTCGACATCAAAACCTATAATAGTATTCCTCGGAATAAGCAGGGAGAGCGACTTACCCTTTTGCATGGCTGGGAGGAGTTGCTCGAGCCGCAAAGAAGCTACAAAGAACGTATCGACAGTGGAAAAGCGATGCGCGAACAAAGCTCTCGCGCAGAACATGGGAAATGGCGCCCGAGAAAGAATCGCGATAGCGCACTGTCCCTGTTGGCGTCGCAAGATCAGAACCGAATTAAGGCTTTGATTCCCATGCGATACGGCAGGATGATGCAATCGCCATTCGCTTTTTTTCGCGGCAACGCGCTTACAATGGCAAGTGATCTGGCTCACGTACCAAGGACAAAGGCAATAGTCCAACTATCCGGCGACTGCCACCTCTCTAATTTTGGCGTTTTTGCAACTGCGGAACGCAACATTATTTTCGATCTCAATGACTTCGATGAGACTCTTCCCGGTCCTTTTGAATGGGACCTGAAGCGCTTAGCGGCTAGCTTTGTAGTGGCAGCTCAAAATAATCAATTTTCGAAATCGGTCGCGGTACGCTGCGTTGAAGCGCTTGGAAAGACCTACCGAGAAAAAATGGAAGAGCTCGCCAACATGTCGACGCTAGAGGTCTGGTATGACCGCGTCAACTCGGAAGAACTTCTAACTCATCTCGCCGGTCAAGGACGAGGGGAGAGCACGAAAAAAGTGCTGGCAAGGCTCAAAGAAAAAAGAAGTCAGGCTGCTGCCGTCGCAAAGTTGACTGAAGTGGTCGATGGAAGAAGAAGAATCAAGGATTTTCCACCCTCGACCATACACCCCGAGCAGGCAACCGAAGAGGTGGTGAAAGAGATACTGCACACATACGCCGACACATTGTGGGACTCGCGTCGTACGCTTCTCCAGAGATTTCGCTTTGTCGATTTCGCGATGAAAGTAGTCGGAGTCGGTAGCGTCGGAACACTTGCATTTATTGTACTTTTGCAAGGAGAAGGCGGCGACGATGATAATATTTTCCTGCAGATCAAACAGGCATCGCATTCGATACTAGAGCCCTATCTGGGATACAGCAAGTATGATCATCAGGGCGAACGAGTCGTCAACGGTCAGCGTGTTCTTCAAGCAGCTTCAGATCTATTTCTCGGTTGGACCACCGGACCGTTTGGAAGACATTACTATGTTCGCCAACTTATGGACGTGAAGGGATCAGTTCCCATCGAGGAGCTCGACTCCTCGGGCTTGGTAGAGTATGCCGAAGTTTGTGCTCGAGTGCTCGCTCGCGGTCATGCTAGAGCAGGAGATCCCGCCGTAATTTTCGGTTACCTCGGGAAAAGCGATGTTTTCGATGAGGCGCTGGCAGAGTTTGCACTGTCATATGCAAAGCAAAACGAGGCGGACCATGCCGGCCTGGTAGATGCGGTCAACAAAGGAAGAATCGCAGTCGCACCGGGCCTTTAAACACCAGACATAATTAGTCGCGCCTGGATCGGAAGAAATGCGCCAAAATTTAGCAAGGTCCAAAGATGCAAAATTCATGAATCTTTCCATTGCGGATTTTGCAAAGTTGCACAGTAGGACAAATTGCCGAACGAAACTTGCAAGCTTCCTAGAATGAAAAAACCATGAACAATCCAGATTCAACAATTCAGGCGACGCCGGAGATTCTTGCTGGAAGCAGATTAATCGGATTCTAAAGTACTTGTTTTACCTCAACCGTTTATGGTTATGTAGGAAAAGGCATCCCGGAATCTGAGGAATACTAGCATTAGATGTTATCAGGACATGGCAAAAATTTTGATAGTGGAGGACGAAAGTCAGCTAGCTGAGTCAGTTAGACACTGGTTGACTTTGGAAGGGCACCAAGTGGAAATCGCGCAGGATAGTCGATTTGCACTGCAGGCATTGGAGCAACGGCAGTACGACATAATTTTACTAGACCTCATGTTGCCCGGAATCAATGGTTTAGAGCTGTGTAGACAGTATCGAAGTAAAGGCGGTATCGCAAGAATCTTGATACTGAGCGCCAGGGCGCACACCGTAGACATCGAGGCTGGCTTAGACGCGGGCGCCGATGATTACCTGACAAAACCATTCGATCTGAAAATTCTATTGGCCCGAGTTCGTGCATTGATGCGACGATCGGTTTCTATGATCGGTAATCAGCTTGTACTGGGTGATCTTGTGGTCGATACGTCTACTCACCAGGTCTGGCGAGGGGAGCAAGAAGTTAAGTTGTTGCCGCAGGAATTTGCGCTACTTGAATTGCTGATTCGGCAGCCGAACAAGATATTCAGCCCCGATCAACTAATCACCTCGCTATGGAATGGCAAAGCGTCAATCCATAACGTCAGGACTCACATAAAAACGTTGAGACGGAAGATCGATCGGCCGGGGTGCAAACCAATGCTTACCACTCTTCACGGCGTCGGTTACACACTATCACTCGAGTGTATGGATGCAAGGAATAATTAGCAGGTCGATTTCAAAACAGATCCTAGTCAATTTTGCTGCTCATCATCTTCATTATCGGATGAACAGGAGACTTCGGAAACTCGACAGTGAAGCGGGTAAAGCAGCCCTGTTCTGAAGCAACAGACACCCTGCCGGAATGGCTCTCGACGACTGCCTTAACTATCGCAAGGCCTAGGCCTGAGCCTTTAGTTTTATTCTCTCCCAAATGCTCAGCTCGATAGAATCGATCAAATATCTTCGGCAAGTCCTCTGTCGATATCCCAATTCCGTCATCTTGCACAATGAGAACAATGTTGTTCTTGCTAGGCCGAACAGTAACAGACACTCTGCCGCCATCGCGGCCATACCGCACGGCATTGGAGAGAAGGTTGCTTACGGCTCGCTCAATACCATCCTGCTCACCGATAATGGTGGCAGGCATCTGGATTTCCGAAGTAATCAAAATCCGACGAGAATCACAAACATCCTTCATTTGGAGACTGATCGATCGGATCAGTTCGCCCAGATTGATCAAGGACAAATCGGAAGCATTGCGTGGTGCTTCTGCACGCGCCAAGGCCCTCATGTCATCTACCAATACAGCTAATCGGCGGGTAGATTCGCTCAAAACTTCGAGATTTTCGCGCGCGGCGCGATCCTCGATTACCTCGCGTTCCATCACTTGAATCTTCGATCCTAATATCGCAACTGGGGTAGCTAGCTCATGACCGGCATCCTGCAGAAATTTCCGCACGAACTGCATTCTTGTGCGAATCGCAGCGACCACTCTCGAATATACGAATCCGCATATCGATAGGGTACTCAATATAATTAAAAATGCGCCACCAAATAAGGTGCCCATTTTACCTGCATCAGAACTAATCGACGGAGTTATGGCTAATGCTAAGACTACGGTCAATCCGACACCGGCAGCGCAAGCACCCGCCGAGGTCATCCAAATTTGCTTTTGCCACGTGCGCACAGCTGTTTCATCTGAAATAACTGGGAAGATCGTTTTGCTCATAGAAATAATTCCAGCAGTCTATTTCGATTCTCGTTCGGCAAAATGCGCAACGAGATTGTCTTGCCAGTCGAGCATGGCCTTGCTGTCAAATACCGAACCAGTGTTTCTGTTCATGGCCATCTTCGCAAGGTGCGCAATCTCTGGAGCCGATGCACCGCAAATAACATTGGAAGCCCCAGCAGTCTCTTCAACCACTTCTCCCATGTCTGTTCGCATGGAAATTCCCTGGGCTACACCTTGTTGTAGATATGGTCTGAACTTTTTGGAGACCTTGACGAACTGCTTGAGTTCCAGCTCGTCTTTGACCCCCCAGAAACTTGTCATCAAGCCGACGCCGCGCCACAGGTTGGCTCTGCGTTCGACAGGAAATCTTTCTATAAGTTGTTGCACAGCCTTGGGACTCCCATTAGCGATGAACCAGATCCCTCTGCCGAGTCCTTGATGATAGGCCTCCATCGCCAATGGTGGCAGGCTAAGCGGAATTTTCATGCTGTTCACGCAATCAAACCAATGAAAATAGCCTGCATGCATTCCATACGCATCCATCGCCAGCCAACCCAGATAGTGAGAGGCTAGAGCCGGTGTGATATCAGCAGCGACGCGTAAATTTGCCAGTGCGTGTCCGGCCCCGAGACCAAGCGCGGCGAAATGCTCGGGCACCAGCGCCATTATCTCTTCCGCTCGTGAATACTCTCGCGGATGGGAGACATCCAAACAAATAGCGGCACCAACCGAGGCCTCTAGCACGACTACTCGATCGGTTAACTTCAGACTTTCGAGGTCGGAAATGTAACTCGGGATATCAGTATCATCGCGCAACGAGTTGAACGACTCAGCGAAGAATGCCAGCCGTTCCTGCGCGATGACAGAACCGGTGCCAGGGTCTTTGATAAGGTTAAACCGCTGTCCAACGAGGGACTGTGTTTTGGCGCCAAGGAATGCTAGTAGCTCTTTCATAAGCTCCTGCAAGAAACAGATAGTGGACCGGGACGCCGAGTTTCTAAAAGTGCTTGCCCAGATCCTCATAGGCATTGTCGCCGGGGATGCGGACTGGGCAAGAATTAGGACGACAAGTCTATCATGGGAGAGACTAATCCGCGTGATAGCATGACAACCATCCAGGCAACGGGAAGGTCATCTTTTCAGACTAGTTTTTCCGAAACGTCTTGCGCTCCAACTTCACTCTGAGTGTATATTAATACATGTGAGGATTTGGTGAAGGCGCATGCGCACCACATTGGCTCGGTTCAGGTTAAGTTCGAGAACAAGCAAGAAGCTCTTTGACAAAAGCCAACAGCGGACATTTTGTCAAAGAGCTAAATTGTCTTCGTTCCTAATGCCGAGTCGAAACCTGAAATTAAAGCATCCTGTCCTAATGCTCAGGTCTTAGAAATTTTGACAACATTGAGACTCTCGTCAGGCCGTCTGAGTATCAAACAATTGTTGTAGATCACTAATCAGCCCTTCGATATCATCAATGTGGCACATGGTCTCGCAAACAGATAGCTCGCAGTCGTGAAGACTTTCGTCGCACTCCAGAGGTACGTCGACTCCGTGTTTGAGAAAGATATCTAGCGAATCTGGCCTTGCTTCAAGAATCGCTTTCAATGGTGTGTCATGAGTAATTTGCATATTGCCCCACAGTTCAGTTGAGACTGATTTCTGTGGACCTCCTTTTGTTTCTATTGTATATAAGCTTAACCACCCAAGTACAATTTCGAATCATCCCAAATGCTGATCATCAGAATTATTTTTGCGCAGTTTCTCACCTTCAACCCTCCAGAATACATACAGGACGCATTTTCCAGTGCGATCTTGCTGCTGCGGCCCAGTAGCTCCGAGATTTTCTTTCGCACAGTTCAATCCTTGAATGAACCAAGTTTGAGTACCTTCAAGTCTGCTTTCGGCATCGAGATGAAAACCAATTCCCTGAACTGATCTTTCCCAATAGAGTGCTCCGCGGCAGACTTCAAGCACTCCTCTTTAATTGAATTATTGGATAGCTTTTCCGCAGCGAATGCACGAAGTAGATACTCCCTTCCCTCCGACAGACCCTTCAACGTATCAGACTTATTCAAAAGTCTATCGACAGATTCGAAGTCTCGACGAGCCAATTTGTTTTGACCAATGACTTCATATGTTAATGCCCGCCGAGTATAGTTGACGGACCTCGCGAAATCGTTCGAGACCCGGTTCTGTTCTTCCAACGCATCAGTGAAATCTGCTATTGCCTTATGGTAGTTTTTCAAACCAATGTATGACAAACCTCGACAGCTCCGATGGTCTGACACGTTGTATCCTTTGGATTTCACTAGCTCATTCAGTTCGGAGAATGCTTCGTTGTAGCGCCCCAAAGAAAGTAGTGTTTGAGCGCGAGTCAGTTTTAGCCATGCGGCTCCGTCGTCTTTCTTGATCAACTGATCCAACGATGCCAATGCTTGGCTGCTAAGTCCCAATTGACGCTCCATTTTGGCTATACCCACAACAAAGCGCTCGTCCGCATTTTCAATCCGTGTCTGTTTCAATATCTCAGTGGCTCTTTTCGTTTCTCCTTTGCGTAAGAGATAAGTAGCATACAATTCCGCGGAACATAGATTGCCATGATCAAGAGTCCATGAGGCATTTAGAAAGACGCCAGACAGATCCGCATTGAGGTTATTCGAAACCACCCCCATCTTTTCAAAAGTACCACTAGACAGTGGTGGCACTACTAGAAGCACCACCGCCACCACCGCCGACACCGGAAGCAAACGTCGAATGGCGGTAGACCAACCGATCGGAGTTGAGGCATCGCTCCTGGTGGCACCTTCGATAGCACGCTTTCGAAAGCGTGCCAAGATCTTTTTATTGAGATCAACGAGGCGTTTTGTATCCATAATACCTGACCACACGATGGAGCCCGCAACTACGGCGGTCGTGCCGAGCATGGAGCCGCACAGTGCAAGTGCGGCGACACTCAATAAAGGTTCTGGAAGACGAATTAGAAACGCAAACGCTATGACGAGGTATAACTTCGCAACGGATAGTTGGGTAAATTCAATCGTCCATTTATCCATCGTTCTTCTTGTCTTGAAAGTCTTTATAAGATTGATCGAAGGTTTGAGAAGTCCTACAAAACCCAGGAGAGCAAGGCCTCCGACCCAACCCTTGACCATCGTGTCAACAAAAGATGGCATTCCCGCAGATATCCACGGTACCAGCACCATTTGCACTACCATCAAAAAATAGGAAATTTTGAAAACATAAGCCGCGAATGTCCAGATTTTTCTAATGCCTTTCTTCGTTTTATCCAGCACTGAGCCGGGCGACTGACCAGCACCATCCTGGTATGACACAACGCTACCTTTTGCAATCGACTCAAGGTCGGCGAGTACTTCCGAAAAAGTCTGATACCGACTTTCCTTGTCTTTTCGCAAACATCGCTCAACCACCTGCTCAAGACTGACCAGCATGTCACCGTCGGCGCAGTTCTCCGCGAATGGAGCTGGCTTTCCATTGATGTGCTTGAGCGCAATCTGCACAGGGTTGGTGCCCGGAAATGGAACTTGCCCCGTCAGCATTTCATACAGGATGCATCCGAAGCTGTAGATATCACTTCTCTGATCCAAACCGGAGTTCTCAAACTGCTCCGGACTCATATAGAGGGGCGTGCCGATTATGTCTGTGGTCTGCGTTAGATCAGTCGATTCCGACGACTCACGCATTTTCGCAATGCCGAAGTCCAAAACTTTTACGTGCGGTGCACCACTGACGATATCACTCACAATGATGTTGCTGGGTTTTAAATCACGATGAACCCATCGACGCTCATGTGCGTATGCCATCGCACGACAAACCTGCTTGGACAATTCTACTGCCAATTGAGGCTCCAGTTTTCCACCTGACCTAAGCGTCTCTTGGAGAGTCTTTCCATCGACCAGTTCCATTACGAGAATCGGTATGCCATCATGAGTAATACCATGATCGTAGACTGAGACTATATTTTCGTGGTCTAGTTCTGACAGTGAAGCCGCTTCGTTCTTGAAACGCTTTAGCACGGCATTATCATTGTTCAACTCAGTATTCAATAACTTAACTGCCGCCAATCGTTTTGTGCGATTGTCGCGCACCTTAAAAACACATCCTGTGCCACCAGATCCAAGTACGCTCAAGAATTCGAAGTGGGCTCCCAATCTTTTCTCGGCCAGCATCATTGAATTACCGATCTCTCGCTGCCGTGCTGCATCGACGGCCACATCTGCCGGCTCAATGGGTGGCTTAAAAGACTCGTCCGTTGTTACTCGTATCTGCGGCTGAAGCGCTTCATGCTGTTGATCCATGATGACTTACCTATGGAAAACGACAGCACGCAATTACAGACCCGCCCGGGCTAGTCATCGCTACTGTCTTCGGCTACTAAGAGGGTCTGTTGATGTTGTGCGCGCGAGCGTTTGAATTTTTCGAACAGCGAAACTACATCGAAATCAAGTTTATGCGCTACCTTGACAACAGTGATTGTTCTTTATGCGTTCTTAAGTTTTTCTCTAACTTACCGGAATTCGACAGGCTACAAACGGTGCACGGGAACAGATTTCCTTTATGTCAACTTAACTATTGACCTGCCCCTGCAACTTCACTTAATTTCCAAAAGCATTTTGTTACCAGGCTCCATCTCCCTGCATGTGGCGTAGCAGTCTTTCGCCTTCTGAGAATCGCCTACTAACGTCGCCGAGCTCCCGAAAGCCAACCAATTATCAAATGAATGAACTTGATTAGCAGCCCTACTAGCAAGTGTGTGAAGCTTTGGAGCAATTTCCTTGTCATCGGGATTCAGATACAAAGCCCTTTTATATTCAACCCATGCGGAAGTAAATCTTTTGAAAGCGATTTCCCTCCGACCTTGCTCCATGGCCTTCATTCCATATTTGTACAGAATACTGCCAAGCGATTTGTGACATTCAGACAGTCTCTTAGTCTCTTCCTTCGAGAGCTGACCCTTCTGTTCTTTGCCGACTGCAATCACGAGCTGCTGAAAAGAATCAACTATCATGTCTTTGCTGAGCAGATTTTCGGCCAGTTGTTGACGAGACTTGACGGTATCATTCAGAGTTACGACCACAAAGCTTTCGACAATTGCGGTGTCCAGGTCTAGAGCCTGAGCTGCTTGTTCGGCTAATCTTTCGCGCGTCGAAGGATCGTTTGGATTCAAACCCCTATCAGCCAAACACTTATCAAGCTTTTTTCTGGCCGGAACATTGGCAGGATCTATAAGCAGCGCATAACGAAAATGCTTCTCGGCTTTACCTAAGTCTTTAGCCTTATAGAGATGATCCCCATATTGAAGTTCGATTGATGAATAGTTCTGTCTGTATGCCGGACTCTTCGGATTTATTATAAGCGCATAGCGATGATGTTGAATTGATTCGGGAAATTTTTTCTGGCTAGCTAATTCAACGCCTCTATTGTTTTTCTCTCTAGCATCGTTCGACTCTTCGGCCTTACTCTTGGACGGATCAGCCCTTTTCTCTAAAGGAGTCACTCCTTCGAGGGATGACGCGGTTGGAATTCCAGCGAACGCTGGATTCGGCGGATCTATACTGTCGTTAATAAGGGCGACGCCGAAATCAATAATCTCAGGGAATGGAGGTAGAACCTTTGGACGCACCACCTCTGGTGCCGAGATCTTATACAAAGATACGTCGGAAGGTTTGCCCCTCGAAGTTGCAAATTTCACGGGAATATCCGGAGCTATATCTGCCGGAAATTTCTTCGGAAGAAGATTCTTAGCCTTATGTCCCGTTGGAGCTGGGGCTGCATCTCTAAGCTTAGAATCATTGGGGCCTTCGGCCGAAGCGTAGCTCGTAGATAACTGATTCCAGATTGCGGATAGAAGGATAACGATAAGAAGGTTTTGTCTACTCACAGCTCGAAGCCTCATTTTCTTTCATCTGCATATTAGAAAGAGCCTAACATAAAGCATTAAACATTGCTTAGCTTCTACTTGAACACCTGATTCACGGTGCGTTCCGGTGCGTTTTCGGGGTTGCTTCGCAATGAGAATCACCACAAGTCGCGCGCTGTCACGAGAATGTCACAGCAGCATCTTACATTCGACGCAGTCAACAAACGGCGCTGTGGGCGCGGACAAAACAAGCGTAATTCAATTACGTGCATTGACACATTCACCAGGTCCTTGCGCGACTCGCCCTGTGTTGAGATGGCACCATTCGAATCTGGGAGAAGATACATGTATTCGAAGTCAATTCAAGTCAGGTCCTTTGTCGTTTTTTTGGAGAGAATCAAGTTCCTCTTGATCGCATTGATTCTTTCCTTCGCGTGCACTACGAACTCGCCTGCGTGTGCCACCACTTACTATGTATCGAAGAACGGAAACAATCAGGATGGAAAAACATGGGCAACCGCATGGTCAGAGCTTTGGCGAATTCAAGGTGCCGAAGTCAAGTCTGGTGATACCATTGTGCTCGACGGTGGTCAAACATCCATGCAGTACAACGAGGGGCTCTTCCTGCAAAATGGTGGCATCACGATCACGCGCTCACTAGAAGCCGGACATAACGGACAAGTTATCTTAAACGGGAAGGATTCAGACAATGCGATAGGGCTCTACGTTTACAGCGGTCGAATCACTGTCGATGGATTAACCTGGAGAGGAATCTCGATCCGTAACTTTAAGGCGTACGGTTTCCTTCAATTGTTGGGATCGAACGTATTGATTCGAAATGTCGAGTTAGATCATAACAAGGTTGGTGCGGGGGTCGCAGGCACAGGAACCATACTCGATCGGATCGTCGCGCACGACAATCAAGGCACCAATATTACCTGCCAGCCAAGCAATAGATTGGATCGAGTGACTATTTCAAACTCATGGATATACAACAGTCTTTACCCATCCACCGGCACTGAGTCTGTCGGGATTGAATCATCACGATACAAGGATACACTCCTGAAAATCAATCGGTGCGTTATTGGACCAGGACTTTCCACCGGAGTATCGGTGACAGATCGAGTCGAGCTCACAGACTGCATTTTGAATAATGCATCAAAGTCTAATGTCGAAGTAAACTCAAAGGTTGAAGGCACTCCAGGTATTGCATATTTGAAAAACGTGACCTCCTTCATGACCAATCTCAATTCTCAAGGTCAGGCTCATGACTGCATTCTTAGAACTGAAGGCAATCCGAAATACAAAACCGATGTATTCGTCGAAAAATGCATCTTCTATGGTGGCAGGGTGAATGTCCCGGCGAATCACCTTATACACTCGACCGACAACGTGCAGTTCAACATCACGGGTAATACTACGGTTCTCTCACCAACAATGATCGATCCGCGCTTCCAGAGCGATGTTGGAACTGTACCCAACTATGCTAGCGCGGGGGCTTTAAATCAGCTGAATTTTTCACTTCGTCCAGATTCACCAGCACAGGGCAGAGGTTCTTCTTTGTCCTCATCAAAGAGTTTGTTCAGTCAATAGACTCCTGATAGGAGGCTCGAGAGTCCCCTCGACAGCAATGAGTCCGCCCGCGTAACAACCGGCGGACTCATTGCTGTCGCCATTAGATTAACAGTACCTACGGACTCCCCGCATAAAATGCGACCACCATACGTGCTGGCGGCAAACACCTATTTGGTGTTCAAACCGAAACCGCAGACAACTACTGATGGACAACATTGCCGCAGCTCTGCCACATAGGCAATTATTACGAAAAGTGGTTTCTTTGATGCGCGCTTTCCAAGTGATCCTATTATGGAGTCACGTACTGGTTGGAGATGTCACCAAGAACGCGAGAACATGTAGGATTTTTGACCACGCAGAGCGAGGCACTTACTATGAGCAGTTATCATCTTACACTCGGACTGTTGGTCGTCTTTTTGTTAATTCCCAATCTCTGTATCTTCAGCCACAAGGACCGACTGTTTCCGATGAGTCCGCAAAATTACGGACTCTGTCTGCTCGGTTCGTCTTTTGCCTTCATCTTGCTCGGTGCCAGCGCATTCTGCAATCCAATTGAGTCTATCAATTGGCCGTCAGTGCCAGGCATAGTGTCCAGCGTTAGAGCAAGCAAGGATGGTCCACTGATCGAATGCAAGTTCAAAGTGAACAATCGCGCGTTGATTGCGACGCATGTTTTGAATGAAAATATTTTTCTGGCCAAGCCGAAAATCAAAAAAGGAGACTGTGTAAAGGTCCACTACAATCCTATGTTTCCATCAAAAAACATCGCCGTCGAATTCGGAGCACACAGTTATCTATCCATGGCTATTCATGGAGCTATAGCCGCATTTATCATCGCGATGGGATTTTTATCCATCTCTCAATCTCAACCGCGAGACTCCGTCACCGCCAGGCCACAGACCCAAATCTCATATCGCTGAGATACCGCTGTTCAACCGGGGCGACTCTGCAGCGTTGCATTTGCCGCCGACAACCGTGAAAGCAGATAAGCATTAGGATGAAACAGACTTACGTTTTCTCATAGCTTTGGCTTCCTTCGTCAGAATGCTCATGCCTTTCTTTAGGGTCTTGTCCAGCTGTTTCATATGATCGTCCAGCTTCGTTGCCAGAGCCGAAATTGCTCGCATCTCATAAGGCGGACCAGCGGTCTTATTCTCTAAGTCCTGGAAGTCCGTGAAAGCCGTTTTCACGAGTTCAAAAGCCTCTTCGCGAATCGGTGTCAGCGTCGCACCTGTTTTTTCACTGACTTCGGTTCTTCGATTACTCTCAATTGCCTGATCAACATCTTCCTTGAAGAGCTTGATGATTGGTCCGATCTCAGCCATCGATGCGTCGACCCACTTCTTACGCGGTGGCAATAACTGACCGGTAAATGAGGGTGTCGGCGTATTGATCACGGTCGTACCGACAAAATTGGGTGTCATGTTCATTACAACCGCCTGGCGATTCATCTCGTCGTACAAGTTAGCCGTCGCCTTTCGCGCTCGACTGATCGACAAGCGAGCATCGCGCAAATCATTCAAAGTCACACCAATTTCAACCCGACCTTCGAGCGGCTTCTGCGTGGAGTCGGCAGAGGTCTCTGCGGTTGGTACCGCCGATTCATCCGCGGAAGCAGACAGCCAACTCCCTGAGACACCGGCAATCAGTACAAATGCGAGACCGACGGCCCCAGCCTTTTTGAACATGGTTCACTCCTCACTTACTTTGCTGATGTTCACTTCCGTGACAAGAGTATATTAGCGGGTTTGCTATCGCGAGGCGATGGTGCTGCTTTAAAAACAGATTTTCAGAAACTGATAAGAGTCTCGCTCTCTTTTGAACTCTGTAAATATCTTCGCTCTCTAATAGCCAAATCCTCGAGGATCGAAAACTCGACGTCAGGGAGCGACTCTCCACCGGGGAACAGCCCAAGCTTGGGCAGACTCAGCTCGGAGACCACCAGTGATTCTCCGGCGCTCGCCACTCTTCAGCTTTGCGTCAACGATTTCACCTTAAGTGCTTCCAAAACAATGCCATCTCCACCAGTAAGATCGCAGAGACAATCAAGGTTCCTCTGATATGAATCGAGGTCGGCGCATTGTCGGGTGGCAGCAACCACCAACCGAACTTCTTGATTAACAATGGCATGGATACCCAAGTGGTGAACGCGACACTCAGCGTTAGATTTATGAATGTCTTCAATGCAGAATTCCAAGTCACTTCAAATGGAGAGAGAACGAGAAGCTCCAGCATCACGATTGGATAAAGTCCAAGCATGACAAGCAGAGCTGATTTCCAATTGGGGGGACCTTTTCCCGTCAGCTGGTCAACGGGAAACCATCCAGGAAATGAACTGGTCATTTGCTGAAACTTGGTTCCTTTCACGAACTTCCTCCCCTCGGCAACGAGCGCGTGCCTTTGGGGTGAGGCAAACCAATTTTCAATTGCTACCGGTGACTCAAAACGCAACAACGTCGTCCACTGCCCCGGTCGATCAGGAAGAGGCGGCTCAACATAGATGCCGTGATAGCCAGGGAATTGGGCTTGCGCACTCTGAATTTTGCATTCCCACGCGAAGTACTCTTCTTGTGTTTCAGCTTTAACTTCAGTGATTATGGCTGTCGCCACACTACCTACAGAGCTACCACTGTCCAACAACTCGTCATTTACACTCGGTGCGTGGCCGTCGGTATGCGCCATCAACTCGCGTAGCAACTCCGCGCGCTGTGGAGATTCCTTCCACGCGACCGCCTGCTCCTTCGAGTCGAAGCGCTGAATCAATCGCCATTGTGTAGATCCTGCAGCACCAGCTGCTGGAGCGACCATCTCTCCACTCCAGAATCCGGAAAAGCGAGCACCGGACATCAACAATCGAACAAGGGCATCCGCCAAAATGGGAAGCTCAACATCAGGACGAGCATCCATCCGGGTGACTAATGTTGCGATAGTTGCTGCTTTGGTGATCCTAGTCACGACTACTCCTACAACTAGCACCATATCCGGTGCCAAAGCCTCTACAGTGCCCGATAATGTTCGGAGTGAACTTCGATTACCTGACTCGATTAACTAAAAAGACGATCAGCTTATCATGAACCGCAGACAAAGCCCTTCCTCTTGAGAACCAAGGGCCAAACTTGGGCTCCTAGATCCTAGCCTGAACGCACATCAGCGAGCGCACTTTACATATACAAGCTCTACTGAAACAATATCAGGTCATACACCGCCACCGAAAGGACTTTTTCGCATGAGTACAAAACAAACGACTGCGCATCTTTACACCAGCCGGATCGATATTCCAGAATCGACTCGCGCCAAGGTAGTGGAGCTACTGAATGAAACCCTGGCCGCCTGTCTCGATGCTTGGACCCAAGCCAAGCAAGCGCACTGGAACGTGAAGGGAAAGGACTTTTATCAGCTTCACTTGCTTTTCGACGACGTCGCTGCGGCGCTGTACGAGCCCATCGACACCATCGCTGAGCGCATCACCGCTCTTGGTGGCATTGCTCATGGCACCGTCCGCAATTCCGCAGAGAATTCGCTCCTTCCCGAGTATCCGAACACCGAGAAGATGAATGAAGAAGATCATCTTAACGCACTAGCCGATCGCCTCGCCAAGTTCGGCAAACATGTGCGCGAAGGAATAGCGAAGAGCTCCGAGTGGAACGACCAGGACACCAATGACCTCTACATTGAAATTTCTAGAGAAGTCGATAAGAAGCTTTGGTTCATTGAGTCTCATTTACAGAAACTCAAGTAAGCGTTTCTCAAAATAGTGAAAGAGCTGAATGCTCTAACCAATCCGAACAAAAAAATTGCCGCTCGTCAGCGGCAATTTTTCTTTATTTTCCTTTCTAACCGAACAAAATACTTTTGAGCTCTGCGAGTACACGGCGCGGCTTCGTCATCATGCTTATTGCTCTTCGCCTGTGCGCTTGGGTTGCCTATTGCCCTCATACTAGCGATCGTTTGTGACAGAAACCGGTCATTCTGTTTGCTTATCTACCAGAAATTCTAAAAACAGATGATTCTTCAGCCGACGACTGACCAATCAACTCTTGCTATTATTACTAGGGGAAACCCAATCAGCGCTCCACAACTGTCAGGAGCACTAGCACTCAACTGAGGCAACACAATGGCAAACGCGGAAACACTTCTGGATCTGATGAACGCACCGGCACAGCCGGCGACACTTTCGAAGAGTGCAGTAGTTATTGTCGATGCTCAAAGAGAGTATCTGGACGGCCGTCTACCCCTCTGCGGCATTGATGATGCGCTCGTTGAAATCAAGAAGTTGCTTGCTCGAGCAAGAAGCTTGTCCGTGCCTATATTTCACATCGTGCACCACACAGTGCCGGGTGCACCGATCTTTGCCCCTGACAGCCCTACATCGGAAATTATTGATGCCGTCAAGCCAGAAGGAAAAGAGCCGACAATAACGAAGAATTTTCCCAGCTCCTTCGTCAATACGGACCTGGACAAATTCCTAAAGGAAACTGGCCGAGAAGAGCTAGTCGTCGCCGGATTCATGACACACATGTGCATCAATGCCACTACCAGAAGTGCCTTTGACCTCGGCTATCGCCCGACAGTAGTCGCCGCGGCGTGCGCAACGAGAGATCTCCCCTCGAGCTCCGGCGGAGTGATACCAGCAGCAACACTACACGACAACAATCTCGCATCTCTTGCTGATCTCCTGGCATGCATATGTAAAACTAGCGACCAACTCGGCTAGTCTTAATCGCCTTTCGTCCAACACTAAAATGAGAATGTAACTTTCCCCACGCATATGCTCATCGAACCTTTCGAACCTCTGTTGATGAGCGCGATTAAGGACTATCGAGCTGGGCATAGATATCGCATCAAGCAACGCTGCGCGATGCTTCTTCACTTGGAAATCAGCCATTGCAAAGATGTAAATTCCTGAACTCTCTCGACAGAAACACGACAAGAGCCTTCGGGAAATTCCAACATAGGATTTCCGCTCATTGACTTTAGCACCATCAACGCCATTCCATTGAAAACAAGGTTCGGACTCTTCTCTACGAGTTTGGCATCGACAATTTGCTTGTCCCTTGTCACCGTATACGACACTTTAACCTTCAATGGCCGACTGTATGGGAAAGCTTGCCGAGCGAGAGAGTCAAATCGCGTGAAGATCAGCTCAGCTACACGCCTGTGCCAGAGATCCCATTTTTCTAGCATTACTGGGATATTGTCTGGGTCAGGAGGCGGTTCAAGAGACGTCGGTGTCGGCGGACCGATTTGTCGTAATGGAGCTTTCCGAATCAGCTTTCGCTTAGATGGTATATCTTCAAAGTCCCCGACCGCACTGGGATGGTAGTCTTCGACTGCGGATCGAGGTTGTATATCGGTGCGGTTACTTGATTCAACATCAGGAGCCGAATTCACGCCCGGATCAACACCAGAGGCGGACTCACGGCCGTGCGAAGGGAAAGATGAAGTGACGCAGAGTGTTCCTGCGGCTAACACGCTGAATATTCCCAACGCTTTTCGCATGGCATAATGGTACCTCATCTTGGCACAAGAAACGAACTCTTGCAAATGAAACGAGCCGGATGGGTGACAACACTATCGTTGAAGCCGCCGCTCAGCCTCAATCGTTGAGCGACAAAACCAATTGCGGCGTAGCGATGTGGTGGTCCTTACGCATCGGGACGATTGCTGTACCAACTACGAAGAACTCGATGACATTGGTGCTCCACCCATAGCTGCCCTCGTGGATGTCGACGCCCACGATGCCTTCGGCTTGTAGATGCTCGGCTTCTGCCTGCATTCGCTCCATGGCCAGTTCACGAGCATCATATAGACCCTGCGTGAAGTTGACCATCTCCATGTTTTGTCCGATGTTTTTGAACCACTGTCCAACGGTCTGGTGTGCAATGTGATAGACACAGTTGCCCATCACCATTCCGACAGGGCGATAGCCGGACTGTAGAAGCGTCCAGAAGTCCTGACCAGAAAGGTCGCTGGTAAAAGCCTTGCCGTCCACTGTCCGAAATGACTTCCGAAGGGATTCGTCCTTGTGCTGAACGGCCGTGCCAATCGCCACGAACTCGACCAGATCGGAAGCCCACGACATGTGCTTAACCTTGAGCCGCACTCCAACGATCCCGTCAGAACTCAACTCGTCAGCTTCTTCCTGCATCCGACTCATAGCAAGTTCTCTGGCGTGATAGAGCGCCTGAGTTAGGACCGTCATCTCCTCATTCTTGGTCCAGCGAGCTTGCTGAAACCCAATGTGATAGATCGAGCTTCCCACTACCAGTCCGACCGGTTCGAATCCAGCCTCTTTGATCAGAAGAAACTCGTTGACAGACAAATCACTGGTAAAAAGCTTCCTATGGCCTCCCTCTCCGCGCATCTCGCGAAGTCTTTGTTTGGCGTGTTCGGGAAGTTCAAATTCGTTGTCTGGCATTAGCCTCTCCTGTTGTTTTTTTTGCTCAGAAGTAAATACTACTCGTCATCGAAATCGTCGTCGGAATAACTCATACTTGATGGAATAAAAGAATCGTAGGACCCGATATCCACCCAAGTGCCACCACGAAGACTCAAGCACATTTTGGGCTTCTGCATCGGTTGAGTGGGCTCTTGAACCTTTTGTATCGAAGTGCCGGTTGCGATGAAATGAACGACCGGATCATGGAAAGTCTTGTTGTACTGCATGTACTCAACTGTCTGGATAGAATAATCGACGTCGACACTAACGATCCCGTCGGCGCGAACTGCCATCGCATCTGATGTCAGTCGCTCCATCGCGAGACTACGGGCTTCATAGAATCCCTGGCTAAACAACATAATTTCCTGATTGTTCGTGCTACGACCCTTCATAAAATCAATAAGAGTCGGATCGATAATTTGACGAGTCTCGGGATCGCACTTTATGTAATAAGTACAAATCCCAAACGAGAGCTCACGAGGAAGGTAGCCAGCGTTGTAGAGTTGCCAGAACTCCTGACCGTTCAAATCGCTCGTAAAAACAGTGCCGTCTGACTTATAGCCGGGCAGTCGAATAGCGGTACCAATGGCGGTGAACTCAGTCAATCGCGTCGCCCAATTGAAATGCGAGGCTTTAACTCGAACACCTATGACACCATGCGCGCCCAACTCCTTCGCTTCGAGCAACATGCGATCCACCGCATTGCGTCTAGCTTTGAGTTGCGCAGCGGTGATATCTACAAGCTCGCTGCTTTCCTTAACGAGACTACCTATGGTACTAACAAATTTGTCGTGATTGTACTCACTCTGAGACAGACCCATCGTCCGCCCCATCAAACCGAGCAGACTAATACTGTAGAAGCAGCTGCCCATCACCTGTCCGATTGTTTCAAGCTGAGCTTCTTTGCACAGCAAATACTCGCGGACAGTGAGATCGGAAGAAAAGAACTCTCGCCCCAGAGCCTTTTCTCTGTCGATACGTTCCTTTGCTCGAGGGAAGATGGCACCACCCTGAAGTGCAGCTACAGCCGCTTCTTGCTTCACAGCATTCTCAGCGTCTTTTCGAGACTGCTCTTTGTAGTTGTCGATGAATTTCTTTATGAAGTTCATTGAAGTCCAGTTATAAACTTATCCAGTGCCGCCCGGGTCTGCGAGTTCTTCTCCGATAGTTTTACAACTTCCTTGAGAATCTCTTCAATACACTGCTCGAGGCTTATTTCATTGGTCTTGAGAGCAACGCCGCGCACCAGTTTCTTGGAGCTGGCATTGACAGTGCCATGTTTTGCTCTAGTAATTTGGAATTGCCACTCATCGAAGCGAACCGAGAGCTCCTCAATCGGTCGCTCCTTCGACATGATCCATCCTCCGCGAGTGATCTTCGTGCCGCTCGAATAGCTCGAATCCAGCATTTTCGCAAGCAGCTCTAATAAATCCACGGACGCTCCGTGATCATCCTTCAGCCTCGCGGCAAGAACTTCAAATTGTATTGCTGGAGTGAGTTCTTCAGACATAGTCTTCGACACCGAGTGTATCCGTCTCGCAGTTGTCAGCATTACCGAGGCAACTCGTCGCACATTAGAGCACAAATTTTGCGCCGAAACCTTACATAGATCGACGAAATTCGAAGGCACAGATCTACCGAGAACAAACGGATCGTGCCTCGAGTGGCAAACGTGCTTGATGCAGGCGGCCCAGACATTCAAACGTTTCAAAGCTTTCACTTTGTTGCAAAACATGCGGGTCAGCGCAAATCATCGACAGGGGTATTATCCCGATGAGAAATGACCGCCACACCATTGAGTACATGGTGTGGCGGCATAATGCGTCGTCAGTTAACTTAGAGAGCTGCCTCGGGCACGATAGACTTCAAGTACTGATTTACAGAAGTCACATTGACGGATCCCGAGCCAGTGGCTGGGCTACCGGGCTTCAACGCGAAGTCGTATTTCATACCCATGTCATAGTCTGGATACCATAGCGTGCGCGGGTCTTTGACGAACAGCTGATCGCCGCTGCTCAACTGCGTTGGGCTGACAACCAACGTATTACCTGTGGTCAGATACTGGAAGTTTTGACCACCTAATGAATTCGCGCCTTGAACATTCACCACGCCGCCCCATAAAACACTGTTGGACACTACCGCTCCAGCCGGAAACGGATCCGATTCCGGGAAGGTAAGACAATCTCGTGCGCTGCCCGCCGAGTTCAATGCAGCCGAGACATATGACGTTACATTTTTGAAAGTAAGCTGCGACGATTGTGGTGCCTTCACGTTGGTTATCGCTGGATTGATGAAAATAGTATTGTCATCGTTTAAAACGACGTTGGGACTCTTGATGTCGATTGCCGTTGTGAGCTGCGGCCCAAAGATGCTGTTTTTGACGTTAACAGTCCCCTGGGCCGTCGGGCTAGTAACTAGTCCTGGTTTATCACTTTTGTAATAACCATAGAACCAACTCCCGTTCAACGTAAGTGTTGCACTGCTGGCGGGAGTGAAATACAGATTGGTAGGCTCGTCATGGAACATTACGTAGTTACACACCACGTCGGAACCAGCTACGTTCATGCCGATTTTATTGTGCCCCGACACTTCCATATTTTGGATTGTTATGTTCCTTGCTTGTGGACCAACGTTGATACCAACATCCATGATGCCGCGACAGGCAAAATTGGGGAACTTCGGCCAAACCACTCCGGGTGCATATACACCGTGCCAACCGGATCCCTGAATGACTATGTTGCTGTTGTTACCCACATCGATCGACGCGGTTTGCCCCGAGATGTTACTGCTAACTGCGATAGCCGCAGTACCCGCACAATGAGCTGGTTCGTTCGAAACTTCGATGTAGAGCGGAGTTGTACCAACGGGAAGTTGCGGAATAGACAACGGACGGTAACTCACCGCCTTATTGCTCGTCGGCCCGGCATCAACAATAATGTGATCGCCACGGCGAACCTGACTCCAATCGATATTAACGAAATCGCTAAATGGTGAATACCACGACCGACCCGTTCCATTGTAAGGAGCGTTCCTCGCGCTGGTGACGTACCAATTGGTGGCATGCGCTTCGCCCGGAAATGCGACGGTAGCTAAAGCGACTAAAAAAGACATTGCCAGAGTTGTCTTCATGATCTTTCCAGATTTTGAACTAAGAGTGCTCATCTACACCCTCCTTATTTGTTGGTATTGCCAAAGTGAGATCTCTTCCACACCAAACGAGACTGTGTTCCATTGCCGCGCACACCCGCACCAACTGGACCAATCAATCGACGTTGACAATACTTTAGGTCCGCTTTGTGACGGAAACCGGGCAAGATAAATTCGAGTGTCAGGATTTATCTACAATCAATTGCGTGCCACCACATGGAGTGGATGCACCGCCACCAATTAACAGCTGTTTCAACCTATGGTTCGCCACTACACATAACTGAAATTTCGGGAATACAGCGAATAGATTATTGCTTTGGCAGACTGTATTAGGATTGAGAGTTGGCTGCAAGTTCGTCGAGCATTTGACCGAATCCATATGTTGGACTATATCCGATCGCCCTCTGCGCATCAGAATAGCCTATTATTTTTGGCTTTATAGACGGGTTTAAACCGTGCTGCACTGCCAGCTTATACTTGTCTTCACCAAACAGTTTTCTAAACGTAGATCCTTCCCCATGCCTGTCCCACAATTCGAGATCGTCTGATTGAAATTCACAGGCTCCATCGAGAGTAAGCACCAAGTGCCCTTGCACCGTATTCGATACTAGTGCATTTATAGATTTGACGACAGCTTGCGCAACATCATTGATATGTACAGAACCCTTCCAATACCAACATGCCCATTCGCCAATCGTATTGTACGTTGCTCGATTCCAATGCGGAATAAAGGCGCGCGGTCGCAATGAAATTATGTCCATACGATGCCTGGCCGCATAGGTTCGCATCAAATCCTCGCAGAGTATCTTGCTGTGTGCATAGATGCCTGGCCAATCATCAACACTGGTGCTCGAGATAAACACAAGCTTGGACTTCGCATTCCGCGCTGCACACTCTAATACATTCATAGAACCGGTTACATTCAAGTCCCAGAACTCGAACGCGTCCTTCTCATGCTTGAACTCATGAATTCCGTGCCAAGCCGCGATATGGACAATTTGATCGACCGATGCAATCGTCTTTTCCAGAAGTCCGCGGTCCAAAATCGACCCCTCGACGAACTCTCCAACATCCTTTCCAGGTCGAGCCACATCGAGCACCACAGGAGTATGTCCTAACAAAACGAGCTCGGGAGCGAGGACTTGCCCCAGATCGCCAGCTCCACCTGTCAACAAAACTTTCACGACTTAGTATCCTCCCGCCTGTCATGGACATTCCAAGTGAGCCCCAACAGCAATGTCGAAAGCGCGCCGGCCGCGATTATCATTGTGAATCCCATATTCCAACCGAACGCTTGCACCGTGTATCCGATGCCCAGCTCTGCAGCAGTCGCGCCAAGGTAACCGAATAGTCCAGTCAAACCTGCGGCCGTGCCAACCGCCTTCTTCGGTACGAGGTCCAAGGCAGCAACACCGATCAACATAACAGGTCCATAGATGAGAAAACCAATTGCAATGAGCGCAATTGAATCAACAATATAATTTCCTTTCGGATTGAACCAATAAACAAACACAGCCGCGGATACCAGGCTCATTGAAATCACCATGACCGGTGACCGCCTTCCGTGAAAAATTCGGTCGCTCGCCCACCCGGAAAAGAGCATTCCTGGAATTCCAGCCAGCTCGTAAACGCTGGCTTGCCATGCTGCATCCGTGATGGAATAACCTTTTACTTCCGTCAGGTAAGTCGGAGCCCAATTGACGACACCATATCGGACGATGTAGACGAGCACATTTGCTAAAGCAAATATCCAGAGGAATTTGTTATTGAGCACATACTTGAAGAGGATCTCAGATCCGGACAGCTCTCGCTCCCGATCCTCCACCGCGGTCGATGGATAGTCATTCTTGTACTCCTCGATAGGTGGCAAGCCGACGGATTGCGGAGTGTCTCGCATGAACACAAGGACGACAAAACCAATAGCGATCGACAACAACGCTGGTACGAAAAAAGCGCTTTTCCACGATCCAAAGTAAAGCAAAGAATAGCTCGCAATGACTGGTGCAAGCATTCCTCCCACGTTGTGTGCGAGATTCCAGATCGCCATTTTGGTACCACGCTCTCTATCGGAGAACCAGTGCACCATCGTCCTTCCGCATGGCGGCCAACCCATGCCCTGAAACCATCCGTTCAAAGACCAGAAGACAACCATCAGAAAGAGACTGGGCAGGAAGCCGAAGACCAAATTTACAATTCCGGAGAGTATCAGACCGGTCGCAAGGAAGTAGCGAGGGTTGGACCTGTCCGACACGTTGCCCATCAGGAACTTGCTCAAACCATAAGCAATCGTGAGGCCAGAAGCGAGGAGACCGACGTCGCCCTTAGAGAAGCCCAGCTCCGTAATAAGAAATGGTTTGGCAATATTGATGTTGGCTCTTACGAGATAGTAGCCGGCATACCCAACAAAGATTGTGCCAAGAATTTGTGCACGATACCGCTTGTATTCAGGATCAATCCGGTCGGCGGGCAGGCGCTGTACATGAGGCGCGGGTTGGAAGAAGTTGGAGATTTGAGTTAACGGCATACCAATTGGAGACAACCAACTATTTGAGTCCACGACCTGATCGGCATAATGATACCAGATACGGTTCCACAAATCCGGATTTTTGGGTGCCCGTAACGCTTTGCAGTCTCAGGTACCCCTTAATATGTGTAGCCAAATGACTATGCTACTATCGACCGCTCAGCGCTTGGAATCATAGCTGACGCTTTTACCGGATGTCCACTACTCGGTGCTCGCACAGCGCTGAATCGCGTGCCGAACTTTGCTTAGAACTCCACAGGAGGAGCCATTGTGAGTCAAAGAAGAAAGCCCCTTGTCATCAATCCGAGATTAGGCTTCCTGATTTTTGGTTCAATTCTGTTAACCTCAACGCCATCCGCCCAGGCTGCGCATGACGGCAGAACCGGTTTTCAGGAGTTCCTCACAACCAATGCTGGGATGAGCCGACACATGGCCCGACGGATCTACAGGGATCAATTTCAAGACAGACAACCGCGAAGTAATTGGAGAGCAGAAACTCCTGCCACTGTCAGTAATGGCACGTCGATTTCACCGAGTGTCAACGTTCAGATTTCAACTCCTCGTCAAATGAGACTGGAAGCAAGCAACCAGTCTCTTCAATTTAACGATCATGGACACCTCGTAAAATTGGCGAGTGGAATCAATCTGGATCTTAACTCACAAGACAAAAACATAGTGCTGGGGCAGAATCTGTTCGAAACCATGGGATCTGTCGAAATTCAAATTGGCGGAAGTAGCAAAATTCTCTCCGCAGGCGATCACGTCACAGCAGCGGAATACGTTGCAGTAAAGCAGGTTTTGAATGGAGCGACTCAGTCCCTTGCGCTCAACACAAGCGGACAAGCGACGAATGGTGACGTCGATCTTTCATCCTTGACTCAAAAAAATGACGCTATACGCGCTGACAGCCTGGTGGTTCCGGTCAGCGTAACAGCAATTGGCGATTTCACGAGGGGCTCGGACTTCCGGCTAGTGGGCGACCTAGATAACTTCGGCACAGTCACTGCACTCGCTTCAGAAGGTCGAGCAAAACATGGGCTCATTCACGCCGACAATATAACCAACCATTCCGACGCACGGATAGCCTCTACTGTGAAACTGACCCTTTCGGCTGACGGGACGATTACCAATCACGGCACAATTACATCAACGGAAGATGTCACACTCGTTGCAGGACAGATCAACAACGATGGCAACATCAACTCAGAGAAGCACGTCAATGTCAATGCGTCGACTGTCAACAACAGCGGGCAGGTAGTAACACAGTCCGGCAATATAAACGTCGACGTCGCCGATGTTGACTCTGCACTCATCATCAACAATGCAAATGGAACTCTGAGTGCATTAAACGGCGCGATCAACATTCGAACAGAGTCGTATTCTGGAAATCAAGATACGAGATTAAACGGCGGCAATGTTCTCTCGAAATACCTTAACCTTAATGCCGGCGAAGGAACAATTGACGTTGCTGCAAATCAACTGACGGGCACAGTCAATACATCAGGAACGGCGGCACATATCACAGCAGCAACGGACAACTTAAGTATCGGCTCGACATGCCTCACCGGCGACCCCACATTTTTCAATACCGCGGGAAGTATCGCCATCGATGGCAGTATTACCGTAGCCGAAGCTCTGACCATAGTTGCTACCGGCAACATCAATATCAATAATGGTTCGAATCTGACCGCCGCGGGTGCTACGCAGGGGTTTCCAATTACATTGATAGCTGGTGCTAGCTTCGTCAATTCTGGTGGTGCCAACCAAACGACACTCGGGCCGATTCCTCCAAACAACACCAATAATGGTGGCGTCACGATAAACGGTGGCAGCGTCACCGGTGGTGCAATCAACTTCAACTCAAGTTCTGGTAACGACGTAGTCATATCGACACGCCCGACTGGTGGCACAGGCAATGGAGCCAATGTAACACTCGTAGCATTTGCAGGAACCGGTGCCACCAGTGGCAGGATCACCACGGGAGTACCCATCGATCAAATTTTCACCGGAGGTAAAGGTGTAGGAAATAATGGCAGTATAACCATGATAGCGTCGGGGCTCAGCAATGGAGGTACTTTCCTGCCGACTCTAGATACGACTGGGGGTAAAGGTGCCGCTGGTAACATCACTGTGACTGCAGCAGACCCAGTCGCTACCAACGTCAGCTACAACAGCGCAGGGATTCTGACAGCTGGCAATATCATCCCGAGCAATGGTATCACTGGTAGTGGGTCCATCAATTTCGTCAACACCTTTGCAGGTAATGGAACCATCACAGCCAAGGCAAATTCAGTTCAAGTATCGGGCGCAACAGACATGACCGCCAGGCGGATCGACCTGTCTGGCGCCGCGATAAGTGTCTTCGGCGACTTGGTAGCATCATCCTTGTTCACCGCCAACGCTACCGGCACTCTGAAAACAGTATTCACCGGCGTTGCAGGCTCGGTCACAAGTCCCGTGTCAATTCTCACCGCCGGAAACACAATCGGTACCTTCGGACAAGAGTTCGTCGTCCATGGCGGGACAATAATCGCTGACGGCGCAGCAGGCGTCGCAATCAATTCGACTCAAGGCATCACCATCGCTGGTGGCTCTACTCAAACAGGCGCTTTTATTATCTCAGCGAACGGCGATACGAATATAACTGGTGACGTCAGCATCGGCAACGGAAGCATCGATATCCATACGGCCGCCGGCGGGCTTTCCGCCTCCGCAGTCAGCCTGACGACCGGCAATGGAAACGTGAGCCTGGCGAACCTGGGCGTCAGTAAGTCCTCCAAGGTCACACTCATCGGTACGACTTTGTCAGCCCTCGGAGCTACAGCCTTGGGCGACATCACAGTATCAGTGGGAACACCAGGAGGACCTGTAGACGGCAAAGCGCCAAAGAAGAACGTCAACATAGATATCCAAAATGCTGGGCAAATCTTCTACGGCAAAGGAATAACAACGTTGGCTCCAGTCAGCAATTTGACTGCAAATGGTGCAAACATCTTTTTCAATAATCCGATCAGCCGCAAAAATATAGTGCTATCCGGTGTAAACCTTCTGGCCGGTCCTTAACGGTCATTATGCTTTCCTCTATCGCCTGCCCTCCGGATCGACTCTGGCTAAGCATTGTTAAGCAGATTCGAATCTGTTGAAAGTTTATTGTGGAGAGGCGACTTATGCGTCGCCTTTTCGATGGTTCAGCATTGGTGCGCGCACTATTCTTCATCTAATAGCGCTGAGGAAAGCCGAATCATTCGATTTTTTCTGCCCAATCCTTTTTTCCGTTCTCGGTATCTTCACCCCAGGCGCTTCGACCATAGATCGAAGTACCATCCTCGGAGACATTGAACGTGGACCACCAGCCGTTTGACCATCTAACCTTGATGATATTCGGAGCGATAGGCTTCCAGGTGCCGGTGGACTTATCGTGCTCGGTCAACCGACAGCGCCCATTGGCATAAAAAATGCAATCACCGCTAATAGCCCCCATCTTCCAACGACCTACGACATTCGCATGAGTATTAGCTTTTTTGGCATCGGACTCGTCTTCCTTAATCTTGAACGAGTAGTCGTCATGCAATGGGTTTTTGATCGAAAGCATCGTTTTATCTTTGCCCAATTCCGAAGTATCCGCATCCTTATCAATCTTCGGGGTGACACTGCCGGAGAACTCCAGTATGTACGGCTTACCCGCACCGAGCGCGAAGGGGCCAAATTTCTGCTTGTCACCGGCGGAAGACTTACTCAGAACAAAATACTTTCCAGGCTTCAACATCACAGGATCTGATGTCTCCTCGGCGGCAACTTCAACGATAATGCTGACAGGTCCAGTCGGTTTTGCTGCAGCTTTGCCAGCACCAGCTTTCTTGTCGGCAGGTTTGCCTGCCTCGCTGGCTTTTTTGTCTACAGGCTTGGTGGCGCTCGCATCGGCGCCCTTCTTGTCTCCACTCTTGGTGGCACTTGTCTCACTCGACTTCTTGTCCCCACTCTTGGTGGCACTTGTCTCACTCGACTTCTTGTCCCCACTCTTAGTGGCATTTGCCTCACTCGACTTCTTGTCCCCACTCTTGGTGGCACTTGTCTCACTCGACTTCTGGTCCCCACTCTTGGTGGCACTTGTCTCATTCGACTTCTTGTCGCCGCTCTTGGTGGCACTTGTCTCATTCGACTTCTTGTCGCCGCTACCCTTGGTGGCACTTGTCTCGCTCGACTTCTTGTCGCCGCTACCCTTGGTGGCACTTGTCTCGCTCGACTTCTTGTCGCCGCTCTTGGTGGCACTTGTATCATTCGACTTCTTGTCGCCGCTCTTGGTGGCACTTGTTTCATTCGACTTCTTGTCGCCGCTACCCTTGGTGTCACTAGTCCCTTTTTCAGCCAGAACTGCGCCACTGTTGAGAAGGGTGCATACCCCAACAGCAAGCGAGAGCCGCACCAGATGCTCTGCGTCGGACGTTGTCAGAGGTAAGCGAAAGGGAAGAGCCCTGTTTCGAATTGCAATGGACCATAGATTGTCACTCAGCACCATGCTGGTCAATCCGACTGAAAATGCAACAATAGCTCCTAACTCGCATGTCCAATAAAATATCTCCATGCGCTTCTCCTTCCAAGGGCAAATCAATGAAAACGCGGGACTCCAAGTCTCATGTGCCCAGCCAATGGCTAACGGCGGTTTCCAAGTGATTAAATTTGGAAAGTCGCGGTGCCAATGGGTCGAGTGTCGTCATTCACGCCGGCTGGATCTCAGTCGGTTTCTTCCACAAACACCTTGAGTCTTGAGAGCGCGTCGTCCCATTGTCCGGCGACAACATCGAGATACTCCTGCAAATCCTTTATAGGTCTGGGGTTCAGTACAAAGAGATTTTCGCGCCCTGACCTGACGCTACTCACGACTCCTGCATGCTCAAGAACGCTCAGGTGTTTCGTCACCGCCTGCCGCGTGAGGTTTGTCCCTTTTGTCAGAAGAGAGATCGAAACCGGCTGACCATTGCTCAAAGTCTGAACAATGGTCAACCTTGTCTCATCTCCAAGCGCCGCAAATACTTCGGCGTGCTTATTGGCTGACGTGTGCGTTTTCCGTGACATACCGTTCGATGCTGCCGAGCTGATCTTCCCAACCACCTTCATTCATTCGGAATGCGTCAAAACGCCGATGTTCAGGAACCTTGTCGAATCCAGATTCCACGACAGTAAGCCGTGTACCATCAGCAACGGACTCCAGCCTGAATTCTACAAGTGTCGGCTCCTCTGTGGAGTAGTCCACGCCTGGATCAACAGCGTAGGGATGCCAGGTGAACGAAAAGAGATGTTCAGGCTCAATTTTCTTCACTACGACTTCCCACTTGAGATGCTCATAACCCGGAAAGGTTAGCTGACCCATGGATGCTTGGCCAGGTACAAACGGAGACTCGATCTTCACACGAAACCATTGCCCGAATTCGCGGTAATCGGTAATAGCACGCCACACCCGAGATACTGGTGCTTTTAACTCAACTAATTTTTCGATTTTGTTTAGCATAATGCGCAACCTCCTGGTTGCATATTGTACCCAACAAGCAGAAATAAGCAACCATGTTGTTGCATATAAAAGACTGACCGCTCGCTCGCATTATCTGCTTTCTACACCTTTTGCTAACCGCAGATGCTTACAACCGAATATTTTTCCAACTGCACATATAAGGAACGGGTCTAAACCAAACCTTCTTCACTCGAAAACGAAAGTAAACTCTGGCGCAATAACAACGTTGACTGCGGATATCTTGCAGCCAAGCATGAAACCGGTAATCCATCGAAGTTAGCTAACTCGCGACAAAATTCTGACTGCGAATATTTCGCAGTCATTAGAATGAGAGTGAAATAGTAGTTTTCTCGCAACGAAAAATGCGACTGCGGATATTTTGCAGTCATGTTCGCACTCAACGGATTCCCTGATGGATAGCCAATCTTCCGGGTCCAACAAATCGGTCACTAACATACTTTCAAAAAGATCTTCGACTGCGGATATTTCGCGGTGACGATCGCAATAATGATGTACATAAACCAAGTTCATTGATTATGCGAGGTAATGAAGGATGTTGAGACAGCGGGACAATACCGCTCGAGTAGCCCCGAAAGTAATGTATGCGAGATATCGCGGGGTTTGCAAGTGTGGTCGCGGATTCATCGCCGGCGAGCAGATCGAGTTCGATCCAATCGGTCGCAATAAGCGATGCTTCAGATGTCTTCAGCAGAATCAGTCAACTCAACAAGAAGGACAAGGAGAGCTCCTTCACTTCGATTCGTATAGCGGCATTGTTCGTCGCCTCAAGCGCATCGCAGAGATGTCGCGTCCGTTAGCTCCACATATTCAGGCTGAGTATTGGAAGCTGATGCAAGAGATCTCCACTGCATCAGAATCAACAAAGTCAGTAACCCAATATCTTCAATCGACCGCGCGTTGCTGCAGCGGTGATTCGCGCGAACATTACATTGTCACACTGAGCGAAGATAGACCCTGTGTTCACTGTTTCCAAATGCAGAATACAGGCGAACTGGTATTCATGGAATTTCCCAAAAGAAGTGTGCACTGTATTTGGTGCGAATGTACAAATCCATAGATAGATGTTAGAACTCCGTTTTAAATCTCAATCTAGATGTGCTTCTATCTTTACGATCTGCTAATTGTATTGACCGCGGCCCTATCCGTTTGCACATCCGAAATTAACTGCGTTTCTCGATAACCCGACTGTAAGGCGGTAGAATATTCTCTGGTCGACGACTAGAAGGGACTATCGAATGAAACGGAAAATCGCTGTGTTGTTTGCAATAAACATGGCATTGTCTTCTCTGCCGTTTGCACATGCATCCAACATTCTCGAATTGTACGACTATCACGGCGATGAGGTCAGCGCATCAGTGAAATCGGCATGGCTTGGGCTATTTCCACAGAAGGACGGACAGTTTTTCCTCAAGCCTACAAAGGTGTCGATCACTCGAGTACATGACGAGATTATCGATGATGACCCGAAAGCAAAGACAGGAAAGCGAATCTCAGTACCCGGCAAGGAGAAGCCCACTTTTCTGTTTGGCGACATACCCGGACTCAAGGCTGGGGCGGTACTCACCAGCCGCATCAATAAGAAAGAGCACCTTCAAATCAACGATCAGATTCAGCTCAACGTAGGCGATACCAGGGCAAAGCTTATTGTCAAAGGGAAGAAAAAAGATAAGGAGTATTACTCAGGCTTTTCGATTACTCTCGAAAGTGGTGGCATCAAGCAACAGCTCGTTTCTGCTCAGCAAATTTCCATAGATACATCACCATCGTTAATGTGGTGCGGTGATCTAGACGGAGATGGAAAAGTCGACTTAATCTTGGACGCCACAACCAATTACAACGTGAGCGATGTGACGCTCTTCCTATCTTCGAAAGCAAAGCCAGGCAAACTTGTGAAGCAAGTGGCGCATCAATACTCTACCGGCTGCTAACGACGACACAAGCACTCCCATAAGAATGTAGCGTGTCAGCTACCTACGGCAGAGTCTCAGAAATCCGCGGCAATGTGATGTGCTCGACTTTCTCCGATCTGGGAAACGGTCGAACCATTGGAATATCAGGCTGAGTCTTCCTCGGCGCTGGTCTATCGTCTTCAACCGGCTCATCTAGGCGCTTATTCCAGCTCGGATCGAGTTTCGTTAGAGTTTCGGGATCCGTTGTCGAAAGAAATGCCTCCAGGCGATTCCACGTATTCGTAGGAGCTTTCTGATTCAAGTGGTAGCCCTTGCCGTCGAACCAGTGGCGATCTCTATTGTGAGGGAGCGGGGTTGGATCCGAGAGGATGGGCACGTCATTTAAAGTCTTTCGCAACGATTTTGGGTTGGGATTCAGGTCCGACACGCGCGGTCCCTCCTCTCCTTTTTGTAATGCTTCCTGCACTTGAGCTACTGCTCCGGTGGCACATTCAATTTTTGAATCCGCAGCGGTACAAGCAGGTCGGGCGGCACGATTAAATAACCGTGCTATCCATTTACGCAATCTGTCCATGGTAACCTCCCCGGGACCCAGTAGCACCCGGCAAGAATTGAAAAATCAGAGATGACTGATTTTCATTACTATCCACCTGGCGCCTTTTTAGCAATCACACTTTTGAGGGATATTGACCGATGTAAATGCTCGATCCTCTCCCCTTGCTGGTTTTCAGGCTTACCGTTACATCAACATATTGCGTTTCGTGATGAAAACTGGGCTCCCTCAGTTGCGCGATACTCTGTACGTCTCAGGAGAGATCATGGAGCGCTCCAAACATCCGCCACAACCACCCGATCGTCGCAAGAGTAAGCCGTAGCAATTTTGTAACATCTGCTTCTTAGACTTTTGGTATGAGCCAAACGAGTCTTGGAATCCCGAATACGAGTTGGCCCGCAATTAGTATCTTTAGCTGGCGAACAGACTATTTAAGACAGCCAATCATTGATCGTTCAGCCGTTTGAAACTCCGTTTCTAGCGCTCGATTTCGCACAGCGACCGAGCGCTCACAATGTACATCTGGGGGAAAAGATGAATCAGAAACCACACAAAAGTGTCCCGGACAGCAACTATGGTGGAGAGGTGAGAGTTGGCGACTCGCGCCGTAAACCATCCGTCACGAAACAACAACAACATACCGTCGCGCCATCCTTTGGTCAAGGAGTTAGCAGCGCATCGACTACGTCTGAGACGATCGTTCGAAAGCTGAGAATTGAATCCTTCTGCCCTCCCGCGGCGAATGACAAGGTGATTCGACAATCGACGATTCCGCAAATCTCTCTGGCGCAGGCCAACACAATTTTCGAAAGACGCTATGAATGGTCAAAAGAGCAATTCATGAAATACATTGAGGATATGACTGCGCAAGATAGATGGATTGCCGGTCGAATCTACCACAACGGCCTTGAAGTCACGAAAGAATCTTTCAATCAGCTACGCACAGACTCCAATCATGTTGTCGATCTAAAACGATTTATACAAATGCACCCACGGCTGACTTACGAATACAAGATGACGGATATCAACCTGCGGGCAACTTTTGGAATCAGACCATTGCAAGAGTACATCAACTTCGTAGATTTGTTCGAACGAGTCGGTATGAAAGGTCGCTCTTATCTCTCGCCGATTCAACCTGACGTGAGAGGTCTCTTCAAAATCGCCCAGTCGCCGCTCGTCGATCTTCCGAAGGCAACAATCAAAGCCATTGTGAGATACGAACTGGATATTCTGCATCGATTGCTCGAGACGAAAACTGAAAGTCTGTCGTCATTGATACCATCAGTAAAGGCATGGGCGGTTTGTTCAGATCTGCCGCAGTCGATTGCCGAGAAGGTTGGAGAAGCACCGTCGATAGACCGAATGGCTGCAGCCATTGCATGGACTGAAGCCTCGACTATGCAATCGGTAAGTCAGATCAACCAACGCATAGTTAGTAAAACGGATAGATTTTGGTCTGCATACGAATCCTTGAAGCGGATGGATAAGCAGGAAGTTCTTGTTCGCTACAGTAACCTCATCACCGATTACTCCGGATGTCAGCGAGTAGTTCAGGAATACTTTCCCTCCTGGAGCAGAGACGAACAGAGGGTCTTGTCCAAAGAGCTCGCAGCCACATTTATTACTAGCGAAAATCGCAGAGCGAATATCGCAGAGATAATCCGGAATCTCAACGTTGGTGTTTGGAAAAAGGCCCGACGCTCACTCCCTCCAGATACAGCCCTGAAGGCATCGCTTATATTCAGAGATGTCGCGACATACGAAAGCGTCTGCACCAAATTTGGTGTCACCGAACTGTTCCGCTCGACCAAAGGCAATTCCGCCGAGAGCGAATTGCAACCGATTGTGCCCAGCTACAACACAAGAGAACGCGTCGATTGCTACTTCACGGCTGTCGTGCCTTGCGAAACTCACATGCATGCCGGCTCGAATTCCTGAGGAACTTCCGTCGAGCAGTTGCTCATCCGCGATTAGTGAAACACACTCCGATCGGTCCCATCATCCCAGTTGAATGCCAGACACGTACGTTCATTGAAAGCTCGGGATAGAAGATTCCTTCTGCGGCGGCGACATTTTTCGCCGCCGCGCCCTCGAGCCGCTCGGTCCCAAGCTCTCCAGCAGTCCCCAGTCGTTGATTAACGGAGCCAATGAAGCTCAACAGCGCTTTCTCGGAATTTTGCGGTTCAGGTCCAGCGCTCTGATACTCATTCACCAGGCAATCGCGTATGACATACCACTTCTGCGAGTTGGTCGAGAGCTGTTTCACCGCATCAACACAAAGAGACACTCGTTGCTGTCGAGGATCGATACCTGGCGTCAATTGAAACGGCGAGACTTCGCGAGGCATGGCTATACGGTCCGCCGCGTCAGCAGAGCCAGAATCACTGCCGTAGCGAATTTTGTCGATGGCCTTCCAATCTACGCGCCTGTCGAGAAATGGATGCCGCCGCCCCCGGAATGCGCCGGAATCACCACCGTCATTTTTCTTTTCGCCAGTCCCGTCGTAGTTAGACATGAATGAATGGTCCCCTGGGCTCCTATCTAGGCGCTGCCCGTTTTCTCGACTATACCATTGTCCCGGAAAGTAATTCCTGAGGCAACCCTTAGATGCAGCGACAGGAGTGGAAATTTAAGAACTTCTGGGTAAAACAATTACAGGGTTGTGGTGCAGTATGAAATTCAGAATCAATCTTTCGTCACTTGCAACAGTCGTCAGCGCGATGACACTCATCGTGTGCAACGCCACACCGACATCGGGACAGGCACTGCGTCAACCTGAGCACATGGGTCAAAATATCCTCAGCGGCGATGGGTCCTTTACGTCACCTGGAGCGGCGTCTGGCAGCTCTTATAGTTCGCAGGGTTCCAGACCAAATCCGACTGCAACGACAATCTACCGACCTCTTCACAACTCTCCGACGATACAGGTGAAGACCTACAAGACACGAAAGGCGCCCTTGGTATTTAACCCGTCGGCAATCACCAAGGATGCGCGTAAAATCATCGCAGACGCGGTCAAGTACTTTAACGAAGGCGTGAACGACGAGAAGAAAGGCGACCTGAACAGCGCAGCCATGAAGCTCAAGCACTCGGTGACTATCAGAGAGTATTACTGGAAACACAGAGACCGACAGCTTCCTACTGTCCTAGATAAGCTTGCCGAAGTTTATGAAAAACAAAATAAGCTGTCCGAGGCAGCCGAGACGCTTGAAAAATCGCTGGCGTACTACACTAAGATTTACGGTCCCGGAACTTCCGAGCGAATTTCCACACTTCTCCAACTCGGAAATGTCCTCGAGAAACGGACCGATGAAGAAAAAAGTTTCGACAATTTCAAGCAGGCCTACATGCTCATGGAGCGCGCGGACGGCAAGCACGATGCAGAAGTCGGCAAGCTTCGCCTGAAGCTCGCGAGACAGGCCACCAAAAATGGATGGCTTCAATCAGCCGCCGAGTTATATAGCGAGAGTTGCAATCCCGAGCATACGCCTCTAGCAGCAGCGGATCATGCCGGGGTGCTAGAGGAGTACAGCGGGGTGTTGATGAAGCTCGGCAAAGAGGAAGAAGCGAGAGAAACCATGGCTCGCGCGCATCAGCACAAGCGTGAGACCCTTACTTCTGAACTTTCCCACCACTAGATGGTATTTCCGAGTTCTTGATATTTTTATCTATACTATCCACTTTAGACGACATCCGCTTGCCGCCTAATTCTATTGAAGTAAGCGGCGGTTTGCCACCGACCACCGTGCCCGTAGAGTTGCTTTGAATTCTGGCTATCGCCGTTCTCAACCCCTCTGACTCCAGACCGCGAATCTGATCTGGGCTCAACTGTGATAGCTGCGAGGGCGCCACGTGGCTAATGTACTTGGACAGAAGTCGTTCGAGTTGCTGAGATGACAAACAGCTAATCCCCCTTGCTGTAAGAGCTCTGAGCTCTTTATCAAAAGGAAGCTGGTTGGAGTCCAGTGTTGCTCTAACTTGTCGCACCAATGCGACATCACCAGCTGGCAGTACGTGGCTGAGACTTTCGGTGGGTATAGCGGCAAGCTGGCTGCCACCAAGCATCGCCACTTGCTCCGGGAGCATGGACCTTAGCTGTTCGGAAGACAGCGCTCCAACCTGACCAGGAAGAAGTCTTTTGACGTCCGCTGGCGCCAGTCTTCGTAAAGAGTCTGCCGATAGATTCTTCAATTCAGCAACTGTAAGTCGCCCAACCATGAGGTCATTGGTCACAATCTCCATCTGCTCTCGCGAGAGATGACTCAGCTGCGCAGTGCTGAGTGCCGTCTGTCTGTCATGCACGGCAGAATGGAGCTGCGGAGGGCTGAGCGTTTCGAGACATTTCGGTTGAACACTGTTGAGCTGAGCGGCACTTAGTGCCTCCAACTGCTGATTGGACATGGTTCGGAATTTCATCGGCTCCAACTGAGAGATCTGGGACAGCTTGAAGACTTTGATTTGAGCTGGAGTAAGAGTTGCAATCTGCTCCGGCTTTAAATCGTTGAGTTGAATGGCTTGCAGCTGAGCTGGATTCAGCAATGCTAACTGCTGTGGTCTAAACGCCTGAAGCTTCTCGGCACTCAAATTTGAAAATTCCTTTGGGTCCAAGGCCCGGACTTGCGCTTCGCTCAATACACCAATACGCTCTACCGGAATGTAGCCTAAGATTGACACAGATTCCGACGGTTGCGTCTGTGCCGCATTGTCCTGAAGCACTTCCGCGGCCTCGAAATCTTGTTCTATTGATCTAGAATTAGTGGACGCCGGTTTCAAGTGGTCCATTATACTATCGTACAAACTCACAGAGTCTGCCGATGAATCGGTGGTAGATTGCTCCTGACTGCCACTATTAAAATCGTCGCTTCTGGACGTTGCACCGTCCATGGTGCACAGATCGAGCCAGGGTAACGAATTTGCCGCTCCCGGAGGGGAGCCTGTATGCCCATCAAGCATGATTATTGACCTCCATTGATATTCACTAAAGTGTCCGACAATCGACCTTTCCAGAACCTGACCGTCGATGGCAACACGAATTTCACCCCATCTCCTGAGACCCTCACTAATTGTCAGTCTTCAGGTCCGAGAAAAAACTCACTCAAAAAACCATGCGCGAACCCCTCCAGTTATTGCATTTAGCCGCAGCTGATTATATGTACAATCACAGTTAGACAAACGAGAACGCACTCTTAATTTTGATCGGCTCGCTGACGATTCACCAACAAAATCGACTTCAGGCTGTTGTTCGATACGATGTTTTTGCGTCGGCTCGCTGACGACTCAGTCAATAAAATCGACTTCAGGCTGTTGTTCGCGGTACAAAGCTTTTGCCTGAGGCGTTAAACCCTTGCAGTCTTTGACGTCTAAGATCCTGAGTTTTGGCAATCGCTGAATGTAATTGAGCGCGATATCTGTGATCGATGTGCCTTCAAGACGGAGCTCCTCGATTTGAGTATTGTGTTCCGAAATCGACTTTACACCTGCATCAGTTATCTGGGTCTGCGACAAAACAAGCTTCCGGAGCTTACTAAACGGATGTAGAAAGCCTATCCCTTTGTCGGTCACAGTTGTACCGAGTAGAACCAACTCTCGGATATCCGGCAACGTTGAGATGTATTGTAGACCCTGGTCTGTGATTCCAGACTTTCCAACCGATATGGTCTGAAGCTTCCTCATTTTCACGAGCTTTTCCATTCCTCGGTCGGTCCAGAGGTTACTCCAGATAGCCAACGTATGGGCATCCGAATCCAGAAATCCGTCAATGTTATGGTCAGGATCCGGCGCATCAGTCAGCGAGATACGCCCAGATTCTTGAACTCCATGCATTAATGCATCATATGTTTGAAACGCATCATTTGCAGCAGAGGGAGAAACAGAACCAGTTCCTAACAGCTTCTCCTGGGCCTCTTCCGCCACACGCGAATCACGGACATCATGAGAAGAGCCGGGTACTACAATTGGTGCCGCCCTCCTTTCTCGAGTGGATGAAATTTCAAGGCGGTTAAGCAATCCGAGCACCACGACTCCGCCCAAGAATAGAACGAGGACGATGATCGCGGTATTGACGAGGGATTTCCGCCGGCGACGAGGCACCAGATACGGTTCTCCACTGTCATTACCGGTAGGGGGTGACGGTCCAGGTCCCTCTCCCCAATGTCGGAGTATGCCTTCGATTGACTCTCCAAGTGCCTGCATCGATCGAGTTCGATCAGCCGGATCTTTGGTTAAGCACTTCATGACGAGCGTCTCGACTTCCAGTGGTGTTTGAACACCGCAGCTCACAAAGGTCGGAACAGCGGTCTGGGCATGGAGCGAAAGCACTTGCAGAGGAGAACTTCCGCGAAAGGGAGGTCGACCGCAAATGCACTCGAACAAAACGCAACCAAGCGAATACACTTCCGATCTTGCCTCATACTTCAGTCCGCGAGCCTGATCCGGACTCATATATGTTGGCGTCCCAATCGGAGACTTCGTGGATTTTTCGAGTCCAGTCAAAGTCTGACTTAATACTTGAGCCAGACCAAAATCTATAACCCTGACATCGATTTGTCCTTTTCCGGTCTCGGCAATCAAAATATTGCTCGGTTTTATGTCGCCATGCAATATCATATTTCTGTGCGCATAAGCTAAGGCTTTGGCCACCTCCATGCCGATAGCGAGAGCATGCGTCCAGCGAATAGCACCACTCGCTTGAAGGAGTTGCTCCAAACTATCACCATCGAAATATTCGCTCACCATATATGGTGCAATACCGTTCGTAATTCCAAAGTCTAGAATACTAACGATGTTAGGATGGCGAAGTCTACTCATCGCCTTAGCTTCTCTCTGAAACAGTACGAGAGTATCTTTATTTATCTCTTGTAGTGTCTTTACACACACAAGCTTGTTGAGGTTGAGGTCCAAACAAAGATGCACATCACCGTGATTACCTGATCCTAATTTATAAATCGGCTTGAATCGGTCGACAGGAAATGTCTTTCCGTCGACTGATGGTGCCATAACCCATCGCGAATTCTTATCATCAGTCTTGGGACCAGTGCTAGAAGCCGCTTCCGATAGTGCACCCAGTACTCGAGATACCTCGTCAGCATCTGGTCGTACCTGTACTGAAGACACTTCGCTCGCCCTGCCCCCGGCATCGAGACGGAGCAGCGTCGGGGTCTCACAACCGCAACAGTCATGCCGGAAAATCCACTGCGTGAAGCTACCGGATCGTCCGATCAAGACACGCTTTCCACAGGTCTGGCAAATCTTGAGTGAAGCTGCTTGATCAATGTTGACGGATTCCAGATCGCAAATACAAGTCGCTATCCACTGGGTCAGCGAACCGCTGCTCGCCCCAACACGATTACGCCCGCATATCTGACACTTGTCCGACAACTCGATTTCCCAGGGAGGTCTCTGTAATCATATACCCGAATTCCAGGCACTGAAAAGCCCTTCCGGACTTCAAGGCTTCCTACGAAATCTCACAGTGTCAGCAGTAAAACAAGAACAACAAGGTGGCGAATCGATTTGTGATTTTCTTGTGACTTAGATCTTATCCAAATCAAAAATTTTCCGATATCGGTGCCTCGCAAAACCGGCTTATACAAAGGTTTTTTGCGAATTTATACACTAATTCGTTAAATTCGAGACGAAGCGGATTCTTAATCTAATACATGCGGGAATCACGATTTACGAACCAGTTACCCGTATGTATGATTGTGGCATGAAAACTCCAATTCACATCCTCACATTTTGCGCCGTCATCGGCATCTTAACAGGCGTTTGGATTTGCGAAAGAACAGCCGACGTATTCAACAATTGCGGCTTCGAACGGTCAATGGCCGGAGACACTCGAGGTGCTATTTGGTGCTATGATCAAGCAATTCTTTTGAATCCAAGGCATTCTGCAGCCTATGTCAATCGTGGGCAGTCTAATAGAAGTATTGGCGATAACATTCACGCTCTAAAAGATTGTGATCAAGCCGTCAGGTTCGGCGAGTCTCCCAAATTCCTTTCATGGGCACATGCGTTGCGCGGTGCCTGTAAGAGCGAACTCGGGATGAAAGCCGAAGCAGTTGACGATTTCTCGACGGCACTGAATATGGACTCCTCGATTTCTGCCAACATTCTCCTCGAGCGAGCACGCGTAAGAACAGAACTTGGCGATCGTGATAACGCAGCCAAGGACTACAAAGAATACATCGCACTCACCTGCACGGAAGCCGAGTGCCCAATCAACGACTAGTCCAACAAGAAGCTAAATGTTTTTCAAAGCGCATCAAGAGTGGTGCGCTTTTGACTTTTGCAGCAAATTTGAATACATCGTGAGTAACAGCGAATGATGACTGCTTCCATGTTTCCTCGACAAGCCGGCTCACAGTGCTTCAAGAAAGCTCCCGACAAGCAAATTCACGAGGTTCGCAAGCAACAATTCAATCTCAAAAGGTCTTCCTTTGTAATGCATTAGATCGTGACGATTGTCTCGAACGACTTATCCTAGCTTGCCGCACTCCAATTTCTCAGTCACAATGCCGATTCTGCTGCAACGCCAACCACGAGCCCCGCAAAGATTCGGCGCTTCTCATTTTTTCTCCCTAGACCAGTCGAGCCAAGCGGCCTATAATGTCGCAAACAAATTGGAGGACGAGCTAGAAAACTGACTCTGTATTCAGCAATTAAAGGGATCGCATCGCGATCTGGTGGGGGAAGTGTGGTGTAAGACCACCGCTGTCCCGCAACTGTAAGCAGACCACTGCAAGCCAGACTACCCACCTGAATACCACAACCGAGTTTACCTCTTCGAGGCAAGGAGGAAAATTTCTATGAAAACAGGCATCTGCTGCCATTCATACGAGATCGAGTTCCTGGTCGAGAGTCAGGGACTTTTTGTTTATTAGGAGATTGTATGAATGTTGAATTGAAAGAAGAGTTTGAAACTCGCACGGTCGAGATGGTCTTTCCGAATCAAACCAACCATTATGGAACGCTGTTCGGCCGACATGCGCTTGAGTTGATGGACAAAAGCGCTTTCATAAATGCTTCCCGCTATGCGCGAAAAGCTTTGGTCACTGCATGTTCGGAAAAAGTGGATTTCAAAGCGCCAGTAAAAACCGGTCATCTCGTCGAACTAATCGGGCGTATTGTCAAGCGCGGCAAAACATCAGTCACAGTTGCCGTAGATATGTTAGCCGAGAATCTGTTGTCCGGGCAACGCCAGCTTTGCGCACAGGGACGCTTTGTTCTTGTGGCAGTTGATGAAGGCAACAATCCGATTGAACTCGACAAAAACTCTTTAGCGGTGAGGAAATAGAAATGGTTTATGCGGCAAATTTGGGATACCCGAGAATCGGCGCAAAACGTCAACTGAAGACGGCACTGGAAGGATACTGGAACGGCAAAATCACTGAAGAGGAGCTGACCAACGTCGGCAAACAACTCAGGAGCGGCGCATGGAAACTGCAGGAACAGTCCGGCATAGATTTCATTCCGTCTAACGATTTTTCCTACTACGATCACGTACTCGATACGTGCGCGATGGTAGGTGCCGTGCCAGAGAGATTTCACTGGAACGAAGAGAAAGTTGACCTTCAAACGTATTTTTTGATGGCGCGAGGTTTGCTGAAAACAACAGGCAGCAACGGGAAGAAGAGGCAAGCTCAACCCATGGAGATGACGAAATGGTTTAACACCAACTACCATTTCATAGTCCCAGAGCTGCAGGACAATCAACGATTCAAACTAGCATCCACAAAGTACATTGACGAGTTCCTCGAAGCAAAAGCGCTGGGAATTCTTACTCGACCAGTGATACTAGGGCCGGTGTCATTCCTGAATTTGGCAAAAGGATTTGCAAAACAGCAACAATCATTGCTACTTAATGGACTTGTTGAAGTATACGCAGAAGTTCTTTCAAACCTAAAAACCGCCGGCTGCGAATGGGTTCAGTTCGACGAGCCGATTCTCGCAACAGACCTGACGCCGACCGCTTCAACAGAGTTCTTCTCTGCCTATGAACACCTATCGGAGTCAGGACTCTCGATAATGCTCACTTCGTATTTTTCGGAGATGGCGGACAACTTGAGCTTTGCACTGCAATTACCGGTCAGTGGCATTCATCTGGATCTCGTTAATGGGCCATCCGACCTCGCCTCCGCAATTGAACAACTTCCGAAACACATGCTGTTGTCTGCGGGAGTCATCGACGGTCATAATATCTGGCGATCAGATCTCGTTAAATTGACAACCTTACTGGAAGACATCGGAGAAAAAATTGGACCGGAAAAACTCATAGTTGCACCCTCGTGTTCACTGATCCACGTCCCCATCGACGTAACGATGGAGACTTCCATGAACGAGACAGTCAAAAGTTGGCTGGCATTCGCTAATCAGAAAATCGCTGAAATATCGATTATCACGGATGCGCTGTGCCTTGGGCTCAATGAAGTCAAACCGCTTCTGGAAGAAAACAGCCGATTGATTGCCTCACAGAAAGAGAGCACCATTCGCAACGACGAGGCTGTAGAGAGTCGGTTGAACTCGATCTCGACAGATATGTTTCAACGACGCAGCGCCTATTCAAACCGCTACAAGCTTCAACAGAAAAGCGTAGCTCTGCCGACCTTGCCGACCACAACAATAGGTTCATTTCCACAGACGAAGGAAATCAGAGAAGTCAGAAAAAATTTCAAAGCAAATCGACTGAGCAAGTCAGAGTATGAAACTGCGATGAAACAGGAAATCGCGACCAATATCAGCATTCAGGAAAAAATTGGACTCGACGTCTTTGTCCACGGCGAGCCTGAGCGAACCGACATGGTCGAGCACTTCGCCGACCTACTCAACGGCATGACCAGCTCGCAGCATGGCTGGGTCCAGAGCTACGGCTCTCGATATGTTAAACCACCAATCATTTATGGAGCTGTTTCACGCCCGGCGCCGATGACAGTCGAATGGGCAAGGTACGCCCAGAGTCTGACCGAAAGGCCGGTCAAGGGCATGCTGACTGGTCCAGTGACAATCTTGCAGTGGTCGTTCATTCGCGATGATCAGACAAGGGAAAAAACATGCAAAGAATTGGCACTCGTCATTCGAGATGAGGTCAACGATTTGGAAGCAGCAGGCATCAACGTCGTGCAGATTGACGAACCGGCAATTCGCGAAGGATTGCCATTACGAAAGAAGGACTGCGCCGATTACCTCGAGTGGGCGGTAGATTGTTTCAAGCTCGCAACCAGCAACGTGTCGGATGAAACCCAGATTCACACTCATATGTGCTATTCAGAGTTCGCAGACATGGTAGATTCGATCGCACGAATGGACGCGGATGTCATTTCAATCGAAGCGGCCAGGTCGCAGATGGACCTGCTCGATTCATTGAAAGAGTGCGGTTATCCAAATTCCATCGGTCCGGGCGTCTACGACATTCATTCTCCCAGAATTCCGACCGACGAAGAGATTGACGCCTTGCTCGAGAAAGCACTATCTGTGATACCGCAGGAACGTCTCTGGGTCAATCCCGACTGCGGTCTAAAAACACGTAATTGGGAAGAGGTAATTCCAGCACTCAACGCACTTGTCCAGGCAGCGCACCGCCTTCGCAAGGTAACCGCATGAGCACCTGCCCGATAGCGTCATCACACCTGAAACCAGCTTGTTACTGATTACTAGTACAGCATCGCTGCTGCGACATCGTTGAGCGATGCTGTTTAGCAATCATTGGGCGATTAGTGAGTGATACAACATCGACTGCGATCTTTCCTTGCTCACGACTTTGTTCTACTCGCGGTGTCGTCATTTGATTGGCTCTCAATCGTTTGATTCTGTGTGATGAAACCTTACCCCAAGTTGCACCGGGCTTCGCCGTCGCGGAATTGCTTCATGGAGCCGTTAAGAGAGCCTATCACGACGCGATTGTTTCTCCAGAAAATCAATCAGAATCTCGTTGATTGCGGCAGGCTGTTCAACCGTGACAGCGTGCCCTGCACGTGGAATCCTTCTGAAAACGGCTCCTTCTATGGACTGCGCGAGATGCTCGGATCTGCTCGGTTCGTGACAAGTATCTTCCTCGCCGACAACGACAACAGTTGGCACTTTGATCTTGGGGAGGTGTTCAAGCATACTCACACGCGAGATTACACCGTTAACAGCCCGCCAAATAGATCTGCGATTTCTGCTCAAATGATCAATCAAAGCAATCCGGTCCGCGCTTCGGGCAGGATCGTTCATCGTCGACTTACCATATATGATTGGAGCAACGGTTCGCGCTACAGAAGCTGGTCCCAACCAACGAGCGATAAAATTGAGAACTTTGTACTCTTTTTTGTTCTTCTCAGGGTCTGGTTCCGCGCAGGTTCCAATCAGTATCAAGGACCGCACCAGATGAGGGTAATTGGCTGCTATTCGAATACCAACAAACCCGCCCATGCTGAGCCCACAGAAATGAACACTGCCGAGCTCTAGTTTTTCTATCAATGCCACAGCATCTTCAGTTACTGTTTCGATGGTGATAGCATGGGCTGCGTCGTCTGCGCTTCGCCCCTGCCCTCTGTGTTCGTATGAGATGCATCGGAAACTATTCTTCAACGCCTCAACTTGCGGAGCAAATAAATTGTTATCGAGTAATAGGGCGTGGCTAAAAACAATCGGCTCACCGGATCCGCCTGTATCCTCGTAATACAACTTTGTTCCATTGACTTCGATGAGTCCGGCTTTGTAAGTGCTAGTGGGCGACCGATGTGTCATGGATTTGAATTTACAGGTTCGATAAGAAATGCGAATTCTGATTCGCTCCAGATTACCAATACTTAGAGTGGTCTTGAACGGTGGTTCCACCACTTCTAAAACGGCCTGCCGCGCCAGAATCACCAGCATTCTCGGCATTACGAGCTCGCCGCTCCGAATCCGAAATCGACTCGGGCTGCCAACTGTCACCAGAAGAAGACGATGATGACGAGCTCGACATATTGGTCATGAAGCGGCCGGATAGAAGTGCTTCCATCGCAGCTTTGTCGGAAGCTGTCATTCGTGCCTGATCGGTATTGGCGTATGCATTTATGTGACTCAGCAACGAAGCCGCTTTCTGCCTGACTGATGACTGACCACCGGTCGCCCGCGCGCACTGTTGCAGGTGCAATCGCGCGTCTGCGTACCGCCCCTGCGAACACTCCCTGGTAGCCATCAAATAGGGCCAGGTTGGGCTGTTGGGCTCCAGCTTCCGCATCTCGCGCCAGACCTGCTCCAGTACGTTAAGTGCTTCGCAATGAGACCAACCCTCATAAGGGTCTCCATTTTGCATGCATTGCCGCGCCGCAATGGTCAAGCATGCCGCAGCTCGCCGCCCAAGCGCGACTTGAATGCCGTAAGGGATCTTCATATTGAATTCGTTGCGCAGAAGTGAATAGTACTGCTGACCTGCATCATTGAAGTCGCCGCGTGCTTCACTCTCGCGTGCAGTGCGCACCCACTCGGTTAGCTTGGCATCTTCTTGCCCGTGAGCTGCACCGCATAAGCCACCACCGATCAGGAGCAGAGCTAAAACAATGTTTCGTATACCATTCGTTTTCATCACAAAAAACCTTTAAACATCTACTCTTACAACCCAAGAAACCTACTGAATTAGCCTGAAGTCTCGCTTTCGCATCGGTCCGGATGCAGCTTTACCGAGAGCAGGAAGTCCGAACTGCTCCGCTTCGTCCTGTCCACCTTTGAGTGGGAAATTGGAAAACAGAAGAGATTTCAAATCAGAACCTTGTAGATTAGCGACTTGACCTGAGTTGGCGCGCTGAGTCCAACCGCTTTGATCCTTTGTGGTTCCTGCCTGGCCGAAGCCCATCTTTTCCCACGTCTTTGATCTAGGATTGAGCTCGGGATTGTATCCCCGAGTCTGATCGAATGCTGCCTGATTGTTACTTGACGCACGGGGCTGGTAACTATCATTCCGACCATAGACCGATGGAAATGGATTCGCTGCCGTCGCTGCACCGCCGAAGCCTTTCCTGGTCCATTCCGTATAACCGAACCTCCCGTTGGTGGAAAACTTGTTGGGACCGATGATCTGAAAAGTTCCATTGTCCGGTCCAATCATAGTCGTCTTTATGTAGCGATTGCCTTCGGTAGAAATCTTTCCGTTTTCTGATTGTTTGCCGCCTGGACCGAATGAGGAGACGGTGTAAGTGCCGGATGATTCGATCTTCCAATCCACAGTGATATTGCCATTCGGGCGACTAATGGTAGTTGTCCAGAGCCCGCAAATGCCGTAGTCAATTGCAAAACAAGGAGCGCTACCGGCAATTATCAGGGTAGACAACGCCAGACCGAGAAAGACTCTCTTCCATCCGATAGAAAACATCACGATGCACCGGTTCGGGGACTTATGTTCGAAGTCGAGATTATACAGTAACGTCTGGGGACCAACCACCATCGAATCGCGCGCAATAAAAAGCATTAGCAAAGTTTTTTCGATAAACAGGTCGACAGGCCAATTGCATTCTCGTGTTTTCAATCTCACTTCAGGATGCTCAAATTCTGATGAGAACAATCGTCGCACTCACACTTGCCATCAACATCTTCCTGGTTCGCCTTGGCAATTCCATTGTCAGGGATTTTGCCATAAAACAGATTCATTTGAGCTCGACATCATGATTTTTGAAAACTTCGAACTATATCCTCCTCCGCCCGAATAGCGAATATATAATGGAGATATTAGAGGGAAGTGGGGCAACCCCTGGCAGCTCAGGTTACTTATGAAAAGGTCCACGTTTACTCTTGGTCTCGTCGTAGCATTGTGCGTAGGAGTGGCTACGCTAGGAACTCTTGCGCTTTTTCAATACGAGAATGAATCGGGTCCGGCTGCCAGACCACCGCTCCGTTTACCTTCGAGTTCTAACATCGCCCGCGCGTCCGACCGAGACACGCTTCTTGTGTTCGTACACCCGCAATGTCCCTGTACCAGAGCCACAATTAGTGAGCTGTCCAAGCTAATGACCAGGCATCGAGCCGATCTAGCAACTTACGTAATTGTTTTCGCCCCCGCTACCAAACCCTCCGATTGGAATCGATCAGACATTGTGGATGCCACACGTGCAATTCCAGGGGTGACCGTGGTCGAAGACTTTCAGGGCGCTGAAGCGAATCGATTCCGCGTATCTACGTCGGGTCAGACCTTACTCTATGACACGGCTGGACATTTGACCTTCAGCGGTGGTATCACAGGTGCAAGGGGTCAAGAAGGGGATAACCCGGGGCTGCACTCACTTATATCCGTCATAGATAATCATTCCACGCTCAACAAAACGGTCCAGAAGATCGACACTCCGACAAAGAACTCCATAAAGACTTCAAGGGTATTCGGTTGTTTGATCCAGCATCAAAAACATTTGCAGGAGAGGGATGGAGGCCTATGTCTCAATTAAGCACAGACCCCGCGGCAACTGAAGCCGAAAAAGACAAATTACTCGATAGAACTCGACAACTTTTCCAGCTAGAACAGCAGCACGTCTACCAGCGTACCGACAAAATTTTCGCGGGTTTGATGATATTTCAGTGGGTTTTTGCAATCGGATTGTCCTTGCTAGTTTCTCCCAAGACATGGGAAGGGACAGTCAGCTCTACGCATATCCATGTCTGGGTAGCCATACTCGTGGGTGCCGCGCTGACACTACTGCCGGTGTTTCTCGCGGTGACGAGACCAGGCGGCAAAGCTACGCGATATACAATCACGGTCTGCCAGATGTTAATGTCGGCGCTTCTCATTCATCTTTCCGGCGGTCGAATCGAAACCCACTTTCATGTCTTCGGATCGCTTGCATTCCTGGCTTTCTATCGCGATTGGCGAGTTCTCGCCTGTGCATCGATGGTGGTCGCGTTGGATCATGCGATTCGGGGACTCTGGTTTCCACTGTCCGTCTACGGTGTCGCGGCAGTCGAACCCTGGCGATGGCTCGAACATACCGGATGGGTGGTCTTTGAAGATGTTTTCCTTATGCTCTCGATCAGACAGGTTCTGAAAGCCTCGTGGGATATCGCTCATCGACAGTCTGAGCTGGAAAAGGTCAACGAGATAATCGAGGCCAAAGTGGCGGATCGGACTTCAGAGCTGCAAAAGGAAATTGGTGAGCGCATTCAAGCCGAAGCCGAGCTGTCAGAGACCAATTCCGAATTGCAGAAATTGTATAGCGAGCTGCAGCAATCCCGAGATCAAGCCGTTCAGGCATCCAGATTCAAATCGGAATTCTTGGCCAATATGAGTCACGAAATTCGCACGCCTCTCAATGCAGTGGTAGGCATGAGCGACCTGCTGATGCGGACGCAGTTGAACACTGAGCAACACGATTTCGGCTCCCTTATCAATTCGTCGGCGGACGTCTTGTTGGACCTCGTCAACGACATTCTGGATTATTCAAAAATAGAAGCAGGCAAGCTCGATCTGGAAATTATCGACTTCGACATTGTCGAACTCGTTGAAGGAACAGCTGAGCTAATCGCCGAGAAAGCGCGAAGCAAACAGCTTTCGCTAGTAACGTTTATTGACCCCGACATTCCAGCGCTTCTGAGCGGAGACCCGGGACGCATCCGTCAAATCCTTCTCAACTTCGTGAGCAACAGCATTAAGTTCACAGCCAAAGGAGAGATTGTCATCAGAGCGGAGCTGCAGTCGATCCCAAGGGACGGCAGAAAACAGACTATCAAATTTTCAGTTACTGATACTGGTATCGGAGTTAGTGACACAGCGCGAACACATCTGTTCGAACCATTCACTCAAGCCGACACATCGATCGCGAGAAAGTACGGTGGCACCGGATTGGGTCTAGCTATATGCAAACGTCTCGTAGAGCTAATGGGCGGGGAAATCGTATTCGAAAGTGTATATGGCGCAGGCTCCTCATTCGGCTTCCTGTTAGACTTCGCGATTCCGTCGAAGACCCTCACAGCCTGTGCTTTGCCACCGGATGATCTACGGGACGTCAGAATTCTTTTGGTAGATGGTCCTCCCGGTACTCAACAGACGCTAAATGCCTACATCTCCTCGTGGGGAATGCGTTCGACCAATGCATCCGACGCGGGTAAAGCTTCCATAATGCTGCGTCGCGAAGCGGCAGCCAACGACGCGTTCGACCTTGTTATTGTCGTCTTCGAACCGGATAATCTAGATCCACTGCGCGTAATCGACGACGCAAAAACCAACCAGCATCTCGCATTCACAAAATTCGTCGCCGTCGGAAGCACGACTGATAGAGAGTTCGGAACCAGACTTCTCGATGATGGGTATTCCGCATTTCTGCCAATCCCGGTGCGCCAGTCCAAGCTCTTTGACTGCCTGATAAGCGTTCTCAAAGAGGAGTCGTTGGCTAGAGAATCCATTGCGGACGCACCACTCAGAGCTCTCGAATTCGACGCACCTGAGCCTCGCAAGCTGATCCTTGTCGTCGAAGACAATCCAACCAACCAGAAGGTAGCGTTACTTCAGCTTCGCGAGCTTGGCTTCTCAGCTCACGCAGTAGGGAATGGTTTGGAGGCGCTTGAAGCAGTAACGCGAACGCAATATGCGCTAATTCTGATGGACTGTCGCATGCCAGAGATGGATGGACTACAGGCGACGGCAGCAATTCGAAAGAAAGAGAGCCTAACCGGCAGACGTACGCCGATCGTCGCCATGACTGCACATGCTATGTCGAGCGACAGACTGGAGTGCCTGGCAGCCGGAATGGATGACTACACTAGTAAGCCAGTGAACACTAAGAAACTGGCAGAAGTGCTGGAACGCTGGCTGCCCAAAATCGATGCCCTGGACAATAAACACAGAGACGGTTCCGCAAACGGCATGCATTCCGGCCGTGCCGTCGAACTCGACATGCTCTATTCCACCTTCGGTAAAGCCGCTGGCAATGAGCTGGCACGTGAGTTCGTAGAAGACGGCGACCGGCTGATGGCAAATATTTGGACTGCGGTGGAGCAGTATGATGCGATCGCGCTGAAGGCTCTAATACACGAGCTGAAGGGCGCCAGCGCCTCAATCTACGCAACCGACCTCGCCGAACAAAGCAGACTTTTCGAAGCCGCTGTCAAGGACGAGAATTGCGAATGGTCCTCAATCTTCGAACTCCTGGGCGCCCTCACATCGGCATGGACGCAAGTCAAACGGTACATCGGAGAACAGGCAAAAGTGCCTTGATCTGATTCGCTCAGCCCGCTCCCAATCGCCCTGCTATCATTAGTCTGCAGATCTCACGAGCCAGGATGTGGCAAACATGACCTACGAATTTTCAGTTATAGACTCTCCTGTTGGGAAATTAAAACTTGTGGCCAGCCCAAAAGGATTGTCCGCAATACTCTGGGAGAACGACGATCCAAAACGTGTTCGTCTCGGCGACATGAACGAAGACGATTCCAATCCTTTTTTGCAAACAACCCAGGCAGAGTTAACCGAGTACTTCGCAGGCAAACGGCGAGACTTCTCTGTTCCGCTCGATTTCTTAGGTACAGAATTTCAGAAGAAGGTTTGGACTGCATTACTGACGATACCATATGGAAAAACCAAATCATACGCTGAAATAGCACTACAAATCGGTAACCCAAAGGCAGTCAGAGCAGTCGGTGCAGCCAATGGGAAAAATCCTATTTCAATCATTGCTCCGTGCCACAGAGTCATTGGCTCGTCGGGAGCGCTTACAGGTTTTGCAGGTGGACTGACGAATAAGGCATTTTTGCTCGAGTTAGAAGGTGCGGATTATGCAACACAGCAACAACTTGCCCTTTCATTTCTATGATGACTACCGGCTCTAACATATCAGATGCAAACTCGAGCACGATGGACTATTAGAATTCTCGTCGAGTCGGAGCTCTAAGTTGTCTTGAGGGTAGCCTTGAGGAAATTTTTCTTTTAGCGAGGAAAGTTTTCCGTAGGCTCATCCTTTCATGTAACGGCTAAAAGCAGAACGTCGCCTATGCCACCGCTACTGGTGCGATTATTCAATCCACAGATAGCGTTCGAGGTCGATGTTTTCGTTATCACAAAATTCGATGCCTTCTTGTTCCAGCAAGAGTTGCTGAAGCTTCAGCGGACGCCCGTTCTTGTCCAGCATCCCCGTTTCTTCCGAGGTACTCAGCATCCCTTTAGAATTAATCACCCTATGCCAGGGAACATTTTCTGAATTGTACTTGCCCTCACGCTTGTTACCTAGAGCGTTCATCGCCCAACCGACGGCAGCTGCACTCAAGCGTTTGTTCATCCGATCTGAAATGGCACCATACGTGAGGACTCGTCCTCTGGGAATGCGACTAACGATTTCGTAGACCTGCTCAAAAGCACCTGGGCCCTCAGATTTTTTCCGCATTGACTATCTTTACCGCTCCTCAAGTTGCAGTGCCTAATTATCGTCCAGCGCTGGAAGAAATTGAGGTTAATTCCATTGAGTACAGTCTTGTTGCCCAATCCCATCTATTCGGTGCCGATCGGGTCATCGACCACTACGAGATCTTGAGTATCGATACGCAGAGCTGATAAACTTCTTCGAGAGTACCAGACAGATAGAAACATAATGGACAAATCGTTAAAACCAATACGCAAACTGCTTCGTAAATGGGCTGCAACTGCCCACGAGCGCGAGTTGGAGGAAGAGCTCAAGAAGCTTCATGCCCAATTCAACGAGTGGGAGTCAGGTAAAATGACCTCGTTTGAAATTAGCGATGCAATTCACCAATTTCATGAAGGTCCGGCACGACGACTCTATGGGAGATACTCGACCAGTCACCTGGAAGAGAATTGGCTCATAGCCAGCGCCGTGGCACGCGGCATTATAAGACGTGAAGAGCTGCCGGCCGAAGTATTCGAATGCATCGAGCCGCAACTGAATTTTGTAGAAAGTGAAAACTAACCGTCGCATGCTGACTAAACTCAGACATTTCCTCTGCTTCACGACGAATCTCGCTATCGCTGTCATTCTAACGAACTCAGTGTGCACCCTGAGCTCTGAAAGCAGGAAGTTTCAACCAGGAAAAAACTGATCGGCTATATGAAATCAACTGACCTCTACAGTGAGTATGATGAATTCGCCGCCTTTAGAGAAATCGACGGACACTGGACTATGACATGGTTCGGCTTCGCCGGTAAGTAGGCTGCATAACTGTAAACACTCGGCTTGTAATGTTACGTAAATAAAACTTCGATTCCAGGAGCTTTCCGGAATGTAACCATGTCACGGAAGAGCGATTAACCCTATGTTCGGAGGCTCTTATGAAACAACTATTCCTATCACTCGCGCTCTCACTGTGCCTCAGCCCAGTTGCGATGGCGCAGACTACACCAGACATCGCGAAAGGCAACTGCAAGATGGTGTCTGATACCTGTCAGAAGACCTTAGATTACGTCAATACTAAGAAGGGCAAATTTGGAAAGGCTAACGTCACCAACGCCCTAAAAGACTGCATCACCGCCTGCGACATGGCGGAGAACTATATCACCAGAGGCTCCGTGCTGCAAAAGAAAGCCGCCTCATTGACTATTGATGCATGCAACTCCGTAGCCAAGTCAGCAGACCAATTCCCTGACGACGCGAAGATGCAAAAATTGGCCAACGAGGCTCGAAAATGCGTAGGCAACCTGGAAAAAATAATGTAGGAGCAAACCACAGAGTGCTGAAGGCGAGACAGCAAACAGTAGTTTTCCACAGCTAAAAACAAGAGATGAAACTCACTGTAGTAATCACCGCGATGCACCCACATTTGTTAGTGCTTGAGAGGCGTTCGACACTGATGTGAGCGCATAGACTCCGCGCTCGACATTTCGAAAAATCTCGAAAGGCAATGACCACAATTAATTAGCCGCCCGAGGCATCGTATAATTACGATGTTCAAAAACAAGGGCGAGCGAATAAAAATGAATCGCCGAGCTAACTACTCATCTCTACTCTTGAGCGTTTTCACCGTCGCGGGTCTATGCGCGATCGGTTCTGCTGTCGAAGCGAAACCGCTGAGGATACCCCCAGGACAGAGCCTCCTCGTGATGAGTAAGTCTGGAAGCAACAGCGCGCAGTTCCAAAAGCGGCTGGAGAAAAGAGGTTTCATTATTAACCGCGAGATCAAATGCCAGAAAGAAGGCTGGTCGATCTTCGAAGTAAGGTCTTCTTCAGGTGTGTCCCCGAAACGTGGCTTACAGACACTTACAAGCGCTCCGGATCCGGAGATGGCAGCAGCCGAGGTCAAGTTTCCTTCGAAGTCGCAAGCTTGCACCCCATCGATTAATGACCCTTCTTTCCCAACACAAATCAACCTGCAGACCATCAACTTCACGGAGATGCGTTGCTTGCTTGACGCCAAGGGCATTAGTCAAGTCGTGCAGCCACGAATCACGTTCATCGATAGCGGCATCACGCCAGTAGCGAATGAGTTTACCGATATTCATCAATACAGTTTTGTCGACGCTGCGGGCGGCGTTTCCGAAGCCCCATTCGACACCGGAGTACATGGAACAGCGGTAGCGTCCGTGGCGGTATCCGCCACTAACAACAACCTGTATATTGCCGGTGTCGCTTCTCACACAAACAAAGTTGTGAAGATCACAATGCTCCGAGTAAATGACAATCTTGGAGCCATAGACACTGTCGACGTGTTAGACGCCATGCGGTGGTGCATCGACCATCAGTCCGATCGCGGTGGTCCTGGAGTGATAAGCATGAGCATAAGTGCGTTCGGTCTTCCAACATACAATGGATCGCCGGTGGTACAAGAGATCTGTAAATCGCTCCTAAAGAATGATGACCTGTTCGTCAATGCGGCTGGTAATGAAGCTCTCGTAGATCTCAGCAAGGAAAAAAACTTGCGAAGAATTGCCGGCATCGACCAGAGTACTGAATTGCTATGGAGCAATTCCAATCGCGGTCCGTACTTTAATGCGGCATCACCGGCGGTACTAGTACCAGCATACGACAATACAATTCCACAGATTAGTCAAGGCACAGGTACTTCGTTCGCCGCGCCTCACTGGTCAGGCTCAATAGCACTGCTCATGAGCCTGGATCCTAAGCTCACAGCGAAGAAAGCCGATGCAATCATTTATAAAACCGGTCGCGAGACCTCGCAGGGCTATATTGTTCCCGATCTAAGAAAAGCAGTGATTAAGGCGCTGAAAATAAAACCGTAGTGCCAGGTGAAGCAATATAAAGATTTCAGATTAACCTGCGTTTCCCGACGTTAATAAGCGGACAATAACTTTCACACCGCAGAGAACAGGAGGTTTTCATGAGCGAGTTAATCGTAATTGGCTACGATGATGTTCAGAAGGCAGAAGAAGTCCGAACGACTCTGCTGAAGTTGCAGCGCGAGTATCTCATCGATCTCGAAGATGCAGTTGTTGCAGTAAAGAATCCAGATGGCAAGATCAAGCTCCATCAAATGTGGGATCCCACGACACACGGTGCAGTAGCTGGCACATTCTGGGGGATGCTGATAGGAGCAATCTTCTTGAGTCCCTTCTTCGGTGCAGCTCTCGGAGCCGCATCCGGCGCAATCAATGGCGCATTGACTGACGTGGGAATCGACGACAACTTCATGAAAGAGCTTTCCGCATCGCTACAACCCGGCAACTCCGCACTGTTCGTTCTTGTCAGAAAGGCAACGCCGGATAAAGTGCTAGAAGAGCTGAAGGGCAGTGGTGGAAAGATCATCAGATCCTCGCTCAATCATCACAAAGAGAAGAAGTTGCAAGACGCTCTCGACGCGGTGAAGGACGCAGCGCAGACTTCCGCCACATAGGCCAAGAGCAAAAAAGCATTTATCTATGACAAGCCGGTAGCCATTGGCAACCGGCTTGTTTCTTTGCTTGTCGACCAAGGTTTTTCACTGGAATTTGGCTTGAGCCGCGGCAGTCGCTACTGCACCGCGCATCCATCCGCACCGCAGCGGCGTTTACGTTCTAACGCACACAGAGGCATTCGAAAAAAGCAGCAGAGAGTTGCTCTACTCAACACTGCCATCTCCAAAACCTTGCGCCCCGTACCGTTCGATAACCGGATGAGTGGGTACAGTAAACTTACCCACGAAAGTCTTCAGCAGTGCCCAAATTTGTATGGTCTTCTGGCATAGCAACCACAGTGCTTGCTCTCATAGCACCTACTCTCTTCATGCCGGCATACCCACAAAATGGGCAATTGCAAGAGGAGATTCGCGAGCAAATTCGACAGCGTCTAACTGGTGGAACGCGGCAAGTTACGGGATTTCAAACCCTGGCGGAGAGGACACGCGGAGCGGAGTTTTGCCGGATTGCAGGTCTCGATGTGGCACTTTGGCAGCCGTCGCACACTCATTATCGAGCACCACTGGTGGTGTTCTCCCATGGCTTCACAGGGGTCAATACACAATCAGCCTGGCTGATGCGAGCATTCGCGGATGCAGGTTACTTTGTAGTGGCGCCGAACCATCAGGATGCAACTGGCAACGGACGTCGTGACAAGACAAAGCCCATCCCCGATATTCTCGATCCTTCTTCATGGACTGATGCCTCATTCGCAGACAGAGGTGAAGATATAAGGCATCTGGTAGAAGCGATGAAGAATGATTCGAAGTGGAAATCGAAGGTCGATTTCACGAGACTCGCTCTGGTAGGTCATTCGTTAGGGGGTTACACTGTTCTCGGTCTGGCTGGTGGCTGGCCATCTTGGAAAATGCAAGGCGTCAAGGCAGTGTTGGCGCTATCACCATATGCGCATCCATTCAACTATAACGGAAGTCTGAAGACCGTGAGGACACCGATCATGTATCAGTCCGGTTCAGCAGATCTTGGCATAGCCCCATTCCTCAAAGGTAGTGAAGGCTCTTTTCAGCGAACAAACTCGCCGACATATCTCATCGAGATCGCAGGAGCAGCTCATCTTGCCTGGACAAATAAGAGCCGAAAAGATCATCATCAGGAGCTGATTAAGTATTACTGCTTGAATTTTTTGAACAAGTACGTCAAAGGCGACAGAACAGCAGCACCAGAAAAGCGCTTCAATGGTCTATCCGAATTCCGCCAAAAGTAGAGTGGCGCTTTCTCGATTATCGGCAACTTGGTTGAGAGCCGCCGGCTAGAGCACGAGCTAGTGTATCTAAATTCGATCGATCAATTGTTGATACCACATACGATGCCTGAACAAAACAAATCAAGCACTCGATAGGTTTTAATCAAACTATCCTATACATGAGACGTGGAAAATTGGATGTGGTATCAACATTCACACAATTCGAGGCTTAACGTAGCCGCCGATGCTCTCATTCTCGACCATTACTTAACCAGCGCCATTCCCAGAATCACAATCAGTCCACCACCAAGAATCGCGAATGTTTCTCCCAAGCCGGTGTCAAGAATGAATGACAAATCGATCGCTTGAGCCGTTGCTACCAGACCTACTAATACTAAAAACACCGCCACAGCCTTTGTCATTGTGTTCTCCCCGCTTTAGAAACCTGGTAAGGATTTAGGTTGCCCCCGACACTTTTGAGATTAACTTTGAACTGTGACTGAAACCGGACACAACTATCGTTGCAACCGAGTCAAGACAGGAACTCCATAAGACCAAGCTAGTAGGCACTTTCAGCGCCTGGATCAGACTCGATAGAACCATTCTGGGCATTCTGGACCATCGTCGGCAAGGCTCGTTGTTGTGAACATCGGGATGAAAGAGTTAGAACCCAATTAGCAGCCAGTGCGACCATCAGCTGCTCCTCTTCAGCTTGTGGCTGGGTTCGGATTGAATACTTCGGAAATTGAAGTTAAGTCGAGCCAGGCAAAGTGATTTCGCCAATGTCCAACCGATTCGGATACGCTCTCAGTTAGTTGAGGAAATCCTTCAGCTGATGGGTAAACGCCTGTTTTTCACTACCCTACGGTCCCCATTTCTTCAACAATTGGCACTTAGAGTGAAAATGCTAGATAAACAGGGCGATTCAAACTCAGCCACACAAACGATTGCAGTAACCATCTACGAAATAAACTGCGAAACGCTGAAAGATCATGGTATGCGCGCGGCGAAAAGTACAGCAGCGGATATTTCAAACATCTGCTGGAAGTTGAAGCGAGAGTAGTCGGTCGCAAGTCTGTTGATGCTAAAAACTGACTATTTCAGGCGAGGCGCTCATCATTGAGTTACACTGTGGCTCTCCGCAAAATTTTTCACAAAAGCAAGGCGCTTCTCCATGCCTTTCATGGTGGCATTGCGCAGAATTTTGTTTTTGAATGGGACCGGCATCCAACTGTCAATATCGGTCGTGAGCTTGAGCGTTACACCTTTGCCGCACCTATTCTCCTCTAGACTCCACGCGCCTTCGAACATCGAAAGAACCTTAGAATCGGTCAGCTTGTAGTCAATCCGGTTCTCCGTTTTATGACTAACCTCGTCATAGTTAATGAAAGCGTTGCCAACGACGGGAAGCTTCATGAACTCTTCTTTTATCTTGACCGTATTGTCGGAGGTTCCTACCAGCTTTTTGCTGAACGTCTTCTCTTCGCGTTGATATTCCATCAGCGCCTTCCATACAGTATCGATGCTGGCATTTACGGTCACGGAGTCCTCAACTCTGACCCGAGCAGATGCAGGCAATTGCGCGCATGTGATAGCCACTACAGCCAATACCATTGAAGAGCGGGCAAGTTTCATTAGAACCTCCTTTATTTGGACGTATTGGTTTTAAACTGCACGAGGAATAATTGTCTCTTGAGTACGTCGCGGAATACGAAGTCCATCTGCGGCGCCGGTAGCGCGCTGCCTGTTCATAGCTCCAGCTATTGCTGTAACTGCCTTTCTGGGTAAAAACCTACCGGTGAAAACAGCTACTTTATTCAGCAAGCATGGCAGCACAATCACCTTTTTCATTTTCAGTCCGATCCAGGCTTCCCGTGCTACCTCTTCCGGAGTCGCCATCAAGCCTTTGCGAAAAGCGATTGACGTACCTGCGCCTGCTCTTCTGGCAAATCCTGTGTCGGTCGGTGGTGGACAGAGTGTAGTGACCGTCACACCGGTGCCCTCAAGTTCCATTCCAAGGCTCTCTGACCACGACAGCACGAAAGCCTTACTCGCAAAATAAGCCGACATATATGGACCTGGCTGGAAAGCCGCTATTGATGCGACGTTCAAAATTGCTGCGCTTTTGCGTTGCAACATGCCCGGCAATAACAATCTGGTCAGCGCAACTACAGCACTGATATTCACGTGCAGCATATTGAGCTGAGCTTCCAGACCGATATCAACAAATCGACCTGTCAGGCCGAAGCCGGCGTTGTTAATCAAAAGGTCGATTGCAATGCCTCGCTCCTCGAGCTCAGCGACTATCTCGCGTGCGCTCTCTTGCCTGGAGAGATCCTTCACTATCGTATGCACGGCAATTCCTGCCATGTCATTGAGTTGAGCGGCCGCGCGAGCCATTCCAACTTCGTTCATGTCGACCATTACGATGTCGTAGCCTTCTTGGGCTATCAGCTTGCAAAGTTCGAATCCGATACCGCCTGCGCCACCAGTCACGAGCGCCGTTTTTGTAACCCTTATCATGTTGTCTCCGATCATTAAAAGTGTAGTTAATCAGGAAATGCTTCTGACGATTGCTTCGTATATGCAATCAGGAAGATCATCTGCTGAGAGTAAGAGCTGTCTGTCTTCGTTCGATATCTCACTGATCACAAAATCCAATTCCGATTCAAAGTCTGGGCTTTCTTCAATTTTCAGTGTTTCGAAGTCAAAGGTTTTTCGCATTTATTTCGCTCCAATAGCCAGCCGGAGAGATAGACATCAGCAAAATTAGGTCGATTTGGCATGGCCATTTCTGCCGGACATCCCCTGTAACGCTGTCGGAAGAAAGATTAGGGGGTGTCGAAAGTTAAGTCTGCGATCTCTCCTCAAAACGGTCATAGATACTGAGTCAATCAGTCAACTCAAAAATCTCAATCATCTTTCGATGAGTCTGCGAGTTTTCGACAACTTCATCATTGCAAACTTCGACCGCAACAGTACCTGGATCATGGACAAAATACGGGAAGAGTTCTCAGACGGACGAAACAGACGTATCATGATCGTCTAGACTTCTCGGGAGGGACATAAATTGAGAATTCGGCGACTCCAATCGGGACAGCTTGTCGCAATCGGACTGGTCAGCAGTGTTCTAGCTAGTTTTTGGGCAATACCAACCAGCCAGGCTCAAAGCGCCGAGAAAGATTCGGACAAACAACAAAGCGAGCTTTACAGGAGCGGTTACCGGAGCGGATATGCAGACGGTTACCGAGACGCTTTTCGCGCAGGATACCAGGAGGGTCACAAGGACGGATACAAGCTCGGCAGGGAGGAGAGCGCTCCCCGCAGCTAGTCAATCCGATAGCCCCAGACAGGTATTTGCTTTTGAGCACCTGACCGGGTATAACAGAATATACTTTTTCGTATATGGACAGGACAATCATATGCCTCCAAATTCCAGGCACTCGGTCGGATTTCACCGTTTATTCGATGCAGTCATCAACAATGTGATTCAGCCTCTTCTAGACCGACTGTGGGACACTCGCGTGCTCGGAGACGAATTTCCAGACGCAAAAAAACAGTTGGCGCTGGATATGACGCACATTGCTGCCACGCTTGACTACAAGAAGCATGGCTTATCCAGAGAACAATATGCGTTCCTTGGTGACCTTACCGACTTTGTGCTGAAGAAAGAAAACAACGATTCTATTGACGACCACAAAAATAGAATCAAGCGCCTCGTGGAGAACCATTACTACTGGGACCCGCCCACCGACTCGCTCAATCTGTTGCGTGGCTATGACGCTGTCAAAAAGACATCGATAGCAAAAATGTACAAAGACCTGTTGATGAAAATCGTGTCCGTCACGCTCACGCACGTGGAGCATCCCACGCCCAAGGACAACGAAATCCTTCAGGAGTTCGATCTCTTTTGGACAGAGGTCGTGACCGCAACACGAACACAACAAAAGCGCCTGCGCGCAGAAAGCAGTCCCCTTATTAGCGAATTGAACAAGGCGGTGCTGGAGTTTGCAGTTCCTGCCAGTGAAGTGATTAAAAGCGTCGAGCAACTGGCTCAAATGGAAGGGCTGAAAGATACAGAAGGTTTCATACGAAAAAGTTTTACTAACTATTGTGCTCAAGCGATTCTCGTTGACTCGGTCGTTGATCAGCGGGAGCTGGAGCTCTTTCATGATCTGGCGCCGACCTTGATGTTTTATGGGCACCAAGGCAGCCTGCACAATCTGCGCGAAATATTCAAAGGCGCATCCAAGAATATGGGGCCTGATGAAACACCACTATTGGTAAGCATTCTCGATCTCTACGACCAGTCTATGAATACCGATTTGGGTGACCGAGCAAGGTCGTTGTACTTCCGGTTGGCGAACACCGCTTTCAAGTCAGACTCGAATGTAGCTCCGGAAGAATTCGCATGGCTAGAGCAATTCAAAAAAACGCTTTATCCTCACGGAACTTCGGTAAATCTGGAAGAGGCTCCAGCGCCGCCACCATCTCAACAGACGACACAGAAGACAGTAGTCGGCTCTATGACAGTAGAACAAAGCCTCGAACAACTCAATCTGTTCATCGGACTTGATCGAGCGAAGCAAGATATCGCGCAGCTTGTCAGTTTCGTCAAAGTTCAACAGATGCGAGCCGAAAAAGGTCTGCCCGGATCAACCATCACCAGACATTTAATGCTCTATGGCAATCCAGGCACGGGCAGAACTTCAGTAGCTAGAATTCTTGCCAACATCTATCGAGCACTCGGTGTGATCAAGCGCGGACATGTTGTGGAAATCGATCGAACCGGTCTAAAAACAGCAGCCAAGGCGAGAGAAGCTGTTTCTTCGGCACGATATGGCGTACTCCTCATCAACGAACCCTACGAGCTGGTCTCTGACGGCGGGCAAAGCGCCTTCGGGCAAGAACAGATCGACGCCTTCGTAAAAGCTATGCAAGACCATCGAGACGCCCTCGTCGTCCTCATGGCCGGCTCAGAAGATAAGATAAGCAAGTTCGTCAATTCGAACGCGGGATTGAAACTGCGCTTCCAGAAAGCCATTCATTTCGACGACTATACCCCGACGCAAATGCTCGACATCTTTCAGTCATTCTGCAAACGCGCCAGGTTCAGGGTGACACCCGCAGCACTTGAACAAGTCCGAGTACTGTTCGACGAGCTACACGCGAGTGGTCAGATTGGTGGCACCGCGCGCGATGTACGAAGCCTCTTCGATTCGATCATTGCTATGCAGGCAAGTCGCATTGTCACGCTCCCGCAGGTCAACGACGCCATACTCTCAACAATCACTGAAGAGGATGTTTATCCGATAGTCGTGTCCTTCGAAAGACATGACTACAGCAAGCAAACCATTCACAGTTAGATTTCTGTCGACAGTCCATGCGCAACTAATCTTCACTCGATTTCTCAATTCGTTTAACATACACATCAAAGGTCGGATCGACGTTTTCGCTCTCGAAGAGAAAGCCACCGTCTTTACTGCGTTGAAATTTTCCCGACGGTCGAATCTCATACCGCCCGCCCTTGGACACGAATTCGCTATCAGGCTCGACGGTCACATTAAGCCGCTCGATACGATTGCCCCATAGCCTTCCTGTGCTGAGAATATATGAGATCGAATGATCACCACCAAACGGTACAAAGCTATCGTACGAAACGGTCAACTCTTTTGAAAGTCCAGTATCGAGCGGAATCTCGAATGTATACCAGATCAGGCTTTGACCGATTAGAGACTCATCACTTCCGCCGAATGCCACTTTTCGAAGCTCGTTGATCACATGGGTAATTTGCTTTGTCGATAACGCTCGAGAGTTGACTAGCGCCTTCCGAGCCGTCTTAGTGCTCGGTCCAAGTTTCGACAAATCGACAAAATCCGAGCTTTCAGCTACCCTCGACACAAGCCTGCAGGACTGCAATTCTCTCATTACAGTGGTCAGCGTTTCTCGCGGAAAGACCATCGGTTTCGAAATTGACGACTGATGGACCGGCAACCTCGCCTCTCCGTAAGACGCAGTTAGATCGGACAGCCCGCCATAACTTCCGCCTGCTCTCATGGAATATGCAATCACAGGAAAACCAACTTTCAGCGACATCGATCGTCCAGTCGCATTGAAAAAATGATACCGGGAATGATACCGCACAGAGGGGACATCCATGGTACCGCCACCAGGGGCGAAGGACGGAATTTTTCCTTTCATACCGTCTCTAATAACGAGGGTCTCATCATGGATGGACACTCCGGACACCTTTTTCAGTGACCATGGCAGCAGCGCACCACCAGGACTACCAATTGGAGCCGGATTCGCCAGGGCAGGACTGGAAAGACCTCCAAGAGCAGCAAGACCTAAAATCGATAGACACTTTCTAATTCCAATCATGCCGCCAGCTCTGCATTCGGTTTCTTCAACAAGATGAAAAGCTTAACTAAGAGCGAAGCGAATTACAACATCAGGGGGTATAAAACACTATCGGAATGCCATCGAAACAAGCAAAGCATTGAGATGTATGATTCAATGGTAATTTGGTCAGAAGAAATGTGCGTTTGTGCACATTGCGGCATCGGTCGCTCTGCATTACGCTAGGAATTGTGTATAAGCACACGGGTATCTCGCTATGAAAAGACAGGGAAAATCTCCGAATCGCCAACCGTCGGACAACGGCGACCAGAAGCCGCGCCGAAAAGCGAGCACCACCCGTAGTGGCTGTCCCTGTCGCTTCGGTTGTGAACCGCTGCCCGGATTCGATCCATCCAAGCGCAAGAAGAAAAAGGAAAGCTGAACCGAGCATTGGAAAAATCTATGGGTTCAGACACGAAGGCATGCAGTTAGACGACGGCGCTTTGGCGGTTCCAGGTGCCGAAGCCAATCACCAAGCCCGTCAAAACTTCTACCACTACTGTACTACCGTATACATCTCTCGGATTTGCTCGTTCTCAGCGCTTCCGAAGCTTTCTTTTTCATTTGCAGCAATTTCACGCAGTACTTTGCGTCAATCGAATTCACTTTGGCATATGTAGTTGATAAATCAACAACCTCCAAAACTTCACTGAATCTTTTTGCCTCAAGCAAATTATTCGCCCAGAGTTCGTACCCTTGAAGCCCTATTTCGGCTATGACGCTGCTCTTGAGTTTGCCGCACTTCGACAAAATCGTTAGTCCTTCCTTCAGACACCTGTTGGTCTCGGCAATACGCTTTAGCTTTAGGTACGCGTGCGCCATGTGAACCAAACACTGACCACGCAGAACTGTCGGATCCTCCTGCCCATAGCGTGGGGTGACACGCTGCAAGGAGTCCAAACATTTCTTGTAGTGAGCGAGCGATTCTTTGAATTTTCCTTCACCCCTGCACGCATCACCAAGCGTTATTAACCCGAGAGGATACCGTGGACTAGTTTTGTCTATCGAGTTCTCTGAGAATTCGTGGTTATCTCTTATCATCTTCAGGAGAGAAGGTGTCAAGAAGGGCTTATTAGCCTCAATAACAATGCGTTGAAGATGCTCTCGTGCCAAGGCTTCGGATTCAACATCACCATGACGACGCGCCAGAGCCTTTGCCTGTAGCAGTAAGATCCTTGGTTTGTCTAAATTTCCAACTCGCTCATACGCTAGTGCCAGCTCGAGGTAGACAGAGATCAGTGTGCGATGGTTCGGACCAACTCTTGCTAGGCATGCACCAAGGTACCGCTCACCAGTGTCGATCACCTTGGCATCAATGTGTTGAACGCGCGCTGCGCGAAACGCTTGTAGACAGAGATCGAATTCAGAGTTCGACACAGGCACAAAGGAAACATCTATAAAGTCATTTCTAATGGCCAATAAGTCCGTTGGAGGAATGTTTTTGCAATCGTCAACTGTTATTATTTTGATACCAGGGATAGTAGCAAGAGTTCGAAGACCAGATTCGGTTATTGGGGTTTTGGAAACATCGATTCTCTCCAGCTTGGTGAGCGCCAACAGTGAAGAAGCAGATTGAAACGATATTGGAGTGTCTTGCAGATCCAAATCCTCGAGCCCCTTGATCTGGGCCAATCGCGGAAGCACTTGATCCGAAATCTTGTTATGAGCAAGTCCCAGTATCCTTAGTCGAGGCAGCTTTTTAACCTCATCTAACGATACGTCGCTTATAGCGGTTTTGTTTAAATTCAGTACAGTAAGAGTGCGAAGCTCTCCTAGATTTTTCAAAGAACTCACATTGGTATCACGCAGAATCAACTCTCGCAAATTCTGCCATCCGTTGAGTATCTCGAAGACATCGTCGGTCACGTCGGACTCAGACAGATTCACTATCTTGTTTTTCTTATAAGTTCGCGATCGAACACTTTCGTTGTTGGCGCCCAAATGTAATTCGAGCGGTAGATCAGGATTGTTTGCGCTCTCAGGTCGGGCGGTGTCATTGATCAAATTGAGCGCCGCTGTAATAGTTGGATCGTTCTGATTGGTAAGAATGGTAGACAATCGATGGGACTTTGAATCGGTATTGACTGTCAAAACAAAGATCGACGCGATGGCAACGAATACGATTAAGACGGCGACTGACCCCAACGGCCAGCTAAATCTGAATCGGGCGGTTCTCGTTGCCTGTGTCGTGGAATCGGTTGCATCACTGCGAGAGTCAACAGGTGGCGGCTCCGATTGCAATAACTTTTCGAAGATTGGAATCACACGCTTTTTCAAATCTGGACGCAAATGCGGCGCTTTTGCGAGAAGACCGTCGACTATTTCTATAAGCTCGGGTGGCAATTCAGGTGCGAACCTCTGCATCGAGCCAGGATCTTCGGTCTGATGCTTGAGCAAGGTCGCTAACAAGTTTTCGGCTTCGAACGGCGGTAGCCCCACAAGCGCATTCCACATAACACAGCCGAGGGAGTATGCATCTGATTGCGCAGTCAGTGGAAGACCTTTGCTCTGCTCTGGACTCATGAAAAGCGGGCTGCCCAGGATGGTGCCTGGCCTGGTCAGTGTCAAATCAGCAGTCGGATCATCGAGCCTTTTCGCTATGCCAAAATCCAAAACCTTCGCAATCAACTCGCCAGCATGCCCGTTTGCTATAACGATGTTTCCCGGTGTCACGTCACGATGAATCACACCCTGCTCATGAGCAAAGACAAGGGCATCCACGACCTGAATGAATATGTTTAGAAATTCGTCCAATGGTAGTCGCTGGACTCGTTCCAACCTCTTTGCCAGGGACTCTCCGTCGACCAACTCCATCGAGAGGTACGGACGTTCGCCGAACAGGCCAAAATCAAATATTGTGGCTATGTTCGGGTGATTCAATTTGCTGGCCAGCCTTGCCTCGCTCTGAAAGCGCATCACGTCGACCTGTGAATGAGCCTCCGTAAGCAACACTTTAAGAGCGACGTCCAAGTTTAAATGCAGGTTTCTTGCCCGGTAAACCCGGCCCTTTCCACCAGAGGAGATTAAGGCAAGAATCTCGAACTTCTCGAAAACCACCGAACCGACCGAAAATTCGGCCGAGTCTATAGCCTGCGCAGAATTGGTATCCTCAACCATCAATTCGGTGACACGAAAGACTGTCTATATAAGCTGTACCCAGGTTAGCGCCCTTTATCGCACGGCGAGTCATTTCCAGCCCTCACCGACCGTGACGACCGCCTCGGGTCTTGGATGGTTGAAGCCAAGACGCTGTTTTTCAGCCTTCCGACACGATACAAGCAGCACGAACCCAGGTCAAACATCGCGAGGCTCCCAGAAGACGTTCAGGTCTTCAGTAATGCGACCCGAAGCTTAAAAACCACAAACTGGGGCGAAATCCGTCTAACACAAAAGGTCGAATGCCGCTAGAGTCCGGGAATTCCTCGTCCTTGTGGGCGGAGACAATATAAACAACGCATTAGCGCAATCGGCTGACTGAGCTGACCGGTGCAATCTCAACGAAGTCACCACGACAAGTCGCAATTCCACGGAATTCATACAGCGGCCCGACGCCATCGACTATACGGAAGTTCTTCACAGCATTGGAGGAAGAGCTAATGTTGTCTTCTAGCGCAATGGCGCCCGGAATTTCAGGTCTGATCAAGGCGACTAGTTTACCGGATTGGGCCCGCTCTGAGTTGGCCGGGGATGGCTCGCGCAACACCATGCCTCTGCTTATCTCAATAGTTGCGGCTCTTCTTACTCGTGCGTCGCTCATCATTTTAGCGCTCCTGAACATACCCTCTGAATGAATAACGGCGCGTTGAAGAATAAATAGGAGACCAATCAATTACTCTTTGTTAATTCGTCAAAACCGCGCGCCTATGGCATTCTGACTTTCTGATAAACACAACATTCGCCAAAGAATCAGGCGGGCGTCAACATCTTGGTCTTGCCTTTCAAAGCCTTTTTCGCCTGAATCATGTTAAAGCCTCTAGTAATGGCATCCTGGATGTTTTTCTTGGAAGGCTTTTTATACTCGATAAGGAAGACCGGCTTGCCCTGGTCACGCATCGGCTGATAGATTCCAGCTTCCTGGTATCGATAGGCTTGCTCCGCCACTGAACCGTCGAAATCATTGGCCAAATCGTCCATCAATGATCCCGTGTTCTTCAACATGATTGCAAGACCGACTTTGTGAGCCTCTTCTGCGACCATTCTGTCAAAATCTATCTGATTTTGTGCAGTCAGGCCGAATTCATTGGTGTTGGTAAAACCATCCATGTTATCGGCATCAACAGCATCGAAACCCTTGCTCTTCGCAACCTGCATTTTCGCCTGGATGATTGGTCTCAATAGCTCAATCTGCCTTATGTCGAGCCAGCGCTCCTCCGGCCAACCAGCCATAGGTTGTTTGCCGATGACAGAAGGTGGATAATCGCCTGAATCGGGCATACCCGGCTGCCATGCACCGCCATTGAAATATGCGATAGCGTAGCCGCCATTGTTGTGAATGGTGGCTACATTCGCCGCAGTGGTTTCATACAAGTCAGTCTCCATAACATCGACAGGTATGTTGAAGTCCACATCACCAGTCAATTGAACATGAATTGTACTCAAGACATTAGGAATGTACCTATTGACTCCGTTGGTGGAAGCAACCTGCCATGGGCGCCTAGGCGATCCCGCGACGAAGAAAGATTGAGAAGAACTCCCGGTCCCGACGCTGGCTGCAGAATCCGCCGCATAGGCGCCAGACGCCACGCTACCCGCCGAGGCAAGAGGTCCGAGTACAGAGTGCGTATCTGAAGTACCAATACCGCCAGTAGTGACAAAACCACCACCGGCAATGTTCAATCCATCCAAGTGTTCGATTGATCTATTAGCTTCGAAGGTGATTCGGACAGGTTTTCCCAAACCATGGATGTCACCAATGAGTGGTACGGAGCTCAAATCGATCATCGGCCCAGCATCGAAAGTCACTACGACATCGTACGAATAGAAGTATTGTTCAGGGTCCATGTCGGAAACAGCGGGAGTGTTAGGACCGTGAGAGATGCTGACGTTAGTACTATAGTTGGTATCAGTTACGTACATGTTCATGCCGCTGTTGTTGAAGCCACCAACCGGTCGCAGCTTAGCGTATTGCCCTAATCCAGAATCTGTAACTTCCCGAACCCCCGCTTCGGCATTTTGCAAAGCCTCGGCGAAGTTGGTGGAGTTACCTGCTCTGGTCGCACTTTGCTTGGCCGCAAGAAAAGCTGTCGCATATGCCGTAGTCAGAGAGAATAGGTTAATGAGCGGGAAGAGCAGGATAAGGAAAAATACAGTGAGCGCGACCGCAAACTCAGAGATTTGCGCACTACCTATTTCCCTGTTTCTTCGATGTCTCATGGCTTCTAGCAACTCCCGCTAGAATATTCATGCCATGTTTTCACCGACAAATATCCGACCCTCTCGGCTCATTAAGCAGAATTCAGCAGAGCTCTACTTCCCGAGCAGTTTTAGCGCTTCGCTGATACCGCTTCGTCTAAACACTGAAACGCTCTCTGATACCGCGGAGAGTCGAGCCTTCTGTTTAGCATCCAGGTGGATTTTTCCTGTAAACACCAACCAGTTGAGGTCATCACAGGCTTTCGCCAAGGCAGGTCCATCGATATATTTGCCCTCATCATCTTTCAAACTCGATTTCTCAACGACGGCTTCAAGCGAAGTCAGACCATCTTCTACTTTGCCGCCGCGAATAGCCAAAATAGCCCGACAAACATCACGACACACGGCAGTTTCATCGTCAACGGTGTTGGGACCATCCAACTTTGCAAGCAGCTCCGTGGCCTTTTTGATATCCTGTGCGCCACCACTCTTTAGAAGTGAGTAAGCCAGTCTCGCCTGAATTGGTTCTAAGGGCAGGCCCAGAATTTCGTAGACAGCCAGAGAGCGCGATAAGTCAGCCGGGTTGGCGGTCCGGCTCCAATCGCCTCTGATGCCGTAGTCAGCCATGAGCATCCGCTCTGACAATCTTGGATGGACAAATTTGCCAATCGTTTTGAACTGCTCGTCCGTGAGAGAATCTCGATTAGTGGCGATCAAATGCACGAGATTCGCCACCGGCATCGCACCAAGAATAGCCTTCGCTTCCTTGGAAACAGCTCTGTCCTTCGATGACAAATCCCTTATCAACCGCGGCAGATCATTTTGAATGGACATGTAGATTCGCTCCAGTCTCCTCATAACTTCTGGATCTTCTCGAGCGGACTCTTCAGCTTTTGTAAGCTTGTCGCCATCGCTGGCGCCGAAGAGTATTCGTTCAATCATCGGGAGAGATTTGACACCAAGACTTATAAGCGCTTTCTCAGCGGCTTCTCGCTCTTGATACTGATCCGATCCTAATCCGTGATCTTTCGAAGTGAATTCCCCTCGCTCGTTCTTCTGCCCGAGCACCAACTCGTCGATAGCGAGTGGCTTTCCGCCTGGCGCGGGAATCGGATAGTCAACAATCGGCTTGGGCTGTGGCTTCGGTTGTGGCTTCTCCTTCGGAGCGGTAGCCGCATCGTTGGGCGCGGTTTTTGCAGGACCCGACGTCTTCTCTTCCGGACCGGATGGACTCAATGGTGCTTCTGGCTGTGGCTTCGGCTTCGCCGACGGCAGAGGAAGATCCGCCTTCGTCTCAGTCTGCACAGCCCAGATCTCACTTGTCACTGTGCTCCAGATATCGATGGCATTGAACGAATTATCTTGTCCCTGGATATCTCTCATGGTTCTACTCCCTGGGTAAATGTGCGTGGTGCCTGCGGTCTGTTGTGCCGCAGAACTATATTCGACAGTAACAATCTGCCGCTGCCGGACAGCGCGGACAATGCGTTTGTTTGTCGAAGCGGGGTGTGCGTATGACTCTATCTAGGACTTGTTAAGATTTTGCAAAAAGCTGTTCAAAATCCTGCGGTGTAGCTACTTTTGCGTATTTACGCAATCGCCTCGCGCAGGCGGATGACGCGGAAAACTTCCATGTAGATCGCAACACGGACGAAGGAGCGGACCGCTCCTTTCGCTCCACTGAACAGTCCAGAGATTCTGGCAGTCATGAGAACACATGACTCTCAACTGAATGGAATAACTAAGTCCATATCGCCAATCTGACCGCTGAAAATCCTGCAAGTGATTCGCGAGAGTGATACGATCTCAGCAAGCAACTACCAGGAGTCACACATACTAACCTTATGGACGAAGCGCTCCAACCAACGCCAAAAGCGAACCCAGGCGAGCTCAAGCGATTTCTGGTGGCAGGCGGCTCAGCCGTTGCCTGCGATACCACTGTATATTGGCTGCTCTTCGCTGTACTTCCCCCATCGGTCGCAAAGGCGATTTCATTCATCGCGGGGACGATCGTCGCGTACATGCTCAATAAATTCTGGACCTTCAAAAAGCCGAAGCGATCAAACTCAGAGATAGTAAAGTTCATTTGCCTGTACCTCACCACGCTCGGTGCAAATGTTGCTGTCAATCGGTTGGTACTGGATTCGTCTGAGCTGCTCGGTTCGACGCTTCAACAGTACACGGCGCAGATTGCATTCTTCGCTGCGACCGGGACAAGCACCGTTTTGAACTATCTCGGACAGAAATTTTGGGTGTTCAAACCGGCGGATAACTCGTGACCTAACTAGCCCAGGTGGCTATACTTGCTCTGTGGTGATTCGGTGTGGATTTAAGATGACTCGATTATCAATAACGACGTACTGTCTGGTCCTTATGCTTCTTGCAGTCGGTTTCCCGGTCAACGCGCAAGATAAAACCGACGTAAATAGAATCAATAAGTGGTTTGACGATCAGAAAGAGAAGCAAAAGTCTCGGGATGAATATTGGAAGAACATTCACGTAGGTCCCTTGCAAAAGCCTGGAGAGATTCAAAAAGCTGGTACCATGCAAAAGCCTGGCGCCATAGAAATCCCGAAGGGATGGAAAGCAATTAAAAGCGAGAGTCTACCGTGCGAGCGCCGCTTCACTGTCTCCGGCGACACGCTATTCGATTTCGACAAATCTACTTTGACACCGCATGCGGTATCTACTCTCAATCTCCTGGTCCCAGAGCTCAAGCGAAATACGACACACCCGGTCACTGTAGAAGGTCATACCGACTCTATAGGTGCCGACACCTATAACGAGCGTCTCAGTTTCAAACGTGCTGAGACCGTCAAAAACTGGCTATCGGACAACAAGCTCTTCGATAAGGACAACATCAAGATAAAAGGCTACGGGAAGAATCGACCAATTGCTCCTAATACCAATGCGGACGGAAGCGACAATCCCCCCGGTCGGCAGCTCAATCGCCGAGTCGAGATCATCATCAACACCTGCGTTACGGTACAACCGAAGTCGACTACAGTGTCCGATGGCGGAGATGAAACGCCAGAGGAAAAGTCGAGCAAGGAAGCGACCGGTGAGTCCACCGACAGTCAAAAGAAGAGTTGGATTGACGATGGTTCGACCAACGGAAACCAGAGGAGTATCGAAGATCCATCGAAGTCGAATAAGGATCCTTCTACTGCATCGAAGGCAAAGGATGCGACCAACCAGAATTCCGACGGAAAAGATTTTCAAACCAATACAATCCCGCTGACACCACCGGCGGAGCAGCCAACAAAATTTGATGCAGTGCCTGCTCCCTAAAGCATGTTATAAAAACGGCAGGTAGATCAGGTCCAGCACGCCCTTGCTCCTGCATGCGTCCAGCAGTGCCGTGAGGTCGTCAATTGAATTGTCGCAAGGTACAAAATCCGTCGCCGGGTGCTTAAGTGCCGCCTCCTGGTGAGCGACATCGATTGTTTCCGTACTAAGGTTCAAAGTTCATAGTAAGGTTCAAACCCCATCAGGACGACAATACTTGCCCACGTTTCGGGCTACACCACGTGAGCTCACCCTATCGAATCCACATAATCTCAGACAATTGCATGTCTTTTAAACTTTCAGAGTTTGTTTAATGGGGTATCTTGACAGAATAGACCGACCGGTCTATTCTGGGACTATCGAACCAACAGAGAGGGCAATCCAATGTTTGACCAAACCAGCCAATTTAACACATTTGAAATCGGCACTAACAAGCATTCTATGAATGTCAGACAAGAATTCAATCCGCAAAATTTGCGCAGCCTTTGGGTCGACCATCTGGTCAACGAACAACAAAAGCTCAACAAGGAGTATGCTCAAAAACACCCATTAGCAGTGGAGTTTCAATCGAGAAAATTTTTTGCACAGTAATTAGACGACCGGTCTAATATCATTCAGGAGTAGTTTATGAACAGCTTAATCAACAAAATGGCAATTCTGTTAACAGTTTTTCTCTACAACACGGCACAGACGCCCGGTATCTCAGACAAACAGGTGCACGCCGAATTCGTGATTGCCCATGGGGATTTGAGCAGCTGGACCGGTTCAATAACACATCAGTACACGAATTCGACTCACGCTTGACAGATGTGACCGACCGGTCTATTCTAAATAAGAGGGGCAGGAAACTGCTGAAATGACATGAAAGTTAGAGACGATAAGATGACGCCACGAGTTAGCGGAAAACCAGAAGTTCGAACCGCACTGCTTAATGTAGGCATGGATATGATGTTCGAAAAGGGTTATACCAACACCGGAATTCAAGAAATATTGACAGCGCTCAACGTACCAAAAGGTTCCTTCTATCACTATTTCGATAGTAAGGAGAATTACACGGTCGAGATCATTCGCCACTTCGACCAGAGCTATTCCGCAGATCTGGTGCGCATCCTGAGAAATCCGAAAGAGACACCGTTACAGCGCTTGCGTACTTATTGCGATAACAATTTGACTACCCTGGGCGCGCAAAAATGCCGCAGAGGATGCCTGGTCGGCACCCTGAGTCAGGAGATGTCAGACCAGAGCGAAGTCCTTCGACAAGAGCTGAGCACCGTGATGCTGAAGTGGCGAGATATGTTCACTTCATGCATACAAGAGGGGCAGCAGTCCGGAGAGATTTGTACATCAAGACCACCCGCCGTCCTTGCAGAACTTTTTCTCTGCGGCTGGTCTGGGGCCGTCATGCGAGCAAAGACGACTCAGAATACAGAACCGATGGAGACCTTCATCGACGTTATGTTCAACGTAGTTTTAAAGGGCTAGAATAGCCCGCCGCCCCACTAACACCAGCGCTCCCGCAAGGAGTGTAGGTAAACGCCGAAAAAATCAAGTAAAGAACAAAAAATCAAGTTGACGAACCGCTTCCGAAGTTGGTGCGTCTGCAATGAGGTGCCAAAAATGCTATTCGATCTCACACCAAGAACTCTCCACATAATGGCGAGCAGTCCATATGCCACCACCGCATTGCTGGATGAGTTATCCAGCTCCAGCGATGAAAGAATTCGAGCCCGCGTTGCCGAGCATCGAAACACTTCCCTACGCGCACTACTCAAGCTAGTCCAGGATATCAGCGCCGAGGTGCGACTCAGTATTGCGTACAATCCTAAAGCCAACAGGACGCTTCTGTTGCAGCTTGCAGAAGATACCGATGCAGATGTGCGCTACTCACTTGCGGAAAACGCATTGATACCATCTGAGATACTGCAAATACTCAGCCGCGATGAAAACCCGTACGTTGCTGGCCGTGCGGCACGAACGCTGGATCGATTAAGATCTGCAGAACAGACAGCACAGGCGGCCTGACATTTTTATGCTTCAGCACGCGCTGACAGCAGTGTAACCATTAACAAAAATAGGAAACTTGGAGGATAGAAAAATGACTACACCAGTTCAAGAAAGACAAGCACAAAGTACCAGTGCAAAAAAATTGCAAAACAAGGTCGCGTTAGTGACAGGCGGATCGCGAGGAATTGGAGCCGCCATCGCACTAAGGTTGGCTGAAGAAGGTGCAACAGTTGCAGTCGGCTATACCAATTCAAAATCGGGCGCGGATGATGTGGTGGCAAAAATTGATAAGCTCGGCGCTAAGGCCGAAGCATTCAAGGCCAATGTTTCATCGCCCAGAGAAACCCAGAAGCTAGTCGAAGAGGTTCTCAAAAGCTTCGGAAAAATCGACATTCTCGTCAACAACGCAGGTGTTTTTGAAGCAGTACCAGTCGATCAAATTGATCTAGACCACTACCAGCGAGTATTCGATGTCAACGTCAAAGGCGTAGTTGCCACCACAATTGCGGCATTGCCTGCCATACCGGAAGGTGGTCGAATTATCAACATTTCATCAGTGGCCGCAGAGCTTAATATGAAAGGGGGTAGCGTGTATTCCGCTACTAAGGCGGCACTTGATACATTGACCCGCATCTGGGCACAGGAGCTTGGCGTCAGAAAAATCACGGTCAACGGCGTGGCTCCTGGCACGACGGCGACAGACATGTACAATCAAGGATTGGATGAAAAAACCAAACAAGTCTACATATCCAAAACTGCACTGGGTCGCGTCGGCGAACCAGAAGACATCGCTGCAGTAGTAGCGTTCCTCGCCTCGGACGATGGTCGCTGGATAACAGGACAGACGCTCCGCGCGGATGGTGGCATAATCGACTAGGGCATCGCCCGGTTCGAATAATCAACAGACTCAAGACTGCAAATCCCCTATTTCACCGACTGAACCATATGCCGGAAGGAGAAAGGGGATTTGTATGAATTGCAATGCTCTTCCATCATGATAATACGCACATCGGCGCAGACGGTGGTAACCGACTGGCGGAAAGAATCCGCCAACAATTCAACAATTCCCGGACTGGAGCACGAAGCATTGCAAGTAGTGTCGGAGAGTCTCTTACTCAACTCGCACGCACCATCTCATTCAACGGCAAGTCCAGCCAGTACGTTGCGCCGCCGCCTGGGGCGCTGCTGACCACCGATGTCTCCCTTATGGTGCCAAATGATCGCCTTGCTGATTGCTCTTGCACCCGCTCATTTGTCGAACCCCGCAATGCAATTGTTGCCGAAAGCAATCGCGCCCAAAAGTTTCATTTTGGTGATTTAGGCATCCTCAATGAATACACGCAAGAACTGCATGACGACTTCTATCGCACCTGCTGAAGGCTGACGCGTTTGCGAGGCGATTCGAGCGCGTCTTGTATCGATTGAATATCCCCGAACCACAATTATTGCACCCGCATTAATGATCGAGCATTCCTTACTTTCCAGGCATAGAATTTAATTGGCGGGCAAATTTTGGAGGGGCGCATGAATTTAGAGACTATTCGACTGACTCGAAATGTTCTGCTACGGACATTGGCTGTCAGCTTCGTACTTGCAGTGCTGATGGCAAGTCTGACTCTTGCCTTGTGGGACCAGTGGAGCGCGATAACATGCTCCATGTACAGAACAACCCCAGAAGCAGTAGGGGCAATTGTTTTGGGATTTTTCGCTCAAATCAAATTTTTCTACATCTTCTTTCTACTTGCACCGGCTCTTGCTCTGCACTGGACGTTGAAGTCAGAGGAGAAAAAGAGCGAGCACTCGCTTTGAGCCTTAACGTCGCTGTTAAGGCTTAGTGAGAGGCAATTTGTAGCGCGCGACGCTATTGTGATTAAAGCTTAAACAACGGGATTCCAACTGAAGTCGACAGGATAGTTAAACTATGAAAATTACTACAAAGCTGGATGGTTGAGGTTGGTCAGCAAGTCTAGCAGTAGGATAGTCGAACACAACATCACTTTTGCGAAGCTTGACTGGCTCCGCGCAAAGAATACAATTCAATGACACCACTCCTAAAAACAGCGCTTTTGGTACCACTTTTGATATCGCTAGTGGTGGCGGCTCCAGCACCACTTCAAGCTAAAGACAAGCAGCCCAAGCAGATGATGAAGATTGGCGATGAGGTGGTAAGCCTGGAGATTGGCAATGCATTTGCCAGAGCACAGCAGCATATTTCCAGAAAAGAATACGATCAAGCATCTGAGATCTTGAAGTCTTTAGTAGAATCAGCGCCCAACCTTGCACCGATAAGGTACAAGTACGGATTTGCCCTTCTGCAACAAGGAAAAGACGGAGACGCATTGACCCAGGCAAGGAAATGCACGGAGATTTTACCGAGTTTTGCCGAAGGATGGTCACTTGTCGGAGAGGCGTCAATCAATCTCCACAAGGATGAAGAGGCGAAAGCCGCCTTCGAAAAATCGCTTGCACTAGAGCCCAAAGGCGACAACGCCGATGTCGTGCGAGATCGTTTGAATGAGCTTAGCGGAAAGATCAACGATGCTCCGGTCGAGATGGCCTCCGATCCAAAGATTAATGAGCAAAACCGGGCTAACATGAAAATCAACCAAGCACTGACGTTATGTAGCAACGCGACGAAGCTTTTTGGACAAAAACAATTCGAAGAGGGATTGCAAGCCTGTCGCGACGCTCTGAAGATAGCCCCTGACGCGACCATAGTCAAAGAGAGTTTCGTGACATACCTGAACAACTATGCTGCAGTTCGCGTCGGACAACAAAAGCTCGACCAGGCCGAAGGCTTGATGAAGCAGGCGATTGCTTTTCAAAAAGAGGGTGGGGTGCCGACCAACACGCAGTTGACGACGCTCACCAATTACAAGCGCTTACTCGACTTTACAGGACGAACTGCAGAAGCAACGAAGGTCGAAACCCAGATAAGATCCCTTAGTGCAACCGATGTTACCGAATAGCAAGGCTATTTAGAGAGCGAACGAAAGCCCGGTTAGTGACAGAACGGACGAATCACCAACCTGGTGCTTATCAGTTACTTCATTTTGCACCATTGTTAATCGGTTTCGATCCGGCGGGAAGTATCTCGGGCGCCCTTGGTCCTCCTTGTGGGATTCGATTCGGATTGCCAGGCGGACCGGCAGCTTCTCGCCCTCCGGCGTCACGCGCACCCGCTCCGCGTGCAGCATCGTCCTGAGGCGGAGTGTTGCCATCTGCGTTATCTCGCGAATCGTCTTTTTTGGCATGTTCATCCGGTTCCTTAGCCTTTGATTTCTCATCTTCTTTCTTGCCCTCTTTAGGCTTGACGGGCTCCTTGTAGATTGACGTTCCTTTGCCTCGAAGCGAATCCGGTTTGTTCGATGCGACATCGTGCCCACCTTTCTTCGTGAAGGACTCTCCTGTAATCTGATTCTCAGAATCACCAATTGCTCCCGTCAATTCGAAACCAGGCAAAGTTGTAGCAGTATTAGGTTTGGTGTTCGCGACTTCCCATATTTTATTGAACGAAGGGGAAGCGGCACCCAGACCTAAAGACGACTGGACACGCGCATCCGATTTGACCGGACCTTCAACACCCTTCTCACTACCACCACCAATTGTCATATCATCACCTTTGAATTCCGTCGCAGCTACAGCTTCAAAATGAGCCCTAAAAGTTGCACAAAAGTGACCAGGTTGCAGATGTCTCAAGGCGGACTCTATACTGGGTTTCTGGTCCCAAAACTGGTTGTGCTATGCTTGGACAGTTAATACTCGAATATTCATTGACGGTTGTGTAGCGTAGACAATCAAAAGATCGAAGACTGGGCGGGTCAGATTCGAGTGGGCCTCGTGCTCGGCGGTCTGATGTTTTCGCTGACTATGTGCTCCATGTCCACCTGCCAGTTCGCAGCGCTTGCGCCACCGAAGAGTTATTCGCTGGCATCAAAACCCGCGACAACGAGCTGGTCAAAAATTGAGAATTCGGACTTCTCCGCGGATTTTCCAGTGAGAAAAGAGCACGGCTATTTGCTAATTGGAAGAAGCAACGTGGACGTATGGAGCGGGCGCAGTCCTAAACTTCAATTCGTTTTGATCACAGGATATACGCCTGATACCGCGGGTGGCGCCAATATGGAAGGGCTGGCGATCAATGAATTTGAGAAAACTCTTTTAGCCGATAGCTGTTCGTACTACGATCGCAGCTTGCTACCCGAGCGAAGTAAGCTTCGACGACTGAGCGATGAAGAGCTTGAAGGTACCGGATGGCAAGGCCGAGTAATAACTTTCGGCGAAGACGACAAGGAGTCCGCAACGCTAGTGGTGGCAAGAGAAACATGGAGGCAAACTCCCTATTATGCGGCTCTCATTACAGGCTCAAAGGCCAACGCTGACGTTGATTATTTCATCAAGGCGCTCACCATAAAACATTTACCTGATGAAGCGTTCGCGAGCAAAAAAGGACACTGAGAGCACCGCGCCTTGCCAAACGGCGATGGCTAGAAAATTGCGAAAATTAATGGAGTTGGGCTACTCACCCATATAAATACGATTAAACCCGCCCTGGCTATTTCTCAGAAGAGTTGCCATCGGTCTTTGACCCATTACAGAACGTAATGCAGAGGGGTTGACGCCATACGGAGTGTTAGGAGAATACTGATAGTTGGCAGATCCGTTGACGGCGGATTGGTTGTAGCCTGCGGCAAAGGGATTGCTTGATTGACAACCGGCGGAAGCTCCACCCATATGTCCTGCATATTGTGCGCTCGTGCCCGCCCTATTGCCCTGCCAGGAATGTGCCTGACAAGCCTGCATCTGCTGACGGTAAGCTGGCATCTGTTGTTGGTATGAGTCCATCTGCCGTTGTCCGGCGATACCAGATATGCCACCGCCCATCGACATGTTCGACGGCGGCATTCGATTTTGTAATCGCTGCTTCCAATAAGCCTCACCTTCGGCCTGCCCTTGCCTGAAGTGGCTGCCTAGAAGTCCATTTGACCTTCCGCCTCCTCCGCCGGCGAATCTCGAGGAACTACCGCTTCGATCGTGATCCCCCCAACTATCGTCATCAGAAGGTGGGGCGTAGATGTCCAATCCATTTCGAGCTCTAATCTCAGTCGCTCGATAGCCGTTGTGCGGTTCGGAATCGTCAGGAGTGCCGTAATGATATCTGAGCATGCTGGCTTCATAGCCGTTCGGTTTGTTGGGGTTATCATCTCGCCAATTGGCCGAAGCACTCGCACCATTAAATAGAAGCGTCAAAACGGCTAGACAATTCAGGACCTTCATGGAGAATGCCTCCTTCTCTCTGTATCTAAATTTATCCCGAAAACGGACTCGTCATAACGCCTAGATATGCGACTGTGGGCAGCAGGCGAATAGCAGCCAGACCGACCGCTCCGGCACAAAGATCTGCATCGGCAAAACAATCCTGAGCTCTGAATTTCATTGTGTGAGTGTCTCAGCCCAGTCATGGTGCATCTGGTATCTAGCTGGTCGACCAAGAATTGTGTACGCATATGCGTTGCACACGACTCTATGCGATTCACGAGACTACTGTTTCGGACTCCAACAAATAGCAATCCAAATTAAGCCACGTCAGCCTTGCTGTGTTTAGACAAGTTACCCCAGATCGATTCGAGCATCGCCATGCGCTCACGAACAGTGGAAAGCTCCTCTTCGTCAGGAGTGCAATATGCTCGCCAATATAGGTCCCACCACTCAGTGTATGCGAGTCGACGTCCGTGTTTCGTCTCTTCCCTCAATCGCTCATGGCCGAAAACAACATTGGCGGGCAGCATACAAGCGCCACCTGCACATTCGATATGCAGATCAACAAAATGCTCCTGCCTGAGGCTCGGTCCGTGCAGATCCCACACCTTAGACAGTTTAATCAGCGTCATCTCATGAAGGTCGATTACCGGAATGTGAAAGCGATCGTCAACTCTTCGGAGGCCTTCTGGATTGATTTTCAATGACCCTGACTCGGGAATGGAATCACCGGTCAACAGCGGAGAACCAGACTGATCAAAAATATCCAGCTCATTGGAATATCCGGTCAGGAGCTTATCGAACAGCGCCTGCCTTATTCGATACCAGAGTCGATCCGTTAGCTTTACCGCGCCTTGACTTGATGCATTGAGTGCGTTTTGAACTGTCTTCAACGCTTCAACAATTGCGTGTAAATCAGCTGAACTTTCAAGCTTGATAGTCGTGCAATAGACTTCGTATGCACGATCGAGCGACATCTTCTCGCGACGATCTTGTGTTTTCACTTAGGTCTAGCCCCCGGGGTTCCCTGCCAGCCATCTAGATATATACCCAGATGGTCGCGAATATTTATCGACTTGTGACCGAAAACACGGACTAATGTGCAATTTGCGAATTTTTGAGTAAAATAGACGGATGTTAGGGATCAGGAACTACTGAGGTGAATCGTAATGTTCAAGTCCAGACCAGCTCTTGCAGCGTATCGCTTCTCTACTCGGCGCCTGGGAACGATTGCTCTGAGTACCCTCCTGATCGCTACAGCGTTCGCAGTACCATCAACCATTGCCAAGGGCAAAGAGGCGAGTAAAGCCAAGGTCGAAGCGACGGAAAGCAGCTCCTGGACCACCTACAAGAAGGACCTCGAGACCGAGATCCTCGGCAAATGGTTTCCTCCGACAGGACAAGAAGTGTATAAGGCTGTAGTTGTTGAGTTCCGAGTACGCAACGATGGCAAATTGTCCAAGACTGACATCATCAAGGCCTGCGGTATCCCCGACGTTGACAAATCAGCCAGACAAGCTGTGATAACCGCGGCTCCGTTCAAGACCTTCCCGAGCGACGCCAACAAGAGGGATTTCGCGAAATTCGAAGTCACCTTTGACAAAGCCAAGATCGATAGAAAAAATTCGGTGATGAGAGAACTATAAAAACTCCAAAAGCTCTAGTGGGCTGCTGATGGCGGCAATCCTGAGTAAGGCGGCGACTCAATCGAGTTCGATGGTGCATCTACCATTATAGCCAGGTTCTACGCGTTTTTTTTGCATGCATCCGTGCGAAGTGCTGGTTGGTCAGTGCGGCAGTCCATGGTCATTTTTCGCGGGTGGATCATCACGACGCTAGCGAGAAAGCAACCTGCGCCATCAAAACCAACATAATCAAGATTGACGAATCGACACCGAATACGGTGAACGTGACACACATCGACCAATTGAGTAATCCGCCACGTCTGGCGCGGATAAATGATGAACACGAAACAGACGAGCATAAACAGAGAATACTCTCGTGGCTCCTGAGAATAGCAAACATGAATCGCAGAGATACTACCGAGTTGGAACCCAATACCAGCTGGCTGAAAGTATCTCAGGTCCTATCGAGAATTTCAGTGGCGCGACAAACTAGATGAGCGTGGAATCTTGTGGGTATAACTCAAAGTGCATATTGCTTGGTCCGCAAATGCAAGGTAACCTATCCTAGTCGAATACCCTTGGAGTGTGTATGCACAAGTCAATCCGTCAACATCACATTGCAGTGCTGACTAGTTCGATACTTTGGCTTTGTTCGCCTGGTGTGCAGGCAGAGCCTGCAATGCCGGTGGCACCGCCTGCAGATCGGGGACCGGCAATTTTAGTGCCCACTGACGTGACCGGCGGACATGTATTCAACAACAATGTCATTGAAAGCCTTCTCCCGGTCGTGAAGACGACCAAGTTTCATGCGCGGCCGGACGCAAAAACCTTTCTGTTAGAAACCACATCTGACACCACCTGCAAAAGCGATAACGCTGACGTAAGTCTCGATAAGGGCTGCATTATCGTATGCCCGCAAGGTGGTCATGTCGTCGTGCGCACGTCGACGGTCGAAGTTGCAGTACCGCATGACACGGTAGCGCTCGTTGAGTGCATCGACAACTGTTCGCGAGTCTTCAACCTGGCAGGACATGACGTGGTTGTTCATTGCTTGAAGATGGGCGACAGTCAAGATTCAAGTAAAGCCCCAGATAGCATAGAAATTCAGGAAGGTCTTGGCTATATCGACAACAACGGACAGCTCTCCAATCTGCCGAAAGGATGCACCCTGCTCGACCACTCGATGATTCCCAACTCGGCCGTCAGGATGGAGGATAGGAAGCACTTCAAGCTCGCCATGCTAAATCCGAAGGACGTGCTTAATTATCACCAGATCGCCAAGCAGCTTAAGAAGGACTGGATTCCTGCCATTAAGAAGATAGAGCAGGCGGCGGACCAGATGCTGGCAAGAAGAGAGAAATTCCAGAAGGCACCGGTCTCTAATGCGGACAACAAGCCAACAGCCGCAGGAGATGAGGCATCGAAGGACTAGAGTTAAGCATCGTGATCGCAGAAGAGCAACGCGTTTCAGCTCGGTGCATGGTTACTCGTTTAAATACCAATCGCAAATCTTGTAACCCCAGCCCTTCGAATTTTCGATAACTGAAGGTCGTTCGGCAGCATCCAGCTTGTCTCGAATTCGACCAATACAGGTTCGAAGCGCCTGGTGGCTGACATCGAGTTCTGACTCCCAGACATGATCGATAAGTTTATCAGCAGTAAAATATGTACCGGGATGTCGCATAAGGAATTCGAATAGCTTGAACTCCCGCGGAACAAGCTGCTTCGATTCTTCGAGTATTGTGACTTGATGCTTGGATATGTCCAGCGTTATTTTTCCAACCTTTTGCATCGAATCAAAAAGGGCCGTAGATCGACGAAGCAAGGCTCTGACACGGGCAGCCAGCTCTCTGGGTTCGAATGGTTTTGCAAGAAAATCATCGGCGCCGGAGTCTAGTCCGGTTTCTTTATCATCAAGAGTGGATTTCATAGTCAGCATCAGAATTGGCGTCCGCCCGCTGCCCTTGCGATACTCCGCGCAGATCTCCGGACCAGGCATAGACGGCAATTGCCAATCGATAATCGCCAAATCATAGCCTCGCTGCTGCAGGAGCATAAGTCCCTCGACGCCATCGTGCGAAACTTCGGCACGATGTCCGTTACTCTCAAGCCAATCGGCCAATGAGGAGGCGAGCACCGTATCATCTTCGATTACAAGAACTTTCGCCAATCTGATTAGACCCGTTGCAAACCGATTCATTTTTCCACGAATCCCAGCTGGGCTAAACTTTCGGCACCGACCGGGTACAAAACATTAGGTCCATCGATCACGGGAGCGAGCCAAAGGGGTACGGATTGCGAGTCAGGCAGCAAGGAGCCATTTTGTTGGGTATTACCCTGGTGTGCCAGGTCGTCTTTCCGCTGATTCTCCTGAGAAATATAGGACTCTTAGAAGAGGCCGGACGCAGGGAAACCAATGCAAAGGCAGTTATATCCTGCCTGCTCGAAACCAAGTCGGTCATGTCTCGTATGATTATCGACCTCGTGGGCAGACGCATCGTAACCGTCACTGAAGGTAGTTCCGTCAAGAACTCATTTTCCGAGGTAGCCAAAGAGAAGTTTGCAACCATTGACTCCCTCGTGGCGGACGATCCGGTCGCTCGGAAAATTGCCAAAAGGTATCGGGAGGATTTCCTCTATTTGTGCAGTGTCGCCAGCGATTTTGGAATCGTTCCGTCCGAGGGCATGACCAACAAAGTGATGCCGGCAAGGTTTTTGAATGATACCGAACAGATGGAGGAAGTCCTCATTTGCTCCAGACGGTGTATTCAGGAAGATGCAACGCTGAGAAAACACTATGTGCCGATACTGCAAGAGTGGAGCCCTAAAGCCCTTGCCGAACGAGAAAGCTTGCGACGCAATCTGCTCATCATCATCGCCGCGGAGATCGCCATATCAGTTGGAATTGCAGTAGTTATCGGACAACGTCTCGTCACGAGACTCAAGACCTTGATGAGCAACATCGACAAGTTTTCTTGCGGCGATCCGGATTTCGAGAGACTAGCCGGAAACGACGAGCTCACAGAACTGGATGAACGCTTCAGACAGATGACGATTGCAAAGAAAAATGCAGAAGAGTTCAAGCGATCTCTGATGGGAATGGTAGCTCACGATCTGCGGTCGCCTCTTACTTCATCAACATTGATCATAGACAACGTTCTTAACCGAAATACTGGAATGGACGAGTGGACAAGCACAAGACTGAAGCGGCTTCAAAGCGAGCTGGCTCGTCTGGTCCGGCTAGCTAACACGCTTCTCGATATTGAGCGGGCCGAGAGCAACAAACTCGAACTCCACTACTCGCAGACTTCGCTTCGGCGTCTGGCACAACTTACATTCGCTGCTCTGGAAGGCGCGGCAGAAGTGAAGAGTATCGAGCTCGTCCAGAGTATCGAATCCGACCAGGATGTTTATGTCGACGAGGATCGCATAGTTCAAGTGATGGTGAATCTGGTATCAAATGCAGTGAAGTTCAGCCCTGCGAACGAGAAAATCACAATTCGTGCTCAAAAATTGGAAAGTGATGATGCCTTCGTACTCTTCGAAGTAATCGACAGGGGTCCAGGCGTGCCACCTGCGGAGCAAAAATATCTGTTCCAGAAATTCGTACAGACAGGCAGCGATGAGTCCTTAAAGAAGCAGGGTACCGGATTCGGGCTCTACCTGAGCGATCTCATCATCAAAGGTCATGGAGGAAAGATAGGCTACAAGCATGAGGAAAAAGGCAGCAACTTTTTCTTTACTGTGCCATCCTCTTCGAATGAGAATCGATGATATGTTCGGTCGAGTTTTTTTCACACTGACCATCCTGCTATGCGCACCACCTGCGATGGCAGCTGAGCAATGGGAGACAGATAGCAGACTGGCACATGTGTTGGTGGAAAACAAGAAGCTGAACGAAGCTATTCACAGATATGACCAGGCTATAAAACTGCTAAAAGCGAAAAGCTCCAGTTCTCACGCTCCAACCATTATCGATCTGGAATTGAACAAGGCAGATGCCCTGACAAAAGGGCAGTTACTTAATGAGGCTGACAGTCTGTTGGAACGTGTGGAATCACAGGTGATGGCATCGAACAACGTCTCGTTGAGAATCCGATACAACAGGCGGCTTTGCAATCTTAGAAGGGCGCAACATAGTTACGAAGCAGCATGCCAGGTCCAGGCTCAAAATCTCAAACTGATCGCTGCTGCCTGCGGACGTAACAACCGCACGTACGCAGAGGAGCTCCGGAGGCTCATGGAACTGACACTCGATGGAAAGCTGTGGGCACAATACCTCGCCGCCGCAGAAGATATGCGACGCCTTCACAAATCTTGCCTGAAGATCAAAGATAAGCAAATGACGGGAGATTCGCTTTCATTGTCGTTCGAGCGCTCGACCCAATTGTCAGTCTCTGAAGTGCAGAAAGGCAACTTGCTGGAAATCGAAAAATACCTGAGAGCGTTCGGTCAGTTTTCGCATCACCCGCATTTCTCGATAGAAGTGTGGACGGCGTTGTTCAAACAAGCAGCCACCACCGGGCAAGACAACCTCGCCCAACAGTATGTTGCCGAATTGCTCAAGCTGAGCGCCGACCGTAGCTTCTCGGTTATGCAAGCCAATGAAACCGCCTCACAATTGCTTCATTCAGTCCTGGACGACGTATACAAGGAAACCGGTCGTCAGTCAACAGAGCCTCGGCTGCAAGCTGCGTGCGAAATCATGGAGAGATCAAGGAGTGTTTCGGAGCTCAACAATACCCTCATCTATATCCAGTGCAAGTCGCTGTATGCACTGACGCAAATCAGGAAACATTCGACATCTTCCGCCGAGCTAGCGCTTGATCAGATATCTCCAGGGGCTCAAATTCTGCGCGACGTCGACCATGTAACGGGCATCGTCCAAGCACGATTTGCTCTCGGGGTGGAGTATCTAATGAAAAAAGAAGATCAATTGGCACGAAAACAATTCAGCAAGCTATTCAAGCTCATGGATCAGGTAAGCGACTCACCCGCTAAAAAAGCTTTGATGAAGGAACTCCATGAACGACTCGCAAAAGCACTCAGCTGACGTGACACATCCGTGACACTTTTTTCGTATCGTATATGCAAGCCACCTCACACATCCATGCATGGCTAAGCGAAAGTTTTGCTAACTTTCGCGTCCAATTGGAGAACACCTCGGTGTCACGCACACAGAGGTAGAGGCAGCGACGGATTGCTCGGGACGGCAAGATAGAAAGAGCCGGCCACTAGTGGCCGGCTCTTTCTATTCTTAACCACCTACAGATCCCGTATTAAACTATTAGTTCAGCTCTCAGATCGAAGAGTCGGCCATCGTTGAACAAAGCTCACTGCAACCCTCATTCGCGCCATGATAATGGCCATTCGATTCAAATTCAGCATTGCTCTAACTCTGGGAATGACGAACGGAACTGCCCCATCTCAAGCGATGATATCCAGAGTTTGTTACAGTTTTGCAAAGTCAGATTAGCAAGGTTTTTCCGTTGAAAACATCGAAATGCCGCACGCGTGCTATCTCTATGAGGATATAGATAGAATCCCTTCGGAATTGCAGATATGAATGAATCCCTGATACCGCCCGGAGACAATACGATAGCCACGAGCTTCACGCGACTCATTCTGCCTGCTGTACTCCAACACCACCAGCTCGAGGTCACTGCATCTCAAGAGTGCATAGATGCGGTTCAGCGCCTCCGTGGCGAGAGTACGGTAATACTGCTCAACCATGCAGACAGATTCGATCCCCTGTGTGTGTTTGCGCTGTCCCGAATGTGCAACGAAGATTTCAACTACCTTGCTTCGCGTGAACAGTTCGACGGCGCCCTGGGTCTCAAAGGCTGGTGCCTGCAACAGCTAGGTGCATACTCGGTCATTCGTGGAGAGCCTGAGGATTATGCCTCGAAAGAACTAACAGTATCTTTGATTACCGAAGGCAAAAGAAAGCTCGTCATGTTTCCCGAAGGGGACGTAACCGGACGAGACGATGCCATACTTCCTCTAAAGGAAGATGGTATCAGGAACATCTTAGCCGCCCAGCAGAGAATTCTGGCTAATGGCAGCAGGAGACAAGTCTTCTTGCTCCCTATTTCAATCTATTATCGCTCTTGCAGCGACGCGATACCACGGCTGAATGAGTGCCTGGACTGCATCGAGAATCACCTGCAACTACCGGTGGCATCTAAAGATTTCGAGCCCAGAATCAGGCGAATCGTCAACGCGATGGCACTTCAGTTGGCCTCGCACTATGGAGTTGAACTAACCGGTTTTTCGCTCGATCAAAGACTTTTGGAAATAATTTGGCACGTCTCGAATTCGATAGCAGCATTCTATGGTATAGAGCATGCACCAGAGGCAGAACCGATGGTAGTACTTCATACGGTGCGGGGTCAGCTCTGGCGCTTGCTGCATAGTGCCACCACCGTTGGCACTAAATACGATGCTCGGCTGGCAGACGACAGCAGACGAACCGGTCATGCCTTCATGGTAGACCTAGACAGATTGGAGCAATTGCTGATACTCGCCCACACCCTTCAACAGTATGAATTCAGCCTAGAGGAGGCCTGGCGCATAATAGATCGGCTAGAACAGGAAATTCTAGGGCGAACTACGAAGAAAGGGCACCGTATCGCAAGCATGGAGGCCGCACCACCAATCAGCATGCTGCAATTCCGCCGCGCGCATTTGTACAAGAATCGTGCTGTCCGATTGGTAGACCAGAAAGCGCGGATCGCAATGTATTCCGCTCTCCTTCAATCGAAGAAGTCATCATATTCGATGCAGGACGCAGCGTAATCCGAGAGTATAAGTCTGCCACAGTCGCATCTGAGATCTCAAAACAGAAGGAAAAGGCAGCACATTCTGGGTTCGCCTGAAGTCGACCGACGCGAGCGGCAGTCCGACTGTAGTCGCGGCAGAGTATTAAAACGCGCTGCACAGCTGCATGACAAGCTGTCTACGAGTTTCATCATCGGTATCGGTCTTGTTGATGTACTCCACTCGATAGCCTGTCTCAATGGACTTCTGCCTATCGATTGCATAGCCGATACCACCAAACAGTCTATTGCGATCTATACCTCGTACCGGTCCGTCCGGTATTGTGTTCATCGTTATGAATAGCTCGTCATAGTAAACAACGCTAAATGGAGTGGTGCCTATTTTTTGCGAAGACTTGAACATCAGTCTTCCCCGAATAGACTCGCCTTGCTTCCCGCTGAAATACCTTTCTTCAATACGAAGGCGAGCTGACAATCTGTAGCTTTTCACACTGGCCGTAGCGTGAAGTTGCTGCCAGAGGCGATTCTCATGGTTGCGGGTGGGCGAGTAATTGTCTACGGAATCAAATCCGAGAGTTCCCAGCAGATTTTTTCGCATCTGCTGCTGAACACCGGATCGAACAAGGAATTGATCGACGCCTGGATCCTCTACGCCAAACCGAGGGCTCATATCGGCAATCAAACGGGTTTTCTCATTCACTCGGACCTGAGTAGGAGCATGTAACCATATCTGCTCTAATCCCTGAGCCGATACTGCAGATGGTACCGCCGCTAATAGCGCTGCATACAACACTAGGAAGAACACCCAACCCATCGAGAAGACTCCATTTCATTTCGCAATTGAAAGACAGATTGATCGTCGGTCGTCCAACCGAGTGATCAGAGCAGGACCTCGCGCAAGAGCTGCGGAGACTCTAATGAACTGCTGTAGCAGCTCCGGCTGCAACCAGATTAGAGTGCAATGTGGCAATCTGTTGCGGAATTTGGTGTAGATTCCTGAGACTAAGAAAAACAATCAAGACACCTACCGCCACCATTAGTGGTTTGGGCTGCACCTTTTTACATGCATGAGCCGCAATCGGTGCCGCAGCGACTCCTCCAAGGATTAATCCCAACACAGCAGTAACGTAGATATTGCCCAGGGCGACAAAAAATGCGGCTGCAGTCGAAGCTGCAACAAAAAACTCAGCGCTGTTGACAGTACCGATAACCATTCGAGGACTATTTCCTTTTGACACCAGAGTCGATGTCACAACAGGTCCCCATCCGCCACCACCGACAGCATCAAGAAATCCACCCAGAAATCCCAGGGGTGCCAACTTCGCATTTTTGGGCTCTGCTTGAATCTTTCGAAATGCCTTTACCAATATGACGATGCCCATGAACAGGAGATATGCGGAAACAAATGGTTTTGCTATATCGCCCGGAAAACTGGAAAGTATATAAGCACCAAATATGCCACCAATAACCCCGGGTAACGCCAGCCGCTTCAGCATATCTTTATCAACGTTGCCATGCTTCAGATGAAAGAAGGCGGATGCCGCGGTTGTAAACAGCTCCGACGTGTGTACACTGGCGCTAGCGGCGGCCGGTCCGAGACCCAGGCATAGAAGCAGGGTGGTACAGCTCACCCCGTAGGCCATGCCCAGCGTTCCATCGACGAGCTGAGCAAGGAAGCCCGCCAAAGCAAAGAATAGAAATCCACCTTCGGTTGTAAATAGAGATTCGTTCATAAACCCGATAATGTTGATTAGTTAAGTCAAGATTCAACGGCAAGAATAATCGCATGAATATCGAGGTCCCGCAACTCTTGAGAACCCCGTGTAACGAGTGTTCCTATTTCGGTATCAATGGCGATGTCACTCACTCGGCTACCCCGATTAAGGCGGTGGCATATTTGGAGGTATATAATCTCATCCACTAATTGCAATGGCGGTCCTAAGAATGAAAGCGATAAAAATTGCCTTCCTGGCGCTAGTTTCATTTACCTCATCAGTGCTGCCAGGCGAGGCATGCACTGATTTCCTGGTTAAGACAACTACAGGCGGTGTCATAGCCGCGAGATCGATGGAATGGGGAAGCGATCTCAAATCCAGATTGGCGATTCACGGACGCGGCGAGAGCTGCACCTCAAAGACACCGGAAAGCAGGGATGGTCTGAAGTGGACGTCTCGCTTCGGTTATGTCGGAGCTGATGTCGCTGGACTGGATGCCATTGTGGATGGTGTTAACGAAAAGGGGCTTTCTTTTGGAGAACTCTGGTTTCCCCAGTACACAAAGTTCGCAACTCGAACCGCGGCGCAAGACTCGAGCACTATTGATGTGACCGACCTGGGCAGTTGGATACTCGGCAATTTCTCATCCGTTGAAGAGGTCAAAGAAGCACTCGGCAAGGTAGTCGTTGGCGCCAGGAATCAGCCTTCTTTTGGTGGCATCCCAACACCGCATTTAGCCGTCCACGATGCGCAAGGCAAAAGCCTCGTAGTTGAATGGATTGATGGGAAAGCAAAAATGTACGACAACCAGAATGGAGTGCTAACCAACTCACCGCCATTCGACTGGCAGACAATCAACTTAAGTAACTACCTGCAGATCAAACCATCGAACCCTCAACCACTTCAACTAAGCGGCACGGTCCTCAGTTGCCCTGGACAAGGCGGTGGATTTCTCGGTATACCCGGAGACTGGACACCTCCATCGCGATTCGTTAGAACCACTGCAATGCTGCAGTTCGCTAAGCCCGTGGAAGATACCGCTGGTGGTGTTAATTTAGCTCTGCATGTATTGAATGCAGTCGATATACCCAAAGGCGATATACGAGACAAAATAGAAGGGCAGGAGTGCAACGACTACACGCAATGGGTCTTAGTAAAGGACTTATCAAATCTTGCACTCTATTACCGGTCCTACGACAATCTGAATGTAAGGAAAGTCGATTTAAAAAAGCTAGATCTTAATGCAGTTCGACCTGTTCGACGCGTACAGATTGCTGGTGGCTCCGACTCGACCGAATACGGGCCATAGAGCACCACAGGTAACAGCTGCAAACAAAACTCTGTTGGAAGAAACCGTCAAGATTGATTGAGTTTGCTTTCGGCTCCGTTTACCTGCGTCCGGAAGGCCGACTTTGACTGTATTGATCTTGCCTCGGTGGCACTAGCAATCAAGACCGGACACAGACGCTCGATTATCGAAACTGGCTCGAGCGACTAGAGGAAAAGCCCTTCCGTCAAATGCAACTCGCACGTAGTCCGAGTGATACCACCTGTACCACTATCGCTGTTGCTTGTCTGTACATGGACAAACAACATAACGGGCAGCATATCTCTGCACTCACTCACGATTTGCTCGCGCTCGCCTCGATTAGCCTTCTTACAATCGTCTTCATTCTGATCCCTCCCTCGCCCGTTTTCTATCAGGAACACCACCGAACCGTGTCCTTTCAGTACAATCTTACTGGCAGGCAATTTGGAGAGAATTGGGAGAACGATTGGAACGGTTTGGGAGAGTTAGGTCCTGGTCTGATACGATTCGTTTTAACAAAACTTGGGTGAGAACATAGCAGCCAGCCAACTCGAATTGAAATGAAACTCGCTCGTCAGGGACAAATACTTATAATCATTCCGCTAGTGTTTCAGCTGGCGTTCATCACCGTGCTGTTCGGAATTCTGGCCAAGGAAGAAGCCGCTGTCAATGAGCTTTTTCGAATTGCTGATATGCGGAGTTCGGCCTATAGAGTACTCGGATATTCTACAGCTTGCCTTGCTAAAGCCGGCGAATTGACGGTCGTGACAGATTCTCGGAATGATTCAGTTAGAGAAAAACTGAAGAAAAACGAGAAAGGCGGTCTGAAAATGATGCAGCAACTCAAGAAAGCTGCTGGCGCCGATCACGAAGGTATCAATGAATTCGAGGCAGACTATCGCAAATTCGTAGACGAAATCAATTCCCTATCGAACAGCACCTTATTTTCTGAGTTTCACGACGTTCAGAAAAAGCTCCAGGCGTTCTCCAGCGTGAGGAACAGATTTAAGAGACTGATCAGTAGCTCCAATGCGATTTTTCAGGTTCGTTCGGACAGGGTTGGCAAACTGCCGATTGATCGGAGCCGGGTCAACGCTGATTTGAAGGCCTGGATTCTGACAGGTCTGCTCTCGAGCATAATCATCGCAGCAGGGGTCACGATTGGATTCAGCATCAACTTCGTCAGGCGCATTCGTCACTTGAAGAGGAATAGTCACAGGCTCGCAGAAGGTCAGGACCTGCTTCCGTCGCTCCGTGGCTCCGATGAGCTGGCGGAATTGGACAGCGTATTCTATCGAGTTGCCACTATTTTTAGAGACTCATTTGCTCGAGAGAAAGAGATGTTCGATAACGCAGCGGACATCATTTGTTGCCTTAACGAGAAGGGTAAGATAGAGAGAATCAACGGCAGATTTGAAGAGACTCTCGGGCATGAAGAAAGCGTAACGATTGGCAGCGAGATATCCGAATTCGCCCACGAAGGAGATCGAGAAAAGATTGCTGAATTCTTACAGGACGTGCGCTTGGCTCCCGATCAGAACGGACAGTTGGAAATACGACTTGATGCCACGGACGGAACGACGCGTGAGTACGTTTTATCGGTCCGTTGGGAAAATTCTCGGAGCACTCACTACTGCGTATTTCACGACACGACAGAACGAAAGAGAATGGAACAAGCCAAGCAAGATTTTGTGGCGATGTTGAGCCATGATCTGCGTTCGCCTCTCACAGCTTTGGGTATAACTCTAGATATCACGCTGAATGATAGATTCGAAAAGCTGCCCGATCAATGCCGCGAAGTTTTGAATCTCGCATCTCGAAGTACCACCCGGCTCGTTAACCTGATTAACGAATTTCTTGACCTGGAAAAGCTGGAAGCCGGAGAGATGGAGGTAGCACTATCAGTGATACCAATAACCAACATCGTCAACACTTCCATCGACGCCATTCAAGCGCTGGCAAATCAAAAAGGTATCACAATCGAGTACAGGCCTTCCGACGCACTGGTTATTGCCGACGAACAGCGTATGAATAGAGTCCTTATCAATTATCTCTCCAACGCAATTGATGTGTCGGAGCAAGGATCCTCGGTATCAATAAGAGCGAAGGAGACCGAAGGCTTCACCGAAGTCGAGGTGACAGATGAGGGTCCCGGCATTCCGGTGGAACACATGGAGCGGCTGTTCGACAGATACAAACAAGTGAGTGATCATGCCAACAAGAAGCACCAGGGCAGCGGTCTTGGACTGACCATCTGCAAAGCTATTGTGGAAGCCCACGGCGGTTCTGTAGGCGTACATAGCAAAGTTGATGTAGGCAGCACGTTTTGGTTTCGCATCAAGTCCGCCGACAAAACTCATGCTCTCTTCGAGAAGAGGAATCACCGATGAGCATCATGAAAAAATGGCTCCTTATTGTCGCAGTACCGCTTGCTTTCGAGCTCCTATTCGTATTAGTTTTTCTCTACTTTCACGATCGCGAAACACAAGAGGTCGATAAGCAGATTCGCTCCAATGCAGCAAAAGAGCTGATGGATAAGATTACAGTCCAATGCAACGAAGCAGCTTGGCTGGGAGCAGAACTCACTATTAGACACGACCCGAAGGTGTTCTTAGAAGGCAAAGCGCTGTCTAGCTCAACAAAATCAATGATGACTCAGCTTCGAAACAATTGGTACAGCAACGATCCGCGCCAGCTTGAAGCTCTCAGCGATCTTGAATTGGGAGTCAACAATATCTGCAATCTAATGGAGGGCGCGAAGAAAGCCTCGAATCTGACATGGATCTCCGGTCCGGAGCAGGCTATTCTTGGCATAATGCTCAACGAGAGAATTGTAGAGGTTACAGAGCCAATCTCGCGTCTAATCATCTATCAGGAAGAAGTAGATAAAGAGATCAGAAGCGAGAGGGCCCAGGCCGGTTTTCTCGTGCGATCCTGGCTGATTCTTTCAGTATTCGGCAACATCTTGCTGACGGCGTTCCTCGCCAGCTGTTTCAGCAAAGACATTATTCAGCGGATCGCATCGCTGAAGGACAACAGCCTCCGGCTCGCTCTCGGCAAAACTCTCAACCCATCAGCGAAGGGAAAGGATGAGATTGCCGAATTCGATGAAGACTTTTTCCATGTTGCGACTGCTCTGAGAGAATCATTAGATCGAGAAAGTGCCAACTTCGACAATGCAGCCGACGCGGTGTTCGCAATGGACAACAGCGGACGAATCACCAGAGCCAACAATGCTTTCCAGAATGCGCTCAGTCACGGCAAAGAAGTGGAGCAGTCTCGATTCATAGAGTATGTCAGCATTGAGCAAAGAGACTGGATGCTGGACAATCTGAAGAACAATAGTTTCAGCGATGGTGCCAGGCACGATTTCGAGTTAGAAATGATACCATCCGTCGATGGAATCAAGATTTTTCAGTGGTCGCTAACCTGGGATCCGAATATCAAAGTATATATCTTGGTAGGACATGATGTAACTGAATACAAGCAGCTCGAGCAAGCCAAGCAGGACTTCGTTGCAATGCTCAGTCACGATCTTCGCAGCCCTCTCATGTCAATCGGGACATCGTTCGAGTTAGTGCAGAGCGGCAGCCTCGGTGACATATCCGAGGCCTCGAAAGTCAGGTTTCAGCGTGCACAACTTAGCGTCAAGCGACTGACCAGGTTGATTTCCGAATTGCTAGATCTCGAAAAAATTGAAGCCGGTGAGATCGACCTTCGTATCACACGCTTTCCTGTGGAGCGCGCGATTAATAATTCCATTGATGCAGTAAGAGCCAGTGCAGAGATTCAAGATATAGCTCTGCTCGCCTCGAAATGCGATGCGTCAATATTTGCGGACGAAGATCGTATTGTCAGAGTGTTGATCAACCTATTATCAAACGCAATCAAATTTTCGCCGGAGCATAGCTCGATCGAAATTGAAGTACTCGAGACGGAAGATTCAATTCGATTTAGCATCACTGACAACGGACCGGGAATACCGGAATCGGCGCTAAGCCGCATATTCGAGAAGTACAAGCAAGTCTCGAGCAGCGGCGTTCGAGTGCAACAGGGGACGGGGCTCGGTTTGGCCATATGCAAGGCAATCGTCGAAGCTCATGGCGGTGTCATTGGCGTTCGAAGCGTCGAGGACAAGGGCAGCACGTTCTGGTTCCAACTTCCTCTGCTTCGAGACTGACCTTCCACCTTAAGAAAACTGTTTCACGCGCTGCTGTCAAACTGCATTCGAAATGCAGTCCAGGCGGGACTCTCCCAAAATTTTCCAAATTCACGCCCAATTTACTCCCATAATTTCTGTGAATCTTTTCGCATAACGGAGCCGCGGTTATACGAGCGAGACTGACAAATTCCTTTGAACAATCTGCAAATCGCTGCACCCAGAAATCGACTGCGAAAGTAGGGTGCAATATGATTGGGAGCAACGTGGGCAGAGACCAATAGCTGAATTCGAACTCGCACAATGTGCTATTCTAATCCGCTAATCAGGTATTGAGGGTACGGCGGAATGAGAATGGATGAATTCGACGGCAAGCGCTTTCTTGCCACCGTACGTGGTGACGACTTTGCTCACGCGGGCGAGATTGAAGCAATCGACTTGGTTTTCGAAAGCATCCCCACAAAGCCGGACTGGAAGGTGCTCGATGTGGGTTGTGGTCGCGGTGGTACGGCCAGTTACGTGAATCGAAAGGGGTGGGGGCAAGTCACCGGAATAGACATCGACCAGAACTCGATCGACTACGCAAAAGAAAGGTATCCCTCGCTGGAATTCCATGCCCTGGCGATGGAGGAGGTGGGATCTCGATTTCCCGGACAATTCGATCTGCTCTATTTATTCAATGTATTCTACGCTTCAAAAGCAAAAGAGTCGGCACTATCAAGTTTTCGCCGATCGGCTAAGCCAGGCGGTTTACTCTGTATCTTCGACTATGTTTACTACAAACCAGACGAAAAATTGCCGGCAGTATTCCTCGGTCAGACACCAGTGACAAAACAGCAGGTCTACAGTTCGCTCGAAGACACATCCTGGCATCTGTCTGAGTACTTCAACTTGGACAAAAAATACATGGAATGGTATCGCAATTTTCTCGACAAATTCGACGATCCCGAACTCAGGCGAGGATATTCCGAAGATGTGATAGGTGGAGTTCACGCCACCTACTCTGAACTGCTTCAATCCATTGAGAATGGTGTGCTCGGCGGATTCTTGTTACTGGCACAGGCGGTATAATGCTTGTACAAAAATTATCGCCGAAGATTAAATGTAGGTTTAATCGGGTATTTTTCATTCGAAAGACCCATCTACAACTGGCAAGTGAATCGGTTTAATGCCTAAAATTCTTCTTGTTGAGGATGAGCACCTAACAGCAACAATAGTTGTTGACTGGCTAACCGCCGAGGGACATACGGTCGATCTGGTCACGGACGGCGTGGACGGATACGATTGGCTGCGCAATGCAAGCTATGACGTAGCAATTATAGATTGGGGATTGCCCCGGCTCAGCGGCGTTGAACTTTGCGAAAAGTATCGACGATCAGGGGGACAGACACCGATTCTGATGCTGACAGGCAAAAAAGCCGTCAACGAAAAGACACACGGACTAGATTCTGGTGCTGATGACTACCTGACCAAACCGTTCGAACTGGAGGAGCTGTCGGCAAGAGTACGCGCATTGCTTCGGAGGAAGCCAAACTACAGCTCGACGATATTGTGCGTGAACGATATCGAACTTGACCCGATATCCAAGATGGTCAAAAAAGACGGTATCGAGATTCACCTCCTGCCAAAGGAGTTCGCCATTTTACACCTTTTGATGCGGCACCCTAACCAGGTCTTTAGCGCTGATGCGATACTTGAAAGGGTGTGGTCAACTGATACCGAATCTGCTACCGATACCGTGCGACCATACATCACAAAGCTACGAAAAAAGCTTTCAACCGCTGACGAAGACGATTCGATTATTCAGACCGTGTATGGTAGCGGATACAAGCTCGTTACCGACTAGCCGCGTTAAAAATGGTATCTGGATTGAAACTGCTTTGATCGGTCGTCATTGCTCTTTTTCATCGCGGCAGACCATGACTTGCTATCCGATTCGATTCTCTGCTTCGTCTCCTTAGCTTTCTCAATGTCGCCCCGGTCTGCATACGTGGAGGCAAGCAGCCAGAGCGCGTCAATGAGACGCTCGTCCGGTTGACGCTTGAGCTTTTCGATTGAAGACAACACTAATTTCTGGGTGTAAGGTATATCACCATTCGCGCGGTAGACATGAGCGAGATTAAGCTCACAAGTTCCGATCAGAGACTGATCATTCAACTTCTGGGCTAACTCTAAAGCTTCTCGTCGCAGCCTGAGCGACTGCGACCAGTTACTTTGTATCTCATAACAAGTTGCCAATGCTGAGTCGCACCAAACACGTACCTGATCGCCGCCAGGTCCTTGAGGTCCAATCTTGTCCAGAGTGGAGACAGCCTCTTCGTATTCTTCTTTCGCCAGCATTATGTTTTTACGCGAGCCATATACCAATCCGAGATTGTAGTGCCATCCGGCTATATCGAGATCGGGAGTTTCAACATTCTTGAATGCAATCTTGAAAAACTTTATCGCATCATCGGTGCGATTGGTTGTCTTGTAGAGAAGTCCTAATTTTGCGGCAATGAGCATCAACAATCGCTTATTGATGGGATTGATTTTGAGGGTGTTGTTGTACGCTTCCAGCGCATATTTTTCCGCGAAAGTCAGATCGTGTTGCGAAAGCATTGCATCGCTCAAGGACGCCAAGATCCAAACCCTCAGTAACGCCAGCGAGTTATCCTGTTTGATCAATCTATAGGCTTGCTGTAGAGAAGCTATTTTCTCAGGAATGGAAGGGTTCGCCAATGCCATCTCGTAAAGATCGGTCGCCTTTCGGCCAGTGTCAAGATCCGGAGTCTTATCGTCCAACGCGACAATTTTCTTCGTTACCCGAGTCAATTCCGCAGGTTTTCCCAACGCTTTGTAAATATCGCATAACCTGTTTAAAAACCGTCTGAGTTGCGCCTCTCGAGGTTCTGCCCTGGACTCCTCCATCGCAGTCAAAGATTCAAAATGCTTCATCGCATCGATGTACTTTTTCTGTTTATACTCCAGGTCTCCGATCAGCTCGAGTAATCGCGGACTAGCTATGGCACCATCGTTCAACTCGTTTTCTATAGCGAGTTCCTTTTTTACATAAATCTCTGCTTCAGATGCCTTGTACTGTTCAGCTAACGATAATGCAAGAAGTATCCTGGTGTTCCGAACATCCGGGTGCTCAGGCCAACGGGCTTCCTGTCTTAGTCTTAGTGAAGCACGCAAACACACTTCTTCTTGAACTCGATCATCGAGGACACGATAAACTTTCGCGAGAGCGTCAAGCATGTCAGCCCTCGTGCACTTATCGACATTAGCGAATTCGGCGGTCTTGATGGCAGCCTTTAGTATAGGGAGAGACTGTCGATGTCGCCCAGCTTTAAATTCTCGAGCAGCCTGTCGGCGAAGAGCAAGCCAGTTAGAAGTGATCGGCTGTGTCTCCGGAAACGCCGAACCGCCCACTCCGAGAACAGTGAAGAGCACTAAAGCGAAAGCAAGACTGCAGGTATCAACTCGCGTTCGCATTGCTATCATCGCTTGTTAGTGGGTCCAACCAGGGAATCGAAAACCAGAAACAACTCCCTTTTCCAACTTCGCTATCCACGGAGATTGTTCCACCATGAGCCTGTACGATGGCCCGACAAATCGCCAGTCCTAGTCCGGAGCCCTTCATCAACGACTCATCTTGATTTTCTAACTGGCGAAAGCGAGCGAAAACAGCCTCTCTGTGTTCTTCTGGAATTCCAGGACCCTGGTCGGAGACGGCAACGCGCACCGTGCCCTCCACCATCTGAGCAGAGAGTGTCACAACACCATTCTCCGGCGAATACTTTATTGCATTGGTCAGTAGATTGACGAGCAGCCTCAGAAGTAATTCGCCATCGGCTCGAAAAGCGAACGGCGTATATTTGGACTGAAGCTCGACCGACTTTGCCTCCGCGAGGCCTCTAACTACGGTGAGTGCCTCTTCTACCAGGGGGACAACCTCGATAACGGTCAGCGATGGGCTAACCATGCCGGAATCTAGCTTCTCAACCTCCAATATATTATTGACGAGCTCGATCAGCATTCGCGCACTCTGCCCGGCTTGAATGGTTCTGTTCTTAGCTTTGTCAGGTAACACTCCATAGATATTCTTCTGCAGCGCCTCCAGCGTAAGCAACATCGAAGTCAATGGAGATCGCAGATCGTGACTGATCATCGAATAGTACTCTCGGCGCAATTTTTCGATGGCCTTGCGTTCGCTCAAATCCAATACAACGCAGATCACGGTTTCTTCTTCAGGTGACCAGGTGAACGACCATTGCGTGTACCTCTCCGAGCCATCACCCAGGCATATTACTATTTCGCGTGCCACCACAGATAGTTCTGTACGGGCTTTTGCAAGATAGTCACCAAATTTGGTTTTGTCATCTTCATCTACTATATTGATGGCACGTTGGTTAAGCAACTCCGAGGGCGGTCGACCGAATACCGCATGGCATGCTTTGTTAAGCCGCGTGAATCGCCCAGCAGCATCGATAGAACATATTACCTCGTGAGCATTTTCAACGATTGATTCTTCTTTTCTTCGCGCAACTACCAGCAAATTTGCCATCGTGTGGAAAGACTTGTCTAGACCGGCAATTTCGTCGTCTCCAGCTAGCGGTGGTATTAGCGGCTGAGCGGCAGCAAATCGAACGTTGTTAGAGGTCAAAACATTCAATCGATTGGTAATAGATCTGCCGAAGAAAACCGCGAGTGCCAAAGCAACTCCGAAATTGACCATAATTCCAAGAGCTATACACAAATTGAAGAGCGTGTCCCAACGTTGTGCCTCTGCTTCGCCCTCGCGTTGAACCAATTTTTGATCTTCAACTAAGCGGTTGAGCTCCAAGAACAAGCCATCCATCAGCTTATGGAAGCGTGTAGCAATCTCGTACTGCCCGAAGAATGTCATGTTGGGCTCGCCCGCAAGACTATTTTCTCTGTACTCACGAAGCCTGGCCCCCAGGTCCTCAGCAAGTAAAATTGTCCGTCGATATGCTTCTTTCCGTTTCGGATCCGTGTAAAACGTACCGAGAACTTTGATGTTGTCCCGCGCCAATCGCATTTCGGTATCAGAGCGCTTCAAGAGCGCGGGGTTATCCAGAATCGTATGACCGACAATCGCAACAGAACCATTATATAAGTGCTGAAACAGTGAGTTAGCACAACTCACAATCACTCGTGCGCTTGCTTCGCGACGTTTTGCATCTTCCGCCTTCTTGTAAAAAACGGTCAGAGTGCCGACAAAAACCAACTCAAATACCAGAGGTACTGAGACTAGGATTATTCCTTTGTGAAGAAGCTTCATATCAGGTTGCTCTAAAGACCTTCGTCACCACGAGAACTAGAAGTTTAGAGAATCGCCGCCATCGTCATTTTGCAAAGCTTAGACATTAGCCGGATACCAGCGACTGCTTATCAAACGTCTTCGAGAGATACTGACGGTACTCTTCATCCGGCCACATGTGAGAACCACCATACCGAAGCGCTTTCACATTGTCATGTTCGTCGAATTCATAATGCACCAATTCGCCGGGGTTATCAAATCCACCGGCTCGCGCCACCTTAAGTGTAGAGTCGTCAATTCTCTCCAGTATCTGAACGCTCTGATCGGCACCAAATGGAGACCACACGTCAGGATTAACGGCAGCAAGATGCGGACCATTTTCGACGATACCAAGATCACCCCAGAGCCCACGAAATATTCCCTGAAAAGGGCGCAACTGCCCCAAAGTAGCCGCATCGCAGCATTGATCGCTGCGCTCGAAATGATCGATCACACTTAGAATTCCTCTTGCAATGGTGCGCGCGTCACCATCGATGCAATTGGTGAGCACCACAACTATCAATCCGTTGTCGGGATCGCAGAATGTTTTTGTTATCTGTCCTGGAAATCCGCCACCATGTCCGAACAACCGTCTATCATTGGAGTAACTGATTTCAAGGCCCAGCCCGTATTCTTCGAAGTCAGGAATATCCATGACGCGCCACTGAGTACGCTGCATTTCTTTCTTCGATTCATCCGAGAGCAATTTTCCGGACCCAACCATTTGCGCGTTAAAGTATTTGATGAGATCGGACGCAGTGGAGAAAAACCCGGTCGCCGCAGCCATCGCTCTGGTATTAGAGCGCTTATCACAAGGCAAGCGCCGTCCGTCCTCTTTTCGAGTATATCCGGTTACGAGCGAGGCCATTATTTTCTCTTCGAATTCTGGTCCTGTAGCTTTCAAACCGAGCTTCGAAATAATGTTCTTGTCCACATACTCATGGTATGAAACGCCAGAGATGGTCTCGATGAGACATCCAATCAGCGTATAGCCAAAATTTGAATACTTCATTTTCAGATTGCTGTCCAAGACCAAATCTGCTTTCTTCATCTCCTCGATAAAGACGCCTTCGTCCGGAAATCCGTCAATCATCTGCCAGTAGTTGCAATCCAGGCCGTCCCGAATTACACCTGCGCTGTGAGACAAAAGCTGACGTGTAGTAACTCTATTCATGCGAGGATCTTTATGAACTTTCAGCCATTCCAGATAGTTACAAATTGGCTCATCTATACTGAGTTTCTTCTGCTCCGCGAGTTGCATGACTGCAGTGGCAGAAAACGTTTTCGAATGTGATGCGACTCGAAAAATATGATTCGTCGTCATCTTCACGCTTCGCTCCAGATCGGCGAAACCATACGCTTTCTTGAAGACAATGTCACCCTTACTGGCAATTGCCACCACAAAACCCGGAATATCGAGGCGCTTGTAGCGATACTGCAGCCAACCATCCAGGAACGCCGCGGCTCGTTTCAGTCCTTTTGTTGGCATAAGATACTCCGTAAAACGCACTTGATCCGGCTGTTAATGTTAGCATCTCTCGATTATTGAGCCTCAGAAAGGTCTTTGCCCTTCCTCCCAAGAACGCGTCATCGTCATGGACGTTACAGTCCAGCGACCATCGCGGTTGGTAAGCTTATGTCTGTAGATTCCGGCGATTGTCCACCTGGTGTCTTTACCAAGACACACATGATGCGCCACAAACTGCGAGATGCAGTTTGCAGATGACTGGTCGAGCTCTACACAATGGTTTGTTATCAGATGCTGCGTTACTTCGAACATTGCGTCGAAGAAAACTCTCCATCGCTCTATCAAAGCGTCAGCATCAATAATCTCAGCCTGCCCGCCCATTAATGACGAATAGTCTACAACTACTTGATCAGCAAATTGGCTTCGACAACGAGACCAGTCGCGAAGATCAGCAGCCAATCCGATCAGGTTGACAGCATCAATGACGCGGCAACGATCAGCGATAATCTGCGAATTCAAAGTTGTCGTATCTGTCATGAGTTAACCAACTGTTCTTCGGGAAGTACAATCCACTCAGGTTCCTCGAATTCACCAAGTCGATTGAGCGTAGCGACTTTGTCTTTTCTCGCCACGAGCTGCTTCAACTCTTCGTTGTCTTTTAGGTTATCAATTGCAGCATCGCGCAATTCCTTTGATTGCCAGCTGGCAATTGCCACCAGCTTTGATGGCACCCCTATGCAGCGGTGCAGTCTTGTACCGAGAGCACCCGGCTCTTTTTGAATGATCTTACTTTCGGCTTCCCAGATCTCAGCGTAATCTTCAAGCTTATAGCCGGGATTGATCGTAACTTCGAAAATGAACTTCATTCATCATCCTCCGCCACCCTGCTTAGTTGACCAACGAGAATCAAGATTTCAAACTTGCTGTTCGGTGTTGTCCGATCATTTCCCAAATATCGACTAAGAGTTTTCACAACAAAACCTCAACATATTTTACGGTATTGAGAACGACGTTTTACTTCGGAGATGCTTGTCACGAGACTGGATGAATTAGGTCTCCGGAATCAGCGCAGTCAAATTGTGGCTTCTTAAGAAGCTGGCAAATGAATCTCGCAAATCGAGTGGAACATACGCTGAATCGCGCAAGTCGCGCGGCAGCTTGTACGAGGCACGCCAGGGCAGCGGTCGGTTAGTGGAGCGATCTAAGAAATGAGTTGGAGAAAAACGACCCAACCGTTGACTATGAGTAAGCAGTTTTTTTGAGTAAATCGCCTTGCCGTCTCTGTCGAAAAACTTGGTAGAGTCAACAATCTCCATTCTGGATTCATTGACAGCGGTCAGAGTCTGGAGCGACTCACGCTGGCAAACCGAGATAACCTTGCTGGTTGCGTTATCAACTACAAGCGTCACAGTGAATATTCTCAAGGTCACACTATCATCATCGGCTTCGACCTCGTCGAAAGCGTTTACGATGTTGACGTTGGTACGTCCCCCAGAAATCGTCCTGACCACGTATGGAATCGGAACATAAGTCCAGATGTCGCCATGACAGTCGGTCTGATGCCCAAGCACTTCGTTGTCTGGATAGTGCACCTTAACGTGCTTCGGACCCGACACCTCTTCGTTGGTCGCTAGGTCTTTAAACGACAGAACTGTAATTCTGCCTGTCTTCTGCCATTGCCCCGCAAGCCAACCGGGAACGCGCCACCAATTGCCCTGCCCATCCTGCCCTGTCGGTAGCAGACTTTCATCCAGGGCCGAGCCGACCTTGAAATCATCGAGCGGTTGTTGATACTCCGAATGCTCGACCTGTGCTTCCAGCCTCAAAGTTTCCCCCGCAACTGCACTGCCGGTCCATAAATGGCCGGCTAACAGGAAGACCGAAACTTTGGTTGTCCAAGAGCAATTCATAGTCAATTCTTTCCACTTGACTACTTAGCTTAAACCCCAACCTTTCTGGGTTTACACCCAACGATACTGAATAATACGGGGTACCAAGCCCTTCATATATTGAAGCAGTCCAAAGTAGTTGAGCGGCGCAATCGTGGCGCCTCTCAACAGGTTGGAGATAACTGGCCATCGAACAGCGCCCTGAGGTTGGTGCCACCGGAAACAGTAATGGGGTAAGCGGTCATATCGACCTCGATAGGCACGCGATCGAACACACGGGTCAATCGGTGACACCGTCCACAACCGATAGAGTCGGTAAAACGGCCGGCGCATGGCGCGTCCATCCAGGTTCCAAAGACCCTACAGGTTCGAAACCGGATTTCTCAAACATTTGCCGACAAAAAATGATTCGCCTTAGAAAAGGGTCCAGGTCTCGGGCTCGAATTCAGCGTCATCTTCAATAGACGAGCTGATGCTGTCACGCAGGGATCGTATGGCATCGACAAGATCATCGCCGATTCCATAAAGTTCAACAGCAAGCTTGTAAGACTCTTCAGCCAGGGACAATGCTTCTTCGCGCTTGGGTCGAAGCTGTTCGCTAGACCAGATAAGCGCAGCCCGATTGAATAAAGAGTGGCACAATAGCGTCGACCAACGCGGACTCTGTGTTTCTACACTGCGAAGGATCGCTATCGCCTGTTCTATCGACGAATTCGCTTGATAGAACTGATCGTATGCCTCCAGAAGAATCCCCACGTTAAGCATACAGGATGCTGTATCTTCGCTTTCTTTGCCGTAACAATTCAAATGGACACGAAGTGAAAGAGCAATAAGCTCAAGCGCCTCATCACGACTGAGCTCACCATCCTTGAGCTCGATTTCGCAAGCTAGAAGATTCAACAATGTGCTTGCCAGCCGCTCATCACTTTCGCCGAAACGCGTCGCTTCCTTAAGCGCTGACCTGAATTTCTGCCGTGCCTTGCGGTGTTGCCCCTCTTCAAGAAATCGCACAGCACCATCACAGTGCGTCTGCCAGAGTCGAACACGAGATTTATCGACGACAGGCGCTCCGCCGTCTTGCGTAGGCTGACTAGCAGTCTGCGGGACAACTTCTAACATGGGTCAGGCACTCCACTCACTATATGCTTCTCTAGCATGAGGTGCTAATCATTACAAACGAAACCAGCTTTCTCAAGACAAAGTATCAATATGTGATGGTCAAACCATCGTTTTCAAGTTCAGCGAAAAACGTCGATTGCCTTCAGTGCAGCCTTATCGACCTTACCTAACGAATTGCGTGGGATCGACTGCACAATACGAACTTGACGCGGCAATTGATACCGCTCCAAACGCTCACGAAGCCAGTTTCGCAACTCCTCCTCTTGGATGGTCTCCGTATTAGGAACGACAAAAGCCACCATCGATTGACCGAATTCCGAATCAGGTTGGACCAGGACAGCCGCATCCTTGACCGACGGATGAGTCAGTAATGCTTTCTCTGTTGTTTCTGGATAAACATTCTCACCGCCGGAAATGAACATATTGTCTTTTCGGCCAACGACGAACAATCGGTGTTCAGAATCAAGATAGCCGAGGTCGCCGGTGCCATACCAACCGCTTTCGTCCGGGTTTAAAACCAATGGACCTTTCACAAAAATTTGTCCGACTTCATCAATATCGGTCGGAGAACCAGTCGAACTGAGAACTCTAACCATGTTACCGGTCAATGGATGACCAACAGTACCCGGCGCCCGGCGGAGTTGATGAGGATTGGCCATGCACACCACGCCGGCTTCCGTGGAGCCGTACAGATTAAAGAGAACGTCGCCGAAAGTGTTCAATAGGTCGGTGCAGAGCTCCGGATTTAGTGGCGCACTGCCGGTGATAATTGCGCCAACGGGAAAGTTAACGAGGTCATTAGTCCTATCGAGCCAACGCTTCAATAACGTCGGTACACTGACCACGATCGGTGCACTGCTGTCGGGAAGCTGCGCTGCAATAGGTGCTATCTCAAACCGACGGGCCATGTGTAATGGTGCCGATAGAGCTAGTGTCATTGCAAATGTAGCGAGCCCATAGCCGTGAAATAATGGTATTGCTAGCAGTGCCGGACGATGCAGAGAGATAGGCAATCCATCGATCAACGCAGAGAATACCGGAAGAACAGACCCGAGGCTCGGTCTGCGACGAATACCCTTTTGGCGACCGGTGGAGCCGGAGGTCAGAACCACTAGCTGCGAAGGACGTGTCAATCGCGGTAAATCGCATTTCAACCGAGAGTCTGATTGGACAATTTCATTCTGATCGACAACACGAACACGAACGCTCGAATCGTCATCCAATATTTGCTCGAACTCTTTATCGCATAAAAGAAGTTCCGGCGCGTGCTGCTGGATTATGACACTGAGATTGCTCCTGGGACTATCCGGATTCAGCAGGAGTACATCTACTCCAAGTCGACTGAGCGCCAACAATGCAACCGCGAATCCTCTGTGATTGCGACAGAGCATTGCACATTTTAGTCCCGCCCGCATACCACAGGATGCGTGAAGGCTTGCCGCAAGCGTGTTTGATTGACCGACCAATTCCACAAAAGACAAAACCCCATCTTCGTCGTGAATCGCACATCGCGCAGGAAAACGCATCGCAGCTATTTCAGCCAAAAACGCAAATGAGTTGCCACATCGCCACCAGATCTGGAGCGCTTTTATTAGCTCCGCTGGTGTTAGATGTAAAACACCAGATCGCCAGAGGGAAGTAAGAATGGCAGAAAAGACTCCCTTACTCAATCTTTTCACCGCGAGCAGCAGGCGTATCGCTTCCTTTCAGGAACATGCGGGAAAAAACATACTCGATCGGTTCTGCCAACGGAGTAGATAACCACTCTACTGGAGTCAGCCACCAAGGTGCAATCCGCAATTCTCGGTGAATGATCGCACGACAAAGCACTTGTGCTGCTTCATCTGGTGTTTGACCAGGCATCAAGCGATAGTCAGGAGTCGGCGCGCTCATGCGTGTATGAACCAAACCCAAATAGATCGAAGTACAATGCACACCGCGATGGCGCAGCTCCGGTGCAGAACTGCGCAACCAGATATCGAATGCCGATTTCGACGCCAGGTAGGCAGACCACCGAGGCGCCGGGGGCAAGCGCACTCCGAGCGAAGAAACATTGATTATCTGTCCGCCTCCACGCTCGAACATGGAAGGCAAAAGTGCTAGTTGAAGCTGCACAGGTCCAAGATAATTCACCGCCATCAAGCGTTGAAAATCGTGAAAGCGATCGAGAGAAAGCGCGAGAGAACGGCGAATGGACTTGCCGGCATTGTGAACAACCACATCAACGCCACCACTAATCCGTACAACCTCAGCCGCTGCTCGCTCGACATTCTCAGAGTTAGACAGATCGACACATATTGCATCGGCGCGCCCTCCGGAATTTCTGATGTGATCGACCAGCTCACTCAATCGCTCTTCACTTCGAGCCGCCAGAATAACTCTGGCATCGGCAGCTGCCAGTCGACGTACCAAGCTCTCGCCGATTCCAAATGAGGCACCTGTGACAAGAACGATTTTTCCACCAACAGCCTGCTGGAGCCGCGCATCATCGTCTATTCCATAAGGAGCCAATAAGCGAGACAGCCATGCATGCCGACGACCAGTTGACGACGAGGAAATTGAGAATTTGTCTGAGGTAGATGCCATTCGGTCTCCGGTAGTTTTTTCAACTATAGGATAGCTCGAACCGAGCAACATGGTCCATTTCACAAAAATCTAACGAACCCGTGCAATAAATAACAACACGAAGCTACCCCGATCGGTCAACGGGTACACAATGACAATCAACAGACTTGCCCATTACTCAGAAAAATTAGATCAGCTCTACGCCTCAGACAATTACAGCTTCAAGACCAAAACCCTTTCTGAAATCAAAAATTACCGCACCCTTCTTGCCGAAACGACAAATCAATCATCACGGTTTACTACAGAAGCTTGGAACAAAACATGGGGTATCTCGCCCGAGTTGAGCACTCAGTTCACTCAGAGCGTAAACAATTTGAGTTCAAATGAATTTTCAATTCGAGAGGAATCACAGCTACTGTTGACAGACCAGCGTGCCCTTCCCTGGCTCAAGGAGGCGCTAGGAAGCTCAGAACAGGAGACCAGGATACGCGCGCGAAATATTATTCGAAGGTTTGTCACCAACAATAGAATTGTCAGCGACTTCGGATCGACCCTCGACGATCCAGAAGTTCTCCAACTATTAGATCTTCCCAAGCTCATTCCTATTAGTAGGACTCTCGAGAACGGCATCATCAAGAAGCAGATTGCGAGCCTCGACCTTCTGAAAGAATGTGTCAAACACCCGGGGTCTGATTTCTACGGTGATTATGCACAACGAGTCCTGAAATCGCTACACGCTGAATCGGAACTACTTGGGAGACTGGATGAGAAAGGCGGTCTGAAGAGTCTTACGATAAAACGAACCGCACCGACTCAGGGCGAGGAGACACCATTGATCTGTTTGAATTCACTCGGCAGCATATCTCAGGTAGAACGACTGAATTTGTCGGATTTGAGCGCTAACGATACAACTATCGACTGCCTTCCGGTCATGAAAAACTTGAAAGATCTGAATCTATCCTGCTCAACTTTGACCGCAAGCGGATACAAATCACTGTTTTCCCGACTACCTTCTCTGGAGAAGCTCGACGTACGCAATTCGATAATTACCAAACAAACATTGAAAGAAATTGGCTGCCATGACAAACTCAAGTCTCTCTCAATAGGCTGGGGAACCAGAACCCACCTGGTGACACCGAAGTCTCCCCTTCCTGCTGGACTCAACAGCGAAGACCTAGCACCATTGTCGAATCTGCGTGAATTAGAACATCTCCACATTGATCTCGATTGCACGGACGCCATCACGGACAATGGCATGACGATTCTTTCCAAGATGGACAATTTGACGAGTCTCTACATTTCGAAGGCGATTCTGCACTCTGGTGAGTCATTGAAGCTGATGAAGTCCAGGCCGAATCTAAAAGACCTGACTCTCGTGGATTGCAAGGTCACAAATCAGGGTCTTGCAAACTTGTCCAACGCAAAGCATCTCCGAAGACTCAAAGTCCGAGGCGGAGAATTCGACGAAGTAGGGATGAAAGCTGTTGGCACGCTCAGCGGACTACGCGAACTCGATCTGCGAGCTTCAAGAATCGCGCCCCAGAGCCTGCATCACATCAGCCAACTGTCAGAGTTGACAAAATTGACTTTGAAGTGGAGCGATATATCAGATGATGACGTGGCATCAATCGCGAAGATGAAATCGATAGTCAATCTAAACCTTTCCGAGAGCTATGCGCTGACGGATAGATCTATCGACTATTTGAAACAAATGACAAATCTAGAATCGCTGGATCTGTCGTTCTCGAAGATTTCCCCTGAGAGACTCGAGGAGCTGCGTAGAACACTACCGAACTGCAAAATTTCTCCGACACGATAATCGTTTGGAGTCGTGGAAATTTAGCAACAAGAAAAAGTTACACTGCGAAAAAAAAGAATGCGATACCATCCAAAATGGCATCGCATTCTTTTCGTAACGGACAGGAAAAACTCAAACTCATAGAAAGATTGGCGGCCGCCGCGCACTATGCTTGAGCAGGATGAACTGACTCGTAGCAGAAAAATCGTAGCTCATTCATCCAACTCTGGTTCCATTCCGAATCCTCCGCATTTCGTCTGCTAACAGATTGAAATATAATAGTTGAGCAATCGTTGAGCGCTGACAAAGATGTCGAGTTTGCACGCTCATATTGTGACCTGACAGCTGGTCGAGATATTCGGTACCTGATTTCGTTATTTACCGTTGGGCCCGCGGAATCAAGGCTGCTTTGGATGAATCCGACTCAAGAAACTTGAGAAACTGTTCTGCATCATTGCGATACCGCCAGCTGTGCTTCTGCGATGAGCGAACCGCAGCAAAGAAATTGACACTATCTTTCACATCTTGCTCAATCGGGCTTTGTTCTGCCATCACCATCGCCGCAGCGAATCTAATCGCTATTGGGATTTTGTCATTGGTCAGGGCCTTTCTTAGTGCAGGCAACGCCGGGTCATCAGCTTTCATTGTCCCGGAAGGAAGCTTCAAGGCCAGAATTACTCCGACTGTCAGTTCTTGGTTTTCATCGCGCATTTCTTTAATCAGCGTGTCTAGATATTTAGCCGCCTCAGGACGATTCGGAGCTGGTAGTGCAGCTTCTCTTGCACTCAACATACCGCCGACAGAAAATCGTCTCAATCGAGAAATCCGTAACAACTCTTGCATCGCCTCGAGTTTGATTTGCTCAGTGCTGCCATTTTCTGCTATCGCCTTTGTTACGGCAATCGCTCGATTCAAATCGACCTCACTCGTTGTCGTCATAATGAGGGCAATCGCCGCAGCAAATCGAACCTTCTCACTCTTGTGCTCCAGAGCTTTTCGATACAGATCGAAAACCGGATCGCTTGGTTGTGTTGGTCGTCCGTTATGTTTATCCAACGCTATGAATATCGCCTTGACGATTGCGACGTCATTCGTCTCTGTACGTAACGCACTTTCTAGCTCACTTTGAGCTGTCGCAAGACTCTTTGATGGATCCATGTGAAACACGGAATAAACATGTACACTTCCATCACTCTTGAGTTTTTGGAAGCGTTTTCCCTCATCGAGCATCGGTCTTACGGCGTCCTTATAGTAGTCAGGCGCCTTTGCTACGTCCTTGTCGTACATATCTAGAATCTGCTGTGCTTCAATTTTAAAATATTCCATTTTTCTGTCGCCGATAGCGTAGCGGTATGGGGTATCTTTAATCTCGAGCAGTGCCGAACAAGCTAGCGCTTTGTCCAATTTGTGCGGACTTTTGTAGAGCATAACAATACTAGCCATCATTCGAACGCGGACTCGAGGGTCATTGAGAGCGCGTCGCACTCCATCCCAGAGAATCTCATCCTGAGCATCATTGCCTTTCTGGTTCCACTCGTAACCTTCCGTAGCCTTCGCAATCCCAGTCACTACTTCTTCTTCCGACTTGGTGGGATCGGTCAGATTGACTATTATCGCTTCTTTTCGTGCGGACGCCGACGCAGTCGTGTCCATCTTTTTTCTGGCGTCGGTTATATTGCGCTGGATTCCATCGCGGAGCCAGCGGACAGCGTCACTGGCGGCCTGTGATAGCTCTGGAGCAGTCTTTTTAAATTCTGTAGCAATTGCTTCGAACAGCTCGACGGTCTGAGGGTCTCTGCATTCAGCCAATTCCATAATCGCCGATTTGCGAAACTCGATCTCCCGTTTGTATTTGTCGCTTCCCTTTTCAGGCAATCCGCCTGGCGCTAGTATAGCCATGAAGAGAACCTTAGCGAACCGTTCCTGAGTCATCGCCTGATCCTTATCTTTGCTCTTATCACCGGTAGCAAGTAGCTTGGCGGCATCGACAAAGACACCTCTTTGATCAGGCGGCAGACTGCCATTCTGAACAAGTAACTCTATTGCCCACTTAACGGTGGAGCCTCGCTTTGGCGAGCCTTCTTTGGCGAGTTCGAGGAAGGCCAGGCATGCTTTGGCAATCGTAACATTCTTTCTCGGGTATGCCAGCGGCTCATTCTTACTCTCCGCTGCGCCACCGCCTCTGGTGGTGATTATCCATGCAAGCGCTAGAATAGCTTCGTCAGATCCGTCCTTGGCCTCCTTGATTACCTTTTCCACTTCCTCGTCATAGATTTTCAAAAAGCGCAGACCCTGTGCCAATTGCTTGTCCTGAGCTTTACCAGATTTCTCCAGTTTTTCCAGAAGCTCAGGAAATTTTGGATCGGCGAGTGGGTCTTTGTCGGTTTCCGTCAAAAGCTTTTTGTCTTCATTTGAAACACCTGAGCTGACCGTCTGATCAAAACCAGCTTTCAGATCAGACCAGATGAACGTAGTCCCGTAGACCTTCTTGATGTCAGCCTCGAGATCGGCTTGAAATTTGCGTTCGAACAGCAAGGGATATTTCTCGTACAACCACTTACCGTAAGAATCAAGTTCCTTGATCTTCATATTTTCTCGAAAGTGAATTCGAAAGTCTTCGATTCGTTTTATGCTCTCTTCCGACGCCGGATCTAGCGGAGGCTCCTCCGGCATTCGCACTTCGCGCAAGCGCCGAGCCACGCGCGGATCAGTCTCTTTCTTGATCGCATCGATCAGCAGGAGTCTCAGTCCGGGAATTTTCAAGTCAGCGGCCGCCTGGACTACAGCCAATCGAACTTTAGCAGAGCCGATTCGATCGGCTTGTTGAAAGTGACGAATCAGTGTCGCGACCGTCGGATCGCCCTGCTTAATCATGCGAAGTTGTCCTTCGGCAGAACCCATATATCGATACCACGTGACACCGTCATTGGTTTTAATCTGATAGTACTTGCCTATGACAAGCTTGCCGTCCTGACCAGCATCAAGATTTTTTTCGAAGTCAGCCAATTTCATCATCTCGACCTTATCGCCATAATGGAGGTACTGGCAGCCGAATTCGGCAAGAGCCGTGATGGTGGCGGCGTGCAATCCAGGATACGGAGCGACGAAGGAGTAGTCACCATCTGTGGCACCAGGCACGGGGCGATTGCCAGGGTTGAGCATATCGAGAAGGTGCTGCTTAGTCTCTCTCATCAAATCAACGTCACCGTTGGTGATGGCTTTGATTCTCTTGAGAATCTCAGACTTCAACTGCTCGGACTCGAAGCTACTCGGCCAACCAAGCATGCCGAGAACCGTCCTTCGCTCATCTAAAGAGAGCTTTGCGATGTCGAGCTTCTGAAAGACTGCGACGCTGAAAGGCAGATCCGATTTTGACAGGCATTTGAGAAGATTGGCATTGAGCACCTCGGGAGTCAGTTTGAAATTGGCCCCATCTACCTTGATGGTGCCCAACTCTTGGAGAGAGATAAGGGCTTTGAATTTCTCCAATCTGACATCGTCAGGCCGTCGAGTAACTTTATTTGTTTTCTCGACACCATCCTCCATGATCTTAATTTCCCGGACTTCATCATTTTTTGGTACATCTTGCAATGCTTGAAAGTTGACACTTTTTAGCAAACTGCTGACATACGAACCGTCCTTGCCTTTCTGCCCTTGCCAGCGTTTATCACATTCTTCAAGTGCCGACTTTCGATCTTTGACCTTGTCCAGATCGTTGGCAAGCAAGATCTCCATTGTCAATCCGCGAACATCGGGAGAGTATTTATCGTCTGTCATGACCTGTTTCAATTCTCGCTTTAGAGCATCGGAGGTAAGACCGTAATACTTTTCACGGTAGCTACGAAGTGCACCATATCCGCCTCGAGCAATCAGTACCTCATCGTGCATGATATCGTTGAGCAGATAGGCTAGCGACACGTCTTTTGAATCGATCAAGGCCATACCGACAAGGTCTCGATCGGATGAGTTCTTGGCGACATCGAGAAGAACACCAGCGAGCCCGTTGTTATCGAGCTTTTTCATGCGCCACAACATTTTTGCGGCACCCATTTTCAGCGAATGCAAATCTGAAGTTTCAGCCGTTGATTGAATGAATCTGATGACGTAGTCCTTGCTGACCGAAATTTCTTTTTTACTCTCTTTTACGGTATCCCATTCGTCCTTTTTAGTACTGCTGCGAACTTTGCGCTCAGGAATCACCACTTCGCGCTTCAGAATTTTGTCAGGAAATTCGCCCTTCTCATTGGCCTCTAAAATAAGAGCAATCGAAGCCGCGACCATCCTCTCCTGGGGAGTGGGAATTCTACCCAGCTCCTGGGCCTTGATCTGAATCGATTTGCGGAAGTTCACCTCGAGTCTGTCAGCAGCAGGTGCGAGGTCTCTCCACACGATGGAGGCATCCGATTCGGAGAACAACTTAGAAAGCTCCGCGAGGAACTGCTTCCTCTTCGGATCATTACGATCTAGCGCGGACACCTCTTTGAACGTCTCGAGCATTTTTTCTACGCGAAGGCGAGCATCAGCATCTTTTGTTTCTGTAAGAACCGTCTTGCAGAGTCGCTCGATCATCACCTCGATCGAATCTCGGGTAGCCTTGTCTGCGAGGTCGAACTTGGCAGGCTTATCTTCCGGCTCTGCCCTGTCAGAGATTCTCGCAGGAGTGGCACGGTCTTCTATTGCTCGATCGAGAATTTGTTTGTTGGTCAAGCCAAGGTGGTTCTCCACCATGTTCTTTATCTGTGTTGCCACCATTGGTCCATAGATTCCGATGCCGTCGACAGCAAGCAGTAAATGTCCGGCATCCTTTAAAAGGCTTGCGGACTCTCGTGCAGCGGTTCCAAATCCAAAAGACTTTTTAAGCACGGGAAGTCCAAGACCAAATGCGGTATCAAAAAGAATGAAAGAGTGGGACAACAGTCGAATGCTGTCTCTCATCTCCTTTGACGTGTGATGATCGATCCAGGCGTGACCCAACCCGCTCAAGCCAACTAGACCGCGCCCTAAGGACATCGCACGGGCGCCGATACTGCCACCACGCAGGACACCATAACCACCACTGAATGTTAGCCCGACATCCATGACAGCCTTGCCCCATTTGACACCGTGGTGCCAAAATCCCACTTGCGGCAATTCCCACTTTCTGGGATCGGACAGACCGACTTTGAATCCATACAACCAACGTTGCACGTCGTAGCCCTTTACCAACTCCACAGTACCCATAGCAGTCAAGGCCGGTACGTAGTCATTGGCAGGCACTTCTATGCGGAACTTCTCATCCCTTTTGAAGTTGAATGAGCCGTCTTTGTCTGTCCCAACAAACGTCCAATTTTCATAGGCTTGTCCGTCAGAGCCTATTATCTTGTATTTCTCGCCAACTTTCGGCTCGGCACCATCGGCAAGACCGTTGAGTTTTCGAAACCCCGTCGGATTCATCTTGCATTCAAGGGACTTGCAGCCGAACCAATAGTTGTAGCTATACTTTTCGGCAGTTTGATACTCTAGAGTTCCCTCGATGATTATGTTGCCGCCCTTCTGTTGGACGCTGGTGACCCTTTGTTTGATGACATGGTAGTCAAAGCCTACCTTCGGATGGATGGTCTCATCAAAGGCAAAATCTCCATGCCGAAGGAACGCACCTGCATCCTTTTTCTCGATCAATTTATCGACAGCAACTTTGTATGGATCCAATGCCTTGTCGACATCTTTATGGTACTTCGCAAGCCAAGCTTCGAGCCGAGCAATCTTGGCACTATTTGTCGGAATCTGCAGTCGCAAATCCAGATCTTCAAGGTCAGGAATACAAAATGATGTCAGACGACCATTTTTGAATTCGAACTGAACACCGATCGCCTCCAGCTCTTTAAGTCCAGCCTCAGATGATTGGATGCCATCAATTGTCTTCATCGCCATTGTGTAGTTGCGTATCCTGTTAGCCAGATTCACAACCTGGGTGACCCGCCCGCACCAACCATTAACATCTTCGATGTTATCTGGTGGCATCCATCCCTTCGGAATTCCATCCGGTCCGAATTTTTGAGTACCCTCATAACCAAAGTGCTGCTGTCGAAGACCAGCAAGAAAATTGTCTCGTGTGTATTTCAGTTGCTTATCGTGGACCTCAGCTCTGACGGTGTAGACCCAGTCGGTAGCATTCTTCAGAATGGCGACCGCGTCTATCTTTTCGGCTGGATCGAGCAGCTTCGACGGATCAGACTCCATATCGAATTTGATCATACCGTCTGCAGCATAAAGCTCCATAAGTCGTGGCGGCAAAGGACGGCCTTCATTTGTCGGTAGCTTCATCGGACAACCAGGCGGAATAGCCATGCCCATGTTGTATCCAATTTCTATATAAGCTTCAGGAACGATGTTTTTCAGCCACTCTGCGCAAAGCGGATAGACTCTCATAATCGCATCATAGTCTCCGGTCTCACACTTCTTGAGAGCCTGAAAAACATCGAATCTGCGCTGCTCCTCCTTCGGCAAATCGGCAAGAATAGCGAGCTTCCTTTCGTACTCAACTAATTGATGAATCATCGTCGACGATATGACACCATCATTGATGCTCTCGATCTTCGCGAGAATCTTGAGTCGCACTTCACGCGACTCCTCCTTCTTCAATCTCTCGAGTTCTGCTTTCAGGTCCGCATTATCAGTTTTAGAGAGAATTTGATCGATCGTGTTAATTCTGCTCTGACTCGTGGATTTGAGCAAATCGTCGATACGCTTGCGCTGATTCTCATCCTTGAGCAGCAAACCAAGAGATTTGATCGATTCTTCACTGGGTTCTCGAGCGATCAGTGCAGCGAAGACGTTGATCGAGTCCTCACGCTTTGCGACCTGCTCGATCAGTTGAATCTTACGGACATCCTTTTCTCCATCACGAAGCCCTTTCAACAGTGCACTTCGATCTATCACACCGTCGGAATCCAGCAGCGCATTAATCTGCTTTTGTTTTTCAGGATCGCTTTCCAGCGACAACAACTGCTTCAGGTCATCGTAGTTTGCTTTACCATCTTGTTTGATAAGCGTGAAATAAACAGATTGGCGTTGCTGATCGCGTTCGCCGCTCATAAAAAACTCTCTAAAGTCCGGAAGTGTCTTTACGACAACTTCGCGCATGATCCTGTAGCGACTCTCGATCTCCCTTTCATTTGCGAGCATCTGCTCAAGCACCTTTAACCGTTCCGGCGACGATTCCGGAGCGACTATCTGCTGCCGACTCGCTTCATCGAGTTTTCCATTAACAAGGGCTTCGATTATTTTTATTCGTTCTGAATTAGACTTTTCAGTTTTTAACTTTTCGATCAAAGCCTTTCTAACATCATCAGGCTTGGTGGCCAAAAGCGCTTCCACGGTCTTGGATAATGAAGCCGGGATGTATTGAGCAGTGCCATCGAATGGAATCGCAACGGCTTTATCTGGCTTGCCTTCTTCCTTGTTTTCAGATGCCTCTCGCGGCTTATCCGTTGCCCTTTGGTCAGCGGTCTTAGCCGGAACATTGTCGCCTTTGTCGGCAGGTCGGTCAGCTTCTGTTTGTGTAAAACTATCGTCAGTGTTGGTGAAAAAAAGCTCGCCATTATCTACTTTCGGGGCGCCGAATACTTCTTCTTCCCAAGTATCGACGGCACCCTGATTTGCTACGGCTCCGCGTGCGAATGCGTGCTCGTAGCCAGAGGATACGCTCATGTTTAATCTCTCATTTGTTGTCGGGTTGCACACCTGTAATCAGGTGTATCGATTTTTGGCAATTATTGGACAATACAAAAACGATTTGCGCGAACCCGCCAACAGATGTCCACTACATATAGATTGATGCGAATTTTGAAACCGTCTCACGCACTGGTCGTGGACAATCTATAATCAAGCAGACTGCTTGCCACTTCGGGCACGAGTATGAGCCAGGGGACCGAAAAAGAATCGAATCGCGGGCCTATTGCGCAGATGATTCTGCTCGTCTCAATGTGCCTTCTCGTCCAAACAACGTGTAGTGGGCCAGTGCTGGCAGAAGATCTTGATGCCACCAACACGAATGCGCAAATCACGAAACCTTCGGATGAAGTAGCTAATGTGGTAAAGCGAATTGATGAGATAGACAGACAACTTGTTTTAAACTTCATCAAATTCGCGCGCTTCAATATTCACTTTCACCAGGCAGCCAATCATCACCAGCGGTGGCGTGCATTCACCTACCCGGCAACGAGGGAATCAGGGACTTCAGTCTCGTTTGGAGCGACTCTCGTAGATATGAACCAGCGCGTGCGAGCGCTTCGCGATCCAAAATCGGTGCAAATTGATGAACTGCGGAAAGTCCTAAATCTCGCTCTGGTTGGAAGTTCTATAAGTGGAACCGCTTCCAGTCTGGAACTCGCACAAAATACATGGGTAATGCTGAATGCGCGGAAGCAGGGCTATTCTGTCGCGTCGTCCATGTCCACAATAAGGGAATTGAGTGACAAAACCGACAAACTGCTTGATGAGCGAGAAGATTTAGTCGACAAAAATATTGCACAACCAAGACGAAAGATCTTTGACATAGAAGCAGTCCTACTCAGACGAATTCGACAACAGCTGATCGTAGAGTTCCACAACTGGAGTAGCCACTCGAGAGACCAGGCCTGGCGCGAGAATGCCTTTTACACTGTAGACGCGCTGCAAAACTTTACCCGAGTCGGCTCCACGATAATCGGACTGAATGGCTTTCGCCGCCCGCACCTCGGAGGCGCAGCCGCGATATCGGGTCTGGTGGCAAACTCAGCAGCGACCGTCAATCCGATCCTCAGCATGCTTCTTGGCTACGCCGTGCGAAAACATCAGAAGCGAAAACTTCTGAGAGAAATTCCAATCGGACCAAAGATTGTCGCACCAGCCGACGCGTTAAACGAGCTCATGGCCGCGGAAATGCAGAAGAGTCCCGAAGAGCGACAAATGAAGGTATTGCAGGAAGCGATCTACTTGAGCGACCGCTCGCTTAAATTGGACGAACATCTCGATCGCGAAACGCGAGAGATCAATCGTTACCGCCAGATTGCACAACAACAATCGATGTCGGGTCCGCTAATCGGTCTGACCGGTCTCGTAGGCTCAATAATGGCGACGACGGCGTTTTACGGCTATCGAACTCAACGCGATGTCTCGGCAAATCTGTTGTTCGCGGGTCGAATTCCGCAAATTCCCGGGCAAGGATTCGCTATAACATACACGCCATATACCGCCGTGAAGGGCATGCTCAGAGTGAAACGTCTCGAACAACAAGGGTTGTTACCAGCGCAGATAATGCAGTCCCGGTTGGAAAGTCTCGATGCCCTCGAAAAAAAGCTCAGCACCACGCAGTTGCCTTTCTAGCATATATCCATATTGATTGAGGACTGCGTTGCCATGGTTACTCCACGTTTCCTCGAAAATCTGTGACATGTTTACATCAAACCAAGCAAATGACTGGATGAACGCTTGGCAAGAGCATAGAATCAGGGACTACGTTATTAGCGCCCGGCAAATTTTATGTGGTTTCATCGATGAAAAGTAATGTTCTAAAACTATTTAGTCGAATCTTCGCGACGATTGCGGTCTGCATTCTTTGTGAGATTCCAGCTCAAGCCGAGATTCCATCGGATCTCGACGCCTTCGTCAATAAATCGATGAAGCAGTACAACGTCCCTGGAGCTGCGGTGACAATCGTCGAGGGAGACAAAGTATTTGCACGCGGATACGGTGTGCGCAGTGTGGACAAGCCTGATGCAACCGACGCGGACACGCTTTTCATGCTGGCTTCCAACAGCAAGCCCTTCACCGCAGCGCTTGTGGCAATCATGGTCGATCGGCAGAAGATCGGTTGGAACGATCACGTGATGGATTTCCTTCCGGAGTTTGCGCTGAAAGACGAGTACGCCACACGGATGACCACGCCAAAGGATTTACTCGCTCATCGCACCGGCTTACCGGCCTTCACTGGCGACAATCTCGAGGCGCTTGGCTTCGCGCGCACGGAATGCTTGCGCAAGTTTAGATTCATTGAGCCGGCTTGTAGCTTCAGAGAGAAAGCAAATTACTCGAATCCCGGATTCGTTATCGCCGGCATGCTCGCTGCAAAACTGGGAGGAGACACTTACGAGAATCTCATCAAGAAGGAGATATTTCAACCTCTTTCGATGAGCAGATCCGGGGTGTCGGCGAAAGACTATGCTAATGAAAACGTCGCAGCGGCTCATTCCCCGCTGCCTGAGGGAGGATCAAAGGTTGTGCCGTGGGACAGCAGCGATACATTCGGTCCTGCCGGATGTATAAATTCGACCGCCAAAGACATGGGTCGCTGGATGCAGATGCAACTCAATGACGGCAGAATAAATGACCGTCAGGTTATCTCGAAAGAAAGTATTCGAACAATGCACACACCGGCGATGGTTGATGAACCGACCTTCTCCGAACTACCGCCAGTAGATGACCATTGTGGTCTCAGCTATGGTCTGGGCTGGGGAATTTATCACTATAAGGGACACGAGATCCTAGAAAAAGGCGGAGCGCGAAGAGGTGTGCGCACAGTCGTGATGCTTGTGCCAGACAAAAAGATTGGCGTTTGTGTTATGGCCAATCAAAATCTTACAGTCCTTCCTGAGGCAATTAGAGCCTTCATACTCGACAAAATGGTGGCACCTTCAGATACGGATCTGCAGGTGGCGATCAGCAAATCGAATGACGAAATCCAGAAGATGTTCCAACAAAACAGCGTTGGAAAACAGGCGTCAGCACCAACGCTACCTCTCAAGGGTTATACCGGAGCATACAAAAACGAGTTGTACGGAACAGTGCAGATTTTTGAGGAATCGTCACGCCTGAAATGGAAAGCCGGTCCTAATCAGATGACCGGACCTCTCACACACGTGGGATACGATACTTTCATGCTTGCCTGGCCGGAAGGACGAATCTCGCTTCCCGAAGAAGTGACGTTCACTCTCGGTCCCGACGGCAAGCCCACCCAGCTCGCGACCGAGTCGTTCGGTCTTCTGAAAAGAGATGCGCACGCAATAGGTTTTTAGGAAACTCGCTCGGGCTATTCAGAATGAGCCAGATGATAAGATAAACCAAGAGGAAAACGATTGTGAAAAATAAAGTTGTATCGAAGGAAGAATGGATTGCCGAACGCAAAAAACTGCTCGTTCAGGAAAAGGAACTGTGCAAACTGAAAGATCAATTGACGAAACAACGCCAGGAGCTTCCCTGGGTAATGATTGACAAACAGTATGTTTTTCAAGGTCCAGAAGAGAAGGAAACTCTCTGCGATCTGTTTGAAGGAAAGAGCCAGCTCATTGTCTACCACTTCATGTTCCAACCTGATTGGACCGAAGGGTGTAAGTCTTGTTCGCTAATCGCGGACCACTACGAGCCTTCGCTAATCCATCTTAAACAGCGCGATGTGAATATGGTTACAATTTCCAGAGCGCCAATCGATCGACTCGAAGCTTTTAGAAAGCGCATGGGCTGGTCGTTCAAATGGGTTTCATCACATGATTCCGATTTCAATGTCGACTTCAACGTTTCATTCCCTGGTGATCTCGAAGAACAAAAAGAGGTTTACTACAACTACGGAATGATCCCAGCATTCCCTTCCACCGAAGGTCCTGGGATGAGCGTCTTCTACAAAGACGACGATGGCACGATATTCCATACGTATTCATGCTTTGCTCGCGGATTGGAGAAATATCTTACTGTCTACGATCTTCTCGACGTAGTGCCGAAGGGACGCGATGAGGACGAGCTAGTCTATGGAATGGAGTGGGTGCGCCACCACGACAAATACGGCGACGAATCATTCAAAGATATCTATGTGGAGCTGCTTGCCGGAAGGAAGTCGAACTGAAGCTTACTTTAATGGATAGAGAACGGGAGAGGTAACTTGAGCGAAAGTTTAGTGCTACTAGAAAAAGCGGACGGCGTTGCCCTCCTGACTCTCAACAATCCGGAAAAGCGCAATGCGCTATCACGGGCGGTGCTCCAAGAGTTGCTGGAAAAGCTTCAACAAATTGCCGACAACAGCGACGTACAGGCGGTAATACTGAGAGCGAATGGACCGGTATTCAGTTCTGGACACGATCTTCGTGAACTGGTTGGACGCGATAAAGAAGAGTACACATCTCTGTTCCAACTCTGTGTTGATGTAATGGAAGCGATTCGCAAACTTCCGAAACCTGTCATCGCCCAGGTGCACGGAATCGCAACGGCAGCAGGCTGCCAGCTCGTCGCCAGTTGCGATCTGGTAGTGGCATCCGACAATGCGACCTTCGCAACTCCAGGAGTCAAAATCGGTCTATTTTGCACAACTCCCGCCGTAGCATTATCTCGTGCAATCACACCAAAGAAGGCAATGGAGATGCTGCTTACCGGTAATTCCATAAATGCGGATGAGGCTGAGCGAATTGGTTTGGTCAACAAGGTGACAACGCAAGACAATCTGGCGGCTACGACGATGAATCTGGCGAGGCAAATCATCAATGCTAGCGCTGCCACTCTCGCATTGGGCAAAGCAGCATATTACGAGCAGCTCCCGCATGATTTTCCGGAGGCTTACGAACTCGCCAAAAACGCGATGGTTGACAATGCGCTCGCGGACGACGCACAGGAAGGGATATCGGCATTCCTGGAGAAGCGTGCCCCGAGATGGAACAACGCGGCGTCAAAGCCCGCCAAGTGTTGAAACAGCACCAGGTTAACTGACTCCATGTGATGATTCAAATGGCGCACAGGACTAAGACAATGTCGTCAGTCGCAGCGACTGATTCTTAGCACAACAACAGTTCCAAGAAATCTCGGGCTAGTCAGTAACGACTAGCTTCGAGAACGAATCCGTTTCGGCTATTTAGCGCTAGAAAACGATTAAGACGTCAACGAGTCAACAAAATCAGGAATCGCGCAGTTTCAACGGATCATCCGGCCACGAGTGCTTTGGGTAACGCCCTTTCAAATCCTTCTTCACGGTCGGGTACGTATTTTTCCAAAAGCTCATCAAGTCATCTGTAATTTGCTGAACTCGATAGTTCGGCGCTAAGAGATGAACTGTCACAGCTACCCGCGAACGGGCTATTCGTGGAGTACTGGTCATACCGAAGAACTCCTGAATGCGAGCAGAAAGTATCGGCGCTTTACCGTCTTGGTATGTCAATTTCGTCTTTCGTCCGTTCGGTAAACCGATGAACTGGGGTGCATCTTTTTCAAGGGCAACGAACTGATCTCGCGTCAAACCACTCTCGATCATTTGTGTCAGGGCAGCAGGTCGCAGATCAGCGATGCTTGTCGCTCCACAACACCAGAGCGGCAGCAACTTCTGCCAAGGACTTTCTCCGTAGTCCGGCAAATCTAGCTCCGGTAGCCACTCTCGTAAAAATGTAATTCTCAACAGGAGGTCTCGAACCGAATCGTCTACCAGCGATTCGATATCGTATCCGGTGGCGATAGATTCCGCTAACACGGCTCCGGGGTCGACATCGGCAGGTATCCTGGTGATCGCTTCGTCTAACAAAAGATCGCAAAATCGTGTTCGCTTGAAGGCGACGACCTTTTCCCTCGACTTATCGAACTCCACGTCGACAGAGGAGGTCACAAGACTGCCCGGAAGCCAGTCTCGCTGGACGGCAGATGCTCTTCGTACGGATAGTTCCGGTTTATTGAGGTCAATAAGGTCTACGGCGGCAAACAGTTGTGCGTCTAACACGGTCGATTGATCCGACAACTTGACACCACGGCCGCCAACCATAACACCACGAGTGTCTTTCGGTTGACGACGATTACAGACTCGATCGGGGAATGCAGCCAATATAGATTGTAAGATAACGTCCCCAGATGCGGTATCGGACAGTGGGATTGCTTCAGACTGTCCTTGCTCGATTACCAGTCGAGTTAACTGCGCAGCCGCACGCAGCACATGCTTTGCTGGGCCCGGCAAGACTTCGCCCATGATCGAATCGACTGAATTCTTGTCCTCCGAGTAGGCTTCAAGGGCCCTGACCTGCTCCAACACATCAGATTCGGTATGATGAGCGGCAACGATAACATCTTGATTTCGGAATGGCGGTCGCTCGGAAAGAAGGGCCGCACATAGCGCCGTACGTTTCACTTGCCCCAACCGAGCTCCGGTAAGCAACAAACAAGCCAGACGCGGCTGTAGGGGAAGCTGAGCCATCGCGCGACCAAAATCGGTTAACTTCCCGGAACAGATCGCTCCGAGACGCTCCAGCAGCTGCAACGCCCTGTCGAGTGCTTCTGAGGGAGGCGGCTCGAACCAGGGAAACGCATAAATGTCTTTCTCCCCCCACGCGATTAGTTGAAGTACTGACTCTGATAGCTCCAACCGCTCAATCTCAGGCTTCTCGAAGTCAGCAAAAGCCATTTGCTCTCTTTCTGTCCAAAGTCTCAGGCAGATACCGGGCGCTGTACGCCCAGCTCGCCCGGCACGTTGGGCGGCAGAAGCTTTGGAAATTCGGCCCAACTCCAAGCGGTTGATACCAACTGTAGGATCAAAGCGATTGATTCGCGCCAACCCAGTGTCAATAACCGCATCAACGCCAGCGATTGTTAGCGATGTTTCCGCGACGTTAGTCGCCAGTATCACTTTACGCCTATCCGATTCCTGCAATACGACCTGTTGAGCAGAAAGCTCCAAGTCACCATACAGCTCCAGCAGGGTGAATTCCGATTCAGGCAGGCTCGCTTCCAAAATGGCTCTGGTCTTTCTAATCTCGCCTAATCCAGGCTGAAAGATCAAGAGATGACCGGCACTCTGCCTGAGCACTTGGCTGGCGAGTTCGGCAGACAACCGCTCGGGTGCAACGCTAGAGGGAAATTTCAGATACTCGATTTCTATCGGGAATGTTCTGCCAGGACATTCGACAACCGGCACATTGCCCAGGTAACTCGAGATCGGAGCACTCTCCAGAGTGGCAGACATTACCACGATTCGCAAATCATTCCGGATCGTCTCTTGAACCTGCCTGGTAAGGGCCAGTGCCAGATCACCATCTACGGTGCGCTCATGGAACTCATCGAAAATCACGACCGAGACATCCTCGATGGTAGGATCGTCCTGGAGCCATCTAAGAAATACACCGACTGTACATACCAGAATTTTGGTATCACGCCCGCAACGCCCCTCATGACGCACGCGGTAGCCGATTTCGGCACCAATGGCAGTGCCTCGCTCTCGAGACATGCGCTCTGCTGCAGCACGCGCCGCAATTCGTCTCGGCTGTAGAACTACGATCTTGCCTGGTCGTTTGCCCTCTAGGGTCGATAAGCCCGCATCCAGAATTGCAGGCGGCACTCGCGTAGTCTTTCCGGCGCCAGGTTCTGCTTTCAAAATGAGCGCGCCTGAATCAGAGAGGTTACCGACAATTTTGTCGACAACATCATCAATCGGTAGCCGGTTGATCTCGTCTCCCATTGCTCGCCGTGCCAGGTCCTGGATCAGTCCCACGTATAATAACGCTTCACATCCAACAAACCAATCTTTGTTAATACGCTGTTGCACGCTATCGCGGGATTTAGCGAGCCGCACATCCTTGACGCCCCCAACAACCAATCAGCCTCCGACAAAAAGCTCGACAAGATACCTTCCTGCTGAAACTCAAATTCAATTGCCATCGACATATACATATAGAGGATTGCGAACTGCCGACGGAGGAGCCGGCGGCAGTCGGCGGTTTCTCAGTAGCAGTCCGATGTATCGAAACTGCGCAGTAGGTGGAGGTGATGGAGCCGGCCGCAGGCCTGGAAGCCGACGCAGCATCAGTTCCAAGCGCTAACCTAATAGAACTAACCTACTACCTGAGAGTTGCAATAATTCTGCAATATTCTTTCGATATCTTACTAGCACGACGTCGTACCAGCTCAGATCAAACTCGCCTCTCTCCGACGGCGAGGCGGCCTGCATGCCCGAAAAGAAAAGCTTAGAACGCGTGCCGGACCGCCACTAACGGCAACAACAATTTACCAACAATTGTAGATTATGTTGGACAAGGGTCAGAGGCGTACCCGTCGTTCCTTTCACAACAGAGGTTTAGAGCTCACATATGGACATGTCGATTGGATCACAAAACATAGAGAGCGTCATGGGTGTATCACCGCAGGCTCTGTCCTCTATAGACGAGCAGCTCGAGTCTTTCGAGCTATGGATCTCTAAGAAACCCATCAAGTTTGGTACGAGAAGAGTTTATTGCTCAAGACTGAGACACTTTCGGGTCTTCGTGCAGCAACAAACTTCTCAAGGCTTCATCCCCAACTATCGAACCAGCAGTTTCAACCAGTTGATTCGGTCGTTTGTTACATATGCTCGAAATCAGGATCTGAGCCAGCACACCGTCAACAACTTTTTGTCTCTCTTCCGTCAGTTCGCTGACTACAGCAGCCAACCAATGGAAGAGGTTCCATTGATTGGATTTCGCGGGCCCAAGGAGAAGTGCTTGCTTTCTGAACAAGAACTGCAGGTCTGTGTAAAAGTCGCCCGAGACGGAAAGAGTAAAAGGGATCTGGCACTTGTTTTGCTCTTCCTCAAGACCGATTTGCGATTGGGTGAGTGTCGGGATCTTAAAATCTCAGATTTTGTTAGAACCGCAAATGGTGTCATGATGCACCTTGCAAGAGGCGGTCGAATAAAGCAAGAAAGAGTCGATAGAATTCTCCATGTCGCGCTCGTCCATTGGCTCGATGAGCGGGCGAAAGTGCCGTGCTATAGAAATTCTACCTATTTGTTTCCAGGAATGACTGGAAGAAAAATTTCCACGAATGCTTTAGATGCCACCATACGCAGAATTGGTATAGATTCAGGACTAACAATGTCGTGTCGAAGGCTGAGGGACACTGCGCATGGTCTGCCTGCGGAAATCATTCACACAGTCTGCCTTGATCTCCCGACCGACTACAATTCGGCTGGAGCGATTTAACGATAATCAGCTAATTGGCTTGGCCCGAGATAACTTCTCCGCCAGATAACTATCCGGCTTAGGTTCAAACAGTCTGTTTTTGTACACTATTTTGAAGTCGTCCGGGTTACCGGTTTCATGCACGGTGCTTCCACTAGGAAGCGCGAGATACTTGATTATATGACCATTCATGGTGGCGCATTCATATAAGGATGCCAGGCGCAAGGACTCAGGAGAGTTGTGATCACAGTCGGCGTAGTCGCATAAAATCGCCCAACCAGAATCGTTTGGATTATTGATGGAGGGCTCACTTCGATCAAGTAGAAAAGCGAACGGCTGTTCGCCAAACCGATGGCAGACGATTGCCGTATGGAAGATCGTAGGAAATTCACTTGCTTCATTTAGTCCAACGCTCTCGCCAACGAAATTTTGCGAAAAAAGATGTAAGACCGTCCTGTTGACTGAGTTGCGCCATTGAATCGGCATATCGAGGAAGTGCGGCTCACAGAGAACCAGATCCTCACCTTCTTTGTGAATCTCCCCAATCATCCAGCCTATCTGAACTGTTTCACCCTCTTTGTAAACCGCTCCTGAAGCCACATCGTTCTCAAAATGGTCTACCAACCATTTCACCAACTCTTCGTTGAGGGGCGGCTCCTCATAGTAAATCAAGAATTCCGGATGGTTATATTTACCGCAATTAGTAGTCCGAATTTTCTTCACAGCAGGCCGAAGTTCTGACACACCAAGCTCCTGGGCAATCAAATAAGCTCTCGCCGCGTCAACCTTGTCGCCTGTAACATCATTGACAAGAGCGAGATTGTAGAAGTCTATGGGAGAAGACGGGTTAAGACTCGTCGATTTTTGAAATTGTCGCTTTGCGCCTTCTGTGTCCCCGCGCTGCAACAGAATACTGCCAAGCCTCCCAACCGCATTGGGATGGTGCGGATCAATCTCCAGTGCCTTACGAACTGCCGACTCAGCCTCGACAAATTGACCTAGATCACAGAGAAACAACGCCAGATTGTCCCAGGCATCAGGGTCATCCGGATTGCTCTTCAGCGAGTTTTTGACTGCGGTGACAGCGCCTACATCATCGCCCAGCGCCTTTAGCACGTTGCCCATGTTATACCAGGCTTCTGCGTTGTCAAAATCACAGGAGACGGCTTGTTCATACGCAATCTTGGCCTTATCCATGTCGACAATCTCGTACAACACTCCAAGGTTGTACCAGCAGTTAGTGTTGTCCGGCTCCACCTCTGTGGCTGTCTTATGAGCTCGCTCTGCCTCCTCGAAGCGACCAAGCTCCTTCAGACTGGAGCCAAGAACACTGAAGGCCGCAGCATCTTGCGGCTCCAGCTCGAGATATCGCTTTAAAATGTCGATCGCCGTCTCGGGCTGCCCCATACCAAAGAGCAGTTGACACTTGAGCTTCCAGAGACTGGAGACTTTATCGTCAAGTTTTATCGCCTGATCTAGAGTTGATACCGCACCACCGAGATCCCCTTTGTTAGCAAGCTTGATGGCCTTCTCCAGTGCGGCGTCTGGTGTTTGTTTTTTCTGCCAAATCATATTTCTTCCTTTACTCTCACCGCCCATCGGCCAGCTATCGACTCTTTCTGCTTCCATTCATTGATCTGCGGAAACATCGACCGTCAATTCAACCGGCCATCTTTTCGTTCCGAAAATTCACTCACCAGTTTATCAACTCCTGCTATTCGAGTGTGATGTTTGATTCCGAGCCTGTGTCAGCCAAAATCTTGTTGGCCAGGTCACGTGTAGTCGGCGAAAGTGCACTGAAATGGTCTTTCCCTTTGATCGGGACGAAACGAACAGACTTGTTGGTGCAAGATTCTTGCATTGAGGTTAGTTCGGAGATGTTAGATTGTCCGTCGGTGCCTTCGATTACAAAGGTCGGTGACTTGATCGAATTCAGCCAATATCCCGGAGAGCGCAGCTCGACTTCTTTGGAATCGCTCAGGTTGACTTGAGAAACAAGTTCGCCATAACCGCGGATGTCACGAACAGGGCCGAATGAAAAAACCGCACGGAATTTGGGCGAACATTCCGCTGCCAACAAAGCAATCGTGCCACCTGTGCTGTGACCGCCAAGATAAACTCGATCTGGATCGACATAGCTCTGTGTCTTGAGATAGTCAGCTGCGGCTAGAACATCGTCAATCTCACCGAGAAAACCTTCCTTAGAACCGGGATTCTCGTTGCCACCACGTAAGGACGGAAACATCATAACAATGCCGCTCTTTCGAAATGCTGATACCGACTGATTGTTTTCTTCCGGGCCATCAGTCCAACAACCGTCGTCCACGGTGTTGCAATCTCCACCAGTCACCCAAATAATGGCTGGATGTTTTTTGCCGTCTCTTGGATCAGGAGACAGATACGCCCCCATCGCTCCGGCGGGTGACGAATACTGTGCCTTAATAAATATTTCCTGAGGAGGATCCGGCATAGCTGCATGCGCTTGCTGGTTGGAGCGCAGCTCTGTGTGAAAAGACTTCCGCGCCTCACTCAGGGGTTCGGTATTGACTTTTGGTGCGGCACAGGCGAGCAAGTTTACCGACACCATATACAGTAGCACTAATTGTCTGATTGAAATTTTCATCACGCGGTCCTCCTTTCTGCGCAGAATAGATCTCGAGTCCGTCACGATTGCATTTACGGCAGTTTCGACCGATCCTGAAATGCTCGTTCGGAGCTATAAAAATAACTGATTAACACATAAAATCTCGCGAAGCGGTCTCATCGAATCAGATGCTAAATGATGGTATCCGATGTGAATTCAATCTGTCTAAAAACCAATACAGCCCTCTTTCTTTATCGAAAGGCTTGGTTTTATTACGATTACAAATCCGTCCTTTTCCCAACCTCTGGCAATGACTTTCAAATTAGGCTTGTCTGTCGACGTAGTAAATGTTGAGGCAAGAACGGCAAACGAGATAGACGATGTGAGCAAAATGAGCGATTTCTTGAGCATGTTAGCGAGTCTCTCGAATGGGATAGTCCGATCATGGCAGGACATTGTGACCAAATAAGGGCAAGTTAAATGCCAGAGAGACACTCCACTCTCCACTTTTGGATCTATACCGTTGCGCAGAGCACGTTAGCAACGGTTCTAATCGAGCATTTGCAAAAGCATATTCTGGTCTGCTCAAAAGCAACTGCATTTAGTGTCAAAATGTCCTAATGTTTGCTTATTTATTAATTCGCCCAAGCTTCGGAGTAACACCATAAAGGCTTACAGCATGAGCATCTCCGGACTTCCCCCGGTCAACCAGATGGAGCGCTTTTTTGCTCCAAAAGGCACAAGAGTTCGCACTCCCCAGCATTTCGCCGCAAACTTGACAACAAGCAGTATGCTAGTTGCATCTGTTTTGTCGGAGTTGCAGCCATGTTTCGCATCTTAGTAATCATATTCGTCGCAGCAGGTATCGCGTGTGGTGGGTTCTGGTACTGGACGACAACACCACAATATTCAATCGCGCAAATTAAAGACGCGATGAAAACCCACGACCGGCAGAAGTTTGACAAACATGTAGATGTGAATGATTTCTCGTCGGGGATGGTAGATGACATGCTGACCCAACCGATGAAAGAATGCCTTGGTGGCGGAATGGTCGGTCGATGGGTAGCCGGTGGCTTATCAGCGCTGTTTAAACCATCACTCGTTGCCGGTATCAAACAAGACTTGTACAACCTGGTCGAGTCCGGCACCTTCAGTCAGAGCAAAGGCGAAGATCAAATGTCGCTCAACTCCATGGACGAACGACTTTGCCTCAGACAGCATTCTGTAAAAAGTGTCGAGAAGTTAAAGGGCGAAGGAAAGATTGCCGAGGTCGAAATTGTTTTGCACAACGAAAAGCACAACAAAGATCTCAAACTACATGTCCAGATGCGCGACATGGGCGGATATTGGCAAGTCACGAGAATGCTCAACTTCCCTGAATTCACATCACAGCTCGTGGAGATGGAAGGCGACCACGAGAAAACAGATTCAATATAGCTAATACCGCGCAACTGGGCATCGAGTTTCCTGATAAGCTATTTCGATGTCAAACATCGAGTTACGCAAGCCCAGCGTATTAGTAACTGCACTCATCTTGCCGGCACTTATGATGTGCTGGTTGTTCAAGAGTCAATTACTTTCAACTCCCGAAAAGCCCGGCATAATGCTGTGGGCATGGGAAACGCCAAGCGACTTGCGATGGTTGGATCCCCAGCGGATTGGTGTTGCATATCTGTCGGAAACAATAACACTTTACGGCGATCGAATCTGGATAAAACCTAGAATGCAGCCGCTCAAGGTACCAGACAATACTTATCTGGTGCAGGTAGTTCGGATCGAGCGCAGTGTTCGCAATCAGCCGACCTTGTCGCAAAAGCAACTGGAGCGACTCCTTTCACACTTACAGCTACGAGCCGAGCAGTCAGGCTGCAAAGGATTGCAGATCGATTACGATGCGCGATATTCGGAGCGAACATTTTATCGAGCTCTTCTTCATCGACTGAGTCAACAACTTCCGACTCGAGTCGAGCTTTCCATGACCGCTCTTGCATCATGGTGCATTGGTGATCGTTGGTTGAAAAACATCGAGGTCGATGAAGTAGTGCCGATGCTATTCAGCATGGGCAAGGACAATCAGACAGTCGTCCGTTATATACGCGCCGGTAAGAAGCTCGACAGCCGCGCCGGACAGCTTGCAATAGGGCTAGCCGAGAGCGAGCCGGAAGTTGGAGAAGCACTCAGAGGAGACAAAGGCAAAGCATTACTGAAAGGCAAGCGAGTTTATCTGTTTTCCTGCACTGGCTGGACAGAAGGAAGAGTCGATCAAATCTTACGGAGGATGGCTATATGAAACTGCAACGATCAAGATTCGTCTCGAGCCGAGTATCTAGACGAATGTTAATCGGTGCCAGCGTATTCGGTGCCCTTATCGCGGCATCTAACATGACTGCATCCTATGCCTGCGGACCATTTACGAAGCTCGCTCAATTCGCTCACGGCCCACATCCGGACTACCCACTTCAACGCTTCGCCGCTGGCGAGCTCGGGATTGTTCGTTCCAGCTTTGCTCGCTCATACCTGGCGCTCGCTTATCGCTACCTCTCCGGTCACAAGACTTCTGCACGCCAGCAAAAATCAATTTATACGCTCTGGCAAACAAGGTTGGCAACTCCAGAATCAGACTCGCAGAACGCCACGACAAGATGGTTGAGCGAACGAGGTAAAGTCAAAGGTGCTCCCCTAAAAAAAGACATCGATGTGTACAGCTTTAACAGCTACTCGCTCGGCTACCTCAACTACCCGCCGTATGCATTCGATAATGCCACAGAAATACTGAAGAAGAAAATAGGCAGCTTCGGAGTCACGGACAGTCGCGTTGTTGCCTGGGCAGTCGCACAAGACAAAGTTTTCGGAGTCGGGGCCGATGCCGCGCCCATAGAGCCGTTGCCCGCGGGTGCCACGCCTGAAGAGCAAGCAGATCGAACATATCAAATCGCATGCAAGAGCTTCTACGACGCCGATTTTACTAGCGCCATGCAGCAGTTTGAAAAGATTGCTCAGGACAAAGCTTCGCCCTGGCAAAAATGGGGCTCCTACCTGGCAGCCCGCGCGTTATGTCGAAAAGGTACGACAGGGGAAAAACTAGTTGTCGAAGATTTGAAACAAGCAAAGTCAATTATCGATAACATCCTTAAATCCGAAGAACTCAACAGCATGCACAAGGAAGCCAGCAGACTAGCCAGCTTCATCGACTGCAAGATCGATCCACGGCAACGCGCGAAGGAAGTCGTAGCAGTTTTGACGAGCGATAAAGACGAAGAGGATATGGGAACAGCGCTAGGCGACTATACCGTGCTCCTCGACCGCATCCTCGCAGCAGAGCAAGAGCAGGAAGCACCAAACACAGGACTCAACTCCAATGGAAATACAATCAATATTGGTGGCGTAGGTGGTGACACCTTGCAACGGTCTGACACGTCGAAGCCCAATCATCCCAACGATTGGACCGCGGAATGTACACTTATCGGACTGCTTGGTTCGCTGCTCGCCCTGTTGCACCAGAAGAAAGCAAGCTCATCAACGATGTCGCTGAAATCGCCTACGGCGCTCGTGGCTTGTCTGTCAGTAGCAGCTCTCGTCGCGGCATCCTGCTCCCAGAGCGCTCATTCCGTACCAGACAAGAACACCTCATCCGACACACAGTCAACCGCATCGCCGGGCGCTAACGAGCAGCCACCGAAGCTGGTGCTCGATGACGACATGACGAAATGGATCCATAACATGGAGGACAACTCGGACGCCGCAGAGAAAGAGGCATATGATACCTGGAAGAAAACAGGAAGCCAGCCCTGGCTCATGGCCGCGCTCAATGCGATCAACGCATCAAGTCCTTACAAGGATGAGATGCTTCAAGCGGCAAGCAAGATCGAGCAGGACTCACCGGCTTATCTGACCCTGGCATATCATCGCATCAGAATTCTCAAAGAAAGTGGTAGAACCGCTGAAGCGATGAAGCTTTGCCAATCCCTGCTGAGTTTGCCTACGAGCAAGCTGCCTCCAAGTAGCCACAACCTGATCATCGAGCAGTACACACCGCTTGTTACCACACTCTCGGAATTCGCGAAGATTGCCGCACCGAGCCCGGCCGCCATTGTTTGGGATTATGATATAGCTGAGATTCCAGAGCCCGTCGACCAGAACAAGAAGACTTCCGACGGATACGTAATCCAGCAAGGCAGACTGACTCCGGAGGCGGCTGAGATTCTCAACGAACTCGCCCCACTCTCCACTATTTCGAAGCTGGCAACAGATCCAGTTCTACCTGAGAAAGTGAGATTGAATCTCGCTCAAGCCGGCTGGGTAAGAAGTATCCTGCTCAAGGATGATAAAGCCGCTATGGCGTTGTCGCCTGTGCTGCGACAACTACGTCCGCAACTGACCGATGGTCTCAACACCTACGAACACGCAGTCTCACCCAACGATAAAGAGCTCGCCGCGTACTCTGTAATTCTGCACAACCCGGCCATGCGTCCCTACGTAACTTCCGGTCTGGAAAGAGAAACCGCTTTCGATAAAATCGATAGCTACAGAGATAACTGGTGGTGCGAGCAGGCGCCATCAGCTCCGGTAAGCTCGTACAGTCCGACCGCCGAAGAGGACGGAAAGAAAGTGAAGGCCACACCCACAGCAGCTTTCTTGAGCAAAGAAGATTTGCAACAGGGATCCAAGCAATTCGCTGGATTGAAAGCAACAGGTACGGCTCCGAACTTTCTCGCCCAAAAGGTTCTGACTCTGGCAAAAGGCTCACCGGCAGATTCAAGGGTGCCCGAGCTGCTCCATATCGTAGTCAGTGCCACCAGATACGGCTGCACTAATGATTCGACAACAGGATTTTCGAAGCAAGCTTTCCAGCTGCTGCATAGCAAGTATCCGAGCAATCCGTGGACGAAAAAGACAAAGTATTGGTTCTAACCAACGGTTCAAAGCACCACTGGATGACGCCGAAACAGGTCGAGGATCAAAACGATGCAGGCAAGATCCGTCAACAGCGAATGGGCAATTGCTGTCGTAATTATTGATCCCGTTTTTCGATATACCAATGCAAGAAAGGCGCCGTAAACTGCCAACATTGAACTTCCGATTTCAGCCCACACTGGAAACATGACCATCGCGAAAATCGCATAGTGGAAAAGGGCGTAGGCGCAAGAAGACCACACAATGCCGAAATGTCTGTTTTTCAGCTTCAAGGAGTCGAGTTCATTCAGGACCACGCCGCGCCAGAAAAGCTCTTCCAATACCGGATTCACAACAATGGCGTAAATGCTGATCGGCCAAAATATTGACTTACTGTATCCAAGCTCTTTGAGCACATCGATGACATGGTCATTGGACAGCAAACGCTCACCAAGTAACTCGTATGTCAGAAGCGCAATGATGGTAAACACAAAAGATGCTGCGATCAAAACAAGGCAGGTTTTTAGAGAGGGCGCGATCATCGTCTTAGTCCAGCGCGATCGTCCCCAAATGATCGCCGGAATAAGGCACAGTCCATGGTAAAGCGCAAATGTCCAGGCGGCGCTTTTTATTTGATGTAAACCTATCCAGATAGCCGCACAGGGAAGCAAGGACCAGATGATAATCCCCCAGAGCCGGAGCGTGCGATTTTGTTGATCGGGCATAATGATTCCTCGGCAATATCCGAAAGCTCGGTTATTGCACGCTATGATAGCAAGTCCACTGACAATTCAGATGTATCCATCGCCAATGCTGACGTTACTTTATCGATGGACCTTCTGTCTAAACAAATTATTTTGGGATAAACGCTGCGAGATACCGGTCTGGGACCGGAGAGTCGCAAGGATTCGACCACAAGCGCAGGCATCTGGCGAAGCACGTCATCGCCTCTACACTTCGTGATATGCGTCAGAGGATAAACGTTTTACCGCGAAAGTTCGGCAATCATATCCGAATGATCTGTCAACGGTTTAACGCCAAGTCAACACTCGCAGAGATACCCGGACTCTCATCGCAGCTTCCTGCGTGGAGGATGGTCCTCTTTGATTTTCTGCGGACGCTGATCGTAGAAGGCAATCTGCAGGGCGAGAGCAAATCCGCCAGCAGCAGCAGCAACAAAACAGATAATCGCAATGGTCGGATAACCATATATGGTGAAAGAAGTGGGAACTCGTGTTAATAACGCAGCACCAATAATCAACGAAGCCAAAATCAGGGAAAGGCTGATTCGATTCGCGACCTTTTGAAAAGAATCAATCAGAATCGGCTCATCAATCACCTTTATCGAGAGCTTGTTATGCGCAGCGAGATCCAGAATTTTGTTAACATGATTTGGAAACTGCTCCAGGAATTCTCGAGTCTCCAATAAATTGTTCGCAAACTTGCCAGGCGAAAGATCGTTCCACATTCTTTGTTGCATAATGTGAGCCGCATTTCTGCGGACAGAAGCATTCGGATCGAAGGACGGGTCAAGCGTTCGACCAACCTGATCGAGATTCATCAGCGCTTTTCCAACCATCGTCAACTCAGCCGGTACACGAATTCCGCAGTTACCAGCAGACTTGGTTACACCGAGAACCACCTTACCGACTTGCATCCCTTCGATACTGGAATCCAGATCGTTCTGCACCAGGTCGGCAATTTGCATTCGAAATGACTGCTCATCGAAGTTCGCTTTCGGCTCACCTATGTCGATGCCGATGTTGGCTACCGCCTCTGGGCGGCCTTCACTGATCGCGATCACCATTTGTAGGAGCTTGCCCTGCAGGTGCGGAGTCAATTTTGCCACCATCCCCAAATCGATCAGGGCGATCTGTTCGTCGCACGTCAGAAGGACGTTACCGGGATGTGGATCGGCGTGAAAAAATCCATCAACGAGAATTTGTTTGAGATAAGCTCGAAAGACCTCCTCGGCAAGCGGCGCACCATCAATCTCGAGCAGCGCCAATCTCGTAATGTCTGTAACTTTTCGACCGGAAACAAAATCCATCGTCAATACACAAGACGTGCTGTAATCATGTATTGGCTCAGGGACAAAAATCAGCTCGAATTCTTGGAGATTCTTTCTCAAGGTATCGAGATTCTGAGCTTCCTTCCGATAGTCGAGTTCTGCAAGAACAGACTTTCGAAACTCATTCAACATCACACTATATTCGTACTTCCTTCCTGTCTCCGTATGTTTGTCATAAAAGTCCGCGATCTCCTCGAGGATCTGAAGGTCTTCAAGAATCCCTTCGCGAATTCCCGGACGCTGCACTTTAACCGCGACCTCTTTTCCGTTCCGAAGAACCGCCTTGTGAATCTGCCCGAGAGATGCTGCCGCGATAGGCTCCGAGCAGAACTCGAGGAATGCCTTGGAGATCCGCACACCAAGCTCGGATACAACGCGCTTTTCAATATCAGCAAATGGTACTGGTTCGCACTTATCCTGGAGGCGAGATAGCGCTGCGAGATATGCTGGCGGAAGCAAGTCAGCCCTCGTCGAGAGCAGCTGCCCGAGCTTAACGAAAGCGGGTCCGAGCTTTTCTATATCACACGCCAGGTCATCTACCTCAGCTGGATCATCGGTTTGGATCTGCCCATGCTTATCGGTTTTGAACTCCTCCAGCCCCGCATTTTTCACAAGATCGGAATTGCCGTACTTAACGAGCAGAGCCGCAATGTCCTTGTATCTCTTCAAATGTGGTGCCAATCCGATTCCCATGATGAATTTACCTCTATGTAGAGAGGAGGACACCCGATTATTCAACCTGGTTCCATCTATTTGCAAATCTTGCAATATAGGCTACAAAACACCGGCAAAATGTTCTGTGCAATACCAGATACGGCACCAACCTAACTGCTTTGTGCTAGTTATACAGATTGGCTCCACGCTATCTTACAGTCCTTACCGGGCGCAGGAAGATCCCTAACGAGTCCGAGCTCTATCAGTTTGTTTTCAAACCAATAGACTGAGTCGGTAGCTTCATCGAGAAGCGCTGGACGCCGATAAGCATTGTCCGCTCGATGAAACAAGACCAACAGACTGAGATCAAGATTGCCTCGCCCGAACTCTTCGACAAACATCTCTCGGCGAGATCCTGTCCACCTGGCAGATTGCCATACGCCATCTTTGTCGAGCAATTTTCGCCAGTGACTGTAGGCCCGGTCGTTACTCAAAATCACTTGAACCAAGCGCTCATCGGCATCGAGTTCTTCTGCGATGCGAGCAGACAAAATGCTGTGCGATTCCGATACCAATCGCCCATCTACATACTTTGTAATTGGTTTACCGATGTCGTGCAGGTAGGCTAGTGCAACCAAATCATCGTAATCCGGAAGATGGGCATACCATCGATCGATGAACGGTATGAGCTGCTCTGTCACATGCCGTCCTACTGTCCCTTCTGGATGTCCGGCTCTAGGCTCACCCCAATCGCACGCTAGTCTCCATGCCGTAGAGCTCAAAGTATTTTTTACTAGTTCCTTTCCATTCATTTTTCTATTATTCCTTTGCCGATCGCCCCTTCGCGATCAATTCTCGTTCTACATATTCGTACTGCTACAGTAACTGACAAAGCAATAATCTGGAACTATAATATTTCTATTAGCTATAAGGAATTCTTATGGTTCAAAGCAAGTCGCTCAATCTCGATTCTCTGCGCTCGTTTGTTATATTCGCAGACAAGCTCAACTTTACCCATGCCGCAGAGGTGCTCCACATCTCACAACCGGCGCTCTACATGAAGGTAAATGAGTTGGCGAATTCGTTGGGGGTTCCCCTGTACCGCAAAGTCGGACGTCGGCTGGAGCTCACCCAACAAGGGAAGCACGTCGCCAGATTCGGGCGACAGATTTCTGATACCACCAATGCATTCTTAGATGAGTTATTCCTTGGCATGGGAAAACAGCCTGTCATCCTTGCCGCCGGTGAGGGAGCTTTTCTTTATATGCTTGGCGGAGCCATTCGTGAGTTCGTCACAAAGAGTGAATTTCCACTTCAGGTCAAGACGCTCAATCGAGAAGGCGTTATCGATGCTGTCAGCGATGGTACGGCCCACATCGGTGTCGCGCCACTGGCATCTCCTCTGCCTGCGGGACTTGATTCCACACTTTTGCGCAAGGCCGATCAAGTGCTAGTAATGCCTCGTACTCATCCACTTGCAGGTAAGGCAAGGGTACAGTTGAGGGATCTCGAAGGGTGCCAACTTATCCTTCCGCCAGGCGATCGCCCTCACCGCCAGCAGTTATCAGCACAGTTGCAATCAGCCGGTATCAACTGGGAAGTCGCAGTGGAAGCCAGTGGATGGGAGCTTATGCTTCACTTCGCCCAACTTGGTTTAGGTCTGACAGTTGTCAATTCCATCTGCACAATTCCAAAAGGGCTAGTCGCAAAGAAGTTACACGGTCTGCCAAGCGTACACTACTATCTATTCAACCTCTCTGTAATGGCAAAAACAGAGTCACACGCAATGCTGAAAAAGATGATAATCGCAGCACAATAAATTGAACTGAAAAACTATACTATTGACTGCCGGTTTGGAGATGTATGGATGCTGAAAGTTGGAGTTGTAGGCGGATTGGGATTGATGGCGTCTCCAATGGCTAGACACTGGAAAGACAGCGACATTATCAAAGTGACACATTTCCATGATCGTGGCACCGCTGGAGCAAGGCGAGACAAATGCAGAGAAGCATGGAAAGCTCATGGTGCAGTGCCGGTCAATACAACCGCTGACCTCGGGCACGGCGATCTAGATGGTGTCATAGTCTGTTGCGGAAAAAATGCAGATGATTTGCCTATCGTTGCACAACTGGCAAATAAGTTGTCGAAACAATCCGGGAACCCGTTCATCTGTCACATGTCGACAGTCAGCACGTCCTTCGTAGGCGCGGCACAGAAATATTGCTCGACAAAAAATGTACGTTACGTCAACTACCCGCTCACAGGAGGTTCTGTAGGAGCGGAGAACGCAACAATGCTTATTCTTGCAAGCGGCGAGCACGAGTTATTCGAACAGCTGGAGCCGGCTCTGTCCAAACTCGGCAACCCTCGATTCTTTGGCGAAAGCAGCACGGCAGCCTGCAAAGTAAAATTCATCGGACAGGTTATGGTGTTTAACGGATTGATCGGCATTTGCTCGGCTGCGGCACTACATACGGTTGCACTCAACAATGGCAAAATCGGCGGAGAAGAGCAAGGCGCATTCTTCGATTTTCTCAATGCTGGAGCAGGCGGGACAAGGCAGTGGGATGTCATTCTTGCAAATGGAATAAAGAAAGACATTTGGGACTCGCCATTCTTCGCGAGATATGGAGTCGTGGACGCAATCTATGCGGCGCAAATGTGCATCGACGAGCAAGTCTCCTCAGTTGCGTTCCACTCCGTCCTGAGAACAGCCTTGGCATTCTCATTCCTGGTCAACCATGTGGATCGAAATCTAGCTACTCACGCCATTCTCCGCGAGATGATCGCCTATCGCGCAAAAATGCTCGATGATTTTATCCGCAAGAATAGCGGACCCCAAGATGATTGTGCTACCGCACTGCAAAAGTGCGTCGAATCCCTGCCGGAAGACATTCGTCGAACGGTAGAACTAGACGTGACACCGGACAGCTTCGAAAGCCACGCCGTTTGAATTCGGTACAGCGATCCTGACTGTGAGCACGTTCATAAGCACGAGGAACATGTTCATGAGCTTAGCGACAAAAACGATTTTATAGAACAAGGACATGTTCACGCGCCTAACGATCATGCGAACAAGGAATATCTTCACGAGCCTAGCCAAGCACGATCATGAGCACAAATACAAGTTCACGGACCTAGCCGCAAGCACGATCCTGCGAACAAGGAACACGCTATTCAGATTGTCCTTTCCTCGGTACTTTTGCTGCTGGAACCAAGAGATTGCACTTTACGTCTTCTAATGTCGGTTTAAAATCAGGACAGCAAAGCTTTTATGAACGCTCAAAGTATGACTTCAGATGTATCCAAACTAAAGACAAAGGTAATCAAAGTTACCATCGGCGAGTTCCTTCTACTCGGGCTGATGTTGTTCGGATCAGCCGGAACCCTTTCGTGGACTGCCGCCTGGGTCTGGATCGGCATCTTATTCATCATTTCGATTCCAATGGTTGTCTTGTTGCTTCGTGACGATCCAGACTTGTTGAGAGAACGCTTGAAATCACCAATTCAGGCGGACCAGAAAGGTTGGGACAAGGTTTTACTGACGGTGCTTCTGACTCTCATGGCGCTCTGGCTCCCACTTATGGGCTTAGACGCCGTTCGCTATCACTGGTCGCACATGTCGCTTGGGCTCCAGCTGCTCGGCACGATCGTGCTGTGCCTATCACTGTATGTAATCTGCCTGTGTTTTAGAGAAAATAGCTTTCTGGCACCGGTCGTTAAGATACAGACGGAGCGCGGTCATCATGTCGTCTCAACCGGTCCCTACTCGCATGTCCGTCACCCGATGTACTCCGGAGCACTGCTCTACTTCCCAGGTACAGCGCTGCTATTGGGCTCATGGTACGGGTTCGCGATGGGGCTCGTTCTTTGTGGATTGATCGTGCTCCGAACGTTGCTAGAGGATCGGACGTTGCAGTCAGAGCTCCCCGGTTACGCCGAATACGCTTCAAAAGTCAGATTTAGACTCATTCCGCACATCTGGTAGCTAGTCAACTCGGTGTGATCCGAAGCAGGTGCTAGTTTGCTAGCTGCTAAAAATGCCTAGCACCTGCCCTGCCAGGCGCTCGAAGAAAGAGAGCTTCTTCTTCAGTGCCCCGGGCAGCGAGGCCGCCGGAGCTTTCGCACCCTCGTCAGCGACATCTGCGTCAGTCAAGAAAGAGTTATTCTTCGTCATCCATTGGTAGTGGGTACACTGCAGACAAGGCATATCGTCCCGCGCCGGAACCTCGCCACGAAGCATACTGCGCGCGTAATTCATCTTATCGCCATTCAAAGCCGGTTCGAGTCCGTCTTCAAAGGCATTACCGAAATCGCCCCAGCGATTGACGCAACAGCCAAGGACAGCACCGTCGTAGTTGATCTGAGGTCTGAACCAGAGCTGCCCGCACAGCGACTTTTGCATATAACGAATATTATTGACCTTTTCATACTCTTCGCGATCGCAAGCATTGATGCCGGATTCCGCACGAACATGTTCCTTGTCCTTGATCGGCGAGAACCCAGCATCCCACGATAACTTACACTGAAAATCCATGCCTAGCTCCTCAGCCAGCGCCTTGGCAGATGCAATCTCGTGCTCGTTGTGACCGAAGATAACGAATTGCCAGCGCAACTTCGGAAATTCAGATGAATACTGCTCTTTAAATCGATTAATCGTCCGTACATTTTCGATAACCGCGTCAAAATTGCCTCGCACTCGGTAGATCGAATAAGTCTCTTGACTCGCTCCGTCAATCGAGCAGGTCATGCGCTGCATCTGGTACTTGACCAACCCTTCAAGCACCTCCGGTTTTACATTATTTAGATTGACGCCATTCTCGGCATAGAGCTTCACCCCTTTCTGAAAGGCATACTGCATGATCTCAAGCAGTTGCGGATTGAGAAAGATCTCGCCCCAGTTGGAAAGCTCAATCTCTTCAACCCAACTGTTTTCGTCGAGCAGTTTTTTAAAATCCTGAAATCGCAAAGTCCCGCTGCCAATCAACTCGCCTATCTCTCCCTGAGCAGTTGGACAGGAAGGACAACGGAGCTGGCAGACGGTAGAAGCTTCCAGTCGAATGGCGCGAGGACGGATCACGATGGGCACCTGTGGTTATTAACGACAAAGCCTCTGTTTCAATACTATTCTACTGGAGCAGTCGCTCAGATATACAGTAGATAACCCAACCGGTCGGGAAAACGTCCAATTTCGGGAATATTACTCCTGACTGCCAGATCGACTCGCCTTTATGCCATGGTCAAAAGAGTTACCCTGTTGGCTACAATTCTCGTCATTTCCTCTGCCGGAGGCTCACCGGCCGAATGCAAGACGTTTTCCGGCACAGTTAAGAGCTCCACCGGTTCGGTTGACGAGCAATGTTTCGAGCCGGGTGAGATAAAAACTGAAAAGCAGCTCCTAAATAGCTCTCCCGCGTCGCGAGACTCGCTGGTAGAACTCAATCAGTCCTATTCCAGCCAATCCTATCAGGATGGCATGACGGCAATTGAGAAGAAGGACTTTGCCCTGGCTGCCAGTTTGTTCAAACTAACCGCGGCGCGGCTAGGTACAGCCAACGAAAAGCTGCGCGCAGAGTGTCTATATTTCGAAGCCGGCTGCCGACTCATGCAGAACGAACGAGCTGAAGCGGCAAACCTCTACAAATCGGCATGGAACCTCTTCGAGAAGCATGATCCGGGAAGCCCTTACAAAGAACTTGCCATCCAACAACTCTGCGACCTCTCGTGCGCGAGATTAAAAGACGACAAGCAAATCAAGTTAGAGGGCGTTGCCAGACATCGATCCCAAATTCAAATAGACCAGAACATTACACTTGAAGCACGGGTAAGCAACATCAACAATTCGGCTCCAATAGTCAATGTCACCGACAACAAGTTTATCGCCAACTGTGTCCACAAATGTTTTCTTCAGATGACATGCCTCGAGACTGCCGAGTTAGCGTCGAATTCGACAAATGCAAGATTCCGATGGCTACCGCTTCTCGCTTATGGAAAGCCGGCCGCATTCCCGCTATCACCAGACGGAGATATCCCATTCATCAAGATCAAGGTTAACGGTCGATTCTACATCGTAAAAGTCGATCTGCCTTACTTAAACAATGGACCAAGAAAAATCCTACTGGTAACGAATAAAGAAAAGATTTGCGCGATCGATCAAGATTCGTATGAAAGTTGGATTCTTCAAATGACGAGAGAGAGCGACGGTCTAGTAGACTCTTTCGCATGGAAAAAACTCTTGCACAAGAAGACCTGATTCCGGAAAGCGGTTTTGATTCGTAGTATTATTTGCCATTTGGTTGAACAATCCTTCCAAAGAGAAGGTCCTCCATGCTTCATAACTTAGTGATCATTGGCAACCCTGACAGCAAGCGCGTCAACCTTCTGTGCGATAGATTGCAGGATCGCGTGTCACAGATACGAGTGGTTTCATACAAACTTTTGCTGGAGCGTCACTGTCAACTTAAAGACCTCGTCACTCCAGATTCAATCGTGCGTATTGAATCACCAGAGCGAGACTTCGAGGTCGAAAAGCTGCTGCTACGGTACGGCACTCCTACCACCGAATCCCAGCACATGGATTTCCTGTCTGAGGCAGAAATCTCCAGTCTCGAGTTTTCCAAAGGAAGAATCTTAAACCCCAATCAGTGGTATCGCGGATGGTTAGCAGCATTAGAACTTCTTCGTGCACAATTGACTGAGTGCCCGCCGCATCACTGTATAAATTCGATAGACGACATAATCTTAATGTATGACAAAACAAGGACAGCCGAGCTATTTCGAAGCAATAAAATTCCTGTTCCAAAGACGCTCGGCGACATTGACAGTTTCGCGACTCTGAGAGACAAAATGGCTGAGAGCAGATGCTCGGCTGTTTTCATCAAGCTGCGATACGGCTCTGGAGCATCAGGAGCGGTGGCATACAGAACGAACGGCAACAATCACGTCGCATCGACTACCACCGAACTCGCCCGCGATGGCGATGACGTGATCCTCTTCAATTCGAGAAAAATACGAACGTTAGACGATGTGGATGAGATTGCGCTATTAATCAATAGACTGGCGACATTCGATTTACATGTCGAGCGGTGGATTCCGAAAGCAGGCCTTCACGGTCATGTATTTGATTTGCGAGTTCTGACAATCGCAGAGCAACCCACCCATTTTGTAATGAGACAAAGCAAATCAACATTCACCAATTTGCACCTGCTCAATTCCCGCGCCGATGTCGAACGGCTGATTCAAGAGATGGGAAGCGCCTGGCAAGAATTGCTCGACACATGCAGATCGGTTGCCGGATGCTTTTCAAATAGCCTGCACAACGGCATAGACGTTGTGGTACACCCGGGGTTCAAACAACACACAGTGCTCGAGGTAAATGCGTTCGGAGATCTCCTCAACGACGTTACGTGCTCCAGGGGACACGATCCGTATACTGCAGAGTTAATTGCTATCGAGCAACTGATTGCGGGAAAAACTTCGGCTAGTGAGACTTAGAGATCGAACCTTAAGGCTTGACCTCTAAGTCAACGGCGAGTGCCGTCTTCCTGCCAAGAACCGTTAGTCGGAGGAAGCTGGGTGTCCTTTCAAGGCGATCTTGAAAAGAATGAAACACAAAGTCGCGTAGAACACAACACCAAGTCCTTGATACCCACCTTCTCCCAGGATGCCGGTCAAAGCATGTTCCGCACTGACCTGCTGAAAGAGATTATAAATCGGCTCAGGAATGCATAAGAGCGCCACGATTACGCCGGCAAGGGCCCCGCCAGCGACGAGACCGGTGGCGAATAAACTACCACTGCCTAAATCGTCGTCTTCACTCTTCTCACCTCTGCGAGATTTTGCAAACTCTACAGCCTTTCTCACTACACCACCAACGAATATAGGAAGCGTCGTAGAGAGCGGCAAGTATGCGCCGACCGCGAAGTTGAGCGCATTGACGCCACAAAGCTCCATCGTAATCGCGAGGAACACTCCGACCAGAACAAAATTCCAATCGAGATTGAACGAGAGCATACCCTTAATCAATGTGGCCATCAAAGTGCCTTGCGGAGCTGGAAACTTGTCGCTCCCAATCGCATGAACGATACCTTTTGCCATCATGTCAGGCGAAGGATGATCGAGCAGTTTTACCGTGAGACCAATTACGATCGATGAAAGTACGGCGCCGACAAAGAGGCAGATTTGCTGATTCTTCGGTGTCGCTCCAACTATATATCCGGTCTTCAAGTCTTGAGACGTGGCACCACCATTGGCGGCAGCAATACAGACAATACCTCCAACAACCAGCACCATCGGTTCGAAGAGATGTCCAGTCAAACCGAAGCAGATGAACACAAGCGAGGTCGCCATCAACGTCGCGATGGTCATGCCCGATATCGGATTCGAGCTGGATCCGATGATTCCGACAATCCGGCTAGATACGGTGACGAAGAAAAATCCAAAGATGATAACAAGTACACCGATAAGCATTTTCTGCAAAATCGAATCACCTGGAATCTGCGGAAGAAGAACCATCAACCCGACGAGTATGGCGCTGCCTACAATCACGACTTTAATCGAGAGGTCTTGTTCTGTACGCAGGCGCGTATCAAGTCCACCTTCGCTCTTGAATGAGCCCAGGCTATCCTTGAAAGATGAGACGATTGTTGGGATTGTCTTTATGAGAGTGATAAAACCGCCTGCAGCGACCGCGCCTGCACCAATTTGTCTAACATAGGCGCGATACACGGCTTCAGCCGTATTGGCGAATGTGTGCGAAGCCGGATCCCAATTACCAGGACCACCGCCGGCGGTGACACTGCTCAGGTAGCCCAACTTTACCAGTTGGAGAGCTATGGCATCCATCGGCACTAAAGCAGAAAGAAGTGGAATTAGACCCAACCAGGAAAGTACACCGCCCGCGACAAGCGCGCCCGCAATGCGAAAACCAATGATATACCCGACGCCAAGATACTCAGGAGTAATCTCACCATTCACGGTGGCAGATGGAAGGAACTTGTTAGTTTGCTTCGTCACATAGGTCGGTACCTCGGCGATCACATGAAAGACCTTTTGCAGGAGCGCATAAACCATCGCCACGCCCAGACCTTGATAGGCCGTTGTAGCGAACTCGCCCCCCTTATCGCCCGCGATAAGAACGGAACCGCAGGCGGTTCCTTCCGGATAAGGCAGCTTGCCGTGCTCCTTTACAATAAGCGAACGGCGCAGTGGAATCATCATCAGAGTGCCGAGCAGTCCGCCAAGCGCCGCTAGAATGAAGATAGTCCAGTAATTGAAAAATGGCGCGCCGACACTCTCGCCGCCCTGCGCAATTGACAAGAAAAGAAATCCAGTAAGTGTGAAAACCACTCCGGATGCTATCGACTCTCCGGCTGATGCGGTCGTTTGGATAATATTGTTTTCAAGGATAGTAGTGTTGAGGAACTTCCTTCCCAGCGAGATGGCCAGCACGGCAACCGGAATGGACGCTGACACCGTCAATCCTGCCTTCAGCGCGAGGTATACGGAGGCTGCACCGAAAAGAACGCCAAAGATGACACCAAGCACAACCGCACGTACTGTAAGCTCCTTCTCAACCATCTCTGGAGCGATGTACGGCTTGAAATCGACATTATTTTCCGACATTTGAATCTCGACTGCCACGGCACAGTCGCTAATGATAGCTGAAATTTAGAATCAAGAATGGGGAAGCTTTTGCAAAAACACAATTGCGACTTCAGCGCGGACCGAATCCGTCCTTATCGATTCCTTTGTCGGCGTTGGTGCTCACGAGAGTCTTCTTATCTTGGTCACGCATACTTGCCACTTGCGATCCCGCCTCCGGTGTGACCTTATCCGCGACATATCGTCCGGTCTTGTAAAAGACCTTCGCGACACCCGTAATGCCGAGTTTGCGCGCAGCGGCTCTTGATAGGTCAAGAGCACGCTTTCCGCGATACGGACCACGGTCGTTCACTACGACAATACAAGTCACGCCAGTATCAGGGTTCTTCACAAGAATATGCGTACCGAAAGGTAACGTGCGATGAGCACACGTAAAATCATTCTGGTTGAACAACTGACCAGATGCAGTGCGCCTTCCGTGAAACTTCGTTCCGTACCATGACGCCAAACCCTTCATAAATCCACGGACAGAGTGATCGCGAGAATCATCGTCTGCATGTGCAGCCAGCGGTGCACTCCACAACGATACAAAAACTGCGTTCAATAAAATAAACGATCGTCTGTCCAACAGCCAATTATGCCAAATAGATACCACGCCGCACTCCTTACTCGGCTAGAGCTGAGTATTTCCATCAAAATCTTCATGGGCGACGGGTCAGCGTGATGAAAGGTTCCCTAACTTACGTGAAAGGTCGCGATACACTTGCGTTGACAGAAGAACGAATGGTTTATAGACTTTGTAGTGACTAACGTTGGGGTGTCGCCAAGCGGTAAGGCAGCTGGTTCTGGTCCAGCCATCCGAGGTTCGAATCCTTGCACCCCAGTCTTCTTGACTAATAAAAAGTGTTAATCGTCTCATTCGGTTATTCGTCCAGGTATGCCCAACGAGAAAGCGGCTCCATCACAAAGTTGCTATTCTGTTTGGCATTTGCTTAGTCCAGGGCCTTGAGGACGAGCTTCAACCTGCTTACCTCCGACTCACTTTTATTCTTTGCCTAAAACCGAATTGCTTAATTGACACGGTTACGATAATAAAATCGAATCCTTTGGAACGATCGAGTCGGTCAACTCAACCAGGCGGCCTGACTTTCCCCTCATCCAAAAGTTGCTCGCGAGCTCTTGCTCACCCGGGCTGAGTCAAGCAGAAAATCAGCCGACAACTCGTCAAGGCTCCAAGAAGGATTAACCAGGGCAACAAGTAGCAGCAGCACAATACCGGTTAGCTCTATTCGTCATCCGACGTCCTTTGTACGAGTGGCAGAGAAAACCAGAAAGTACTGCCCTCACCCACGACACTGTCGACACCAATCTCGCCACCATGAGCAACGATTATAAGCTTGCAAATAGATAGTCCCAATCCCGACCCCTTTTTCTCGGTTCTGTCAGAAGCATCCACCTGTTTGAACCGTTCGAACACATCCTTCAAAAGGGCTTCAGGAATTCCTCGGCCTTGATCCGATACTTTGACGGTGGTGATATCACCTGCGGTGGCGGCCGTAACCGTGATTTTGCAACCGTCCGGAGAGAATTTTATAGCGTTGCTCAGCAGATTGACCAATACTTGAATAAGAGTCGATGCATCACCATCGACTCTGCACCTTCGCAACTCAGTGACGATGGTAATGCCTTTCTCCCGAGCCAGGGCGGAGATCGAGTCGATGGATTGAGTGACGACGGAGTCGATATCGAGCGGCACCTTGCGAATCTCCATTTGCCCGGCTTCCAGCTTTTCAATATCCAGAAGCGTACTAACAAGTCGATTGAGTCGATCGAGATTCCTCTCGGTGATACTGACTTGCTGCTTGCCCGCTTGGTTCAACTTACCCATCAACCCTTCATCGAACATCTGCAATGCAAGGGTAATTGTAGTCAAAGGGGTCCTCAGATCATGGCTAACCATCGCGACAAAATCACGCTTGAGTTGCTCGATTTCATGGCGTAGAGTGATGTCGGCAATCACGATAATCGTTTTCTTCTCTGTCTTCAAGCGATATCTGCTGAACGTGACCTCCATCGGAAAAGTTGTAGCAGTCTTTTTATAACCAGTGACAACACGCTTAGCTTCGAATTCGAGTCCGGCAAAATCATCCGACGTCGGCAACGCAAGCGCAGACGGATCACCGTCCACCAGCAATCCAACAGGTTGCCCGACTAGCTCAGCCTCGTCGTCATACTCGAACATTGTTCTGGTGCGCTTATTGAGTGACTCGATACGACCATGTTCGTCAACAATCACAAGACCGAGCGGCATACTTTCGACTATTAGTCGCTTCACCTGCTCGCTCTCTTTCAACAGAGCCTCCGCCAACTTGCGCTGAGTTATATCATGCGCGACACAATAAAACGTCTGCTCCTTCGAAAGCCAACTCACCGACCAGCGCACATGTAAAATCGAGCCGTCGGCAAGAATCATCCGACTTTCTATCCAGCCAATCATTTGTCCCAGCGCGATTGCATGCATAGCCATTCGTATAATCTGCTCATCGGCTGAGTGAACGATAGAGAAGAATGATTTGCCGGTCAAATTCTCGCGCTTGAAACCCCAACGTTTTTCAGCTGCACTATTTACAACCGTGATTTTGAATTCTTCGTCCAGACAACAGATAACATCTATCGCGTTTTCAATAATCGCTTTTTCGTGCTCCTTCGCCTCTTTCAATACAAGGGCCATTTGATGAAAGACGCGATCGAGACGACCGATCTCGTCTTGCCCGGTCTCGGCCGGATTAAGTTCACGACCATCGGCGAGACGCAAACTGTTGTCGACGAGCGTGCCAAGTCTACGGTTAATCGTGGTGGCAAAAAACACCGAGAGTATAACGGTAATTACACCGTATACCGCGAATGCCAATATAGATACTAGAGAGATCCACTGTCGCAAGTTGCTGATGTTGGTACGGTATTGCCGCTGGTGAGCCTCGAGTGCTCGCAATAGTCGACGTCGAGTCGTCTTCTCATGCTGCACGAGGGCTTGAACCTGAACCGCCATGCCTTTGTTACTGAGTATGCCACCACGCTCACCATACGTGAGAGATTCACCGATAACTTCGGCAATTTTACTTTCTCTAACAACCGTAAAATACCATCGATGTTGCTCTTCTTTCACCTCGGGGAAATCGCCTATAAGTGCCTGAAACTTCGCAGCCCTGTCGGCAGTATCCTTGAGAGTTTTTTCGACCTTTTTACGCCAACTTTCGTCATAGTTCAAACACATGGACATGAGGGCCATTATCGCCTCATTCTCCGCCGTTCCAACCCATTCGACGATGAGCAGAATGTCCTTGACCTGAGCTTCTCTCTTGATCTCCTCCTGGGTTTGATACACCATGTATCCGACGAGAAGCACGAACAGGGCGGTGGCAAAGGCAGGAACCGAGACCAGCACATAGCCTTTCTTCGAGATAGATAAATCGTTTTGCCGCAACATCATTCGATTTCAATCCATCACAGGTATCAGGAACCAGAATTTACTGCCCTTGCCTTCCTCACTATCGACTCCAATTCGTCCTCCATGCGCATCGATAATCGCCTTGCAGATAGCCAGTCCCAAGCCGCTTCCTTTTTTCTCGGTCCGATCTTTTATGTCTACTTGTTTGAAGCGCTCGAATATTTTTTCGCGAAGCTGCTGCGGAATGCCTCTGCCTTGATCGGTGACAGCAACTTCCACCGCATCAGTCACGTATCGCGCCGAAATCGTTATGGTGCTGCCCTTCGGGGAAAACTTGATTGCGTTGGCCAGCAGGTTGACTATAACCTGCACCAGAGAAGAACCATCAGCAAGAGCCTCGCACGATTCTATGTCGGTGGCGAGTTTGATACCACTCTTCTCAGCCAGATATCCCACGGAAGCGATTGACTGCTTTATCACCTGTTCAAAACTGGTGACTTCGCGCCTGATCTCCAGCTTCTTGGATTCCAGCTTCTCGATGTCAAGCAAGTTGTTGATGAGCGTTATGAGTCGATTGACCTCTTGCGTAATCGTGACGATACAGTTCTTGCCCTTATCGGTCAAAGCTCCGAGATCGCCAGAATCAAATTGTTTGAGAGTAAACATCAGCGCTGTGAGCGGAGAGCGAAGATCATGACTGACCATCGCCATGAACTCTTGCTTCATTCGCTCGATTTCGCGCCTCGCCGAGATGTCAGAGATGACCACGAGAGTCTTCCTCTCGCCGTGCAAGTAGAAGTCCTCTACCGTGATCTCAACAGGAAAAACAACGTCATTCTTTGTTTTTGCCTCCAATTCGAGCGATTCGCCCATCGCGAGAGACTGCGTGTTTGCCAGTAAATCACTATCGACCAAGCCGTTAAAGAGGCTCCCGATCGAAAGACCTACCAATTCCTGCTGGCTGAATCCGTACATCTGTTCGATCGTGACATTGGCAATTTCGACCACCTCCCGTTCATCGCAAATCACGAGCCCTACCGGCATGCTCTGGAGCATCATCCGAACCCGAGCCTCGCCCTCCTCGAGCAAACGCTCTTCGATGACTCGTTGGGTTATATCGTGCGCAACACAAAATGCGACAGACTGAACACCGGACCAATAAAGCGACCACAACATAGTGGCAGTAAGTCCGTCCTTGCACCGCACGCGATTTTCAAAGACCATCTCCTTATGCTGTTTCTGACAGACATGCATAGCGTTGAGCGTCTTCTCGATGTCGTCTCGATGTACGATGTCGACCAACCGGCGCCCGAGCATTTCATCGATTTCGTAGCCCCACACATCTCTCACAGCAGGATTGATTGCAGAAATCCTTCCGGATGAATCGATAGAGCAGATTACATCGATGGTATTATCGACGATGGCACGCTCCTTCGAAGCGGCTTCCTCGACCTTTTTAACCATTTGGTGAAAAACGGAGTCGAGTTGTGCTATTTCATCTTTGCCGTTTAACGGCTCTAGCAACGGTTGGGAAGCGGAAAACTTGATTGAGTTGTCCATCAGGACATTCAAACGCCTGCTCATGCTTCGACTGAAGAACATCGCGCCTGCAAGACTTAACGTCACTATCAAGATTACCGCAACGACCAGCCACAACACGATGACAATGCTCCATTGAGCAGCAGTAAATCCGTTTTCATTTTTTTCGTCCTGGTACTGCGGCAACCATGATTTGCGATGAAGACCTCTCAGCTCCATCGTCTTGCGCATTTTTCGTCCAAGAGCAGGCATGCGGTAGAGCGGTAAATCTTCCACCTCTCCTTTCATATCGTGTAGCTCAGTCAACGCTTCCATTGCGCCTTTTCGAGCATCATCCACTTTCATTCGACGGACCGGATCGTCACCGACAAGACGCTTCATCGCATCGAATTGCTCGTCGGCCTCCTTACGTTGTGTCGACAGGCGATCTGTTATCTGGTCGCCGCTAAAGAAAGCCTCCGCCACTGTAGTGGAGAGTAGATCAGCGAGAATTGTTTCGATGCGGTGCTCTGCGAAAAGAATGTCTTGGGCGTGCCACTCATACTCGCGCTGCTTTTCTGCGCTAGACAGCATACTGTTGAGAGTAAGCAGGAAGAACGTCCCTACCAAAAGTGGAACAGAGACGAGAATGATTCCCTTGTAAGTCGTCTTCAGGTCTTCTGGCTTTGGAATTAGCATGTCGAGGCTCGGAGACTCTAAAACGATACGTACTTATTTATGGGTACCGCACACGCGAATTCTACCAGACGGCGATATACTGGATAAGTTATTCACAGTCGAAATCATTCTTTTGGCATGGTCGGAGCTGTTGACTTGAAACTGAAAGCGACTGTTTTGGTCACTATTCTAACTGGCTCGTTGGGCAACCCAGCGTTAGCGTCCGGCAAGGGCTGGATGGTGGCGACGGCGGAAGCGCGCAGGAAAGACATAACTTACGAAATCAGACTAAAGAACTGCCTTGTCGCACTTGAAGAAGCGAAGAAATTCGGCGTCGATGATCCACGCTACAGTGAGAGTCTTCGAATGCTCTCTCAGACTCACTTTCAACTTCTGCAGTTCGAAGACGGTGAGCGATATGTCAAAGAAGAGTGCGCGTTGCTTGAAAAGATGGGTGACGATTATCCCGCGCTGGACTATGACTACTACTGGCTTGGCATCATGGCTGAGACAAGAGGCGAACTTGATAAAGCGAATGAGCTGATGAAAAAGGCTCTGGTCCTTTGCACCAAGTTTCTCAAACCTGGACAACCTACCCCACAAGATATCTATGCGCACCTGTGCGCGCAAGCCTTCGCCCAGGAGAAAACCGAAGAAGCAAAACGCTATGCCGACCTCGCCGCCAAGTTCATTTTGGCGAGAAATAAAGAGACAGAATCGGTCGAAAAAATCATGGTGGAAGAGATAATCGCTATTGGTAAATATGTCGAACAAGTCCACGGTTTCATAAACACTCGGAAGCTCAATGAAAAGCCTATTAGCCCTGGCGCCGAAAGAATGTTGAATGCTTACTGGGACGCCAACAAACAAATTTACACCTGCCTGGTCGGTCAATGCCAGAAACAGGAGCGTCCGGAGTCAGAAGTCTATATTCGCTCGATGGAAGGTTTGATACATCAGTTGGTGTTATCCGGTGATGCAGTTCAGGCAAAGCGCCATCTCGAGCCCGCCATCAGGACCGCAGAAAAATATTTTCCAGGCGATTATCGCCTTTTGTCCGATCTCTATTTCAACCGCGGGTGCATCTACCGGCTGCTCAACGACAACAGATCAGAAGATGCATTTAAGAAGAGTATTCACTACAAAACGCTTGGACAGCTGAGCGTATACGACCCTCTGGTAGCTCTGCTTTCCTACTACGAGAATCGCCGTCAGTTTGATACCGCTCTTTCCACCCTGAACAGTTTAGCTGTCCAAACCGAAGACGCAAAGTTCATCCATGCTCAACTCGGCTCCCTGTACCTCAAACTAGGAACAAATCAATTTCTTGCGGGAAAACGAGAAGAGGCTTTAATCCAGTTCAAGAGATCAATGGAAGAGTTCGCGAAAGCGAAAATGCGAGCGAGATACTTGTTTGGGGCGTGGCAATTGGCCCACTGCTACCTATTCGTCGGCAACCTGAAAGAAGCAGAGCGATTCCTGAAAATAGTCGTCGCCAGCAAAATCGCCGGAAGCTTCGAGGACAATGATCTTCTTTTCCGAGCGAGACAAGAGCTTGCATTGATTTATTCAAAAACAGGACGAGAAAGCGAAGCGAAAACACTTTCGGAACAATTAAAAGACATCAGTTATTTCACAAAAGAAACGCAGGAGTTACAAACAAAAATCAAAGCAACTCCGACGAATTCAACGGAGAGGCGCGTGCTTCTCAGCAGTCTCGCACTTGTCGAAAAAAGGGTGGGCGATACACTCAGTATGGGCGGCCGTCACAACGAAGCATTGCCAATCTTCGAAAGCTCAGCAAAACACTATAGAGAAGCGCTCAACATGGGTTTGGAATATTACTTAGTACAGTGTGCACTTGGAGAGGCTGCGATACGAGCGCAAGACCTCGACACTGCAGAGAAGATCATTGTAAAAGCGTTTTTTGAACTGCGCTTTAACGTCACGCCCAGTTGTTTTGATTTGAAGAATCGTACCCTGAATGATCTGAAACGGATTTACGCTACAACAGGTGCGCATGCACCGCTTGCTGATGCACTCACTACCCAGTATCAGGCTCAGACGAGACCTCTTATTGCCTCGATTTATCTGGGCGACCGGCAGTACCGACCGGACAAGGCTATCAATCAGCTAGAACAACTTGTTGCCATTGACAGAAAAACCTTCGGAGATAAAAGTCTGCTCGTAAAGCAAGATCTAAACTTTCTAGCTGACGCCTACTTCATGGCGCGAAATTATAAACGCGCTCAGAACGCATTCAAAGAGTTTTTGTCCATAAGAACTCCTGAATTTTTCACCAATGGCGGTGACATTCCGAACAATCTAGGACTCGCAGAAACTTACAATAGAGCAGGTCAGCACAAGGAAGCTGAAAAAATATGCCGGAAATTGATGGAGCGGGGCAAGGAAATTACTGGACTGGCGAAAGTTCGATGCATGCAGGTCCTTGGCGCTGCATGTATTTTGCAAGGACGATTCGAGGAAGGTCGACAACTATATACGGTGGCACGCCAGTCATGCCCGAACAAATCTGCATTAATGACAATCAACAGAGCGATGGTGCGCATACTGGAAAGTCTTCGTCCAGACAAAGCGCAGGAAGAGATCGCAATCTGCGAGGATGAGTTAAGAGCATACGAAACTGCACGCTCTCGAGATTCAGTCGCTTTGGCATTCTTAAATCACGAATTAGCGTTGGCATACGCGACCGTCGGCAATACGGACAAAGCCTGTAAGCTGTTGCATGAAGCGCTGGAGCTCTTCAAGCCAGCCACGAGTTCCGATCTGGAATTTAGACTCGAATGGTTGTACGACTATCAAAGGGCACTTCGCCGTATGAAAAAGATGACGGAGGCGAACAGGTTAGATGAAGAGATCAGTCGAATCAAGACTATGGTCGAGGCCGCAAACGCACAAAAAAGAGTTACACCGGTTGCGAAAACATGATACCGCTTGCGGTGCGATCGCAGAAGGAAACAGATCCATATGAAGGAATCGAATGAAGGTATCGCACTGATAATTACAAACGAATTCTAAAGAAAACACTAAGGCGAGCGCCTGATAATATTTTAGATAATGAGGACATCTAGGCACAACGCTACCTGCCGCGCCGCAAGTCAAGACCCGACAGACCTCCTGACAGGCGCCGAAACTCAAGTTCTGTTAGCATTACCAATACGCACCTGACAACGAGGCAATTAGACCGACGCCAAACGCGACACTTGGCTACTCGCCGGCGGGCGGCTCGTCCATTTCGGTCGATGTATGCTACAGGAGTAGTACGAATATCGAATCAGGGCGTACGAAACTAATGGAATGTCAGGCACGATTTGTTATTCGCTTAACGACTTGCTGAAGTCGGGTTTCCTCAGTAATAGATAGGGGTCCATTGTGTTCTACTCCCACGGCTACAATCAGACAATTGACGAGCGCTCCGCCGTAATCATTGTCGATACCGGGTATTCACTCGAATCACTGCAATCCGCGAACAAGATTCTTGCTGTACTCGATGTAAGGACCGGCAGCGTAATTAACGGATTCCCCTATCTGACGTGGGAGCACAACGCCACCGTACTCGAGACCTTTGCTGGTGATCCATTGAATCATGGCAGCATGGTGCTCTCGTCTTTAGTCGCAGCCGCACCGGATCTGCCAGTAATATTGATCAGAGCCTACGACGATGAGCATCGGTTACTTAGAACGAAATTCCACAACGGAAGAATAGTCAGACCGGGCTGGACGGAGGCCTATCTCACTGCAGTTCACATTTGTCGCTCACTCGGTCTGGCATCAGTCGCCAATTTCTCATTCGGCGGGTACACGCATGCGGCTGACGGCACCGGCTGGGAATCATATTGCTTGTCCACAGTGACCGGACCAGGCAAAGCCGGTCACATCATCGTGGCAGGCGCCGGTACAGGCACCGGTGACGCGATACATGCTTCCTGGCGAACCGAAGCGGGTGCATCAACCGAGGTCAATGCAAATCAAGAGTCCACAGCGACCTACAATTTTTGGTGCGCTTCGGATGCCGCGTCTCCACAATACAATGACTGGTTGTTCGAAGTGTTTTTAGACGGCGAAAAGGTCTCCGAAGAGTTTGGCGCCAATTTGATCCCCAATCTCTGGAACAACAAAAAGCAGATTACCGTTACGGTAGAAGGCGCTGGAGATGTTCGGATACGCACGACCCGGTTTCACAGCTCCAACTGCAAGCGCGCAAGTTTGCTCCAACTACCAGGGGAGATTCTCGGTAGCGATACTAAATGCGGTGACTCAGGACTGGCCCCGAATCACTGCGCCAAAAGACCTCATCTGACTCTCGTCAAAAGAAGTACGGACATGTACCGCTTCGACTGCTGGATTCATCAGGCACAAAGCGACGCAAAATTCCTTGACCATCAAGATGACATGCTCGTTGCAGAACCAGCAATTTTTCCACAGACCCTTAGTGTCGGTTTATCAAAGGGTCAATATTCACCTGACCAGAACGAACGAGGGTCAAAACCTGACTTACTCATCGAAGGTGATGGTCCAATCAGCTTCAGACTTCCCGGGGTTGCCGCTCAGATAGCGTATCTGCTCGCACAAGACTCTACGCTTGACTCCGAGACCATACGGCACCAAATCATCAGCACCCTGGCAGCATGAGCCGATTAACCGGCTGACACGATTGTCCGGATACCTTTGAAGGTCAGCATCGGATCCACCTGATCTATATATTGCGTCATGGGGCTGATCAATTCGCTCCACCCACCTGTGGCGACCACCAAAAGCTCTTCACCAAGTCTTTGTTTGAACATTTTGACCCAGTATTCGATCAATCCAACCTGCGCGCCGACTGTCCCGTTGCAGAGCGCCGAATAGACATCGAATCCAGGCTCGACCGAAGTCACATTGGCAGGATCAATAGGCGGCAAGGCTGGTAACGCTTCCGTCAGAGACTTGCAGATGGGGCCGAGACCCAAGGTGGTCAGCCCACCGCAGAACCTTCCGTCCTTACCAACAGTTGTAATCGTCGTGGCAGTCCCCAAGCCAATAACAGCGACGGGTCGTTGCCGGGCGTATTGGTCCCAGGCACCAGCGACGGCGGCAATCCTGTCCGCGCCCATGCCCGTGTAGAATTCGGAAACTGGTCGCTGAATATCACACTTGATCTCTAGTAGCAGAGAACCACCTTGCTTTAGTATCGCTGCCTTGATTTTGTCAGCAGCACCTGGACGCACAGAGCATAGTGCTACCGGAAGTCCGACCCGAGCGATTTCCTCGGCGACACTGTCGATCTCAGCAGTAGCACCGCTTGTAATACCACTAATAGCACCGTCTACAGTAGCAAATTTGACATTTGTATTGCCAACATCAACGGCCAGGTACTTCAATTGGTCACCTCGAGACAATCCGCCTTCAATCGCATGTAGAGGCGCTCTCCATCTCGTCGATATACTTCAAAACCAATCCGTTCATACAATTTTGCGGCTGGATTTACGATCAACACCTGAAGCTCCACAGCTCGTCCAGACGCCTTGGCCTCGACAATCACAGCGTTGATGAGCTCTTTGCCAATGCCCAGTCCATGATAGTCTGGCAGCAAATGTATGTTGTCGATGATGACAGATGACTCCGACCATAACACAGTCATGCGGCCAATATCTTTACCATCCAACTGTACAATTTTCGTAGGCTGGCGGACGAAGAGGTTCTTCTCAAAATACGCTTCTTGATCGCCCGGAGACGGCCAGGTCTTAGCGACATAGGCCTGCATCACCTGTCGCGTTAGCTCATTAACGAATTCGGCATCATCCTCAGTCGACGCGCGCAAAATGACGGCACTGTTGCCGTCATTTGATTTTGTCTCGAGACAATCGAAGCCCATAGTCCATCCTAATCGATCGATTCTGATAGGGTCGCACGGAGGAATTAGACTGTCAAGACGAAGTGAATTTGTTGTTTTCTCTGTAGTAGTCAATCGCAATTGGGCGGCGCCAATTTTTAATTATTTCTGGAAGAACTCGTCCTTTACAAAGCCGGTATTCACGCTCGCCATCGAAGAACACCTTCTGCTGCACATCTCCGCGCGTTACGCGCGTAAATGCCTCGGTTTTCGAAAATTCATCGACCGCTGCGTCGTGCCTATCCAGCCGACTAAGTATAAGTCCCTTTTGATACCTCATCAAACAATCGTTAGGGGTGAGTTCGAGCGCCTTGTTTATAGACAGCAAAGCTTCCTCCGGCTTACCGGTTGCTAGCAAGGCGAGAGCTCTGCCGCTGTAGAATTGAGAGTTGTTCGACCGTTGGCCGATGGCAGTTGAAAAGTCGCTTAACGCCGCGTCGAATCGCTCGAGACTGCACTCGCACAGACCACGCTCATAATAAAGATACGACCATTCCGGGCTAAGACTGATCGCCTTGTTGTAGTCTGAAAGTGCCTTTTCATAAGATTCGCCACTGGTGAACACACCAGCACGACTGCGGTAATAGCTCGACTGTGAGCCGTCCAATGCAATCGCCCGATCGAAGCACGTCAAAGGATCACCCTGCGCCTCGCCGTTCTGAGAGCGCAAGCCTTGTAGATATGCTTGCTCCGCTGGACTACTAAGTCCGCGATCCAGTGATTCGACCATCGAACGACAGCCGGAGCAGAAGACGACTGATAAGATGAGAACAAGAGATCGGGTTCGCAACATCATTGACTCACTAGAATTGTCGAGCAATCATCATGATACAGTGTTCGTCTTACTTTGGCTTGTATTCATCGATCTCAATATTGCAATCCGGAAGCATCTCCTTTAACTCAGAGAGCAAACGTTTTTTCACGCAAAACTTAGAGACTTGCAGCCGCTTTAAATTCTTGATCGTGCCAAGCGCCTCTATATCACTACGATCCAATTTGCAATAAAGAAGATTTAGCGACTCAAGAACATTGATTCCGTTAAGACCTGAAATTGCATTTCCTGGAAGATCCGCACCGCTGAGATCCAGCACCTTTAGACTGGGAATCCGCGCGATTTGAGCCATGGCTTCCTCATCGAGACTGGCATTCGACAGGTGTAGTTCACTTAGACTTTTAAGGGAGGAGAGTCCAGACAGGCCTTTTCTCACCGAGCCGACCGAACTGAGATTCAATCGATTGAGACCGGACAGATTAGCCAGATTTTCGACCGCTTGGTCAGTGAGCTTCGTGCCATTGAGGGACAAGTCGAGCAAGCATGTGTTGCCCTCGAAGCTGGCGAAGCCACTGCCGGTAATACCTGTATAGTTAAGGCTTAGCACTTCCAGATTCTTCAATAAAGACAGCTTCTTCAGTCCGTCATCTGAAATGTTTTGATCACCATCAAGGTAAAGATTACGCAGCTCCGGCAGCTCAGAAAGCCTCACCAATCCAGCATCGGAGATTGGGGTAAAAGCAAGTCCAAGACCGGTGAGACCTTTAAATCTTACAATGGTGGCAACGCCACTGTCGTCAATCTTGTCGAAGTTAACAGAAAGCTCTTTCAAATTTTGCAGGCAAACCAACGACTCCAGTCCCAAACTGGTGCATCCAGTGTTGCTCAGATTTAGCCTTATTAGTCTCGGACACTGAGATAGCAGTTTTATGCCTTCGTCAGTTACTTTAGTTCGATTGAAATTGAGTTCTTCCTTATCCGCTAGGCTCGATAGATTCTCAGTCAATGACGCATCATCGACCGCATCGTTATCGCGGGCCGCGCAGGTCGAGGCGAAAACCGTCAGTATAGCGGCGCTAGCTAGTATCAACGAGAGACATAGCTTGACGGAATAAAAGTGAAATCGTCTCATTCCATATCCTTGCGATTCGCAGTCATTAAACAGATTCGACCTCCGACCTACAGAATGTTGACGGCACGCGCCCCGAGAAAGACCACTACCGCCAGAGAGAGCGCTGACTGTATCATCATGAGAACTTTCGCCCAACGCGACAAAACCGGCACATCCGTGGGAGAAAGGGCGGTGCTGGTATTAAATGCGAGAAAGAGATAGTCGATAAACTGCGGCGACCAATTCTCAATTTCATCTGAATGATCCGTAGGTCCTTCGATAGTCATTTGCGGAAACAGAAAAGCGCCATCGGTATGGGCATCGCGCAGATTGCGCTTATGCGGGCCTCCGGCATCGAGACGCCAGTACCATACAGCGAACACTAGAATATTGGTGATCCAAAGGATTGTTGCGGCCGACAGCAGCCGCACCGGTTCGATCGACTTTTCGGCAATTGCAATCACCAGCAACGCGACCGATCGAATCATGGCTACTGTGACGATGCTGATAACTGTATATCCAATTATTCTGCAATACTTGTGCTTTCCAAGGGCGTGAAACACCTCGCCGGGAAGCATCAATCCCGCAACGATTCCCAATAAAAGCCAGACAGGTCCAAGCGCAAGATGAGGCGGAAGTGCGGCATGAAGTCCACCAGCAGCCATCAATGCCAAAAGCGTTGGCCACATCGGTTCTTGATTGCGGGTAGGAATTGAATCGATCATATGCTCCGTTTGAATCACGAGTATCATACAGCTAAAATCAGAGGCAATACATATAAAGAGGGCAATACAATCTAAGCTAATGAACGCAGAATTTGCAGAAGGAGTTACTGACAGAGGCATTTACTATCAGCGTCACGGCGAAGCGTCCTCGTGCCCGCTGGTGATGATTGTCGGCTACGGCGGCACGCTTGCGACATGGACGCCCGCGTTCTTAGATCGACTCAGTCAGATCACCCCATTGGTCGTATTCGATCAAAGAGGAAGCGGCAAGAGTGCGGCCGTACCGGACATCGAAACGCTCACCTTCGAGAGCATCGCTTATGATCTGCAAGGTATTCTTGACGAGATTGGCGTAAATACCACCAACATCCTCGGATACAGCATGGGCGGCTGCGTGGCACTCGAATTCTTCAAAAAAAATCCCTCGCGTATCGAAAAGCTGATCTTACAATCCACTACCGGTGGTGGCAAACTGTATCAGCGGGCAGACGATGATACGATCGACCGCGTCAACAACCCACGAGGTAGTACATTCGAAGAGATTTTCTTCGACTTCATCTCGCTCTCTATGCCCGCATCCGCGATACAGCAGCATCGCGCAACCCTCCAGGCGATTTGCGATGCAACAAAAGACCCTGCCACACCGGATGAAGTACTTCGACAGAAGCTCAAGGAGTTTAGAAAGTTCGATGCCTCAGGGTACCTCAATGAAATCGACTGTCCAGTCCTGGTAATTCATGGAAATGAAGATCAACTCATGCCGTTCCAAAATGCTTTGGGTTTAACCGAACACATTCGCAACTCCAAGATGCTAGAGTTGAATGGTTGCGGTCACTACCCACATGTAGAATGCAGCGCTGGTTTGATACAGGGAATAGCGAGTTTTCTGGGGCGAGAATGACATGCTGGACAGTCTGCTCATAGCATTCAAATCATTCTATGAAGCCGAGGCATATAGCACGGTTTTGCGACAGTGGAAGGGAATGGCGATCTGGTATCTCGTCGCACTCTCTCAGATCTGCGCGATTTGCTGGGTCCTGAAATGGTGGCTGCTCTTCGGTCACCTGGCGGCAGCTTCACTAGATCTGTCGCATAAGGTACCCGGTGTAACCTGCAAAAATGGCAGAATACTTTTGAAAAGCGAATTGCCGCTCATAGTAAGCAACGATCTATTCAGAAAAAAACCGCTTCTCGTCATTGATACCATATCTGGGGATAAAGAGACTGACTATGCAGCACCAATCGTGGTGCGAGAACAAGATATTCGACTGTATGGTTTTCAGGACAAAGACATTGTGAAGGTCCCAAAACTGACATTGCCGCTCAATAAACTGCTCGCCAAATCCAGTTTTGATATTGAACCCCAAGATCTTGCCCGAGTTGTAGCGATCTCTGCGTTCGCTCTGTCAGTGATATTGTACGTGTCGAGCTTTCTTGCTTTCTTCGGCCTTAGCGTTCTGCAGGCGCTGTTCTGGGGGATGTTCTTTTGGCTGACCATCAGATCGGTCACGAAGGACAAAGCTGCCTTCCGCTATGCCTACCTTGTTCGGGTAGCGGCACTAGCACTCACGCCTTCACTCGCCATCCGCGCTGCTACAGCGCTATTCGGACTCGATCTTCCGCTCTTGCTCGACATCATCGTAGTATTGATCTACTTGGGATATTTGTACTTTGCGTACCGCGCTATTGCACCAATATCTGCGCGAAATACATGATTTGTAATCGTGTTATCACCACGGCAGACGGTGTGAAAATGGCCGAAATGGGATCTGTGACCTTATAATCTGCGTATTGTTCTGCGCGGTACTGACACTACCGTGAGAGTTAGCAAAAGCCGATAGAATCCTGCGTAACTCTGGCCGGCAATATCAAAGAGAAGAGATCTAATGGTACAAAACACTTTAGACCGCTGCGACACTGGAAATACCGTTCGCGAAGACAACACAAACACCGACCTCAACCTCCTGGCTTTCTTCGGACGTAGCCCGATGTTGAAGGGAACAGACGGAGCCACAACCAAAGATAAACCAGCGACAGCTCCGGATCAATCAAAAGCAGCTCCAGCCGCGGAGAAACATCCACCGACTCAAAAACCGGACACACCGGTGAATGACAGCAAGGCTGCTCCTCCTGTAGTAGAGCCGGTAAAGCCATCAGACAGTTCGAAGCCGGCAACAAAACCGGCAGACGCTGCAGGCAAAGAAGCTACAAAGCCGGCTGAAGCGAAGGAAAAAGGCGATGATCGCCACCATCATAAGAGAGAAAAGCCGGATGCGAAATCCGAACTGAGTAAGGATCTTCCACCAGAAGCCAATCTGAAGAATGGCGATATCGTCTTCGTCTCCAACTCTAACTTCGAAGAAGGCAAAGCTATTCAAGCTGTTTCAAAATCGCCATTGACCCATTGTGGGATTTTGTTTAAGGAAGACGACAAATGGTACGTCTACGAAGCTGTCCAACCGATCAAGAAGACCCCGCTAAAGGACTTCCATAAGACCGACGGCAGCGAGACCTACCTGGTCCGAAGATTGAAACACGACGACATTGTTCTCACAAAAGACGTTACAGACAAACTGCATAAATATCTGAAGAGCAACGAAGGCAAGGACTACGACCACCTCTTCGGTTGGGGCAACGACAAGATGTACTGCTCCGAGTTAGTCTGGAAAGCCTACTATGAAGCTGCCAGAGTAAAGGTCGGTCAGATCAAAATGGTCGGTGACTACGATCTCAGCGATCCTGTCGTGAAAAAACAGGTTGAACTTCGATATGGAAAGGCCGTCCCGGTAACGGAACCAACAATCACACCTGGTGGTGTGTACGAATCCAAATTGCTGAAAACAGTTAAGTAACTTCGGCAACAACACTCTTCAAAAGCCGGAACGCGTAGTTCCGGCTTTTTGCTTTGCGGTGATCGATAATGATCGCGATGCCGTTGTCCGCAGGCGCAGCAAGCATTGATGGGGTCCGTGCGTGCTAGACCGTTATTACAAAACCCGAGGGTGCAACGGAGATTCGTACCCAGACTCTGGCGAAGGTAGATACGCGGCATAGAAATCATGAGAAGGAATGCGAAGGGACTCGATGCGATAGCAGAGAGACAACAAGGTCGATAGTTACCGAACTATTGGTACCGATTGACGAGCTGCTTGAAGCGATTTACAAAGTCCACTGACGTACTTGGTGGAAAAAGAATTCTAGTGAGCATGTGGCTGTCCGCTGGTGTCGAATACGGTGCCATTAATAAAGACACGTAGTAAGTCTCATTAGCCTGCATCGGCAAATACTCCGAACCGGTGTATCGACCTGGCAAGATCGTAATGTCGCAGACAAATCCTTCTGAATCCGGAATCAGAAGTACTTTATTCGAGTTGGGAAGCTTCAAGCTTTTTACTTTGAACTCAAAGTGCGCGCTCTTGGAGTCCTGAGTGATTTTCGCGCGCGGATAGTACTCAATAACGAGGTTCTGCAGAGCACCACATACAGCTTTAAAGTCGAGAGGACTACCAGTTTTGGATTCAACATTCGTCGGCACGTTTACGCGAGGAATAGAGCCGGTGGTAGCGCCAACAACGCTCGCGACATTGGTTGTGCTGGCAACATTAGGCGAGCTGTTGGCACTTGGAGTTCCACCGCCATATTGTGGGCCGCCGGCGACAGCGGTTGGAGTACTCCCCCCGGACGGCGGATTCGTAGTGGTGGCAGTTACGGTACTACTACCTTGCTGGTCGCCTCCACTCCTGAAAACATAGCTTGGTGCCTCGTCCGCCGGTTCAACAGTCAGAGCCTGATAGTCAGTATTCAGTACTCGGAGATATTCAGCGCAATCCTCGTTAGTCGCCTGAGCAAACTCGAGCCCCAGCTTCGCCTGTTCGAAAAACATCTTGGCCCGCCTAATGTCCTTCTTCACACACTCTCCATTTGCATGCATGATTCCGAGGTAGTATCGAGCAACCGGATCCTCGTTACGAGCAGCCTGTTCGAACCATTTTTTCGCTTCACAGACATTCTTCGCAACGCCGAGCCCAGCATAATAAAGCTCTCCAATCGATACCTTCGCAGGAAACGCTCCGGCCTGGTCGGCTCGCTTGAAGAGGTCCATGGCCTTCCTGTAGTCCTTGCGAAAACCGCCCTGTCCCTTCTTCTGCATCACACCAAGCGCGTAGAGACTATCGCCGTCACCAGATGCCTCGAACATCTTGCGAGCCTTCACATAGTCTTTTGCCTGGAAGAGACCGAGATAATAAATCCGGCCCAACCAGGTTTGCGCTGTTGGAATACCGCTTGCAGCCTTCTTTTCCAGAGACGGTTTTGATTTTACTATGTACTGTTTTGCCTTATCGAGATCTTTCTTGATACCATGTCCACCTTCATAGTAGACAAAGCCGAGTGCACACTGTGCCATCGAATTGTTCTTGATTGCAGCATCCTCCAGCCACTTCTTCGCCTGGGTAAAATTCTTTTCTACGCCAAACCCACCAAGGCTGTATAGAATTCCAATAACAATTTTCGCATCGACACCAGCGCTATCGGCCCGTTTGAAGTACTCAATCGCCTTTTCGTAGTTCTTTTCCGTGCCAAGCCCATCGGCATACATTTTTCCGAGGAGCAGAGCGGACTCACCAACATCGGAGCTCTGCTCCAGCAATCTTCGGGCGTTTTCAAAACTTTGCGGCACGCCGATTCCTTGAAAGTACATACGCCCGAGTTGCGATTGCGCTTCGCGGCTGCCTCGCTTCGCAGCTACCTGATACCAATCCGCTGCCTCTTTGAGATTCTTTCTGGTGCCACGGCCATCAGCATACATTTGGGCGAGATAGGTCTGGTACTGGAGATAACCCTTTTCAGCCATCACTCTGACGAGGGGAAACGCACTTTGATAGTCGCCTCGCTTCAGATATTTCTGCAATGACTTCAGAGCCGCCGCTGCTCTCTGGTCACCGGGAGGATCACCGGAAGCAGCGTCAACCGTGTCCGCAGCATAACTGCTGCCAACGCCAACTGCCGAAATCGAGCCCAATAGCATTACGACGACAGCGGTCACCGTGAGAAAGCCCAATCGACGTATGTGAGAAATCGTATTCTGTGCCATAGACGTAAGTTAGAACCTGAGGCCTTATTACCACATAAGTTTTTCATCAAAACTTATCGTGAGCGCCGATAATATTTTCATTTAGAATGAATAGCAATTGCTCTACCTGTTTCCGCCTGAACAAAAATGCCGCAAGCTTCATATCTTAAAAGTAGCACCATCGCCGAAGTAATCGTCGTGGCATTCATGATGGGAGTCCTGGTAATTACCGAGGTCCAAGCGTCAGAACAAAACGAAGGCTTTCATAACCGCTCGCCGAAAAAAACCACCGGCAATTTGAATAAAATTCAGTCAGTGGGCGAGATTTGCACGACCGCTTCGACAAAACTGATTTCGGATCCGAACAACAAAGAAGCGCTCGCGACAATCAAACACTGGCTCACTAGCCCAAGATCTGGTGATCGACTGGATGCGGCAGTAGCTGTTCAAAAGGCCGGGTCCAGGGCGCAACAATTGACCGCTAACCTTATCCTTTCGCTCCAAGATGACAGTGCCAGCGTCAGAGCCGAAGCGGCCCACGCCCTCGGAACTATCGGACCGTCCGCAAAATCGGCATTGCCCGCACTTCGCACTGCCGCGACCGTGGAACACCCCGCCGAACAAGGGTCGGGCTGCTGCATGGTGCGTCGAGACAACTGGATTCACTCAGCCGCAAAGGATGCAATCGCAAAAATCAACGCGGCTGGAAAGTAGTTCAACCGCTCGTGACTGGAAAACCTCTATCACGCATAATCGCGTTGGTATCTACTTCCCTACCTCTAAAGTTGTGGAATGCTGCATCCGGCGGCACCGAATTTCCAACACTAAATATGGTGTCACGGAAACGGTCGCAGGTAGCCCGGTCATAGAGGCTTCCCGTCTCAGAAAACGCCTCTGCCGCGTCGGCGGACATCGTGTCAGCCCAGATATAGGCGTAGTAGCCGGCCGAGTAGGCGTCGTCAGAAAAAATATGACCGAAATGCGTGGGTCGATGTCGCATCACAATCTCTTTCGGACACTCGATCTCCGCCATGGTCACGGTTTCGAACTGATCAGGTTCTATCGTCTTGTCGGTCGTTGCAGCCAGGTGGATTTTCATGTCGTAGATAGCAGAGGCAAGATACTCAACAGTCGCGAATCCCTGATTGAAAGTCTTCGACTTGCGAATCTTCGCAACGAGAGCCTCCGGTATTGGCTCACCCGTTTTGTAATGCAGCGCGAACTTGCTCAAGACTTCCGTCGTCGGCAACCAGTGCTCATTGACCTGACTGGGAAATTCGACAAAGTCGCGCTTTGTATTCGTGCCCGCCAGCGTTGGGTAAGTTACGTTGGAGAGCAGTCCATGCAAGGCATGCCCAAACTCGTGGAACATCGTGTTGGCGTCGTCCCAGGAGATTAACACAGGTTCGCCGGGCTTTCCTTTGACAAAGTTGGAGTTGTTGGAAACGATCGGTAAGACTTGGTTTTTGAACTTTTCCTGAGTTCTGTACTCGCTCATCCAGGCGCCGGAATTCTTTCCAACTCTAGCGTAAGGATCGAAGTACCAGAGTCCGATTTGTTTGTCACCGCGCAGAACTTCATAGACGGTGACGTCCGGATGAGCTACCGGCAGGCCATCGATTTTTTTCATGTCGATGCCAAACACTTGCTTTGCCGCCCAGAACATTCCGTCTCGAATCTTGTCCAGCTGAAGGTATTGCTTCACTTCATTCTGGTCTATATCATATTTCGCTTTTCGAACCTTCTCCGCATAGAAGCGATAATCCCATGGTTCGATTTTGATGCCACTCTTCTCAGCATCGGCGATCGCCTGCATGTCTGCAATTTCTTCACGCGCACGCGCAACTGCGGCTTTCCAAACACGCATCATGAGCTTCGTCGCAGCATCAGGTGTTTTAGCCATATTGTCGTCCAAAACCCAGTGCGCATGGGTTGGAAAGCCGAGAAGCTGTGCTCTTTCTGATCGCAGCTTTAGAATTTCACTGATTGTGGATTTATTATCATTAGAATCATTATTGTCGCCACGACTCGTAAACATGCGCCAGCCCTTCTCCCGGAGCTCTCGATCGTTGACGAATGTAATAAACGGTTCCATGGCAGAGCGCGTATTTGCAATAAGCCATTTGCCTTTTTTCCCTCTGGTCTCCGCCTCTTGAGCCGCTCCCGCGCGCAGGCTTTCTGACAATCCATCCAGCTTCGCAGCATCCTCGATGACCAGAAATTTTTCTTCTTCATCAGCGAGCTGATGGTGGCGAAAATCGGTGAACAAAGTGGACAGCCGCTTAGTGATCTCTCGAAGTCGAGCTTTCTTCTTTTCGTCAAGACCCGCTCCCATTCGAGCGAACTGATTGTAGTAGACCTCTACCAGCCGTTTTTGTTCGGCAGTTAGTCCGGCTTCAGTACGACCATCATGGACCGCTTTTATACGTTTGAAGAGAGCATCGTTTTGAATAATCTCGTCATCGAATTGAGCGAGTAGAGGTTTCATTTCGCTCTCGATCTTTTGCATTTCCTTATCGTTCATCGTCGACGCATAAATGTCGAAGAAGCGATTGGCGCGATTGAGTGGACGACCGGCGTCTTCCAGCATCACGATAGTGTTTTCAAAGGTCGGCTTATCTTTTTGCTCAGAAATTGCTTTGATCTCGACACGTTTCAAATCCATTCCTTTGAGCAAAGCGGGCTTGAAATCAGAGACTTTGACGAGGTCAAATCGGGCAATGCCACCGTGATCACCAGCCCACACGTCGAGCAGCGGACCAAGGGTTGTTGATTCTGATCGCGCCGGCATGGGATTGACCAGCGACTTTCCACTCATAGCAGTAATCGCGAGTGCGCCTTTCAAAAACGTTCGTCTCTTCATCTATACATCCCCGTCTCAAGCCGAGCTATGATTTTATCGCGCGAACAGAGCAATTGCTTCGGCAATGTCCGAGATTGGCAGATTTTAGAAAACTCTCATCCCATTCCAACCGGTATGACCAGTTATCACAGGACGACAAGTGCTGAATGGCAACTAGATTCGAACAGGGCGATATAATTGTCGGAAACTTAACTAGGCTTGATTGGAATGATTCGAGTGCTTAAGATTCTGCTATGCAACGACTCCTATCCGCCGGTGGTGGAAAGGTTGCGAACGCTTTTACCGGAACACGAAATTCTATCCTGTCATCCATCAGCGACAGAGGATAGGCTGGACGGTGTCGATGTGGTTATCCCGTCGGTAGCCCAGATCAACGAACGCGTTTTAGAACGTGGATCTTTCGGCCTGGTTAATCAGCTTGGCGTAGGTCTGGACAACGTCGACATCGAGGTTGCCACTAGATGCGGTGTCTGGGTCGCACGTGTACCGGGCGCCGGGAGCGGCAATGCAGAATCGGTCGCCGAGCTGGCTGTGATGTTCATGCTGGCATTATCCAGGCGATACCTGGAAGCCAGGAATAATCTGGAAAACAGCATATTCTTTAAACCATCCGGTCGCTCGCTTCTGGGAAAAACAGTCTGCGTGGTTGGATTTGGCGACATCGGCATCGAGCTTGCTCGCAGACTGATTCCATTCGGAGTTCGAATAAAAGCCGTGCGCCGTCGCCCGCAGCTACCAGCGCCATCCGACATTCAAGCGACTGTGTATGGTATGGATGCCTTGCAGGAAGCGCTCGCCGATAGCGACTATGTCGTCCTCGCCCTTCCTGAGACTAAAGAAAGCAAAAACATAATCAACAGGCAAACAATTAAGTTGATCAAACCTGGCGCGTTCTTGATCAATGTAGCGCGAGGTGGACTGGTGGACTTAGATGCGCTCAACGAAGCCCTCCAGTCCGGTCAGATTGCTGGTGCCGGGCTTGATGTTTTCGTCGAAGAGCCTACCGACCCAACCGATCCGATCTTCAAACAGAACGTTCTTGCCACCCCTCACATCGGCGGCAATACCGATGCGTCATACCTTGGTATCACTGCTGCAATCGCCGAAAATGTGCGCCGCTTCGAGCGCGGTGAGACTCCGCTCAACGTCGTTAATTCACTGACCAAACCACACCGCAAGGGCAATCTACGGACCGCCGAGCAGCCAAGTTAAAGCAGCTAATCTAAATTCGGCGTAATGAGATTTCTTACTCGCTAGCTCAAGTCAACGGAGCATTCAGGTCCGAGAGACTTAGACGGCCCCAGAGGCTGAGCATTTCACGCCCTGTCGTTGGTGACAATCTTCTTCAGCCGGTGCGGAGAGTGGCGATCACCACAAGTGATACCATCGTCTCAGAGAAGGAGTTGTATGAAGGCTTGCACTATGGCGCCTTTTACCTGCATTGGTGTCGTATCGAGGCAGAGAGTCCATCGATTAGCGGCAGATTATATTCGCCTGAATGAGGGTGATATGAGTCCCGTCGGTCCGAAAAGATCGGCCACCTTCAAGACGGTATCACCCGGTTATGTCAGCACATCGCTAAATTGTAGAGGCTGAACCTGGCGTCGATTCGAGACGCTCTTGGCAATTCCGATAAAATATTAACGATTGGCTTATATGCCAAAACGACCGTTGTATCTTAGAATATTGCGGTTCAAGCCAAAGTACACGATGCTCTGCTGGGAGAAGATCGCGATGGCAAGGCAACAACTAGGTTCGAATCTGAAAATTGCAGCCAACCACCCTCTGCATTTGCTGGACAGAGCTGCGTCTGAGCTGTTGGACATGGAAGTCGAGCGCTTGTGGGCATTAGACAGTTCCGTCCCGAAGCAAGACCTGCTCATCTATCTAAGGGCTTCCTTGCTGCAAGCATTCTATGGACTGCCGGACTATGACGCATTTGCCGATCATATTCGCTTTAACTCGCTGTTTCGTAGTTTCGTCGGGCTGGGTAAAGCCGACATGGAGTGGGACTCATATCGATACAAGCAAGTCCACATTCGCTGGACGGTCGATCAAGAACTGCGCGAGTTCATGACTGAGCTGCTCGAAGCGCTCACTCAACTCCCCATACGTCCGGATGACATCATGGCATTCGAGATGTGCAATCAAATAGAAGATCGCCTGAGCAAGTGGATCGATCAGCACTGCCCCAAAGCCGTGTATTTTCACCAGTTTCAACGAGCTCCAATCAAACGTTATTTCGCTTCGCTGTCATTCCAGAATGGGGACGGCAAAGGCAGCATCGAATCAATCATGACACCGCCTGCGGCGATGAAGTTGAAAAAAGCATTTCCGAAAGAGGGAGAACCTGAAGAGACAGAGTTCGGGGTGGAAGATCTTGTTTTCCTTTCGGACAATGAAGACAGCAGCCTTTTGATCAACTTCGAAAAAGTCTCCTTGAGTTCAAATCCTGAGCATTTTGAAGCATGGGAAGAAACAGTTAATCCTTATCTCATACCGATGATCGAATTTTGCAGCGCCAGCGAAGCCTTTTCGTTAGCGCAGGGAGCATCGCTCAATTTCGGCAATGTCATCTCGCTTCCGCGCGAGGTCAACCTTACCGATTTCTTCCATATGTTACCGAGCCTCCCGCCCAAGGTGGTTCCGCCGCGATTGATGCGTGAGGAAAACCTGTCATACGCCTTTCCGAGCCGTGTGACCAGGACCTCCTATACGACAGACCTGCTGTACGACAGCAACGATCAGGCCTTGCGTTGCTCCTACGAAATCACCACACAGGGAGACTCTCAGAGAGTGGAGCTCGATCTCGAGGCGCAATGGACATCAGCTTTTCCAGTGGTTCATGCCGAGCAAGTCTTCAACGATTTGAAGAACAACCTCTACATAGCGTTCCACAGCCTCATTACGGATCGAACACGTTCCTTGTTTGAATAGCCTCTGAAGTACTGATGAAAACTACAAATCGCCGACAATCATTTACGTGCATCATTTGCATAGTGAGCATATGCTTAGGCGCATTCGCTCTGAGCGCCAACGGACAGACGCCCGCTGAGGGAAAAATGGACAAGGAGATCGTCGCGCTGAGCAAGGCCAAACGCTTCGAAGGTAAAGCTATCGGAGAAGGAGCGCCCAGCGCGACACACATACTCTTCAAGAATCTCGAGGGACGAATCTCGACCTTACCGACGGGAGACTTGATGTGGCTCACCGCGCATGGTACCGCAGCCAGTCGCATCTATTCCGCGCTTCTCACCCGAAGCAAGGACCGCAAGGCCGGTAGCCATTTGTTGATGGAGTTACTTGATGACGATTCGCCGGTAGAGTTGCAAGACGGGTGCGAGGTTATGACCTCCTCTGTAAGCGACATCGGAAGCCAATTCGTTGCAACCGGTTCTGTCATGAACTACGAAGACGCGAAGGGCATGAAGCCTGTCTATTTTGAACAGCTCATGACGGCGGAACAATTTGCCGATCACATCGGCGGAGAAGGCGGTCGATATCTAGAATTCATGATTTTTCGCGCCGCGTTGAAAAACGTAAAAAAACTCAAGCGTGAAGATCTCGATCTGCTCCGAAAGAAAGCAACCCCTGCTGGTCGCCTCTACGCAGCAACCTTGTTGGAAGCCGGCGGATTCGAGCCTAGAGCTCGCGCTCTCGCCCCTCTGCTCGCTGACAAATCCAAAGTCAGATACATGAGCGGGTGCAAAGGAATGGACGCAAAAGTCGACGAAGTTGCACAGAAGATCAAAGACACAGGTAAGTTTCACAATTTCGACGTCAAGGCAGTCGAATGATCTTCAGTTATTAGCACTCGGCGGCATAGCACCGGCAGCACGAGCCTTGAGCTCGAGATACTTTCCGGCATACGACTGATCCAAGGCGGCCGCTTTTTTTAGATCTTCAAGCGCCGCAGTGTAATTTTTCTCGTGCTCAAACAACGTTGAACGGCGATGATAATCATATGCGGTGGGACTTTGATTGATCAGCTCCGTACTAATTGAAATTGCTTGAGCGAGCTTCTCCGGTTTGGCCTGGGAGCTTAGTAGTTCGATGTATCGTCGCTTCGTGCTGACCGGTTCAAAGGCAGAATTAGTCCTCAAGACGTAAGAAAGATCGGCTTCGGCTTTTTCCAACTCTCCCAATACCTCATAAGTACTGGATCTTTCGAAGTACACGAACGGTAAGATCGGTGAATCAGGCGCAGCCACACGAATAGCAGTACTGTAGTCCCTCACAGCTTTCTGATAGTCACCGCTGCGACTGTAACACTGACCTCTGACAAGATAAAGAACAACATCATTCGGCGCGATCGCTAAACATTCGCTGGTCAAGGCAATTCCTTCTTGATAGCGTTTTAGATCTCGGAAGAGTGTCGCCTTTTCTCGAAAGAAATCGAGGGTTTCCGGAGAGAGCTTCATGGGCTCATTGAGTACGGTCAATGCTCGATCGTATCGCTTGGTTTCTCTCAGCACTCGACCGAGGTGCTCAAGCGTCAAGGTACTTTTCTCCGCGGACACCGCGCGCTCTGCGTCGACAAGCGCGAGATTCGCTTGTCCGCGTTCTAGATAAAGGCAGGATCTAAGCACCAACACTGCAGCATTACCGCTGTTTTCCCTTAGCGCCTCATCGAAATCGTTGAGAGCCAGGTCATACTTCTTCAGGCTTGAGTAGCAAGATCCTCTTCCCGCAAAGACCAGATCAATCCTGTCGAGAAGCTCCCGTTGATACTTCGGAATCTTCGCTAGTGCCTCCGTGAAATCGCTGATTGCCCGCTCATAATTGCCCAGCATTCGACTATAGTCAGCCCGAAAGTAGTAAGCCACGGCAAGCTTCGGATCCAATCTAATTGCAGTATCACAATCTTGTACGGCCATTCGAAACTCTTTGCGAACCGCATAAGAATTTGCGCGAAAGTAGTAGAGTCTCGCGTCTTTCGGATCTTTTTCGATCTTCTTAGTCCATTGCTCGGGCGTGTCTCCAACACCACCATCGGTCGACAGGGTCCTCTCCAAAGTCGCAAGAGTGGTGTGCGCCATCGTGGACTGTTCTTCTCGCGTGCAACCAGATATGGTGAGTGCGATCAATGTCGCACTGGAGAAAAGCAAGATCAAGGAATTCTCACGCATAATCCTCAGATCTTAGCAGCTTAATTGACCTCAAGCGTTATTGGACGCTGTTTTTCCCTTCAAGAAGGGACGCTATGAACCAGATACCACGTCCATCTCTATTCTCACACCGCTGCAACTCCAGCCAAGATCCTCCCAACTTCCACAGCCCGCGACAAAATTCGAGGCAGCTCATAATCTGGACATTCTGCAAATTAACCTTGAAGGCTGTACGATAGGGTCTATCCAGTGAAAGGTCTGAATCGAATATGACTGGTAGTAAGCACGCCGTATTTCTCTCTCTTTCCCTTACTTTGCTCGGCGCTGCAGCCTGCGCCGACGATCCTGATCCGTCAGTGATCGATCAGCTTCGACCTGCAATAAGTTCGCCTAAACCTCCTGAAAATCAATCAACGGACGCCAGTAAATCACCGAGCCAGGCGCAACCGACGACGAATCAAAACAAACCAACGGTAATTCAAAATCGCCCGGTCTCAAATCAAACTCAACCAGCCTTAAATCAGCCGACACGGTCTGTTACCAACTCTAACGTCGACCAGACGCACGAGACATCGACCAATCTTCAGGCGGCCGGTAACCCGACATCGAATCAAGCGGCACCGCCGACACAGTCGCAGCCTGCATCGAATCAAACTATTCCACCGACTGTGAGCAAGACTCAGCCAATTGCCAACCAGGATTCTCCTCCATCGAATCAAGCGGCACCGTCGACACAGTCGCAGCCTGCATTGCATCAGACTGCACAGCCAGCAATTCAGACTCAGCAGACATTGAATCAACCGTCTCAGAGTGGCTCAAATCTAATTCAACCAACATTCAACCAGTCGTTTCAACCAACAACGAGTCAAACTCAGTCAAACTTTCATCAGGTACCCGGCCAATCCGTTCAGCCGACCGGTACTACAACGCAACCGGTCGTCAATCAATCCCAACCGCTCGTGCCAAGTCGACTCCCAAATCCCCTCAGGCCAGAGGAGAAAGGCAAGATCGACATCAGAGCACACTTGAAGGACTTCGAAAAAATTCTGTACGCTAGCTCCAATGATGACAAAGACGATGAGCTTCGGCTCATTGCATTAGAACGCACCGTATTTGGTTCTCTTAACTCCCGCATGTCTGTACCCATGCGAACTGCTGGACTGAAGCGAGTAATCGACCGAGTGTCCATTGGTCGCAAACTCTTCGATGAGAAGAGATGGACTGAAGCAAAAGCGGAATTGCAAGAAGCCTTACGCCTCGTAGGCAAAGATTTCAAGAGTACTCTCAAGGCCGAACTGTTTTATCGCATTGGCATGTGCGATTACGAACTGAGCAACATCGCACAATCCACTTTGCCAAGATCCTATGTAAAAGTGAACGGACAATTGTTGCGGTCTGCCAAAGATAGCCTCGACAAAGCCCATGATTACTACAAGTCGTTGGGGCAGGACGATACTGCGCAGAAAATAGCAGCCTTTATAGACACATTCCGAGCCAAAGCTGCTACCTACTTTTTGTATTGAGCTGAGACAATCGAAGCCAATTTTGATATGCTCGTCGCTTTGGGAAAACCCTGTCAGAGGCATCGCATGACGGTAGCAGAAGAGTCGATCGACGTTGAAAAGGTCCGAGCCGAAACCCCGGGCATAAAGAATCGAATCCATTTTAACAATGCTGGAGCTGCCCTACAGCCACAAAGAGTCGTCGATGCAGTCATATCGCACATTCGCCTGGAAGCTGAGATCGGCGGCTACGAAGCAGAAGAAGCAAATCACGACAAAATAGAGCAGCTCTATCCTCGAGTGGCCAAGCTCATCAACTGTCAGCCTGAAGAGATCGCATTTATTGAGAACGCAACGCGAGCATGGGACATGGCATTTTACTCGCTGTCCTTGAAGAAAGGCGACATTATCCTGACGGGATACAACGAGTACGCAAGCAACTACATCGCATTCCTGCAACGATGCAAAAAAACAGGTGCCGAAATCAGATTAGTCCCCAATGACGACTCGGGTCAATTAGATGTCGATGCATTGAAATCGATGGTCGACGATAAAGTGAGACTGATAGCCGTTACCCATGTTGCCACCAACGGAGGATTGGTCAATCCAGCCGCCGCCATCGGCGAGGTCGCAAGAAAACACGGCATTCTCTATTTGCTCGACGCTTGCCAATCGGTCGGTCAGATGACTATCGATACGAAGGAGTTAAACTGCGATATGCTGTCGGCCACGGGTCGAAAGTACTTGAGAGGACCGAGAGGAACGGGATTCCTCTACGTGCGAACAGAGACGGCAAAAAATATCGAACCGATCTTTCTCGACTTACACTCTGCACAATGGTCGTCTGACAATACTTTTGAAGTCCGAGACGATGCCCGAAAGTTTGAAAACTGGGAGCAGAACTTTGCTGGCAAACTTGGACTGGCAACTGCGGTAGACTATCTGATTGATGTCGGGGTCGTCGCCGTACAGAAGCGCGTATTTGCTCTAGCCGCTCTTTTTCGGAAACACCTCGCTGCACTTAATGGTGTCACAGTTGGTGATAACGGCAAAGTCCAGTGTGGTATCACTACTTTCTACTCAGATAAGGTCGAAGCCTCAGAATTAGTCCGTCTGCTGGCCGAGCGTGGTATCAATACCACCTACACGACCGCTTTCGGAACACGACTCGACATGGTCGCAAGAAAGCTACCGCCCATGGTGCGCGCTTCTGTCCATTACTATAATACCGAGGACGAAATCTTGAAGTTCTGCGCTGCATTGAAGTCAATTCTGGAGTCAGTTTAGCAGAGGCTCGAACTACCGATCAAGAAACACAAGCCAATTAGTCTGCTTCTCTGTGTCCGTGCGTTCCTGTCCTATCGTAACCAGCTCCGCGCACTTCGGGTCGCGATACCAACCTTCATCCCAACCGCCCATGTCGACATAAAGTGCATTGGAGACACCGAGTCCGGCAAGGTCAGAATTGAATTTTTGATGGGTCACGCCGGTAACGCTCTCAATAACACCAGAGCGCCCGTCCTTGAACTTCACTATGCCTCGCATGATCTGAGATGTCGTTTTGTCTTTGAACGAGGAAGGCTTTCCATCTTTCACTATTTGAAATTGCTGAAATAGAGATGCCTTTTCCTTTCGCAGTGAGGCAATGTATGCCTTCGAAAAAAGTGACCCATTATTCGTCGACACGATCGTGAAGTTGCCGTCGCGGATCAACATCGCCCCGCCAATCGGCTTTGAAACACGAGAGACATTTTCAACCTTGCCGTCCTGAGCATAGATTCCGACAATTGTGCCTGTAGTCGTGGTGAACGCAGCAGCAACGCAAAACTTGATCTTGTCATCATTCTTGTCAGGTCTACTCGTCCTCCAGCCGACTGCCAAATCGTTTTTTCCGTAAAACGTATACTCCGTTGTGCTTGGTCCTTTCAAACGTTCTACCGTTAGCCCTCTTCCAAACGCCGATGCTGGAAAAAGAAAAAGCACACACACACACAGAAATGCAGACAAAAACTTTCGACCGATTGAAGAAAGCACTTGGCACCTCATCTACAACCCCGACAGACGATAAATCGTACCATCGCTTCACGATCAAAGCTCGACTCGTTCAACACTTGAAGATTGAACTGCCTGAGGTTTCGCCGCCCCAAAACGGCAAATTTAATCTAGTTTCACCAACTCCATTTCAACACCAATGATACAAAAACTATGGAGCGCTCTGAGTGAAATTGACCTCTAGCCTTCTACCGTGCGGCAGGCGACAAGCTCGAACTTACGGCAGCGACTGCCTTTTCAGTCGCAACGCTCTCAATCAATATCATTAGTGATCGAACTCAACTGTGCGAAGCCACAGTGGCGGTAGGCGTCTTTATGCCACGTACTTACCCGACTTACAGTGGATACCGTAAAAACTATGATTCACCTGGTATTTGATGCGCCAACGCAGCTAACTTTGCTCCACTGAACCGACGCAATTAACGATACGAGGAGTTTCTACCTTGCGTGAAGAGATAAAAGACACATCTAATAAGAACGATGTCTCCAACACGGTGCAGCTCAGCCTCATCGATCTCAAGCCTGTTCCTACATTACCAAAGAGTGATTCGGACAAGAACAGTAAGGCATCTGAGCCATCATTCCTCGAAATGGACGATCTTTTCTGCAGTTCGGACGTAGAGAGAAGACAGAAGGATAACACTGCTAAGCCGCCCGCGAATGGCACCATTCCCGACGTGCTTAACGATTACTTCGATGGAATTCACAAGCGATTTGAAAAGAAGGAAGGTACTGGTAAAGAGGAAACAAAAACCGTTAAGTGGAACGGTGATACCATCACTCTCAAGTCGAAGGATGGGGTTAATACCTACTTCAAAAGCAAAGACGGGGAGTGGGACAGCAAAGATGGTAAAACGTGGGTCCGTAAAGATAGCAACGATAGAGATATCTGGCACGGCAAAATTAGCTTAGACGCAAAAGACAATGTCACCGAGGAAGGCTCATCATTTGGCACGAAGCAGGTCTATTCGAAGGACGGTTCCACGACAAAGTCGTTCAAAATGAGAGACGGAAGTGAAATTTCCATCAAGACAGAAAAGAACGGGACAATCGAGTTTAACGGAAAGAAGAAGTGGACCAGCACAGATGGCGGCAACTCGTGGTCAGATGGGTCAAACATCTGGCGTGGCACCATAAAAATGGATCCCTATGGACAGTTAATCAGATCTGATTCCAGCTCAGGAAAGACCGACATCCTCTATCGATCGAAGGAATCGCAAGCAGTCGCCGACAAGATGGAGCAGATGAGCACCAAATATAATGTCACATTTGGAGAACCCGGAAAAGACTATAGCTATCAGTACAAGGATGCGGCAAGTGATTCATACAAAACCGTAGGGACAAAGCTTCGCTTGCCCACACTGCAGGAACTCAATACACTAGAAGGCGCAATGAAGAAATACAGCCATACCTCTTTGACCGGGATGGAGTTCAACTTCATTTCGGGAAATGGGGAAGGCAAAAGAGTGTCGGAATGGGGATGGTATCACGCCGGTACTGTTGGAAAACCACAAATTTACTTCGGTCCTTCCAATCACAAATCAGCCAACGGCTGGGATGCTTTTGAAGGAACAGCACTCCATGAAATCGCCCACCACCTGCAGACCAACCGTTGGACCGCAGATGGTGGCAAGACAGTACCAGACAACATCATGAATTTTTTCGGCGCGGAGTATAACGGCGACAAAAGCTCGAATCGCTTAAAGGACTCGGAAGGAAAGCTCTGGGAACACTCCTCTATTCGGACGAAAGACAAAGCGGATAACTATTACTATTCCAGTCGTTGGTATCCGGTCGTCGATGGAAAAGTTGTAAAAGAAGAGACCAGGGCACGCACTACCAAGCAAATGTACGACAGCCTTCCGGACGATCGGAAGCCCTGCACCAAGTATTTCACCGCTGCATCCGAGTCACATGCAGAAGCGCATGCCATGTTGCTGCACGATCCAAAACTCCTCAACGAGCGGAACAGCGACCTATACAAAGCCGCACGCAAGTGGGATCAAGACGATATCAATGCCAAGCACGGTTTCAAGGTCGATGATTTGGATCGCAAAGTTCCAAAAATGATTCGTGGAGCCGACGGAGCAGTTGTTGAAAACACAAAAGAGAATCAAGACAAGGTGTCAAAGATGGAACGCTCCTGGCCGGCATCGACATCCAAGTCGAGATCTCGGTCGGACATAAAGTTCGATTCCTTCGAGACAAAAGGCAAGTGTCCCTGCTGCGCCATTTGACGAAGTCTCAATCGAGCCTTAGAAAGGGATACTTACGGCTGTGTGTGTCTTGCGAACAGGTGGTATCGACAGTATCGGCAAGGCCGGATAATCCTATGGCTCAGTAAGGACACGCCACCGGTACGTCTGTGTTCTCCGCCCAGGATCTGGATCGAGAGCGAATCCGAGAATTTCTCGCTTGTACTCAGGATGCCCCGCTTTCGTGCAAATCTCAAAGTAATCAGACATCATGCAACTCTCCTTGTGCGGCTAGTAACCTTTTTCCGCGGCTTCATAGTGCAATACTACTAGTGCGAAATAGGTACAAGATTGTTATTCCAGGCGCTCGTAAAAACGATAACTTTATTGCGTTTTTACGCATCAATACTGCCTGGGTGCCCTTCTAGAGAATCAACCGACTTTGATTTTAGGTATTGGTTCGCTCCCATGTTCTACGAGTCCATGCTGCAACGTCGCCCTCGTTGTTCAGGAGTATGTCTTGCTTTTCTTCACTAATAAACGCATCGAAGGTATCGCTGTAGTCGTTGGTGTCGAAGACGATTTCGAATGAGTTGGCTCCATTGTTATCAAACACAGTCCACAAGGCAACAGCTGCCGCATCCTCCCCACGAAAAGGTTGGTCGGTCACAGGCGGCGCCCAAAGATTGTTCGAAGCATTGAAGTGGCTGAACATAGTGTCTCTCCGTAAGAATTGGCGAACCAAAAGCCCTTCGCAAAAAAAGAATAGGCGAATATTGTTGAGATATTGTTGTGAGTCGCAGACGAGGCAGTGAGCTAGGGCCTGAAAAATTGGACCTCTACAACTAATGATCTTTCCAGATCCAATATGAGAAGATCAGTCCACTTGTTTGAGGAGGTGTCATGGTTTCATCTGCCAATTCCGTTCGTTCGGTCAAAAAAGAGGTCAGCGCCGAGGAATGGGAGCTCCGCGTTAACCTGGCAGCATGCTACAGGTTGATCGCTCTTCAGAAGTGGGACGATTTGATCTTTACACACATCTCCATGCGAGTGCCGGGAGAACAACCGCAGTTTCTTATCAACGCATTCGGACTGCTGTTCGAGGAGATCACCGCCTCCAACCTAGTCAAAATCGATCTTTCCGGCAACAAAGTGATTGAAAGCCCTTACGACATCAATCCGGCTGGATTCATTATTCACGGCGCCATCCATGAAGCTCGAGCCGACGCTCACTGCATTTTGCATTTGCACACCACCAATGGTGTCGCGGTATCAGCACAGAAGAATGGTGTTCTACCGATTTCACAACAGTCAATAGTGGTGCTTGCATCTCTTGCCTACCATGATTACGAGGGGCTAGCCTTGCGCGAGGATGAGAAGCCCAGGCTCGTAAAAGACTTGGGCAACAAAAATTTCCTCATGCTGAGAAATCATGGTTTGCTTACTGTAGCGGAAAACATTCCTGATGCGTTTATTCAAATGTATCTGTTTGAGAAATGTTGTGAGATTCAGGTCAAGGCGCAAAGTGGTGCGTCGGAGTTGATACCAGTAGACCAAAGAATCATTACTGGTGCCATGCAGCAAATCAAAGAGGTAACCAAGGAAGCCGGCGGCGCATACGCCTGGCCTGCATTATTGCGAAAGCTCGATCGGATAGATCCCAGCTTTCGCAACTGAGCACTGCTGACTATCGTTCAAGCTTCGCAACGAGCAGTGCTAACGCTCCTCCGTTTGCTTCAGAATCCTGATTGGCTGAAGACGACGCGCTCTATGACCGCGATTCGCAAAACCAATTAGATCACTCCGAGGAAACGTCAGCATGAGCCCAAAATTTATAATTTCACCATGGCACTTTGCTCCTTGCTGATCGCTAGGAAGCGATTAGAAAGGCGAACGAGCAACTTAGGCGAGGACATTTTTTGGAGTGCACACTACGGTCCCACTGTCCTAGGCTTATACGACAAGTGTTTTACAAAATGAAGTCGCCGAAAAGCGACAAAGTGTCTTACACTCTTCGAAAACTCCCCCGGGGAGCCAATTTGCCAATCGCTCTCAGGCTGCGACGAGTCTATCGCTTAAGTCCGAGCATTCGTGCGGGTTTCACGAAGCAACAGTATGACAATTGAAGTTCGACAACCTCGAGCAATCTCTTGGCAACCAGTCGATTCCAGGCTTTTCGGTGGTGCTTTTCCCATCTTTGGCAGTAATTAGTGGGAATAACCGCAAATACCGCAATATCAAAGGCTTTTTAGCACCTAAAAGTTCACAACGTACAAGTAGAGTGATTTTTGTCAGCCCCGGCTTACTATTTCGCCGCCCGGCGATTTCAGCGCCCCGACTATTCGTAATTTCGACCCGATCCAAACTATCTACCACCCAACCACTTAATGGACTTGCGAGGCACGACCATGGGGTCCTCCATTTTAGAAAACACTACACCCTCACCCGAATCCGATACCACGAAACCGGCACCTGTCAGATTTACGACGGACACGCCTAATACCACGCCAACCACAGAGACCAAGGACGACACAAAGTCGACCAATCAACAAGGCGGACTCTTCTTAGCGTCCACTTTCGGTCCATTTGGAGATGCACCCGCCGATCCATCGCAGCAGCCAGCCAAGGTTGAAGGACGCGACGGCACCGCTGGTGGTGATCGAGCACCACTTAGTATAAATGATATAAACGATATTCCCATATTCTTCGTACTCGACAATCGCCCGAATACCGGGCAGAAACTGGCGCCGCCAGTGGGACTGCACGACAGCGAGCGCACTACTCCCCTGCAAATCACGGATGCCAAAGGCAGAGTAATCGCCACCGACTCCGGCAGCAAGGATATGAAGTGGTCGGTCAGCAAGAATCCAGAGACCGGCAACATTGAGACGATTAACTATCCCGATGGGAAAGTAAGAACCCTCAAGCATGAAGGCAATCAACTCTCGAGAATCGAAACAGTTGAGAAGGGCACCGATGGTAAGCCCAGCCGTACAGTATTCACGCGCGACGCAGCTAGCGGTAAATGGTACGCCGAGATAGGCGGTCTGAAAGCCGAGCTTCCAGGCGACATCCAGTTCTCCAAAGACGGAGTCCTGTCCTTCCAGATGGACAATCAGGGCAAATGGCGCTCGGAACGTCCGGATGGAACATCAGTCATTGAGCGCACCATTCAATCCGGCGCGCGTGTCGCATTCAACGACGATAACACAGTCCAAACCATCACTCGTCCGGATCAAACGAAGGTCAACTGCGTTCATACCAAAGGCGAGTTGACCCAGATCGACGAGATGGCCGCCGATGGCAAGTCTGTCTCGTGGACCAAGAGTGGAGACAAGTGGGTTTCCAACACAAAACCACCACAAGAACGCACCAAATTTGAAGTCAACGACAACGGCAATGTCAGCTACGTCACTGCGGATAATGTGAAGCACACTATCACCGGCGGTGGCATGGAGCTCAACCAGAAGCCGGACGGATCTGAATTCCAATTCGACAAGGAAGGTAGATTTACAGACCTCAAAGACGTCAACGGTCTCAAAGTCAGAGGCATTCAATATCACCCAGAAACCGGTCAGGTGACAAAAGCGCAGGTCGGCACCCCCGAAAGCGGTCGTATCTTTATCTACGAGAGAGAAGGCACATCCAACGTCTGGAAATACACAGTCACCGATGGCAGCGGCACTGTAGTCCAACAGGATCGCTGGAATGGAGACATCTCGGTCGGTAAAGACGGGACCTACGCGTATAAAGAAGATCCCAAGCACGGTCGCAACGCCGATGGTCTCTGGGCAGTTTTCAAACTGGATGGAACCCAGTATCTACTGCAAGACAACGGCAAAGGCTCCCAGGCGATCTTTGACATGAATCGCAACTTGTTGGCGATGCAACGTGAAAACGGCACCAAGCTGGAAGTAAACAGAACCAACGGATTTGCCACGGTGATTACCGAGACGGGTCTCGACGGAAAGCAAGTCAAATACGTACACGATCCGGCAAGCGGAACCTACATTCCGGATAAAGCCGGCGCTCGTCCGATCAAGAAGCTGGAAGCCACAGGCAACGGCGTCACCAAGATTACCGACATCAACGGCTCCGTCCAGACAATCAACCTCGACGGTTCTTCTCTGGTGAAGAACGAAGATGGTTCTACTTCGGAAGTAGACAATCAAGGTCGAGTCATGCGCACCACCTCCAAAGGTGGAGATGTAGTCAGAGCATTCAATTGGGATGGCACCAAACTGGTATCAGTCAGCGAAAATCGCAAAGCTGTTGGAGACAAAAACGCTCCCGGCGAAACCCGCACTATTTCTGGCAAAGACATGTCAGTTCTGCCCGACGGCACCATTAAGTATGTCGATGCTGATGGTCAAAAACTTTCCACAACATCTGATGGATCCTGGCAGGCTTGGCAGAATATCAAAGGCAAAGACTATCTCGTCAGAGCCGTAAATCCCAAAGGCTACATGAGAACGATCGTCAGAGATGGCGACGGTGAAGCAACCTCGATGACCGACTCCAAACCTACTGACAAAGGACAGCAGGTTACTGAAGAATTTCGTCGCGTCAACGAGAATGGCAAGTGGAGCGATTCTTGGGCGAAAGTCGACAAAGACGGCAAAATCACCGCGCGTCACAACGTTCGTTTGCTCGACAACGGCACCTACAACTACATCGACAGCGCCGGCAAAGACAAACTGGCGAAGGTCGGTGACAGAGGCTGGGAAAGCGGCTTCTCGGATAGCGTTGATGAAGCTCGCGCTCGCTTGACCGAGTTGATGGACAGTCACCTCGAAGAAAGTCAGAAGAAGCGCTTCCAGATCATCCTCGATCGTTTCGAAAAACGCGGCAAAGAGCGCGTTGAAGCACAGGTCGCAGGTGGTCTCGACGGCAGCAAATCACAGGAAGAGTGGGATCAAAAGATCGCGAAGACTTACGATCACCTCGCCAACATGTTGAATCCCAACGCCCAGGGTGCCACCTACGACGTCAAGACGCGCGCCAAGCTCGTCGAGAACGCAGCGTTTGCGATGGCATGCCCAGTCAAGGCCAACGACCAGGGTAACTGGGGCTGTTGCTGGATGATCTCCGGCGTATACGCAGGTGTAATCCAGTATCCAGACAAGATGGCCTCGATGCTTCAACAACTGTCGATGACCGGTAAGTTCACCGACGTCAACGGCAAGACTTGGTCGCCACCGAAGAATCTATTGCAATTCACCAACCAGGGCAACAGCTGGACGATCGAGAATTGCGGCAGGATGGGTCAGAGAAGCCCGGTATCGGAAATCTGGACAAGCGTAGCAGCATATCTTTCGGAAGACGGTCGTCGCATGGACCGCGGCTCACGCGGCGGCAGCCCACAAGGCTGCAACCATGCGATGAAACTGATCACGGGCGACACCTGGAAAGTAACCGGCGAACGCTCGATGACCAGCAAGAGCATGCAACAAGAGCTCCTCCGCAAGGGCGCATTTGTTTGCATCATGCCAGGTCACATGTACCTCGGAGCTCTCGAAAAACACGGAAATGACTGGCAGTTGGTCGCGAGCTTGCAGCACGGTGATGGCGGAAGACGCGTCAACGGCATAGTTTCCGACCTGCGCAATTGGACGGTCAGAGGCAGCAGAGGACGTTACAGCCCGGACATCAACCTTCCAGGAATGAAGGACAAACCAATCGGTCCAAACCGCGGACCACAAGGTTGGGATGATGGTGGTGGCGGTGGTGGCGGCGGCTGGAGACCTCGCCGTTGGAGACAATCGTTCAACGACGATATTGGCTCCTGTGGATTCAGCGGAGCCGCTCCAGAAAGTCTGCTTGAGAAGTATCGCAAACAAATGGATGTCGAAGATCAAGAGCGACGTTTGGCCAGCAAGCAACAAGACCAAATGGAAGACTATGAAGAATCCATTGAGAGCGGCCGCAAGCTGAGAACGAGAAGACGCGCCAAATAATCACTCAGTCAGATAATTTGATGATCTAAACCGCATTGGTGACAAAATGAGGAGATATTCTGATGGCAGATCAATCAGGAGGCAAAGGTGCCTTGAGCGAACCAATAGTAACGATCAACAACCACGGCAGTATCGCGAATATGCAACTGCCTGATGGATTTTCCGCGACTAATCTATCAGAGCAAAACCAAATGCACAACTATCTGGAATTCAAAGTTCCAGGTTCGACCAGCCGAATCTGCTATGAAGAGATGCGCGAGCCGCTCATGGAAGAAGACATTTCCGAAATGGAAAAGCTTTTCGCAGAGGAAATTTCACCAGCAAAGTCATTTCGCCGGCTGAATCTCTATGGTGAAGATGAATCTGCTCCCGATGACAGTGCAGTTTATGGTGCGCTCTGTCAATGCTTTGTTTTTGGTGGCTGCCTCGTTCGCGATGGTGCATGCATCGACATGGACGAAAGCAATTGGGAATTGCGGAGTCTTGGCAATTCCAAAACCGTCATGATTGGTCGATTGAAATTTTCCAGCTCCACTGGGAAGCCGTCAAAACGGGAAGGAATTCTCGTCCTTACCAACCCACCAGGTCCGCATGGATGCGGTTATATCTGGCTTGAAGGGACCGCCCAAGAACTGACAAAATTCGAAGGTCAATTTCTCAAGGCTATTGAAGTTGGCAAATTTCAACCTCTAGCCGGTTAAGCCAGGTTCCCTCTCAACAAAATAGATCCGTTGGAATTCTTGACCGCGAGAGCTGTCACCTTCAACTCACGCGATCATTTTGGTCGAAGCCTTTTTTTGAAGCATCAGGCGTTAGCTCTGTTGTGAGAATCGCTTGTGTGGGAGCGCGTTTTTGAGCCCTTCGCATTTACCTTCGCGCTCTAGCTGTCAGTCTTGCAACTTTGTCCCTCGGCTTTTTTGATCTCCTTCAGAGATGATCCAATTGCGTCAAGCTTACGTCGCGAACTGACAACTGCAGGATGTACGAGGCCAAACAGAGACTGCTCATCTTTCAAGATGCCCTCGTAGGATAGTTTCGCCTCCTTCAATTTTCTCTCAGTAACCAACAGATCCGCCAATGAATGACGCGTATCGATCGTGTACACGTGTTTTGCACCATATAGTTTCTGCTTGATGGCAACAGCACGACCATACAAAGTCTCTGCTTGCTCATTCTTACCCGCACGCGACGACACCCGAGCAAGATTGCATAGGTCCTGAGCAACATTGGAATGGTTCTTACCAAACTGTTTTTCGTCAATTGTCAATGCGCGCTCCCAGAGAGCAATAGCCTCGTCAAATTTGCCCTCCTTTTCGCATACCGACGCCAGGCGATCGATTGTTAGAACCAACTCCCAGCTATTTTTGCCTATATTTTTCTCGTCTATCGAAAGCACTCTGACGAAAGAGGCCTCGGCATCAGAATACTTACGCTCATCCATGTAGATCTCCGCAAGATTACAGAGGTCTGTGGCAACCTCCGGACTGTCCGAGCCAAGCGCCTTCTCCTCGGCTTTTATCGTCCGGAGTGCCAACCCTTCGGCTTGCCCAAGCTGTCCCATTGATCTATAAACCCGGGTCAGTGCGTTTGCGGTGGTGGCAATCTCAACACACCCTGGCGACAACGCATTATCCTGCAGAGCAAGCGATTCCAAAAACAATTTTTTTGATTCCTCATACCGTCCCTGCTCTTCATATAAGAACGCAAGGTTGTTGATGCTCAAGGACAGATTCGGATTCGAGATCCCCAGCGTTTTCTTGTCTGAAGCCAGAACTCGCTTCAAGATCATCTCAGCCTCCTTGAAGTTGCCTACGGCTTTGTAGCACTCAGCCAGGTTATTCAGTTCGGTTGCTACGCGAGGATGCATTGATCCGAGCGCTTTTTCGTCGATAGCAAGCGCGGCTCTGTTCATATCTATCGCCTGTTTAAAGTCACCTCGTTTTTTTGCGAGTGTAGCCAGACTGTTCAAGCTCATCGCTTGCCTCATATCGGTAACTCCGTATTCAAGCGCCTTTTTCGAGGCCGCAGAGAACTCACGTTCGGCTGTATCATAATCTCCCTGTCGAAATGCATCCTCACCGCTCGCCATTAATGAGCCCCAATCCGTCGGCTTCTTTATCTCCGGTGCAAACGTTGCACAGCCTGATAACATCGTCAACTGTATTGATATCGCCAGCAGTGTCACACTTCCGCGCACGGTAACTACATTCACTTTCTTATGTTCCATCGGACCTGTTGCAACCATGATTTAGACGAAGTCAAACTCGAAGTAGCAGCGAATGTAAGGAGAACAATCGCCATTTCCTTGACCTAACGACCGCGACCACCACCGCCTCGACCGCCGCGGCCGCCACCTCGACCGCCGCCACCGCCAGCGCGACCACCGCCACCACGTCCGCCACCACCGGCCGACGGACCGCCACCTGCACGACCACCAGAGCCTGCGCCAGGTCCACTGCTAGAGCCGCCGCCCGCTCCTGTACCAGGTCCGGCACTTCCAGAATCGCCTCCGGCCCCGGCATCACCTCCGGCACCGCCACTGGCACCTCCTGCGCCGCCACTGGCACCTCCTGCGCCACCACTGGCACCTCCGGCACCGCCACTGGCACCTCCGGCACCGCCACCCATCACACTAGCAGCCGATGCTATTCTATTGAGTTGATCGGCTGTCGCCTCATAACAATTGGCGACGCTTGCCCTTTGACTGTTGCTCGCATATGCGAACATCGCAATCATGATTGCAACAAATGCTAGAACGGCACCATACTCAACGATGCCTTGACCGGATTCGTCATAGACGGTATCAACGATATCTGTCCGACGATATGCGAAGCACATCTTGGTAAAATTAGCGAGTAGAGACATAGCGACCTCGAAGTCCATACAGAGGAATACTGTTCTCAAAAAACCGCATGATGAGCCAGAGAGCGTGAATTCGCCTCTCGAAGGATTGCTTTGGTGCGCCCCAACTCGGGCAAGCGGCACCTTGCTTGACGTATTAAGAGCCCAGTAATTTCAGTATATTTTTGAAAATTTCGCCAGCGTTTCCATCGGATCGAAGCTTTCGACCCATTACGACTTCGTTACAATTCCGCTCAGCTTCTCGCACTTAAGTGACCGTGCGCCCTCCGTTCAAAAACTACCAAGATGGTGAGCTTTCGCGCATAACGACGCTGTCCAGGTTCAGTTAGATGACCGACTCTGATAGCATCAACCCCCGCGATGATTCAGTCATTAACGCAATGACATGCGCGCGCTGAGTTTCGCTCCAATTGGCGACCTGAAGCCAGACAACAGAAGCCCATATGATCACGATAACATTGCCGGACAGACAGTAGAGCAACTCAATCCAGCGGTATCGATAAAACAAACTCTCTCACCAAAAATGGTATCAGAGAAAAGATACCACTTTCGCCAAAACCACTTTCTCTAGAAGCGCCTGGTCTTAACCCGAGCCATAGATAGCGTTTTCCCGTCCAGAGAGCCGCTGTTCTTTCCTACCGCCGACTTGACTGCAGTCTTTTTGCTGGCAGCCTGCCCTCTTATATCTTTTCCGATAGAAATTGTGCCAATAATCAGGCACACAATTATAGACACTGAAAGTGCCGTGAGGATCTTCATTATTTGACCTCCGCCAGAGACTGAACACTAACACCACCTTTACAGCTTGGCAATGTGGAAGCTACCATGGCGGTTGCAACCCCGCAGGGTGGCTGTCACGAGAGGATTAAATGGCAATCGTTACTATTCCGCAATTCGAGCCACAGGTCGAGTCACTCTACAGTTTGGCCAATACGAGTTTCGAGCCTGAAGAGTTCAAGCGGTGCTGCCAAAGCTTCGCGCCGATCAATCCATCGAGTTTGACTGAAGATGATCTCTGGGAATTTCAGGCGCACATAAATGCACCGTTGACTGTGGCAATCTACACAGAGGCTACCGGAGAGAAGAAGGCGACAGGATATCCGGTCTTTCGTCAGCTCGGTGTATCATGCGCAATCCTGCCCTTTTGCTGGTGGGAAACATGGATGGAAAGCGAACATCCGTCGATGGAGCAATATCGGAAAGAGCGCGAGCAATTCGACAAAAAATTCGACGAGGAACTCGAAAGAGCAGTGCGTCGAATTGGAGACCCGCTAAAGCATGGACAGGACGGCGAGCCACGCGCACACAAGTTTGCTTATTGGCGAGGGACCACAGGACTCTTAATTCTGCAACAAAGCGCTCACGATCCCCAGTTTGGTGAAGACATCAACTATTGGGTACAACCGTGGAGCGGCGCCGATCCACAACCAGACAGTCCGATGATCGAGTGGCTGCATAAACTCTCGAGACTCCCGCCTGGAGTCATTCTACCCGATTCGTGGGAGCTAAGCGGTGCAGGCTTGGACGAGGAGTTCGCCCGAGAACTGAGTTTCAACATTCTGCACCCGCTTCGCAAAGTGAAATCACATGCGGTGGCACGAAAAAAAGGCGGTGACGACGTCCTGATGCAACTCTCTCAACACAGTCACGCATTGGCGCAGGTTCACCTGACCTGGTCGATGGAGTTGCGGCCCGGAGCACCTGAATTTCAACTTTATAAAAACTGGAGCGACTGGCTACAGGCTCAGGCGTCATCGACTGAAGGCTGATAGTGTTTGTCACGACAATACTGCAATCTTGGCTCAAATGATCTCGTAGAGACCATTCACGGGTGCAACGGTTTACTCTGATAGTTTGACCGCTCGAATTGTCGGCTATGATGAAGGAGGTTGATACCACAGCCGGATAGCGATCATGCCATTAGATATACCGAAGCATGCAATTGCCACCCATCCTGTACGAAAAACTGTCGACGGTGTCTCTGCTTACACACCTGTTTTCGTGAAATTGAACCTGGACGACGCCCAGGAAAAGAGACTGTTCGACGAACTCGCGCAAATGGTCGATAACGGCAGCGAACACGAGGTTCGGGTTTTCGACGCCGGCGCTGTTTGTTACTCCTTCAATGCAACGGTCAAACAAGTTCGCACCAACGACGGTGTGGCTGTCGTCCTTGTTGCATCAGGGGTGGTGCACTATCTTTAGTAAGAACATTAGTTCAATCGGAACAGCAGCAAAAATGCGTTGACTCAGGCCCAGAGCAGCCGTCTACTTCTTCAAGAACTCGCGGTCCAACTCTCTGGAGTTACGCTGGGTGATGGTAGTGCGATCGAAGTTATTGAGTTGCGTCTGTGACTCGAATGCCTTTCGCTGCCTGAATTTGGAAATCATCGTCAAGACAGAGCTGGCGATTAGGATGAAGATCAATGCTACGACACAGACAGAAGCGGCGAGGACGAATCTCGTCATAGTCGTCACCGCGTCAGCCAACTCGTTGAGATCCGACTTCAAATCCACAACCTCGGCCTTAAGCGTGGTTAGCGGTTTGGCAAGATCTTGAATCGGATTTTCAAGTTGGCTGATTGGCTGATTAATATCTTCAATGGGCTTTTGAAGAAGGCCCATGTTAGCTTTCAGGTTTTTAACTTCGGTTTTGAACTCCGATAGTTCCTTCTGCAGCTGAATAAGAGGGCTTTCGAGGCTGGCAATCGGTTGGTAGAGTTTCGTCAAAGGTTCATTGAGTGACGCTATAGGGGTTTGAACACTCTTGATCTGCGTTCTTAACGACGAAATATCGTTGCGAACCCCGCGAAGTTCTTCCTTGACACTTCCGAGGTCATTGCGCACGCCGGTCAAATTCTTCTGAACCCCGACCAGTTGACCGTCAACAGACCCTACGTGATGCGAGAGCCCCGTTATTGGAGTATGCAACCCTTCAATTGGACGCTCCAGCCGGATGATCTGCTCTTGTAACTTGATGCTCTGGCCTTGAAGCTCGGTTACAGGCTCTAGCATTCGACGAATAAATCCGGGCTTCTTCTTCGCAGGTACCTTTTTTCCAGCCCTCTCTGGCACCTGGGACCCTTCTGGTCCAGCATCCTCGGCAGCGGTATCGGCAATATCATCAGAATTGGCCTGAGCAACCAGATTTCGGCTCACCGGGGCACGCTCACCCTGGGTGGCGCGAGAGGCGGTGGCATTCTGGCAGACAGCCGGCGTCGGTAGAAGGACCGAACTAGCCACCGCTAACAGCGTCAGGGCTTGAGTGATGTTCTGCATCAAGGTCACATTGGGTTTCGAAGTGCTTATGGTAGTGCATTGGGTCATGGCAACCCATTGACTAGTTCTCATAAAACTGATCTGCGCCGGTTCAATCCCCCACAAGGTGGCGAAAAGGCACACCCCGCAACATACCTTTTAGATATACTTTCGCTTGACATTTTAGTTGCCAAGAGATCTCCTTTTCAAAAATGGGATATTCGATCAGTCACCGGATATAGTGTCATATTCAAGAGAAGAGTCAAGGCCTGGTGCTAGATTCAACTTTATCGGCTAAGCAATCGGCTAAACCGAAACATCTCAGACACCCACGAAATAACACTGCAGATCCGGCACAGAATCTTTGAGATATTAAAAAAAACATTTTCCGTCTGAAGTCCTACGTCAATCGCGCTTCGGTGGTTAACACCGGTCACAGAACAGGCAAGAAGAGGCTTTCCCGACGTTTTTTCTGTCACTTCTTCATCGCCGGACCAACCAATGATATATACAACATGCTAACATCGGATTGCCCTTCGAGAGCTTCAAAATGCAAGTAGTCCCATCCACAGTTTCACCAGCCCTGAAAGCACTTCTTAGTGGATTCATAGATTACGCTGGCATTTACCCGCCTGCGGCGCTGCCTCTTGACACTGCGGTTGCCAACTATGGCAAGTACCGCGACAGCGACTATTCGTGGATGCTGCGCTGGCTCGTCATCGGCGATGCCGATCTTGTGAAGGTTCCTCCGTCGCTTGATGGCTGTCTGTCAGTCCTGGCAGAGAAAGGCGACAATAGAGCTGCCACCGTAGAAAGCAAGGGTATCGTCAAAGCCGCAGGAAGACCGGTCTATTGCGAAGTTGCGACCAGTTCATTACAACAGCTTGACGAGGTAAAGGCATCCGGCTGTTATGCCAAAATTCGCACGGGCGGACTGAAGCCGGAAGCGATACCTTCTCCCGAAAATGTGGCCGCATTTATCATTGCATGCGCAGAGCGTCGACTGCCCTTCAAGGCAACCGCTGGTTTGCATCATCCGCTCCGAAAAGACTATCCGCTCACTTACGAAGCCGATGCGCCAGTCGCTACGATGCATGGGTTCATCAATGTTTTGATGGCCGCTGCCTTCGCCTGGCAAGGAGAAAGAGACATCGTTCCGATTATCGACGAGCGCGATCCCGCGGCCTTCTCTTTCGATGAAAATGCGCACTGGAGAGGGAAGTCCCTCACGCTGGATGAAGTCATCGACGCGCGCAGCAAATTCATACATTCAGTCGGCTCGTGCTCATTCGACGAGCCTGTCAGCGATCTAAAAACGCTTGGTTTTCTGTAAATTGTTGATCGGTAAGTGTTACTAGGATGTCGGACTCACAAGATCCTCATAAACTGCCGGGCTCACCGGATGAGCTGCAAATCATCATTCAAAAGCAAGCGGCCGCATTGTCGGAACAGAAGGATATCATCACCAGCATCCTTCGAAAAATCCCACTTGGGCTGCTCGTCTTCAATCCACAGCAAAGAATTCAGATGTGCAATCAACTGGCAATAAAACTACTTGGATACGAGTCCGCGAGGGAGCTGAAGGGACAACCACTCACCCTGGTATTTCCGGAGGTGGATAGAATCGTGGTAACCGCTGAGCCGTTGAACACTCTGGCCAGAAGAAAGAATGAAGAGACCTTCCCTGTCGAGATCTATCTCAACGAATGGGAGGATGGCTTGATATTTGCCCACGTTCTCGACATCACAGAACGGCACCGCCTGGAGCGTTTGCGACAAGACTTTCTCGCTATGGTCAGCCACGATCTTCGTTCGCCCCTCACGGCAGTGCGTTTTTTCCTTCAGATGATCTCTCAAGGTACCTACGGCGATATGTCACAGACATTCCAAAAAGCGACAGCCAGAGCTGAATCTAGCGTTGATCTAATGGTTTCACTCGTCAATGATCTGCTCGACACAGAACAACTTCAGTCAGGCGATCTAAAGCTGGAGATTCGCTCCACATCCACAGGGACGATCGTGGACCGAGCTATTGCTGCTTGTCAGGGTGCGGCAAAAAATGCGGGAGTAGATTTAGAGACTAATATGACAAATGACGGTCTCAACGCCGATGAAGACCGACTCGTCAGAGTAATCGTCAACCTCGTCGGCAACGCCATTAAATTCTCCCCACCAGAGTCGAAAATCACTGTCCACGCGGGAATTGAGGGGACAGCCATACTATTCCGAGTACAAGATCGCGGTCCCGGCATTCCCGAACACCTCCAAAAAGCAATTTTCGAAAGATATCGTCAGCTTGATCAACCATCCGAGACCAAGAGCCGTGGAGTAGGCCTGGGACTCTCGATCTGTAAAGCGCTGGTTGAAAAACACAAAGGCAAGATCTGGGTAGAGAGCATTCTCGGCAAGGGCAGCACCTTTTGCTTCTCAATCCCGATGAACGATTTGGCATAGATTCAACATCAGGGTCCTACGAAAAGCTAGGAAGATTAGATTTAGCGAGACAAGACAGGGCAAGATGTCGGAGATGTTATCAATGTCTTGCTGGAAGCCCAGACTAACGTCAGGGATGCCCTGGAAAAGAGTGAAGGAATCGAAGAAGCAAAACGCCAGCTGATTGAATAAGATAACTCTCACCACAACTAGGCGATCCGCATCGCGGAAGTCGCAAGTCTATTCGAGCATTCCACCATCGTCCTCGGCCACTTCCGACGCAAGCTTCAGGACTCACCGAAAATCCGTCAGCCACCACCTTCGGTATTGCAACTACAACTTACTGGGCGCCGCCACCTCGACAGATGGCTCAGTGATACGGCAGATACTTTCAGCAACATGCACTCCGCGAGTAGTGAGCTTCTTTGTAAAGTCCACAAAAACTGCATTGGTCCAACCGAACCCCGGTACAGAACCATACAATCCGCCTTCCGGCACCACTCCTGGTTCTACAACATTGTACTTTTCCCACATCACTCCAGTTTTCTCGAAGACTGATAGACAGTTTGTCGTCCACCTCTGTCTCACCTGCCTAGCCTCGTTTTCATATCCAAAGGAGATCAACCCCTCGGCAACGATCCATTGCAACGGAGCCCAACCATTGGGGTACGCCCATTGTCTGCCATCTTGCTGATCGAGTGCCGTAACAAGACCGCCCTCGAATGAAAATCGCGGCAACCAGGCTTCAACGATTCGTTTTGCTTGTTCAGTAGATGCCAGACCAGCCCAGAGAGGGAAGAAGCCGGCCAAGCTTGGCGTAGGGTTGCGCGTCATTGTAGATAAATCGAAGTCGAAATAGAATCCCTCCTCTTCATCCCACATCAATCTGTTGATGGTCTCGGCACGATTGATAGCTGCATGGCGCCAGTAATTGCTCCTGATAGAATCTCCCAGAATTTGCCAGAATTGCGAGAGATCGATTTCACGAGCGTAAAGGATCGCATTCAGGTCTATCGGAAGATGCTGCATCCATCGGTCCTCGCACCGAGTCGAATGATCCCATCCGCTCTCACAGGAGGCGAGCATATCGAGAAAGTTTATATCAAAGTATCGAGATAAACCCGCATGCATCAACCGATGATGCGGCTGCAGTTTTCCGAGCCAAACTGTCTCGTGCTCCGCTTCGGCAAGCAATGCCATCTCGCGGAGGAACCCCCGAGCTTGGCGCATGTTGGACTTTGCGACGATAGAATAAGCCAGACGAATCATTTTGGTAAAAAACGGTGGTTGACTCCGAGACAGGAAATAGTATCGGCTGGCATTCGGAATGACACCGAATCGTTTAAACAGTGAGGCCAGGTTGTGCGTCATCCCGACAATGAGATTCTCACGCTTCGTATCGACGAGACCCAATCCCATGAAAAAGCTGTCCCAATAGTACATCTCCTGGAACATCTCGCCGTCACCAGGGACGAGATAGGGATATGGAAGTCCGATTAAAGTCTGCGTATCCTCGACGTTATGCCGGACCAGTCTTTCCCAATAATCATCGATGTATTCCAGCGCTCTTGCGAGCGAAACGTCATTTGTATGCATCGAAAGTGTTGCCTCGGTAACAGTCCAGACGAATTTCGCTTTGATAAGACCGAGATTTTAGCGTTCCATAGATAAAATGGCACCGGGGGGATTACGATACCGGCATCAATTTAAACAAGCGCGGGAGTTAGGATTGTGCCGTCCTCCATTTCGACTATTCGGTCGGCCACATCCAGGATTCGGTTGTCGTGGGTGACCATCAGAATTGAACAGTCGCCCTGCCTCGCCAGGTCTTGCAACAGATTAACGACATCGCGGCCGGATGCCTTATCGAGAGCAGCAGTCGGCTCGTCGGCGAGCACCAGCCGTGGTTGCGCAACGAGAGCCCTCGCCACCGCTACTCTCTGCTTCTGACCACCGGACATCTGGTCGGGATATTTGTCGGCATGCTGATGCAGCCCGACGTCCGACAAAATTGAGTTAACTCGAGCATAGGCCTCATCAGAAGAAAACCCGGGGTGAAGTTCTAGCGACATCAAAATGTTCTGTCTCACAGTAAGAAAGCTGAGCAAGTTATGCGCCTGAAAGATGTAGCCGACATTTCTGCGGACCGACGCTAGCTGCTCTTGATTCAAACTGTTCATCCAATTTCCAAGCACATCGAGCCGACCCGCCTGCACGGAGCGCAGCCCACCGATCAGCGTAAGCAAAGTGGTCTTGCCGGATCCTGATGGTCCGGTCAAAATAACCAGCTCCTTCTCACTTAGCGCGAAGTTGACATTCGATAGGACTTTTCGGCGCAAAGTCCCTTCACCCAGCCAGTGGTCCAGACCTTCAACAGAAACAACAGTTTTCATAAGACCTCCTAGAATACATCAGCCGGATCAGCTTCTCGTAGTCTCGTGAGCGCTATGGCAGCAGATATCCCGCACATCAAAAGCGAAAGGAAGAAAACAGATGTCGCTCTTTCCCACGTCATAGTGATTGGCAGCGCAGTAGCGCCTTGAGCGATCCAATAGATTCCAATCGAGGCAAACAAGCCCGGCAAGAATCCGGCACACGAGAGAATAAGCGCCTCTTGCCCCAACACATTCAGGAAGTAGGAGTCGGCATATCCTATCGCCTTCAGGGTAGCGTACTCGGGAAGATGGTCCGCAACGTCGCTGTAGAGGATTTGATAAACGATGACTACTCCTACGATGAATCCGACTACGACGCCCAAGCCGAATATGAAGCCAATGCCGGTGCTATTTGCCCAGTAACCTTTCTCCAGATCAGCAAACTCATTTTTGGTGTAAACTGCGACCTCGTCTCCATAGAGAACACGCAAGCGCTGCTTGACCTGCTCGACTTCAGATGCCGAATTCCCAACGCAACGAATCAAGCCGAACTCAATGGTATCTGCGTGCCTTCGACCAAACAAGTAGGAGAAAGTGGTATCACTGCAGATCGCAGTGCCATCGGCGGCAAAAGAAGCGCCGAGATCGAACAATCCAACAACATTCACCTTCTTTCCGTTGAGCTCGACCCCGATCGTATCCGCATTCTCCATGAGTTGAGGAATCGGACCATACTCGCTCCTGGACTTTCTGTCGAACAAAAGGTAGCGAAACTTGGTTAGCTCATGTTTGTTCAAAGCAAACTCGCCTAAATCAAACGTCGACTTGCTCGGATCAACGCCAAAGATTAGAATCGCACGAACCTGCTTGCTGACGGGATTTCGCCATTGCATGGTACCGAGCCTGACTGGACTGACCGATTCTACTCCTTCGACACCGGCTGCCTGGTACAAGCGCTCCCGGGGGAATCCCTTAGGTGAGAAGAACGTCTCAAGCTTTGGATGGGCAACCACGATATCCGCATCAAGCAGACGGTGTGGACGTGTGGCGCCAGAGAAGAGAGCCTCCAAAAATCCCCACTGCACGAATATCAGTATGCACGCAAAGGCTATACCAGCAATTGCAACCAGCAACCTGCCCTTCTGGCGGGTGAGTTGCAGCCATCCCAACGAGTCTCTCACTTTCATATATGCCTCCTTCCGGCTGCATCATCCGAGTCAGCGAAATGCAATCTCCACCTGTAAGTTCGTCAGCGATTCGACTCTTTGATTGTCGGACTTGTCGATAAGAATTTTGACCGCGACAATCCGCGCATCGCTATCCGAAGCCGGGTCTTGCGAAAAAACACTTTGACGCTGAACCTGACAGCCGATATTGCTTACCGAGCCGTGCACAGGACCACCGAAAGCATCACCATCAATGGTGGCACGCTGACCAAGAGTGATCTTATTGATGTCGCTTTCATAGACCTCCGCCACCGCCTGCATCTTATCGGTGGCGCCGAACTCTGCTATCCCTTTCTCTCCGACGGCCTCACCGCTCCTGGCAGTTAATCGCAAGATACGACCCGCTCTCGGTGCCTTCACCGTGGCAAGCGCCATATCCCGCTCGATCCGCCGGACTCTTGCATCGGACTCATCCAGCTCAGCTTTTGCCACTGCAACATCGGTAGATCTGACTTCGACGATCTTCGACAACGTAGCTTTTGCCTCGTCGATCCTGGCAGAATATGTTTCTAACAAACATTGACGCTGGGCACCAGCCTCGGACAGTTGAGCACGGCTGACATCGGCTGCCACAACCTTAGAATCGAGTTGCGAGGCGCTAACAGCGCCAGCACCCGCAAGCTCCCGATACCGGCAAGCCTCTTTCTCGTGGAAGGCAACCTCTCGTTGAGCCTTTTCGATAACGGCATCCTGCGCGAGAAGCCTGTCTTTGCGCTCCAACTCCAGAGTCGCAATCGCCGATTTTTGCGCGTCGGTCTCGCCACGTTTTGCTCCAGACCTTACTCTTTCGAGTTTTGCCTCTGCGACACTTCTAGTACATTTGGACTCCTCAAGCTGCGCACGAAGCCTCTCTCGAGCATCGAGGACACAGATAGAAGCGCCTTTGGCGAGCCACTGTCCCTCTTCGACGCAGAGCTCCGCAACTCGCTCGTCTTTCAAGAACGACGGAACGGAGATTCGAGACACCTCCGCAACAGGCTCGAGCCGTCCGATCGCTGTAACTGTGAGGGGCGCTTTTGAACGAGAGGTTATCGTCCTGCTGCCCGACGATTTTGCTGTGGGAAAGAGCTCATCAATGAACCGACACTTCGGCGCTGCTGGTACCGTATGCGCCACCACAATCACAGCACACGCCACTTCCACAATCGTCGCTACCACGGCAGCACATGAGATCACTCGGCCATGCTTAGAGGCTGCGAGACGCCCGAGCTTCGACAACCAATTATCTGAACTATTGCCATTCATGGTTACCTCCTGAGTACCTCAACGCGCCTTGATTGCGGCGCATAGCATGGCACTCTGTTTCTTCACGGAAAGGTCGTTGGGTTGAAACATCAAATCTAACAAGAGCCCATTAAGATAGCTGCAAATAAATGTGATTGTAGGCTCATCTTCTAACTCTAGATATGCGGCAAGCCATGTTCGATATCGAACGAAGCTGCGTGCAACAGCCGGATTTTCGATCAGCGCATCGTAACCGTTGTGGCGACCAAACTCCAACCACAGGCACGTTTGCTGCAACAAGTACTCTTGATGAATAACTAAAAGCCCGAGCATCGCCTCGATTTTTTCTTCCAGCGAAGCTGGTCGCTTCAAAGAGGATGCCAGCAAAATATCCTGATCGGCCTGATAGTCGACTAGCTGTTCAAAGATCGACTCCTTGCTTGGGAAGTAGTGATACAAAGTACCGGTCGAAACCCCAAGGTGCTTTGCCAGATCGCGCATGGTGAGTTGGCTGTATCCTTTGAGGGCAAAACATTCAAAGCTCCGAGCCAGCAGCTCGTTCCTGTATTTTTCGTGATCTACAATCTTGGGCATTGCGGCTCTTACCTTTTTTATTTCGAACGTTCGTTATATATTATTTCAAACAAACCCTTATCCTGTCAAGACCACCTTCGGAGCACCGCATGGGGACATCTCAAGAGCGAACGAGCTGTTTTCAACCAGGAATCAAGGAAGTCAAGGAATCGAAGTATCCTAGAAATCGATTTTAATCAGAAGTCACCACATCAAGTGGCACCCATCTAGAAAGCACGACAGACAATCGAGTGGGCGTGATCGGTTTCGTGATGTAATCATCCATACCGGCTTCCAGGCACTTTTCTCGATCTCCATCGACAGCCTGAGCAGTCAACGCGATTATAGGTATTCGCACTTTGGAAGGTATCTCTTTCTTGCGAATTCGCCTGGCTGTTTCAAAACCATCGAGTAGTGGCATCTGACAATCCATCAGGACCAAGTCGAAGCGTCTGTCTTCGATTGCTTGAATCGCCTCCTCTCCGTTGCTAACGGCATGGCCTTCCATCCCGAGATGCTTGAGCACCAAAAGCGCTACCGTCCTGTTAAGGGGGCTGTCATCGGCCACCAACACCTGAATTTTCGACTCAGACGAGAGCCTCGACGGGATCGGACCTTCGTTTTCGATATCGTCTGTTTGACGCAGTACCAGCGCAGAAGAGCTGACGAGCGTCGCTTCGGGAGCCAGATCCAAACGGAGCTTGAACCAGAAGGTCGAACCCTCACCCTCTTTTCCTGAGACGCCAATTTCCCCGTTCATCAAATGTACAAGTTCTTTGCTGATCGACAAGCCCAAACCAGTACCGCCAAATCGTCGAGTGATCGAACCATCAGCTTGTGTAAACGGCTCGAACAGCTTCGCAGCATTGTCCTGCGACAATCCGATGCCAGTATCACGGACGGTGAATTTAATCGCGCAGTCCTTGTCCGTAATCTCGTCGATACTGAGCACAACATCAATCTTACCGTCGTTGGTAAACTTGATTGCGTTGCTGACGAGATTGAGCAAAACCTGCTTCAGTCGAGAAGCATCCCCAAGCAGCGGAACCGGCATGTCTCCGACAATCCTGCTGGTCAGCACCAGATCCTTTTCAGCAGCCTTCGCCCCGGACAGATCAATCACTGATTTGAGCAAATTGCGTAGGTCAAAGAGATCCGGCACCAGTTCAACTTTGCCAGCCTCGATCTTCGAAAAGTCGAGAATATCCTGAACGATATCCAGAAGCGCGCGAGAAGAATTCTGAATGATGTTGGCGAATTCAATCTGCTCTCCATTCAAGCGGGTCTTCAAAAGAAGCTCCGTCACAGCAACAACGCTGTTGAGCGGCGTACGAATTTCGTGGCTCATGTTGGCCAGGAACATCGATTTGTACTGAGAAGCTTCCATCGCTTGATCTCGAGCCTGTATCAGCTCACCTGACAGATCGTTCAACTGAAGATTTCTCTCTTCCAACTCCCGAGTCCGCTCTTTGACACGTTCTTCCAGCAGAGAATGCGCTTTGCGTAGCTCCTCGACTGTGTCAGCAAGCTCGTTGTGCGCCTCCTGCAGCGCCACTTCCGCTTCCTTTCTCTCCGTTATATCCTCATAGGTGCCAAGTGTCCCGACGACGTTGCCGTCAGAATCGTGAAGCGGCACCTTGGTCGTATCCAGCCAAACCTGCCGCCCCTCAGCGGTCAGCTTTGGCTCGATGATGTGCCGATACGGACGATTGGTCTCCATAACCTTACGGTCCCATTCTACGAACCAGTCAGACTCTTCCTTCTTCCAGGGACAGTCGTAATCGGTTTTTCCAATTAGCTCATGGGGATCGTTGAAGCCGGCAGCTTGAGCCACTTTAATGTTGCAACCGAGGAAACGAGACTCCTTGTCCTTCCACCAGATGCTCACGGGGATTGTATCGATGATTAGCTGAAACATCTGCTGAAGCCGCTCGACATCAGCGCGTTCACAACCTTCGTAGATCTGGACTTCTACCGGCTCGACTTCCGCCAGTCGCTTTCGCAGGCGCTGGAGTTCTGCGATAAGCTCATCCTTGCTCTTGTCGCGATCGGCCCTCTGAGGATCAGCACTTTTCCTCAGCGCTCTTGTTAGATAATCGAGCTGCTCTTTCTCGTTCATAAAGGACCGCAATGCGAGTGTTGACGGTGAGAACTTTCCAGTATCTATAAACATTCCCAAAATCAACGAATTTCTCACCTCCGTGAGGACGGAGTGACCGTTATTGATCAATTGGGCTGGGTAAGATGCTGTCGATACAAAGACTGACAGGTATCAAAAGATGCTGCTTATCGATGTCGAACACCCTCTTCTGGTAGGAAAAAAGGTTTGTTTGAAAACAGCAGGCTTTTTGTCGGGACCGAAGATTTTGGTCGACGGCGTTGAGCCACCCAAGGGTGCGAACAACATCTACATTGTTACCAACTACAACGGGAATCAAGTCAATATCAGGGTTCGCAATACCATCCTAGATCCAGTACCGCTACTGGAAATCAATGGTGAACGCTTCAGTGCACTGCCTCAACTCTCGCCCGTCGAATACATTTGGGTGCTCACGCCGATGGCAATGATCTTTGTGGGAGGTGGAATCGGAGGTTTGCTTGGCGGAGCAGCCGCATATGCCAACATTTTTGTCTTTCGCAGCAAGATGACAAAACCAGGCAAATACCTTGTCACAGGCGGAATTACGGCTGTAGCGATGTTGTTGTACTTTTCATTTTGCATGACACTGGCAGTCGCCATCAGAGGTGGACTCCCCGAAGGTCCGACAGGGCCAAAGTCGCAACTAACGACGCTATCCAAACCTTCTAAATTCGAAGAGCGGAAAAATGAGCGTTCTCAGGAGATCAATGAGATCGCCGACAAGGTTGCCAATGCAGTTGTTGAGAATGGGCTCTACGAGAGCGCGACATTGCGCGTTATTCGAAAAGAGCTTTTAGATGATTGGCTCACCAACAACCGCTTTGAGTTTAGAAACGCGCTGCAAGCAAAGTTCGATCTGATGGGCGGCAAATACAAAGTGTCTAGCGACGGCAACTTTGATTTATGCATTTCCGACGATGCAGATCCTGTCGCAGTCTTCATAAATGACCGCAAGCTAGAAGTTAAGCCCAAAGACTAGTTTATAATCTTAGTCGGTCAGTTGTGCAGTCCTTGAGAAAGGACTGTTGGTATCATGAAAAAAACACAAACTCAGATTCTAACTAATGAGCACGGAAGTCAACTCGAAGGCTTCGTGCGAGTAAAGTCTGCAAGACAAAACAATCTCAAGAGCATAGATGTCGACATCCCTCGCGATGCATTCGTTGCCTTTACTGGAGTGTCCGGCTCAGGCAAGTCATCGATTGCATTCGGCACCATCTACGCTGAGGCGCAACGACGGTACTTCGAATCGATAGCGCCATATGCGCGAAGGTTGATATCGCAGTTACCGGCACCCAATGTCATGGAAATTCAGGGACTGCCACCGGCGGTAGCGCTGCAGCAACGCAGAGGTGAGCCGACGGCAAGGTCTTCGGTAGGTACGCTCACCAATTTATCCAACTCGCTTCGCATGCTCTTCTCGAGGGCCGGTGTCTACCCCCATGCGGATAGTCCGCGACTCGATTCCGATGCCTTCTCACCAAATACTCTTGCAGGCGCGTGCGAATCGTGTCACGGAATGGGCGTTGTCCACACAGTGAGCGAAAGCTCCTTGGTGCCGGATCCGACACTAAGCATCAGTCAAAAAGCGGTCGCGGCCTGGCCGGGAGCATGGCAGGGAAAGAACTACCGAGATATTTTGGCGGTCCTTGGATACGACATCGAGAAGCCGTGGAAGGATCTGCCAAAGGAAGAGCGCGATTGGATTCTGTTCACCGAAGAGAAGCCCATCGTCACAGTTCATGCACAACGAGAAGCTCACCGAATACAGAGGCCGTATCAAGGCACATACATGAGTGCGGCGGTCTACGTCCGCCATACTTTCGGCACTACCAATAGTGCCACATTGAGAAAAAGAGTAGCCCAATTCATGGATGTAGCGAATTGCACCGTTTGCCACGGCAAACGGCTAAAGACCGCATCTCTGGCGGTGAAATTTGCTGGTCGCGACATCGCCCAATTGACCCACATTTCGCTTGGCGAACTATACGCCATTCTTGCTACTAGTTTGGAGGCAAACCATTCAAAACCGACAACCAGCAATGCTGAAGTTGCAAAAGTGCTGGCCACCGACTTGATGGAGAGAATTGCACTACTGAAAGAACTTGGACTGGACTATTTGTCTATGGATAGAACAACGCAAACCCTGTCTGCAGGCGAATTACAACGACTGAGACTCACGACGCAGCTAAAATCCGGTCTATTCGGCGTCGTGTATGTACTGGACGAACCCAGCGCCGGACTGCATCCACAGGACGCGGAAGCGCTGTTAAAGACGCTCTGGCAACTGAAATCCGCTGGCAATTCGCTGTTCGTAGTCGAGCATGAAATGGACATAGTCAGACAAGCGGACTGGCTCGTAGACATCGGTCCGGACGCTGGAGACAATGGTGGTGACTTGCTCTATAGCGGTCCCGTCTCTGGACTCGAATCAGTTGAAAAATCACAGACTCGGCGATTTCTTTTCGACAATGACTCGCGCGAGCGGCATACTCCGAGAATCTCAAACTCCTGGTTCAGCCTCAGCGGAGTCAATCGCCACAATCTCAAAGACTTTTCGGTAGATTTCCCACTCGGAGCGCTCACTGTGGTGACAGGCGTATCGGGCTCGGGCAAATCGACTCTGGTGAGTCAAGTTCTTACCGAGACTCTAAAATCTCAACTGGGTTCACTCACTCAGGAAGCAGGTACGGAAGAAGATGACGATGACGATGAAGACGAAACCCAGGTCGAGTATTCGGAGGATGCAGGATGTGCGTCGGTGCAAGGAATCGAGCCTGTTCGCCGACTGGTTAGCGTGGATCAGAAGCCTATAGGACGAACCCCTCGCTCCAACCTCGCTACTTACACCGGTCTGTTCGACTACATAAGAAAACGCTTCGCATCGACGGTGGAAGCGAAAGCGCAAGGATACAACGCAGGTCGATTTTCGTTCAACGTCGTAGGTGGTCGCTGCACCACATGTGATGGCGAAGGGTTCGTATCCGTAGAATTGATGTTCCTTCCAAGCGTGTACACACCTTGTGCAGGCTGTCACGGCACGAGATATAACGAAGACACACTTGCTATAAAGTATCGAGGTTTAAACATCTCGCAAGTGTTGGATATGACAGTCGACAATGCATTGAAGTTTTTCACAGAACTACCTGCAGTGGCACGTGCATTGAAAACACTGTCGGACGTTGGACTCGGGTATCTGCGCCTCGGGCAGCCGGCGACCGAGCTGTCGGGGGGAGAGGCTCAGCGAATCAAACTGGCTACCGAGCTTCAGCGGGTCCAAGATGGCTCCACTCTGTATGTCCTTGACGAGCCCACCACAGGCTTGCATCCGGCTGATGTCGAAAAGCTTATGATGCAACTTCACGCGCTCGTTGAAGGCGGGAATACCGTCATCGTCGTAGAACATGATATGGAGGTCGTCGCCCAGGCAGATTGGGTTATCGACCTCGGTCCGGGAGCTGGACAACACGGTGGCAAGCTGGTCGCGAATGGCACACCGCAGGTAGTAGCAACATCAACCGAGAGCCGCACCGCACCATTTCTTAGAAAGACGCTTCAGTTGAGCTAGCTCAGCGGTGCCACGGTGCGAATTCAAGAAGATCCCAATTGGCGATGCCAGAACTTGGGATAGGAACTCATTGGATGTTTCCGACATTGCTCGGTGCCGGCGAACGCCGGCGGTCCCAGAGCGTCTGCGAACTGGCTTCAAACTCTCGACCAAACAAGCGATCGAACTTGCTCGATGCCGGCTGGAACCCGGCGAGCTGCGTTTTTCGGGAAGGGGCGAGGGAAGGATTACTTCCTGTCGCGTGGATGACTGTATTTGTGAACAGTCGGCATGACGGGTCTGCCGCAATCACCACCCTGGTCTCCGGACTTCAAGGTCTTATGTAGCAGATCGAGCGTGATCCAGCCATCTCCATCACCTTCTCCGCTCTTCCTGTCCGCACCTTTGACTTCAGGCTCACCATGCTGGTTGTCGAGTAAGACCCATACCTTTCCGTCCTTCGGATCTTCCCAAACATCATGAATTGTCTGGGAGTGTGCACCTCCCATAGTGGGCGTCAGAATTGGCATGTCACCCTTTTTCTTGAGGTCGAGAAGGCGTTCTTTATCAATCAAATCATTCGTGAACTTCTTCTGTCCTGTCTGAGGATCGTCGTACCATCCCGTGCACTTGATGTGCGGAGGCTCTTCACCCGTCAACAACTCACCGGATTTGAGTACGTGGTCCTGAACCATCCCGGGACCACCCTCTGTGGGCTGCCCCTTTGCGTTTAGCACAGGCTTGCCGTCTTTCATGAGTAAGTCTTCACCGAGGTCGGTGATGGTTTTGATTCCGCCAGGTTGGAACTCGGTCTTTGTGCGATTCGGTCCCATGACGTAGCGCATGCCGGTCCTATCTTCCAAGACTTTACCCTTGTCATCAGTTTTGTTCATGTGACCATGCTCGTACATCGCATTGATGAGGGTCATCTGCAAGACCTGACTAGCCAGGTTACGATCGCCGGAGTCCGGCTTGCTGAGGTCGTATTTGGTTTCGTCCTTACCCGGCTTGATCGAGTTGTATACCTGCTCTGTACCTTCAGGATCACGACCCTTGTAGTTGGTAGTTGGTTCAAATTTCTTGCCTTCGGACGTAGTCCACTTACCGCTCAGAGCCACTTCCTTCAGAAGTCTCGTGTATTGGTCGGGATGTTTTACTGCAGCCCAAACCTCAACGGATGTGACGTTACAGGTGGGGTGACTGCCCTGATCGATCTCGAGAGGTCGAGCGAGGTTGTGCATCGCGGTATCGACTAGCGTCTCCTTCTGCTTCGCGTCGAAGTGCGGACTCTTATCTTTCGCGACCAGGATATCAGCCAGATTGTTCATCGTTCTGACCACTTTCTCCGGCGGCAACTTGTTCTTCCCGGCGTTGGCTTCGAACTCTTTCAACCACTTGTTGAAACGCTCTTGGTCCAGACCGGAATTTTTCACAGCTTCATTCAACTTGTCCCGGGCTTCGAGTAAGGACTCGGAGCCCATGACGAACTCGCCATTGGCTATCTTATCGATGTCGCGAACCTTAGCGGTATGCGGCTTTTTATCCGTGCCGACGTAGTTGACGTCTGCATCGTCGGTTACTGATACCTTGTCTCTCGTGTAAGTCTTACCACCCTCGCGCTTCGACACGAACTTGTCGCCGTCACGACTCCACTCGATATCATGAGTGCCTTCCTTGGTCGGAATATGATCTTTGATGGACTTGAGACCTTCCTTGTCGTAATCGAAGGTACGGGTCGCACCGCTAGGGAAGGTGACGAGAGCTGGTCGATTCGAATCGTCGTAGTTAATCCGCTGAGAAGCGATCGTCTCTCTGACCTTCTTCCCGTCCTTATCGGTGAACTCGATATTTCCGTTATCGAGGACTTTCAGGTTCTTGCGAATCTCACTCTTACCATCGGCGGAGACCCACTCATCCGTGTCTCCTTTTTTGGTCCACTTAGATTCTTTGTCTCCAGATTTAGTTTTTATCTCGGACAGTACTTTGTTATCTTTGGCATCTGTTTTGTAATCGAGCTGTCGAGAACCATCTGCGGTATCTACTTTGACTCGATCGCCGTTGCGGTTGAATTTATCAGTGACACCATTTTTGGTGACAGTTTTTTCACTATTCTTCGATTCGACGACAGTCACACCATCGCTGGTTTTGTAAGACAGATCTCCATCCAGCTTCAGGGTCACATTGGTTCGTTCTCTTGCAGGCTTCTCATCAGAGACCCATGTATCACCCTTCTTGGTCCAGTTGACAGTGACATCCTTTCCATCTTCGGAGCGGGTTTCCTTCAGGCTCTCAACTGTTTTACCCTTAAGTTGGGCATCAATCTTGCTTCCGTCCGGTCTAGTTATAGCGACTGTGGAAGGCCAAATACCATCAGCGTTACGTTTGTCGGCTTCCTCTTTAGTCAGCTCCTTTCCGGCAACGTCTTCGAATTTGACTTTGTCGGTGCGATTATCGACCTCTTTGAAGACACCATCGGGACTGATAGTCTTGCTACCGAACCAGCCGCCTTTGTGGGCGCCCTTCTCGTCATACATCGACCAACTGTGCATGTCCTCACCGTTGCTGGTGACAGTTGTCTGGTCTTTTGAATACTTTATCGGACCGAGGTTCTCGAATCTTATTCCATTGATAGTGACCGATTTGAGCTTGTTCGGCTCCTTTGGATCGTAGTCGAACGTTCTCTTGGTTTTTCCATCGGCAGACTCGGAGGAGATGATCCGATTCTTGTCGTCACGCACGAACGTGCCGTCTTCAGTCACGACCTTAGTCTCGTGCTTGGTGGCAGCACCGTTTTCTACTTTGGCGCCATTTACCAGGATGCTTCCGTCACCTTCCGGAACCACCTTCTTCGGCTTCGCAGCTACCTCGCCTTTTTCGGACTTATCATCAAGCTTCTTATCTTCGACTTTCTTGTCGTCAACTTTCTTGGCGCCGATCTTCTTGTCGTCGAGCTTCTTGTCGTCGGCTTGTTTCTTGCCGTCAGCTTTCTTATCGTCGCCGACCTTGTCTTTGGCACCGCCGAGCCTAGGTGTCACCTTATCAATTTCCTTAAAAACATCTGGTAAGGTGAGAATCGAATCCGGATCCTTCTCTTTGACCGGCTTAGTCTGATCGCCTTTTTTGTCCGATTGGGGCTCTATTTGGTTAGCTTCCAGACTGAGTCTGGTGCTAAATGAATGGAAATCTATTTGTGTGCCATCGTTGTTATCTTCTAACGGAGATGTGGCTGCTGCATTGGAACGGGGTTTTTCTGACATGTGAAGGGTGGCTCCTGAAATCGGGAGGCGAATAAGTTCCACCAGGTACGGCTTAATGTACTAACGCGCGAGGAGTTCACGCAGTTCCCAGTGGTGACCAATGAGAATTCCGTTCTCGTCCACTTCAATTATGTTTCACCGGAAGTGAACAAAGTGTACCCAAATCGTGTATTGAACTTTGAGGCGAATCTGCAAACTCCCAGAAATAGGGAGTCTTTGGGCATGAGACCGCAGAAACTCGCAAAACTTTTTATCAAACGCCTTGTATATTGGCACCAAAAATCACATTTCTTCTGTAAATATCACCTGTAGTGCGTTTCGCATGAAATAGTTCGCGATAGCGATTTTCCGAAAATCGAAATTTTCTACCTTCGAGATCTCGCTTTGACGGCACCAAATTCAGCCTCGCCGCCCCACAATTTATAACTCCTGTACGGAACAGCATCGCTGACTTTCCGCGAGGCACCCGACTCGCCTTGGGCCCAACGTTCTATATTGTTGATGCGTTGAATAATGCGATCCCCGGACTCCCCATGTTGATTGTCCTGAATCAAGCACCACTCTCCGTTTATCCGTCGCAAGGTTTGCGACATACCGTGCCCTGGACTGTAGTTGAGAACTGTTCCTTTTTCCAACACAGACTTGTTGAAGTCACCGTCGATCAAGTGACCATGACTGTAGTCTTTAAAAGCCATATCGACTGGAGTATCTCCAGTCACCATGAGCATAATGTCCCGACTGCCTACGTATGTTCTACCTTCAGTCGATCGACCAGACCTATAGATACCGCCGTCGATCTCGCCCTCGGCACGACCACCTAGCACAGGCAGTGTGTAATCGAAGATTCTACTTACCGGACTACGGTCGCCCTCGACCCATCGGGATGTCGAACCAGAGCGTCCCCACCTGTCAGTGGCAGCGCTGATACTCCATTCATTTTCTTGTTTTCCTGCAAACGAGAGGAGATCCTTAGAGAACTTCACTGTTCGAGGCGGCGAATCAGCGCGACCGGCGGTGAGCAAATTGCCCATCTCACCGCTGTTCTTGGTTGTATATTCACCTTTTAGCGAAATCTGTTTCAACATATCCGCCATAGCGTTCGGATGCTGCGTCATCCCCCAGACCGACGCTGAGTTGATCCAGCAGGTGCCATGTCCTTTCTTGTCGCGGTCTTCGGCTGTTCCCTGATCGGAGGTCATCGGTTCTTGCGCGTGGTACATGAAGTTTTCCGCAAGCTTCACCCTGGTCGCCTGGTCGTAGAACTGTTCTGCCTTGTCGCCTTTCACCATGTCTGCAAGATTTTTATATGTTTCTGACACTGCCCTTTTGTGATGGGCTTCAATCTCTGTTGTTGATTTGACGCCTGCAAGCTTCCTGAGGTCTGCGCGATCTTGCATACGATCTTCGAAGCTTTTCAACATACTTTGCATACGATTCAGGCGAGGCAGATCCAGTTGACCTTTCATCACGTCCAGAAAAGCATCACGAGCCGCTTTAATGTCTCGATCCTTGTTGTTGAAAGTGGTTTCGCTAAGACGCTCCGGCAATCCGATTGAGCAATCCTTCCCCGCTCTGTCCTTTCCTTTCAGGACACCGGATTCGGTGACTTTCAGATCTTTGAAATCTTGTGCGCGTCCGTCCACTCCTGGAATAACTTTTCCTGTCTTATCTACGAGGCGAAATTTTTCATCACCACCGTCGAGTTTTTTGTAACGTTGAACAGTGTCGCCCTTAGCAGATTTGATGGTATCTGTAACCTGAGAAAGCTTTCCGTCCTTGTATTCAATTTCCCGTTTACTTCCGTTAGGCAAAAGAACCTTGGAGAGCTTGCCTTCATCGCTCTCATATCTAACTCCACTGGCCCGCTCCACGACCTTTTTCCCAGAGGGAAGTTCGAAAGTCAGATCTCCAGTAGGCGAAACTTTGGAACTCTTGCGAGCTTCGCTCTTCGCGTCGCCATCTTTCCATACTCTGACGCCGCGCTCGTCTTTGTCTATGACACTACTAACGTTGTTCTTTCCATCGTAGAGAAATTTGCGTTCGGCCCCTGTTGGCGAGGCCACGCGCGACACCAAACCATCCTTGCGATACTCGATCTTGGAGCCATCATGCTTATCCAATTGGCGAGAGCCATCAGCTCTTCTGGTGACCACTCCTGCGCTGTCGGAGTGCCGCAATTCGCTCTTTTCATTGAATTTCAGATTCTTAACGGTTTCTGGCTTTTCAGCATCAGATTTCCAAAGACCGCTGTCATTTTTCTTCCAGGTTACTTTGGTGCCTTTAGTGGTATCAGACAGTGTTACTTCGTTGGTCGAGCCATTCTTGGCAGTCGCCGAATCAATGCGGTGTCCATCGGTTCTTACGACAGCGCGCAACGTGCCTGCTGCGTCATAGGCCGATCTGGTTCCGTGTGCAGAAACCTTTTCTTTGAATTTCTGACCGTCTGGTCGCAGCGTATCCCAGGCACCATCTTTAGGGGCGCTCGCGCCCTTCGATCGGATTGCGTAGGTGCCGTCATTATAGAGTTTGGTCTCCCCTTCCCACTTCGAGAGAACCTTTCCAGTAGTATCCTTTTCGGTCCACCGATCAGAGCTTCCCTCTCTCGTCCAAATCTTCGTTGGCGTCTTACCATCGGAGGAAACTCTCTCTTCCTTTGCTATCTGATTGGAAGTACCGGAGTATTCAAATTTCCTCGTCATCGTGCCATTGGCAGACTGCAACTCCTTGATACGACCGCGATCGTCGAACGAAAACTTAGAGAATCCTTTTCCTTCTTGCAGTTCGGTTCCATCAGACCTGATGATGTGCTTGACACCATCTCCAGTCTTGAAGGTAAGATTGCCATTCTTTTCGAGGTTTAGATTGGTCCTCGTCTGTGGTGGTTTTGTATCAGAGGTCCAGCTATTCCCGTCCTTGGTCCACGTGACGGGTGCGCCATCTCTCGTTTTTTCCGTGACTTTGATAAGCTTATTATCCTGATCATACACTCCTGTCGCGGAGGAGCCATTGCCACGACCGATACGAACAACGTTGCCGTCTCCGTCTTCAGAGACGCGCCCGCCTAGACTCGTCGTCTTCGACTTGATGGCAGCATCTCGTGCAGCTCGATCTCCAGAACGATCCTTCGGTTCCGCAATCCGGTCCTTACTGACGGCAGCCTCTTTATCTGCGGCACGTGCCTTGCCATCTACAATTGCTGGAGCTCTACCGTCAGTGGTGCTCGCTTTCTTGGGTATCAAGCCAGAAGACGAGTAGGGAGGCGGAGTGAAGTCAACAATGCCCGGCTTGGAGCCGACTCCTAAAGGCGTAATCGACAAATACTCGAGCGCTTCATCGGCAGCCTTTCTGCCAATGCCTTTCGGCTTAGTGTCGACTTCCGGCGGACTGCCGAATACTTCGGAGACCAGGCGTTCTCTCGCACTGATATCATCCCCACGGGTCCCGGTCTCTTCAAACGCCTCTGACTTATCGTCTTTCGTCTGAGTTGTGGTATCAACACTTGGCATATTCGCAATAGTGTTGAATGGATTGCTTGTTGCCGCAACATCCTTGGTAGGGTCTTCTGGAACCCATTTGTTTGAGCTGTCTGAAGATTGCACTTGTCGATAACCCGAAAGAAACTTCCTCTCTCAGGCTAGGAGGCAAATGTTAAAAAAGTGTTGATGACACTAATGGAGATAGCCGTCAATACGGCGAATTGCCTCGAGCGCATTGAGCGGCACGGAAATTGCTTCAACCGGAGCTTGATAGTCTCTGGGGTTCACCCGAATGAGCGTCTTCGCTCGTCGCTGACATTCGTAGCGAATTGTGGGAATTGCCGTACCGGCGCCAAACTCAATGGCTACAACATTACCCGACTTCACGCACGAGTACCATTCCTCATATCGCTCCTCCTGCTTTGCAGTCCGCAGTGGAACCCACGAAAAGTCACCAAACATCAGGATATTCGGACGAGCAAGCGCCGAGCAATTGACACACTGCGGTAATTCACCGTTGGCAGTGAAGGTCGTCTCGTCGACATCGATTGACTGTTCCAGCGGCCAAACGTCTCTACTGCAGCCAATTCCATTAATGCACTGTAGATGGTGAATCGAGCCGTGAATTTCAGTCGTGTTCGCCTCGTCAAAACCGCTGCGTTGGAAATGCCCGTCGACATTGCTCGTGCATACGAAGTGATTTCCAACAATCTCATCAGCCCATCTTCTAATGATGCGAAAACCCTCATGCGGAACAGTGGAGCGATAAAGATTCGCCCGATGACCATAGAATCCCCACGCCGTCTCCGGCTGCTCTTGAAACATTCGCGGATTAGCCATTTGCTCAAAGGTCTTTCCGCGGAATGGCGGATAGGCTTTCCAGAAGCCCTCCTTACCTCGAAAATCCGGAAGCCCGGAATCGACCCCCATGCCTGCGCCAGCTCCAATCAATAAGGCGTCAGCCGAAGCGATAGCCCTGGAAGCTCTTTCGATGATGCCTTCATAAAGCTCCGTCATTGCATGTTGTTCCTCTGCAATACACACTTCCACCCTATCATTACAGCTACGCGCAACACGCGAAGAGATTTCAAATTTAGCCAAGTTTTACAATCGTGGCAGCCAAGGTGATAGACTCAGCTTTGGCGCTTCCTTCGGAGAATTTTTATGCACTTGTCTGACCGAGCGCAAGCTATTCCAAGTTCTAACATTCGAGACTCGATGAAGCGCGTTGCCATCGAGACCGCAAAGGGCACCGTCGTTAATTTAGCGCAGGGTTTACCTGAATTTGCTGCACCTGATGTGGTGAAACAAGCGGCGATAGACGCGATCAATGCAAATCAAAATCAGTACTGTGATACTTGGGGATGGATTCCATTTCGTGAAGCGATTGCAGCCAAATATTCCAATCACTACGGATTGACCGTGGATCCACACGAAGACATAACCGTGACTTGCGGTGTAAGCGAAGCCGTCAATGCTGCACTACTGACGGTGGCAAATCCCGGCGATGAAGTAATCGTGTTCGAACCTTTTTACGAAAACTACTATGCCAACATTATTATTTCGAATGCGGTCGTTCGCTATGTCAAGCTTCACAAGCCAGACTTCACATTCGATCCGAAGGAGCTCGAGGAAGCATTTAACAGCAAGACAAGAGCGATAATAATCAACAACCCGAACAATCCGACGACTCGTGTTTTTACCCGCGAAGAGCTGGAGCTGATTGCCAAGCTTTGCCAGAAGTGGAATGTCTTTGCAATCTGCGACGAAATATACGAACACATGGTCTATGACGACAGGAAGCACATCGTGATGGCGACCATTCCGGGGATGGAAGAAAGAACCTTCACTTGCTCCGGCCTGTCGAAGACTTACAACTTGACCGGCTGGCGAGTAGGTTGGGTGATCGCGCCACCATTCTACACAGCGGCACTTCGCAAAATTCACGATTATCTCACTCTCGTAGCGCCTACGCCTTTTCAGATTGCTGGTGTCACAGCGCTCCAACTGCCAGAAAAATTCTATTCGGATCTTCTGACCAACTACACCGTGCTTCGCGATACATTGAGCGATGCCTTGCTCAATGCCGGTTTGGATCTCCTTCGCCCGCAGGGCACATACTTCATCCTCGCCGACTGTTCAAACCTAGGTTTCAAAAACGACCAGGAAGCAGTCGAATATATCGCCCGAGAACACAGAGTTGTCGCTGTATCTGGCTTCAGCTTTTTCCGGCCTGATACGAACAGTCAATCAATCAGATTCTGCTTTGCAAAACAGCGACCAAACCTCCAACGCGCCGGCGAACTAATGGCTTCCCTCAAAGAGCGCCGCAAGCAAGAAGCGACGTGACACCCTGGAAAACACAGCAATGCCAACAGCCAAAGAGCTGTGGCATGGTCGTTTGGTCTGACCCGAGAGGGGTATACGAACCAGGCAAAGAGACTTAGCGTTCAAGTGCAATGATTCGCTTAACGTCATCGTCGTGCGTTGCAAAAAAAACGAACTAGATTTAACGGGCTTTTTCTAGCCTCGGTGTACGACCTGCTGGTCGACTTCGCCAGGCTTCAAAGCGTCAGTCAATACCGCGATACTTTTTTCCGGTTTGCACGTGGTACCGCAGGTGAAGCAATCCCAGAATACAACACCTGATTCGGGATACGTATGGAGACTGGCGTGACTTTCGGCAAGAACAGCAATGATAGTGATGCCTTGAGGAGAGAACTTCTGCGAACAGACGTTCATGATTGTCGCGCCAGTCGCTTCGGCTGCGCGTCCAGCCAATTCGATAAGTTGTTGTTCGTCATTTAGTAGCTCAAACGATTCACAGCGCTTAAGCGTCAATAAAAGATGCTGCCCGGTTGCGTCGTGCATAGAAGTCGTCTCGGCAGCTGGATCTACTGAATTCTTCAAGTCGACAAATCTCCAAATCGTTCAAATTAAGCCGGAGCATCGACACACATTTACCCGCATCGGATGAGTGCGGATGGACCAATGTGGCTTACAACCTCAATCAGACGTATCCAATATAGCATCAAACTCAAGCATCGTATTCATAAAGCTCAATTAAAACGCCTGCTAGACTGGCAATCTCGAGATCGATGTTAGCGAGCGCCTGCTCCGTCAGACGTAGCGCTTCCTCGCGCTTCAATTTGTGCCTGCCGTACTCAACTTCGTCCAGCTGCGATAATTCGAAGCCTTGTAGCTCATCTATCAGCACCTGACGATAAGCTGCCAGCTCCGCTCGATCTGCTGCAAGCATTTCACGAGTAATCTCCAGGTCGCGAGCGCTCCTTTGGTCGATAGATAGCTGCGTCTGTTTTTCTTTAAAACTCCTGCTTCCAGGATTGGGCTTTTGGTAGCGGCGCTCAACGGCACGATTCGTGCGAACCCACCCAACATGACCTTTGGCATAGACGATGTCGGGATACAAAAGATTGCCTGCAATAATAACAAGCGTGAGAAACATGACGGCATTACTGCCGAGGTGCGGGAGTGAAGCGCTATCCGGCTTCCAACTATCTAGCTTGGCGTCGAGCGTTTCCAACTCTCTCACAAATTTTGTGGGGAGCTGAGGAGCATGCGCCAACATGCGATCCACCAGCCCTCCGAGATCAATACCCTGCAGAAAAACAGCGGGCTCACTCAAAAAGTCTGAGATCAATTCCGGCGCATGACCGTGCTGCAATGAAGGAATCTGCTCGAGTATCTCAATCAACATCTGCTCAGGATCGGTCTTTACGGGTCGCCCCGTCGAACCATCCTCTCCGAAGACGACTGACATTGCCTGCCCGTACTCTTCAGGCAAAACATCCTTTCCCGTGTCAACAGGCGGAATGGTCAATCCTGTAGTGCTGAATTGCAAGACATCATATGTGATACCAGTTACAAGTTTGACTTTTCCTTTCTGAAAATATTGCAGAAGGATACTGCTACCGTTTAACCCTGGTACAGCCTGCGATTGGATTTCGAAAAGCTCGATCGGCAACTGGAACAATCCGAATAACTTTCCTTTGGCATTCAAGAATCGACAATTGTCAGGCAATTTAACAGCATCGAGCTGAACCGCGGTAATCGGAGAATTGCTCGACAGGAAGAATCCCCAGTCCGCACCGTAGCCGAGTGCTTCGAAAGATGGAATGACAACGTGATACGGGCGAGTATGCAATCCCGCTACAGCCATGCTATTGAATATCGACCAGAACGCCCATGGCGTCGCCTCGCAGGACACGCCATTCGCGGCGAGAACACCACCGTCCTTAAGCACGCACCGTAGCTTCGCGTACCAATCCACGCTGTGGAAGCGAGCGCTCTCAATGTCAGAGGGGACAGGCAAGTCACTCACAATGAGGTCGTAGCGACGACCAGCAGCCTGTGCTCGCGCTACGAATTCCCAGGCGTCTTCAACATGGACGTCCAGGCGCCGATCCGAAAAGCTCTGATAGTTGATCGATTTGAGTGCAGACGAACCTAGCGTCAAAACCTCCGGATCGCTATCAACCAGATCAACTGCAGAGATACGATCGACCTTGAAGACTTCTCGTGCGGCTAATCCATCGCCTCCACCGAGAATCAGTACATCGAGTGGATGCTCACTCCTAATACAACTAAGTACCAGTGCGGGCAGCACCAGACTTTCATGAAAGATGTGCTCGTCCCTGCTATCGAATCGAAGCCTTCCGTCGATAAAAAGAGATAGAGACCCATCGTCTCGTCGCTCTAGCGAGTTACTCATAACGAGAAATCTCCTCTCAGGCAATCGATTCGCGCCATTTTAACACTCTGAAGCAGCAAATAAATCGCAAGCACAGTTGTCAAAGATCGCTTTTTAGAAAACGACTACAATCGAATGCACGCAAATTGAGGTATGTCGTGAATAACATTGCTCGACTCAAAGATGCCCACCGTTGCTGCAACGGTGATAGGAAAGTGCAAAGACGTCCTCAGGCATGTCAACGACAACATTCACACAGAATTTCAAGATAAAGAACGTGAAAGCATTCTTGCGTTCGCCTGCAATCTCCGGTTTCTAAACAAAGATATCGATGCGAGCGGTGCTCGCGCTCTGATTCATAGGAGTTTGACTAAACTGATCAAGCAGGAACGCAGCTCGACCAAGACTCATTGAGTGATTTGAACGGCCGGAAATCCACAGACTACGTCGATATTGAATGAGGACAGGACGCCGGTGGGACGCAGGCCTACCTGCTTCTTGTGCGATGATTCGCAATAGACAAGATGCTCCACCCATCTCGACTAGAGTGATTTTTGGAAATACAGACAAAATCACCTGTTAGCGACACAAAGGGCAACCAGTGAGTCAGAATTAACGATTGATCTTAGGGCTCTTTGCTGTTGTCCTTTTTGAGCTTCTTCTTGAGCTCGAGGAGTTCGTTGTTCAGATCAGTTTCACGAAGTTGAGAATCCAATTTTTTCTCTTTATCGTCCGGCGCGCTGAGCTCTGCGAGCGCCTCCTGTTCCAGGATCTTGCCTTCCATTCTCTGTATCGTGGCGTCAGCTTCATCCGAGTTGGGAATCATCGCTATCTGCGCCTGCGGAACACTATGTTCGAGCCTGAAGATGGTCTGTTTTAGCTGACCTTCAAGATCTTCCTGAGCCATATAGTCAGCTTGCCACTCGGCCGACATGACCTCGAGCTGCCGAATGCGAACTTGCACTTCTTGAGCGACTTGCGGCTCCGCTACAGGATCGACAGAGGATAATCGCTTCCGCCACTTAGCCAGATCGTCCTTAGCCTTGGCCAATTTCTCGGCAATAAGCTTCTTCGCAGCAACTGCATCTACCAGGGCGCTCCTAACCTTGGCAAGTTCTTCCGACATAATTTTAGTAAATACTCCTCAGCAGCCTCAAGATAGTTTAGCTGAAGTGGACAACTGTCGCAATTTGCACATGAAAGAATTGATTACGGTGGAAACTTCATTTTCATATAAAAGGCACCGGTTACGGTATCAAAACCGAAAGAGAAAAACTTGATATATTGCAGCCCTTGCCAACTTAAAACAACGGTCAGCGCGCCGATTGGGAATAACCACATTGCTATCGCATATCTAGTCAATGTAGGATCAGCGGCGCGGCAAAGAGATCACACATCGGCACACCTGACCCTAGAACGGCACGTCCATGACCAAGACATTCGCTTTTCCATCCGAGGACTCGAGTCCGGTCGATTCCGCCCGTCCCTTTTCAGACTTTGCACATGATTCCAATAACCTCAGAGAGCAGGTCAGTAACACCCTCCTCAGCGAGTATTTGCAGTCGCTGCCTCAGTCGCTCCGCCCGCCCACGTCAGTGGCACAGGACAGAACGCAGATACAGACAGCCGCGGTAGATACAGGGCTGCTAACTGGCAGTGAGAAAGACGGCGACGACCAACCGACCCCTCAGAAGCCAGGAGACAGACAGCCTCCGAAGCCTGAAACTATCAACATCAACGGGACTGAGGTTAAGATTAAGTCGGTCGACCGCGGATTTGACAGTTCTCGTATAGTCGTTATTGACGAGGACTATGGCGTTCATCCCAAGGGTACGAAAATCACGTTCTACGACCCTGTCACGTTCCCTAACGGCAAGCCGTCCCAATATGGACAGCTTCTTGCCCTGGCGGAGCACCCCGGCGGTAGCAAGGTCTACACAAAACGCGATGGCAACACTGTCTACGACCTGGACAAGCCCATAAAAACTGACTTTGCGGGCGGTCAATTTGAAAGCAAGTTTTTCGAGGAATTCCCCAACGGTACGCAACTTTGGCGCACCACGACCGGTACCATGGTCGAGATGCACGCGAAAGGGAGCGCCACTACAGATAAGGGCAAATTAGCTCGCATAGATCTTAGTAACGGCACATTGACCTACCTGACCGAGGACTCGAAGACTTATTCTCTGAAAGAAAATAAGGGTAAGCTTGAACTCAGCGAGATGGAAAACGGCAAAGCGAAAAAGACTGAGGTAGTCGATCGCTTCACCGAAACCTTTAAACCGCCGTTCAATCATCCATTCTATGGAACAGTGCACAGTAGAACCCGCATGCCGGGTCAAATCAAGTTAGACCTCGGAGCGAAAGGTGAGTGCACCATATATAGTACCCCTGAAAAATACGATGATACAAGAACAATTCACAGCGTAATTAAGAACGCCAGAGAAAAAACAGAGCAGTCCCTTCTCAGCGATGGAAGTATCGTTCATACTCGGACCGCAGAAGATCTTGCGTCGTTGAAACCAAGAGATTGGGTAAAAATCGAGTCCAAACCCAATCGAGAGCAGACAATTTTCTACAAGAATGGCGACTACATAACGAAAGCAGCCAACGGTAATCGGATCGAAGGGTACAAGGCTGGTCACACGACATCACTCACTGACAAGGTAGTCGAAGTCCAACGAACAAAAGACAAGAACATCTATAAGCTGCTTGACGGCGGAAAAGTCGAAGTACCGCTCAACGGCGCCGGACCTATCGTTAAGACTACCAAAGATGGCACTCCGACTATACTGAAAGATGATTCCATCAAAGAGCAATTCACCTATGGACATCCGTCCGCCTACGGCAACATCAAAGGATTAGAGACACGAACCAACGGCGAAACAGTCTACTCACTGGCGGATACATCCGAATATCAGACGATCACCTTGCTACCGACAGCTCGCAACGGCTTTAAAGGATTTGTCACACTGCCTGATGGCACAAATCGCTTGATTAGCGAGAATGGTCGAATCGTACCCTCACTACCGCTCAACGAAAAATCGGCTAGAGAATACCTGGACGGCACTGTAAAACCAAAAGGTCGTTAGGTACCTGCGCCAAACATCAAAGCACCGTGACCGGCGTCTCGCCAGCTCATCGACGAAGTTCGAGCAGGTTCAATCAACCGAAGTGTCGCGCGCACATAGACAAAGCACTGGGGAGCGCCGGCGTCCTCGCCGGCTCATCGACAAAGTTCGATCAGGTTCAATCAACCGAAGTGTCGCGCGCACATTCGTTAGAACGGTCCAAGCTGTTCTGCCGGCTTACGGTTATACTCGAACGCCTTCGGTCCGCCGCGCTTCGCTTGAAGCTGCCTTATCATTGCATCTTGCTGGCCGCGGAATCCGACAACACTTCCCTTCCAACAGAAAATCACGAAATACAAACTTTCCTTCTGCGAACGGAACATACCGACCAACGCACTAGTACCACCATCGGTGCCGGGCAAAGTCCCTGTCTTCGCAACTACGCTTCCGCGTTCTGTCTTTCCTGTGAAGCGTTCGTCCAACGTGCCTGGGTCGATGCCAGCAACGGGAAATATATCCTGATAATCCATGCTATAGGACTGAAGCTTCGAACGAAGACCTTTCAGTATCGCCATCATGTCGCACGGCTTGACGCGACTCTGACCGAGACCGCTGGCACTCGCGAGCTTGAGCGTACCAGGTGCCAAGCCGGCCTCCTGGGCAACACGCTCTTCGAGCTGATCGACACCTCCTACAGTCCGACCGATTTGCTCGGCGACCCTATTGAGGGAATAACTCATCATGCGTTTTAAGGTATCGCGCAACGTCTCTGACTCGAATTGACCGGCACTCCAGGCAGTGGCTGGAACCATACCGAGTTGGACCCCCTTCTTGACCGCAACTTTTCCTGCTCGGCCGCTATGCATAATCCGCAGGACGCTCTTGGCAGAGCTCAAAGGATTCGGATCCGATCTATATGAAAATCCTGGCTCAACAATCAGCTTTCCATCGATCTGACGAATACCGGCATCAGCAATCCCTCGGGCCAGCTCTTCGGCATCTTTCTTCTCGAAGTCAGGATCGAATCCTTTTAGATAAAGGTCTCCGGAGAAAACTCCTGTTTCCGAATCCAGAGTTCCATCCAGGTACAAATCTGTCGTAAATCTGTGGTCAGGACCGAATTTTGAGAGCGCACCATATGCGGTGATAATCTTCACCGCCGACGCCGGATTGAACTCAACAGAAGATAGTTGATCGACGACGGTCTCACCACCCTCAGTCATGACCAACGCGCCGATCTCCTGCTGCGGTTTATATCGAGGGCGAAACTTTCTTGCTATGTGTCTGCGTGAGGAGTGCCTTGTTGAGGCGGTTCGTTTGAACACGATTTTATGCTTAGACGAATGCTTTCCAGCATGGGCTTTGCTCTTGTGCCGTGCTTCCGCATCGGGCGCAGCAGCCAAACAAAGCACTACAACTAGAGCAACTACCTGACCCAACCGCGAAAAGACACCCATCAAGCCACGCTCCTCCTTACCCTGTCCGCATTTCATAAATGTGCGGGTAACCCTTAGTAAGTCTTGTACCCAGAAAAACCGCCCTTCCTATCATAATTGCAACCGATCAGGTTGACAACATCGAGAAAGAGATGGCGGCTTTATAGGCCGCTGAGACCGGCTTGCTGAGCCCATCGCATATACACAAGGCTCACAAGAGGTAGCAAGAAAGGACAGCTGGAATCGATTTAAATTTCTTGCGTGGGCCGCTCTATTCTGGGTGCGGAAGCCAATTGCGTACCGCAAGGTTTTGAAAACGCGCGGATGCGGACCAGTCCATCCGTTAATCCGCTCAGGAGCAGTTCTTCGGAGCACCGTCGGTCAATGGTCCTCAGGTCCTCACCAAGGGACTTCGCAGTGGTAGCCTGTATCCTCCGCTAGCTTCCTTCTAGGAGCCGGCTGGAAGCCGGCGGTCTCAGTTTAACGCCATAATCTGACTTATCTGGCTGTGCCAAAAACGTCTTCAGGTGTACTTTACCAGTGCTAGCCGGTAGATTCCTTCTAGGAGCAGGCCGGAAGCCGGCGGTCTCAGGCTTAACCCATGGCCTGACTTATCTGGCTGTGCTAAAGACGTCTTCAGGTGTACCTTTACCAGTGCTAGCCGGTAGATTCCTTCTAGGAGCAGGCCGGAAGCCGGCGGTCCCAGGCTTAACGCCATGGCCTGACTCATCTGGCTGTGCTAAAGACGTCCTCAGGATGATAAGGATTGTCGGGCTACCTTCGGATTTCGAACGTGAACTCCGGGTCCGCGGAAATGTCGGTGTACCGAATCCATTCAGGCGCTACTTTCAAATACCGATTGCTCTCGTCGAAAGAATACTTCTCGGATTCTGGGTGCTTCAGGATGTGGAGCCGTTTGCATTCGCTCTCTTCGGCGCCAGTCGTAATGCGTGCAACACCCTCGCATTGAACAGTAATGTATTCATCCCAACCAATCACGAGCGCCACATGAGAGTCAGATTGTATGTTTCTGAACTTTCGCGTTGTATCGAATGTACTGAAAACAATCTCCATTCCGGAACTCGAGAATGCCACGACTGCAGCCTGGGGCAGTTGTTCCCAAGTAGTGGCGACCACCAGAAATCGTTGGTTAGACAAGAAATTCAACAGCAGCTTGATGCGCTCTTGCTCAGACATGATTCCAACCCTCTATTCAATCAACCTAACTGTTTCAATACCATCGAACATAGACCGATCCATATTGAATTTCCCCATCAACCTCATTTTTACTCTTCCAATTGGCGCGGAGACTTAGCTGGATCCGGCTACTGTAAGCAAACTCGCAAGGATCATTAAAGATCCTGGTTCAGTTATTTCGACAGCGCCACCAGGAGATAGAATCCAATGATTACCAATGTCAAGAGCATCTTTCTGGGTGAAACAAATGAAAAACAAGATGAAAGAAATCCGTCCCAACCTGCAACGAAGCATCATGAGAAACAATGACCCGTCTCGCGCAAACAAGACGAAGAACAGCAAGCGAATCATGCGAAACGAATCTGATGTGGCAAAATTGCGGTCTCTTTTGCTGCTACTGTCCACACTTATCGCAACGGCCGGTTCCGCTTGCACGTTAAATTTTTCATTGTCAGACCACGGACCATCCGCCAGCAGCGGCGATAGAGACCAGACGCTCGTCGTCGAAACAGACAAACTGGTCAAAGAAGGCAAACTTGCAGAAGCAAAACAGCTACTGGAACAAGAGGAAGATCAAAGAGGTCTGACTCCAGAGATCTCCGACAAACTGGACACTGTATACATAGAAATGGCAAAGAAAGCCATCGCAAATGGAAAACGTTCTGAGGCAGCCGACCTTTTGAAGTTAATTCCAGCCGACGCCGCGAAGTATCAGATCGCCCAAGCCCTACTGAAAAAATTGCACTAGGCCAGCAAAAGCGTTCATGCGCACGTTAGAATTCGCCGCGGGTAAAGTTGGTAGCCTGAGTGTGTTTTGAGCGGATACGAAGAAGCTTGTAAACTGACTCTGGTTGGACCTGTCCATCGAGCTTCGCGTTGGGAATCTCGGCGAGCCGGAAATCATCCTCGATCATTGAGTAAGTCAGCTGATCGACGACGATATCGCCAGTAGTGGCATCTGTTTCTTCTTCACCACTTCTATCGATGTGAAACATTAGTTGCCTGGGGTCATCATACAGTACCTCGCCGTAGTGACCACCTGCCGCTTGCCCTGTTGCGATAGAGATGTTGAGCGCAAAATCTCGGTATACATCAAGCCTGGATACCATCGATTCGGCAAAGCGTTTTAAATTGAGAGCAGTCTGACAAGCTCTGTATACACCGGATTGTTTAGTGATTCCCAGAGCACCATATGGAATACCACGATTCCACCATGCGACGATCGTGTTTCCTTCCAACTGGTCGAGGTGACCAAAGCTCTTCCGCATTTCCTGGTTCAAAAACACATAAAGAGCAATTCTTTGAGCAAGTACAGGATCGGAGATATCTGCTTTTGCACTTGCCAGGGAGCCGGTTCCTGTTATTTCGGCGACCATGACGGTGACATCCGTTTGTGTCATCGCCTTGACCTGATTGGCACCAAGACGCTCCCGTGCAGTTTTCACAACGGGCAGGACTGTAAAAACGAGCAACTCCTGGCCGGCTATATCGACGCTGTCTCCGGTGTGCAAAACGAACGGTTCGGAAGCCTTCAATCGCTCGCCCCGGACAGTTGTTCCATTCTTGCTGCCGAGATCGGTTATCACCCATCCCTGGCTCGTGTGCTTGATCTCGGCATGCTCACCGGACACGCCGGACTGAGTCAGTGTCAGGCTGCGACCGCCATTGCTAGACGCCCGGCGCCCTATATGCAGGACGTCTTTTTCTCTCAATATAAGAATTTCCGGCTCCGGAGCATCACTCTGTACAAAAATCGTGCAACTGTTCATAGTCGGTCAACTTGCTTGAAGTGTTATCTAATCTGCGAGATCCTTATACCCAGCTTCCGAGCGCATCCTCGCATTTATTAAGTTTCACGTTCTGGGCAGTACTCGGATGACTCGAGTCCAAATGACCACGCGACAGCCTCCCGCGCTATCCGAATGTCCGGATGAACTCGCAAAAAATAGTTAGAAAAGGAGCCGTCTGGTTCTGCAGTTTTATTGAAAACCTGCACCATGACTAGTGGCTCATCGTCTACCAATTCTCTTCTATACAACCTTCCGAACCTGTCTTCATGAATAATCTGGGCTTCGCTATCAAGCAGAAATCTCTCAACGCCATAACGTCCTATCATCAATCGGCGAACTTCCACATTGCGCTGCCCATCTATATCTTCAACGGTGTAGGTACGACGAACGATCTTCTCTGTAACTGGTATACCTGAGAGAAAATAACCGCACCATCCATCAGGAAAGCGAAGTGCGGGACCATCCTCCTTATCCAGTCTTCGTGCCCCATCAAGATGGACTTCGCAAGGACGGTCCATCACGAAGCACACATCTGAGTATGCCCGGAACCAACCGACGTTGCCCAGCACAGCCTTCAGAGAAATCTCTATCGGAGATTTCTGGAAGCCTGCGAGAGATGCGAACTCAGCAGGTATCAAGGCTATCAACTCTTCCGTTTGCATTACATCGATGTTGAAACCATACTCTCTGACCAAACATCCACTCTGCCGACGTATACTCCTGTGCGCATTGGTGAGCGCTGCAAACTCACTTTGATCTAAACCATCGAAAAAAGACTGCAGCTTGACACAAGCTGACTTGAGCTTCGGTTGATTATTGAGTGACTCAATCACCCGAGACCAAACACTCTCTATACGACTACGGTCCGCCGATTCTAGACACCCATTCGTCAAAGCCACTCCATAATCTTGCACTGAGCGTTGATTTCCAAGTTCAACGCGAATAGCACTGTTGAATCGATTCAGGATTTCAACACTTTCGAACCGGCTGACTCTGGATTTGGTTCTAATGAGGTTGTTCAAGCATATCGAAGGCGCCTTCGCCTGTCTCAACGAACGACGAACCGGAGAGATTACTTTCTTGAACTCCGCCAACTTGTGCTTCGGCTCTATGATGGTATCCATCAAATCCCACAGCGCCATCGCTAATATGAAGTCCGGCGGAGAGCTGAACCAAAGTATCGGAGGAGACTTTTTGCCGATGCTGGTGTACAGACCTGAGATAGCATCCTCAGCGGACTTTCGATCGCATGGACCTTGTTTTGCTATCATACGAATGAAATCCTGAAGAATGCCATCCGCTCGGGCATCATCCAGACAGTCGCTGAAGTCGGGTCTTAAGCCACCATCGGCAACTTGATTTGATTGCCGGTTGGCGATCGTTAACAAAATTTCTCTAAGACGATCGAGCATGCCACTAATCAACGGCTCCCACTATCTATATTAAGATCATGCCCCACAGGTCCGAATCGCAATCTTGGATAGATGATAATTTGACCTTACTCTACGGAAAATTATCGATGAGTATTCCTCAAAGGGAGTAATAAAGCGAGTTGAAACATGCCCCCTAAGGACTATTGTTGATGAGTATTACTCAGAGGGAATGAAGGCGAACTCCAAACTATTCCATCGATGGAACAGTAAACGCCAAGCCTGACGATATAGCAGAAGCGACCAAGTCTACTTTCATTCTGTTCGCTGATTGTTCGCGATAACTTTTCGCCTGATACAACTGCTTAAGAAATTGTTGACTTATTTCTCCACCAGCCCATAATGAATTTACAGCTACAACAAACAGGACTAGATTATGTTCTCGCGCAAGCACATGCAGCAACCCACATACATCCTCGCCGTAAATGCGCCGGAGACGGGAGCAGCACGTGTTCGCATGAGGGAATGATTTGACCTCGTAACAAAGTAAGCGAATTGTGTGTGAGTCCCAGGCAAAACGGGGGCTCATTTTTTTTCAATGGTGATCAATAATGAACAATGCAGTAGAAGTCGAAAACTTGCGTAAGGTATACGAAGTGCACAAGCGCAACGGTTTCTTTCGCCGCACAAAGGCGGAAGTTATCTCCGTTGACAATGTGACCTTCAGTGTTCCCGAAGGACAGGCTCTGGCATTTGTTGGTCCCAACGGCGCCGGCAAATCAACGACCATCCGCATGTTGACTGGTATCCTGACACCAAGCGCGGGATACGCCAGAGTGCTCGGATACGTGCCATGGAAAGAGCGATCTCGCATGGCGTATCACATCGGAGCAGTCTTCGGTCAACGTTCGCAGTTGTGGTATCACTTGCCGGCTAGCGATACTTTCGATTTGCTCGCTAAAATCTATAATCTCGACAAATTCGAATATAGAAAGAGAAGAGATGAGCTTGTAGACAGATTCCGACTCGGTCCATTGCTCGACGTGCCCGTAAGAAAACTGTCACTCGGTCAAAGGATGAGAGCGGAAGTAGCAGCCAGCCTCTTGCATAAGCCGCGGTTGCTCTTGCTTGACGAGCCCACTATCGGGCTCGACATTCATGCAAAACAGCAGCTTCGAGCGCTTGTCAGCGAGTGGAATCGCAAGGAAGGCTTGACCGTTTTTCTCACAAGCCACGATACCGGCGACATCGAAAGTGTTGCAGAGCGGGTGATCATCATCAACCACGGTCGACTTGTCTTAGACGACAGTGTCGAGAGTCTCCGAAGGCAATACGAAGGGCTCAGTCTCGAAGAGGCGCTGTCTCACATATACGGGCTCGAAGTCGAGTCGGAAGAGACAGAAGATGTGCCTGAGCTGCAAGCAGTCAGTTAGGGCTGCGACGCGACCTATAGTCACAAAAGGAGGTGAATAGACTATGAATTGTCTCAGTAAATACTGGGCTATCGCCGTTACATCGGCGAAGTCAAACCTCGCGTACGCAGGCGAAATCGGAAGCCGCTTGTGCTTCCTCGGAATCATACTGCTTATATTCATGCAGCTCTGGAAGGCGATCTTCGCCAATGCGAATGTCGCCCAATTCCAGGGTTACACGCTCGAAGAGATCATCTGGTATCTCGCGATCACCGAATGTATCATGCTTTCATCACCACGGGTAACACCACTGATTGATGAAGATGTAAGGACAGGAGCAATAACCGTACAACTCGTGCGACCTATGTCATACCCGTTGTACAGGCTGGCTTCGAATCTCGGAGAGCAGGCGGTTCGCTTCGCGGTTACCGCAATAGCTGCTGGCTCGATAGCACTGTTGCTCGTCGGACCACCCAGCAATTTCGGACTCGGATTGGCGTGTGTACTCCTGGCCTTGCCCTTAGCGCTTGTCCTCGACTTCCTTGGTTACTTGCTCGTTGGACTCTTCGCTTTCTGGTGTGAGGATACTTCAGGTCTCGCGCTAATCTATTCGAGACTGACCATGGTGGCAGGCGGTATGTTGATGCCGCTAGACCTGTTCCCCGAAGCTTTTCAATCATTATTGAAAGTACTCCCATTCGGATACATCGTCAGCGGTCCAGCACGCCAATTTGTCCATCCAGATCCGGCCGGGCTCGCAGCACTGCTTGGCTTCCAGATACTCTGGATAGCGGTCCTGGCTCTGGTAGTGGCATTCGTCTATAGCAAGGCGTTGAAACGCATCGCCTTGAATGGAGGCTAAAATGTGGAATAAATTCACGAACTATCTCGGACTTGCGGCCTCGTACTTTCGATTCAACACGAAAGCACAGCTCGAGTACCGGACCGCCTTCGTCTCACAGGCGCTAGCCATGTTCGTCAACGACTGCCTCTGGCTGGCCTACTTCGTTATGCTGTTCGACCGATTTCCGGTCGTCAAAGGATGGGAAGCAGTCGACGTTGCGACACTATGGGCAGTGACCGCAGCAGGGTTTGGAATAGCGCACTGCTTCTTCGGCAATGCGCTTGCCCTTCCCCGCATCATCGCCAGGGGTGAGCTTGATGCCTGGCTCTTATATCCGAGAGCGCTGTTACCGCACATCGTCCTCGGTCGCATGAATGCAAGCGCTTTCGGTGATTGCCTATTCGGTTATGTTATCTACGTAGTCATGGTTCACCCGGACTGGCAACATCTATTGCTCTTCACCTCGCTCACATTGAGCGTCGCTCTCCTTTTCCTCGGATTCAGTGTTTTGTCAGGAAGCTTGAGCTTCTACCTCGGCAACGCTGATACTCTATGTGAAAACTGGCGACATGGCTTGATTGCCTTCAGCACCTATCCAATAGAATTGTTCGATGGCAAATGCAAGTGGTTGTTGTACACCGTATTGCCGGCTGCCTACATCAGCGGCTTCCCAATCGACGCATTGAGAAAACTCTCACTGTTAGACGCGTTGTACAGCTTCCTCGGGGCACTCTCAGTGGTATCACTTGCGATAGTGGTATTCAACCACGGACTAAAGCGCTACGAGTCAGGCAATATGGTCGGAATGCGCGGCTAAGCCGAGAAGGGAACGGCCAAACTCCGTTCCCTTCTCTCTAGGCGTTCACGGCACGGACCATGGCGGACATCGAGTCTCTCGCGAATCGTTGTTGCAACATCCGCGTAATCGGATAAGTTGCGCTCACTAACAACATCCCGGGTTTCGACAGCGCATAGATGTCGTACCAGACACTGTCGTCATCGGTTTTCCATTCGATCGAAAACCTTTCCTCACCCGACTCTGGATGACCAGGTAATGTACCGTATGCAAAACCAAAGCTCGCTGCCGAAGCCTCATTCGAGTTAATCGTATAAACAATCCTACAGGCACACGTCACCGACAGTAGTGGCAGAGACGCGATCACCGCATTGACAGCCCCCGTTTCGAGCGGCAAGCCAGGATTCGCCACGCCGACCCAGCCAAGATTGAATTGCTCCCACCGCCGTAAAGCCACGACCGCTTTGTCAAAACTGGACCGACCGCTCCCAAGTCGAACACGGTTGTGATCGATCACATAGCCCGCAGGAGGGTGAGCCCAGGCGGTCATGCCTTGCTCCGGGTAACTGAACGGAACGCCCGCTATACAGGAAAGGTAGCGCTCAACTTGCTCTGACGAAGGTCGTCCGATTGAGAACATTGAAAAATTCGCTCTCTAGACCACAGACTACTCGATCACACCATCGTCGTCTGGCAAACGAGCTTACTAATCGCTTTCAAGGTGCTGAATACGCCCTTGCCTTCCATCGCGATTGCCTCGAAGGAAGGCACGTTATACATGTTGAGGTCCCCCTCAAGTATGTCAAGCGGCAAAATATTGTTCAAATCTCGCTTGTTGTACTGCAGTACTAGAGGGATATCCTCAATTCTGCGCTTGTAGAGGGAGATGTTGGAAACCATATCGGCTAGCGATTTCTTGTTCTCCTCCCGGCGAAAAGCGCTGGAGTCCGCCACGAAGACCAATCCATCTACGCCGTGAAGCAGGAGCTTGCGGCTCTGCCCATATTCCTGCTGTCCGGGCACCGTGTAGAGCGCGAATCGCAGCTTCATCCCCTGCACTTCACCCAGGTCCAAACCCATAAAGTCAAAATAGAGCGTCCTTTCCGTTTCGGTCGCCATCATGACCAGGTCGCTTCGATTGGTAGGCACAATCTGACTGTGGATGAACTTCAGGTTCGTGGTTTTACCACCCAGACCCGTGCCGTAGTACACAATCTTGAATTGGATTTGTTTCGTGAGGAAATTGACAAGTGGCATATTGTCGAAGGCCCTTTAGTAAAAGCCCGGATCATTATCGCGGGCTCTATCTATCAAACATCATACAGTGTCCAGATTACTCAGTCACTCGCGAGCCCTGAGATACGTGTTAACCCATCGGCAGAATCCTGGCAAAATCGCCCCCAAGAGGATTTTTCGCACAAAAGCGACCGAAATGCACTCAGAGTCATTCTTCACAAGAATACATCTTGAAAGAATCGCATTGTAATGGGTTTTCGCCCCAAATTTCTAAAAGGGGGATAAACCTATCGAAACTGCATCAGTCTCAAAAATCGTCGAGGCTTGTTAGAACACTATCTGCAGTATCACTCAATCTTTGAGAAACTCAAACTCGATAGGCGGCGCATCTTGCTCGACTTTCTTCGGGCGTCGAGTTTCTAGCATGTACATGAGATTGCTGGCAAGCGAGATTACGCGAGCAGTGAATTGAATCTCGAGCACCGAATTTGGTGGCATACCCTTATAGCGCCCGATGAAGCCAGCCAACAGGTCCGCGAGGCTCTGGTTTTCTAGAAGTGAGGTCTCTTTGTCGTATAACAGCCCCGTCTCGGGGTCGAATGCTTTTCGTACCAGGTCGACCCCTGTGTCTTGAATATTTCCAGCCACGAATTCGAGAATAGTGTCTTCGATCTCCTTCACAGCCAGGATGATAGCCTGTCCATACTGAGCGAGCTCGAACGGTCTCCAGCATACGTGATAGATCTTCTGATGAGTCTGAGCGGATATATAATCGCCTCTCGGAGGCTCCGGAATGACTAGTAAAACCTTATGGAGTCCTTGCAAGCGTTCGACCTTTCCTCGCACCACAAGAGGAAATTCATCGAGCTCACGCTCGAAATCGTCGAATTTGAGACTGGGCTCGAAGTAGACGTTGGCGGAAAAGAAGGAAGATACCGCCTCAGACTCAAAAGCCGTCTTTAGATGGTTGCAGGTCTCGACCGTCCAATCCCAGAGCCTGCGCTTCAGCTGCTCCATAACCTGAGGAGAGTCAGCCTTCTGCTTAACGAGGTCAAATCCCTTGGCAATTTGCCCCTCGAGCATCCGTTGCACTTGGTCTCTAGGTACGGCGAGCGTGAGACCTAGATTGGGCACGGCGGGAAGCTGATTCATAGTCATACCTCAAATGCTAATTATTCCGATGCAGCGAGCAATAAAGACTCCGAAATATCGAGAAATTTTAGCATCAACTCGGGGTTAAGAGTGGCGCTCGCCAGCCGCCACTGCACAAGCAAATCATTCGACAAAGGGGCTCTAGCTCCAGTTCGATCTCAGGGTGATCCCTACAACAGCTCCAGTAACGTACTCGTTCAAACCAACTGCTGGTCTGGAATATGCTGGATTTGTGTCGACCGGAAAGGAGTAACGAGCATGTTGGCGGACAAAAAGAATAATCTGACGACAAGAGAGCGTCTTGAATTCCTGCTCAATGACGAAAAGACGACCGGCAACAACTCCTTTGCTAACTGTCAACATCGTGCCTTTCTCGCCGGCGTCGGTCTGACATTACTGCTCGCAGGAACGGTCTTCGTCACGCACTACGTTGACATGAACTCGATCAGTCCGACCTCCGCAGGCGGCCAGCCGGTAGATTCGAGACTCAAGGAGCAGTCAGCGGTCGTCACGAGGACGGAGAGCGCATCAACAGAAGCAGTCTCAGCCCTTGCCACGACTGGTCGCAGATCAACAGCCCTAGCCAGTTTTCTGCCAGCGCTTCCGTCAACCGGAGATACTCATAATCCCGCTCCGAATCCAGTGACTGCGGTGATCCCAGAGGTTTCACCTCCGCCACAAAATAATAATGGAACGATGGCTCAAATTCCCGGTCTCCGCGCCAGTCGCTCTGTGATAACTGGCGTACTCGACCCAGCTACCCTGTCAGCCTCTTATTACTGGACATTCACGTTGAACAATTCGTCAAGCGCCGATCAAGAAGCGCAGATGACAATTAAGTTACCGGACGGCGCAGTTATCTCACGCGCCACTCTCTGGATCGATGGAAAGGCAGAAGAAGCCGCATTCAACACAACTGCTCAGGTGCAAAACGCATACGACTGGATCGTCAATAGACATAGAGATCCTCTATTGGTCACACAAACTGAGAATGGTGATATATCTCTGAAAGCAGCTCCTGTAGTACCCGGCAAAGAGATGAAGCTTCGAATCGGCGTAACCGTGCCCATGCGCGTCAATGCCGAGGGGGCATGCAGAATGGATCTGCCGCAAGTTCTTCAATCAAATCTGGATCTCGCTTGCCCTCAGAATATACATCTGACATCAAAATCGCCGGTCTATGCCAACAATGCCAATATGTCGGCATCTCGTCTTAAGACTGGGTATCTGCTGCGAGGCAATGTTAACAGCGCTGAGATGAAACAGCTTGCAGTGATGATGAAGAGAGATCCCAAGGCAACTCGTTTTGCAACGCGGGCAACACACTCATTTCCACAGGGATACATAGTCGCCACGTTGGCGCATGATGGTAAGGGTGAGACACTTCAATTGACTAAAACCATAGATAAGCCCGACTGTCCGTACATCGACGACAACGACGCCGCTTTCAGATTGTCGTATCTCTGGGTGAAAGCCGAAATCGAGCGGCTACACTCGAGCAACTTCCAACAAGCTGTTCAGTTGGCATCGGTTTATCGAGTCGTCTCGCCTGTCTCAGGCGCCGTCGTGCTGGAACGCAAGACCGATTACGAATTCAACGGCCTCGATCGCAACATGTACAGATCTCTAGCGTATGCACCAGGTATGGTCCCTGAAGCAGAGCGCCGAATGCAATCCTATGACGACCGAATAGCCATGGCACAACCGGCACCATCAGCAGCACCAAAAGCGCCGCACTCACGAAGACGCGCAGAACACAATTCCACGGACGCAGCAAAATCGGATGCTTCAACCATGAACGAATTTTCTAGCCAAAGTGTGGCATCGAGAGCCCAGCAGCAGAAAAAAGAAAAGAGTTCCGTCGCCCGCATGGCGAATGAGAACAAAGCTTACCGTAACCTCTATTCAGATGCAGGCTTCTCGCCCATACCGATTGCATCAGCGGAATCAGCAAACATCAACAAAACCATGTCAAATCTGGCTGGTTCATGGGGAATGATGTACCCAACCTCGAGCAGCCGAGACGCGAACCTCTTCGAAAACACGGCTCAGGAACCTGCAAGTCTTCCTAACTGGATGCTGCTTCTGCCAGCAATTGCACTCAACTTTGCAGGTGGATTGGTCTTGCTGATCGCCGCTATACGATCGGCCATCCTATCCAGACCAGGCGCTCCTACACTTGCACTAGCCGGTATCTCATGGATTGCACTTTCCTGGTTCGCTTCAGGCATAAGCCAGCTCTTGACACTAATTGCAATACCAATAGTACTCTGGAATCTGCTCAGGAGAGGCAAACGAAGCTCCGGACCGCGTTAGCGAGCGCACCAGTTTCTCTGAAAGCGCAACATTTTTGCCTTATGAGCAACTGAGTATACCGATCTGGACCACGAAACGACCCATAAGACATTCCCACTCTCGAAAGAAATTGAAAACCGGTCGACGCAAAGCGTTGCCCGGTTTTCAACTCATACATGGCAGCAATCATATCGATTAGATAAAGACATTCATCAAATGCGAGCGAGCTGATAGCCGACACCATAGACGGTTCTAATCGCGCAGCCGCTTCCATCCACCTCGAGCTTTCGTCTCAGTCTTTTGATGCACGTCCTCAGAGCATCGACACCGGAATCGGACTCTGATGGCCAGACGGCATCTAAGATTGTGCTGCTGGCGAGAATCTGCTCCGGATGTTTTAAAAACAACATCAAAAGCGCCGCTTCACGCGGCAAAAGCATTTCCTCCTTGCCGGCCACTTCGAGAATCAATGTTCCTCCCTTCAGCATGATGCTCGCGAACCGCATGTCTTGCGCGACATACTGATTAGGGCGTCGGAGAAGCGCTCTGACGCGAGCAGCCAAGATCTTCGGGTCAAACGGTTTTGTCAGGTAATCGTCAGCACCAGCGTCCAAACCTGCTTCCACATCCTCCGGCTGATCCTTACCGGTCAGCATCAAAATCGGCACGGTACCGCCGCCTGCTCTGAACTCACGACAAATCTCGACACCAGAGAGACCAGGAAGGTTCCAATCCACGATGCAAAGATCACACGAGTAAAACCGCAGTCGGGACAAGCCCTCGGTCCCATCGTGCACCGGCTCCACGACATGATGTTCGCGCTTGAGAGCATCCATGACACTCTGACACAGACTAATGTCGTCTTCGATTAGGAGAATTTTTGACAACCCGACTATCCTCAACATGATGATATCATTGCTTGACTTGCAGGCCCAATCGCAAATTTACCAATGCTGAAAATTTCCCAAAAGGTCTATCTATTGGTGTTTTTGCCGCTGCTCTTCCAGTGTTTATTTGTCGGCACGCTGTTCGTCTTGTCCCAGCAAGCAGAGATTGACACCGAACGTGAGATTTTTGCGCGCACAGTCTTGGCACGAGTACGAAGCGTCGGATTTTCGGTTTGGAAATCGACTACTTATCTGGAAAGCTACGCCCGGAGCCGAGATACCTCTCTGCGACAAAAGTTCAGCAAATCGGTGTCAGATATACACGACTCACTGGCAGCGCTGAAAAAACTGATCGAAGCTGACCCCGACCGAATGCGTCGGTTCAAAGCGATCGAGCGAGAACTTAATGCATCTGAAGTAATGCTCGATACCGCCCTCAAATCAGCCGACGGTGGCGTGGATGATTGGCAGAATGTCTCAGGGACATTTTATGGGCGATTGAGAGAGCGGGTTGTTGCGCTCGCAACAGCTCTCGACTCAGTCATCGAAGACGAGCGGATGCGAAGCGAAGAGCTAACCAAGGCTCGTGTAGAGTCTCGAAAGAATCTTCAGATGACGCTGATTGCAGGAGCTGGAGGCACAGCAGTTGTTACATTCGTCTTAGCGATATTTCTCAATAAAGGCACGCTTCGTAGGCTCCAATCTCTCATGCGAAATATCGAGGATATGCGTGTCGGAAAACAACTTCAACCACCAATGGAAGGCGAAGACGAATTGGCGATTTTGGATCATCGATTCCACACCATGGAAACAGAGATTCGCCGTCACGAGAAGGAACGCGCAGATATGGAGCAGCTTAGACAGCGATTCTTCGCGATGATCAGCCACGATATGAAAGTGCCTCTCTCATCCCTGAAAGTTTTTCTCGACCTCATCAATGATGGCTCTTACAGTAAGGAAGAAATTGCCGATCGCGCAGGAATTCAGAGGGCGAACATCGGTCGACTGATAGAGCTTGTATCAGATCTGATCGAACTGGAAAAACTGAATAGCCCTTCGTTTGCATTGTCCACCCAAGAGGTCGGTCTGGCGTCTCTATGCGACGAAGCTCTCGAATCGGTTACGCATCTTGCCGAAGCACAGGGTATATCTCTGAAGCTGAATTTAAACGCGACCAAAGCAATTGGCGAAGAGCGACGATTGCTGCAGGTTTTAGTCAATCTGCTTTCTAATGCAATCAAGTTTTCTTCCAGAGGAGGAGAAGTCGTTCTCTCTGCAATCGAACAAAATGACTCGATTCTTCTTCAGGTACGAGACAACGGCTGCGGCATTCCCAGAAAGCAGCTAGAGGCGATTTTTGAGCCATTCTCACAGGTCAACAAAAACCGCACCGAGTCAACCGGCAGCGTCGGGCTCGGTCTTGCTATTTGTAGGGCGATCGTCTTAGCTCATGGCGGTAAATTGACGGTGGAGTCAGAGGAAGGCAAAGGCTCTACATTCTCATTCTCCATCTCGAAAAGCTAATTGTTCAGCACCACAATCGGTATCATTTCGGTTTGAGCAGTTTCACTCTTTCACGCATTTTCAGGACTTCAGTACTACTCCATACTTCTCGAGATCGCAGCGCTGAAAAGGCATCGGTGCTGTCGTTAAGAAGGTATAGCACCCCCAGCTCCTTCTTCAAGCAACGAATGAATTCTGGAGGAGCGTTCGGTACCGTCAGTAGTATCTTGGTAAAATTCGTTGCTGCAAGGACGCCGCTTAGCAAGTAGACTTGATCGATCCTGTCACACAGCTCACGATCAAAATTCGGCAGTGTTTTCTCCTCAATTCCGGCTAGCGCTTTGACAATCCAGTCACACACCGACTGCGGTGAGCGTCCGTCAAGAAAGACCAATTGAGAAAGTTGAAGAAGACAACGCTTCTCACTGCACCACCTGAGCTGAGGCGTATCCTTTCGCCTTAATAGCTTCAGCACCTCTTCGGTCTTGACGATCGATTTACCGTACTGCTTCTGGAAAAGGTAGGTTTCGCTCAAAGCCTGGCGGCATTCGATTTGCAGGACAAGACCTCCAGGACAGATTGACAGTGCCTCTGTCGCGTAAGCGATAGCTGAATCGTACTTCGCAGTCAGATTCGATACTCGCGCCTTTTGAAGCAGTATGCGAGCCTTAAGATGCGCGAGCTGCGGCTTATCCGATAACAGTTCGGTCGATGCTAACAAGCGTGCGGCATCAGCGGGTCTGTTATCCAGAAGGAGCGTCTCGCTAAGCTCTTCGGTCGCTGAGGCCAAGAAGATCGATCGATCATCGCCGTGCATCTCGCGCGCGACATCAATCATCGCTCGAGCATAACGTTGTGCATCCACCAGGTTGTGAACGTTCTTCTCATAGACGTGCAGCATCCAGAGCGAGTTGTAGATCTCCGATCTGGGCGCGTAACTTTGCTCTTGCATCTTCAATAGCTGTTGCATACAGACTTTCGCCTCGTCGACCCTCTTAAGATTCAACAGAACGATAGCCATCTCCTTCATCGCGATCTCTCTTCGGAAGTCCGGACTCGGCGACGCTTTCAAGGATGCGAGGGCGCGCTCGTAGCTGGCTAAGGCAGCTCGATGAGACTGAGATCGAGCAGCACTGATCGAAGAACTCCACTCGGACGCCGATGCGGTTAATGGAAAACATATCAAAACGATAACAAAAAGAGAGGGCGAAACGCACGACAGAACGCGGAGCCGATCGCGCTGTGCTTGTTTCAAAGCCACCCTAGACATAGGTCCTCACATTGACGCTCCAGGTGTTTATCTCATGAGAAAACACCAGATGTGATGAACAGTTATTCTTCACCTTCAATAAATAGCGGCTCTTTCTTGCCGAGAAACTTAGGCTTGCGACCGGCAATAACATCCAACCACGCGGCCTCGGCAGCGACAAACTCGCGCAAATCGTACCAGGACTGAATGGGACCATATGAATGAACCCCAGCATCTATGCCGACGACCTTAAGACCAAGACACTGAGCGAGGAAAATTGCGCGAGGCAGATGATAACGTTGTGAAACAAGCACGGCTTGCTTCACTCCGAAGATATCTCGCGCTCTGTACAAACTGTCGTAGGTTCTAAATCCGGCGAAATCACAAACGATGTCTTGCTCGGGTACACCACGCGATACTGCCGCCTTTTTCATCGCGATAGGCTCATTATAATTCATATATCGATTGTCACCGGTCATGAGCAATTTCAATACTTTTCCAGACTTGTACAATCCGACCGCCGTGTCGATGCGATCTTTGAACTCGCGCGAGTTGATGCCCGCTCCGAATACAATCGCAGCCGGCATCGCAGGGACAGCCTCAGCGCTGTCGTATATGGAGTCCTGGTGCCTTTGCACCTCCACATATATGAGCGCCATGATGATAGGCGGTGCGAGCAAGGCCGAAAAAAACCAGGCCCAGAGATGCCGCCGTCCAGGCTTAGCTGCCTGAACCGCTTCGTGTAGTACTTCCGCCTCTACTGTTTCGGTCATCTGCACTCAATTGACGGTATCAAAAGAATTTGAAACCCCGCTAGCATGCCTCCAATCATAACATTCCAGGAGGTGAAATGCCCACCAAAACTTACTATTGAAAACCTCAGCCCAACTGTTTGTAAGGTATCTGCAAAATCAGTTAATCGGACCTATCTGCCGGTCGGAAACAGCAGATACGAGGGGGAGAGACTCTTCGCCTCCTCTTTTGCAGCTTTGGCAGCCGAAATCACAATGCCAGGATGGTTGCATGTATTGGGAATACTGGCCGCGCCAATCGCCACCATTGCAGACCCAGGACCCAGATGCGGCAGGAGAGGCGTGGAGATCAGGGACTTCGAAAGTGATTCCATAAACTTGTTAACGTAGGCATCATCGCCATTGCTGAGAAGAACTATGAATTCACTATCTTCCATATGGGCCGCGACATCGAGAGGAGAGCTGATACCACGAAGACGCTCTGCGACCGTGGGGAAGGCATCGACGGGCAAATGCTGCATCTGCTGGTCGACCATAATGGCAATTTCGAAAACCAGGACAGCCAAACTCTGCTCGTATTGCTGAAAGCGGCTGAATTCCCGGAGAAGGAAGAATTGAACTGCCTCGAAAGAGAGAAGGCTGGTGCGGCTGTTGAGAAGCTTGTTGAAGACGTTGTTGAGAGCTGAATTGTCGAATTGGTATGCCATGGGCAGCTGCATTGCCGGGCGAGGTAAAGGAGCCAGCCTGGACACTTGCGCCGCTGCTGGAGCTGGAGCTGCAGCTTCTTCATCGCTGTCGAACTTAGGAAACTGCGGTGCCTGCCGGAATGAACCGATACCAGGTGCGGTGCTATCGGCCGGACTTTGCTCCATCTTCGCTTGGGCGCTTTCTTGCCATGACTTGACAGAGTCATCGGGCGCTCCAAAGCCACCGATCAGAGGCTTGGGAGGCAAAAGAATTTTGGGAGCTTCGCCGGCAGACTGGTGACGCCCCGAGGTGCTCTGCTGCGCCTGCGGCACGGATGGCGGTGCACCGAAAGCAGGCATCCTCGAAGCCGATACATTAGACGAGAAAGGAGTCTCAGGAATTCCACCCGAAGGTGGTCTCGCGACATCCGCATCCTGACCCAGAGGTTGCTGCGAGCCGGAGCTGCTCTGCACATTGAAGGGCGCGTTAGGGAAGCCTGTCCCGCCTGGCCCGATGCTGAATGGCGCTTGCATACCAGCCGGTTGAGAGAATGGTGTATTCGGAATACTGCCACCAGCAGCACTACCATCTGAGTAGTCGGGCTCCGGCTCCTGGTATTGCTCCGGCTCTTGATACGCAGCAAACCCGCCAGATGCGCTCATATTGGTCATCGGCTGATAGGCTTGAAACCCACCAGAGGCTGCTTGGGGCTGGTATGCACCAAAGCCGCCCGATGCGCTCAAATCCTGGACCGCATCCTGGTGCTGCTCGTACGACGACTCCGTCTTAATCTTGTTTTGGATCATCATTACTTCAGCCGAGTCACGTGTCCATATCAGCTTAGAGCCAGGTCCATCGCCCCTCTGAAATGTCCAACGAGGAGCATTATTGCCCTGGAGTGAGACCTTGATGACGAACAGAATTCGATTATTCTCGAACGGCATCTCAACCGGCTTGCCCTGCCGCTTGGATTCTGCGACTGCATACTTCAAGTCTTCCGTAGTTGGAATGTTACTCATTTTCGAGAGTTTGACAGACTTCTGTGAGCCAGCACTGAAGGAATCATAGAGAGGCATGATGTGTTTCCTCAATCAAACCAAAATTCGAATCACGGACGAATTCAATATTACTTCGGGACCCTTATTAACCGCCAGCTATTGGACTCAGCCTCCACCCATTTTAACCTCGTCTGAAGATAAACAGGGTTTTGACAACAATTGGGCCCATAACTCTTATTATCTTTACCCAGAATGGAGTGAATCGACAGACCGTCGAGCGATTCGATATGATATCAGCTCAGCTGGACGCCCAATGGTCGGCCAGCGCTATTCCGACGACCGAGCCGAGCCGAGTCATGCCATGCCTGCCAACGACGACGACGACGACGACCAAGCTAAGCCAATAGACCTGAGAGGCAAGCGGCTCGCCTTCTTTGGCGGCTTTTCGTACTGGCCCTCGTATCACGACGGCAGCCCAGCAGACATTGCACAGCGGCGTGGAGCAAGACTTTCCGAAGAGATCGTCGACGGAGTGGATTACGTAGTCCTCGGAGACATGCGAGGATCAGGACGGGGAGAGGCAAAGAAGAAACTCGAGAAGCTTCAGAAATCAGCCGCTGCAGCCGCGAAGAAAGGGCTCTCTAGCTACTGCCCCGAGGTTATAGACGAAAGAACTTTTCGTGAACTAGTGCGAATCGACCTGACTGGGAAGTCTTTTGCTTTCACAGGGGGATTCGATTGCCTGGGCGGCGAGATTGATAACGGAATGCTCGGCAAGATGGTCGGGGCTGTCGGCGGTCAAGTGACTAATAACATTGATGAAAAATTGGATTATCTCGTGGTCGGTAATCGCCGAGGCGAAGGGAAGATCACTACCGTTAATCTAGCCAAGAAATTGTTGGAAAAAGGCGCGCGACTTAGCCTTTTACCCGAGGAGAATTTCCTTGACCTCGTCCGAACCGATCAACAAATCAGCAACGAAACAAATAGCATGGACTTCTCGACGCTGCTCAGCCAACTTTATGGAACCGTAGACCAGGGCAAGCTTGGAAGGGCGATGAAAATGCTGAAAAGCGAGTCGTTCAAACTCTATGTGCACAAGGATGAAAAACACATCGTCGGGGTTGTGCGAAGCCAAACAGCTGATTCGAAGGTCTATTCAAGCTGGCTTAACGAAGAGGGCAAGTACGGCTGCGCGACCCAAGATCTGTCGCAATGCATGGGGCTGCAAGGCACTGTCTGCAAGCATCTATTGGTACTAATGATCGGCTTGGTGCGCAGTGAAGAGTTGACGGCCAACCTGGCATATGAATGGCTTAAAATGTCAAAAGGCAAAGGACCGCGTTCTGATTCAGATTTGACAGCCCAAACATTTATTCAATTCAAAGGTGCTGAAGCCGGCGAGATTGACTGGCGCCCGACCGAGACTATTCCAGAAGATTATTATGCTTTTTAGATGATGCACCAGAAGTAGTACCATTATCAACTTTGAGACTTTGAGGGTATCTGAACACGTCGTCCGGATCATATTTGACTTTGACCGCCTGCAGCTTAGTCAGATTGTCGCCAAAGTAACTGCTAGCGTAGTTTTCAGTATTCAGATCGCAATAGTTGAAGTAGTTTTGTCCGGATACATGGGGCTGCATCGCCCTGCGAAACTCACTGATCCACTTCATGTTGCGCTCATCCTCACTAGGATGTCGCCAATTTATTTGATAGTGCAAACAAAACTTTGTCTCTCCCCTGTGGCAAAACGCCGAGTCGGAGATCGGAACGCGGTTGATCGCGCCCCCATAACTATCAAACTGCAGACAGCTACTGTCACGCGGACTGCTACTGAGAAAGGCATGAATTGTTTTGAGCGCGCTTTCGCTGAGGTCCTTTATGGCATAGTCTGACGAATTCTTGAAGCGGGGATGGATTGGGATGTGCACCGCTTCCGGTACCGCTCCAGACTTTGCAGAGGGACGCTTTTCCCCGGAGAACCTCCTGGCCGCATCTATAAATGGAACAGTAGAGAGCGATACGCTTATAGGCTTGACTGAAGTGATCAGAGGATTTATAAGCGATCTGACCTCCGCCTGGCTACCGAGGAATACTCCAACACAGGAAACGCGATTTACGAATTTCGAAGTCATCGTAAGAATTGAAGTTATTCTGTCATCGACATGGGGTGCCCACTTTTGCCACGTGTGGATCACTTGACCCATCTCCTCCCAGTTCCATTTAATCCGGAATATAGTAACGTTGCTGATCGGATGAAGTTTGAATGTCAACTCGGTAACGACACCGAAATTTCCAGCACCCGCTCCTTTCAAAGCCCAGAGCAAGTCCTCGTTCTCGTGCTGATTTGCTTCTAGGATCTCGCCTTGAGCATTAACCATTTTGACCGATTTCAGATTGTCACAAGTCAATCCCATGTATCGAGAGAGGAGGCCGAAGCCGCCGCCCAGAGTCAGACCGGCGACTCCAACCGATGCACAAGACCCACCCGGCACAACCATTCTCTTGTCCCAGAGTTGTTCGTACAACTGCATGAGCTTCGCACCGGCTTCAACAACCGCCAATTTTTTGGTTGTTTGCACAGAGACTTTATTCATTTCGCTAACATCAATGACGATACCACCCTCTACGAGGGACAACCCTTCATAACTATGGCCGCCGGCTCTAATAACAAAAGGAGTATTCTCCTGGCGAGCGAACTCGAGCGCATGCACCACGTCGGTAGGTGTGCTGCAGTAGAAGATATATTCAGGTCGGGTCAGGATGCGAGCATTGTAATTTTCGCGACAACGTTCGTAATTGCCGTCTCCCAGTTTTACGATCCGACCACGGAAATCAACATTTGGGCGCAGAATTGAAAATGGTTTTGGCACCACTGATGGTGTAATTTCTGAAACACCGGCTTCAGACTCCTGCCCAAAGGCCTGGAGCTCGAGCTGCCCGGCAGCAAGCAGAGTGGCTCCTTTCAAGGTGTTCGAGAGAAAGCGACGGCGAGAAATTTCCAATGATCGACACCAAGGAGGTTCGTAAAGTATCAGGACAGCTCTGGAAATTATATCGCAGTCTGAAATCCGCATTAGCATAAGTTAGCTAGTCGCTTTTAAATCCGCTTCAACCATTTCGCGCATACGCGGATGCTCGCCTGCGATAGACTTCGACCACTGTTCGAAGTCGGGGACCGACTCTCCCACACGAAACAAGAAGTAATACACGCTCAACTCGCCAACAAAGCTGAATCTCTTCTTTATGTCCTTACTGAGCTCTTCATAAGAGCCTTTCGATCGCAAGTAATTACGGATGCCATTATGCGTTGTATCCAACTCGATAAGCGTCTTTGCGTTTTTCACTGTTCCATCAATCTTCTTTCGACTGTGCATGATTCCCGGATGCTCCATCAGCCGATCGACATCCTCGGCAGTGAAGGCAGCGACTTTGTGAACATCGAATCCAGCAAATCCGCTTTGATAATCGGACCAATGTTTTTCAATCTGCGACCAGCGCACACCAGCCTGGAAGACTGCTCTCGTGATAACTTCAAGATAGTCATTTAGACTGGTCGGATTGATCCGTTTGGGAATCGCCATTTCCAAAACCTCATCTTCTTCAATTATCAACTAAATAGCGTTTTACCCAGAATCAATGATAAATCGCATCGAGTGCGATTAGAGATGAAGCTACTTACGGTGCGGAGCTCCATCAAGCGGGGCAAGCGAATTCAAAATCGGATCGGACTTATTGATTACAACGGCAGTCTTTGGATGAGCTTTCAGGAACGCCCTACGCGCATCGCTCGTGATGTTGGGGCACCTGGTTATATCAAGGACCTCCAGATTGCGACATTGACTGAGCTTCCCCAGCCCTTTGTCAGTGATTTTGTTTTGTGAGATATAGAGCAACGAAAGCTTCGGCAGGTTACCCAATAGTTCGAGATGATCGTCGTTGAGATCGAGGTTTGCCAATCGCACTTGATAGAGATTTTTCATTTTCGCAACCACAGGAATCACCCTGTTGTCGAGGTAAGTCCCTGTCAAGTCAAGGAAGATCAGCCGCGGTGCATTCTTCTGTAAGTACTCGATACCGCTCAGGGTCACATTCTTAGCGTTGTAGAAGCTCAACGATCGGAGATTAGGTATTGTCGCAATACTCTCGAAAGCCCCACTCGGAAGTTTCAAGACCGTCAAATCGAGAGACACCAGGTGCGGCAACTCGGCGAGCTTGTCCAACCCCTTCGCCGACAAGTTTGAAGCCATAGATAAGTGTATTCCATTCAACGATTTTATTTTGGAGAGCGCGTCGAGTCCTTCGTCACTAAGCGCAGGCGTCTTCAGTCGAACACCTTTGACATTCCGACCAGCCAGGTAGCGAAACCCAACACCAGTAATGCTGCTGGGCACCTCCACATTAATGTGTCGGACGTCTTTCTCCGTGCTCAAATACTTGAAGTCTTCGTCGCTTATCATAGGCGAACTCTGCCACCCCTCTGCGCCCATGAAGTCCAAACCGCGTCGCCACTTTTTTTCTTCGAGCTGCTCGAGCGCTTGTCGGAGCTCGGGAGCTGGGACAGCTGGCTTTTCGCTGATGGCACGATCGGAAGAGGAAAGATTTTGAAACATTATGGCACCGAGAGTGGTGAGCAGCACCAAAATCAGTGCGACGACGAGGGGGCTCGCCATCGACTTTTCCCTGGGCTCCTTTTGGAGAAAACTTCCCGTGAGCTCTGAATTAGAGCTGTAAGATTCAGCGAGGGCCCGCTTCACCGCATCCATACTTTGATATCGATCGCGGGGGGATTTTTGCAGGCAAGTCAGTATCACTCTAGCGATTTTGTCGGAGAGAAATGAAACGTCAGGCAATGCCCGGTGGGCATGCAGAGAAAGGGTCTCGAGGGCGGTTTCTCCAACAAAAGGTGGACGTCCTGCAAATGCTTCGTAGAAGATGCATCCAAAAGAATAAATTTCCGACCGTGCGTCAAAGGGCTGACCGCCCGCCACATCAGGACTCATGTACGCGGGTGAACCGCAGAGTCTTTCGCCCTGCTCAGAGCGCGTCTCACATGTCAATGAGCCAACCCCGAAATCGATGAGCCAGGCATTCGGACCATCCTCGTCAAGTCGGACGATTATATTGCTGGGCTTCAAATCTCGATGGAACACACCCCGCTCGTGAGCATAAGACAAGGCCTCGCAGATATGCTCAAATAAACAGACTACATCCTCCTCAGGGAGGTCACCGGCTCTCTCCAATAGGTCTGCTAAACTGACTCCGTCGATGTAGTCGAGCACCATATATGGAGACTTTCCATCTGTCACACCGAAGTCGAGGATTTTTACGATGCCGGGGTGATTCAACTGGCTGGTCGCCTTGGCCTCGCGCTGAAACGAGATCAGCTGCTCGTTATTGTGGAGGCTGAGAACCTTTACCGCAACTCGCTTGTTGAGCAATCTGTCTATACAAAGATAGACTTTTCCCGATGCGCCCTGCCCCAAACATTTCACCGGACAATAACGCTCGAGGGGAAAACTTCCTAAAACGACTTCCAACTCTTCCATATCTTCGAGTTGGTCAACGAGGACAGCTTCAGCTTTGACCGGCGCGCCGTGTCGAGCCCGTAAATTTTCCGGCGATACTAGCTGTGGTGCCTCACAAGAACACAAATCAGCCCGAAAGATCCATTGAGTAAGGGTCCCTGATCGTCCTGATTCGACTCGCTTCCCGCAGGTCGCACACATCGGTATCGGCGCAGCTGAGCCACTCGTATCAGTCGCTTCAGGTCGGCCACAATTGCAAATCAAAATCCACTGAGTAAGACTACCAGAACCACCTTTTTCAAGCGGCATCTGGCATTTCGGACAAGTCTCTGGACTCTTCAGCTCGGACATTTCAAGGCTCTTTTAACATCCACTAGAAGCGATATGCACGATTTAGACCGTCGATCTCAATGTTCCCCTTCTACAAGATAATAAGCTCACGCTCGTGAACCGCTGCAAGTAGCCACCGAATTCAAAAAGTGTAAATCTGCTATCTTCCAGACGTCAAAAGGTTTTTCGCCAAAAAAATGTTATCCGAGACAATCGTAAACGCTGGCGATACATAGCTTTGGTCGCCCTCCGGTTGACAAAGAAACCATAGAAACAGGTCACCGCGGATTGAAAGTCGCCATCGTTTCCGTTAGATTTAACCGACGATCTTTATGCGCTGATGAAGATGAAACCAACAGACAATCTCCCAGACAGTTTTCAGGCGAGGCGCTATCGCCCCGGGACTGTCGATGCAGATCCAGTTACAGCAAAGATCAACAGCGATCAGCTTCTGATCCGTCACGACGACGGTAGCAGTTTTGCTTTTGAGCTGGAACAGCTCGATATCAAGCTGGGCGGAGCTAACGGCGATCGCATCGTGTTTTCAAATGCTACGACGGGCGATACCATCATCGTAAGGGACATAACTGTTTTAAAGGCGTTGAAACAGACTTCCCGAGGCAAACAGCTCCAGAAACAAGTTTCGAAGATAAGGTCAACCCAAAGTCTTCAGAAGGTTCAGCAAATTTTTGCGATGATTGGTGTTGTCTTCATGTGCCTAATGTACGGTGGGTGCGTTTTCATTGGAATGGTGCTGGAGCCTATCCGCAAAATGTCCGAGACGAACAACGATCAACCCGACGTGAAATCGAGCACCAATAACGAACCCGGCCAAGTAGACCAATTAAGTGACGACCAACGAGCGCAGATCGAAGAGAATTATCAGCGAAGCGTGAAAGACGTGATAATGAGGGCGTGGAAACTGCCGGCAGACAATTCGAAAACCAACGCGATAGTGGTGCGAACGAAGATAGATGGAAATGGCATTGTCAAATCATTCAGTGTCTCAGAATCTTCTGGCGATGTGGACCTGGACAATTCTGCCGTGCAGGCGGTGAAAGCGGCGTCGCCACTACCTGTACCACCAAGATTTTGGCCACGACCAGTCGAAATGGAAGTTGTGTTGAACCCAGCTGAAATACAACGGTACAAATAGTCAGGGACTGATTGGCACGTCCTTTGCAGATTTTTTGTCTGAACGCGCAGTTGTCATGCAGGGGATTTTTCGTCGCGGGGCGGGTATTCAACAATGAGTGCACAAGTATTGGAGTCATGATTTACCTCTTTTTTGAGTACCTAAGCAATGTCATTTGAGGCTGATAACGAACAGAAAGCGGCGCTCCAGCAACTGGAGAAGGGGAAGCTCGATTTTTCGAACGGAAATTTTGCGGCGGCTGAGCCAGCCCTTCGAGACGCACTCTCGAAACTAGGCAAACCGGATGCAATGGCAAGTTGCGTCGAGTGTCTCACCGAAATTTATTCGTCCTGGGGGAAATTCAGCGAAGCGGTACAGCTCAATCAAGAGCTGATAGACGCGACCGCGCCAATGCCGGGAGATCACGCTGATTCGATTGGTCGATCGCTCCAGAGGATTGCCACCATAAATCACAAGCTTGGCAAGACAGAGCAAGCTCAGGAATTTATGAATAAGGCTAGTGGTGTCAAGGCTCGCAAGATTAGTCCATCCAGCGTGGTAAGCGCTCAGAGATCTGCAGGTTATGCGGCCTCCCCGTCTGGCTTTTCACCTGGATCGCCGCCGCCTCCTCCTCCCGGGTTCGCTCCTACAGGGCAAACTCCTCCACCTCCGAGTGGGTTCGCTCAGGGCCCGCCTCCGCCTCCGCCGCCTCCTGCTTTCAGTCAAAGTTCTCCACCTCTTGGTGGTTTCGGTCAAGAACCCCCGCCGCCTCCTCCCGGTGGTTTCGGACAGGGTCCGCCTCCTAATTTCGGGCAAGCTCCGCCTCCCAGCGGGTTCGGACAAGGACTACCGCCTGGTGGTTTTGGGCAAGAACCGCCGCCACCACCTCCCCGCGGTTTCGGGCAAGAACCTCCGCCTCCTCCTCCCAGTGGTTTCGGACAAGGACCACCGCCGCCTCCTAGCGGTTTCGGGCAAGAACCTCCGCCCCCTCGTCCCGGCAGTTTCGGACAAGGACCGCCGCCTCCTCCGCCTAGCGGTTTCGGGCAAGAACCTCCGCCGCCTCCTCCCGGTGGTTTCGGGCAAGAACCTCCGCCGCCTCCCGGTGGTTTCGGACAAGGACCGCCGCCTCCTCCGTCCGGTGGGGGTTTCGGGCAAGGACCTCCGCCTCCTCCTCCCGGTGGGGGTTTCGGGCAAGGACCTCCGCCTCCTCCTCCCGGTGGGGGTTTCGGGCAAGAACTACCTCCACCTCCTCCTGGAGCAGGACAAGCACTCTCTTTAGGCGAAACTGGCGAGTGGGTTCGCCCCGCGCAGGTTAAACGCGCGTCAACGAGTCAACCAATTGAGGGTCAATCCGGCGAGTGGAAGCACCTACCGAACGATCAACAATCTCCGCACCAGTGGGATGACGGTCAGACTGGAGAATGGAGCAAACCCAACGTCGCAACGAGTCAGATTTCCGAAGACGACGAATGGAATCGCCTCGAGCCTAGTCAAAGCGCACCGCCACCACTGCCGCAGGCTACTCATAGCCCTGCTTCGGCCGCTCAATGGCAGGACGGTGAGACAGGCGAGTGGAACAGGCCACCCATGCCACCAGCTCCACCCATGCCAATAGCTCCACCCATGCCAGCACCAGCCGACGGGGCGCAATGGCAAGACGGTCAAACAGGCGAGTGGAGCAAACCGATCCCAAGCGCTATCACAGCACAAGCAAGTCCTCCGTTACCGGCACCATCGCAAACGACACCAGAATGGAACGATGGCCAAACTGGCGAATGGAGCAAACCGCAGATTCCGCAAGAAGAGTCGTTAATGCCTCAGGATTCCCCGGCCGAAATCGCCAACGTAAACCAGGCTCCGGCTTACTCTCTTCACCGGCCAGCCATTCCAGCACCTCGTCCCTCGGGCGGCAATAGGCCGACAAGTTTTGACGTCGTCGGTCAGGTCACCAATGATGGACCGGCATCATATAGCCCGCCAGAGAAGAAACAACGCATTCCAAAGATTAATCGTAATGTCGGCGATGCCTTCGATAGAGGACCTAGCATCCCCAACCAACAAGATTCCGAAGATCCAAACTTCATGTCACCCCTGCAGGAGGTTAGCACCAAGGCAATCCATGCCGTGGCTTCCACCATGTTAGGCGGCTCATCGAAGAAGTTGGATGCGCCTACGGCTCCAGGCTTGACCGACGCTCTCGAGGGACTCGTGAATAGCGCCCGCGATATGATGGATGGCAGAAAAGCCGGTGGACCTACAGCAGATTTCCGGCAACAACAAGGGAGCGATTCACCGCCTGCAGTATCATCCGAAAGTGCGAGCTTGGACCTTGCACCGTCCGGCGAACAAGGCGAGAGTGGCTCGAGTAGCGAGTCGCAACCGGACAACAATCCGAGAATTCGAACTAACGCTTCACGAGACATGGAGTCAGGTCCTCCCACAGGTCCAAACCCACTGCAAAAGCTAGGCGATCTGATGCAGTGGGCGGTCTCAGCAAAAGGTTCTCCCGATCAACCGGTTGTTAGCAGTGAGCAGAGAGCGGCCTTTACCGTAAATGCAATTGCCCTTGCCATCGGAATCGGTGTCCTGACCTTCATCGGACTGTATCTTTTTCTGCCTCGATCAGTCACAGCAGAAGAAGCTTACCTCTCAATACCACACAAGTATTCGTCGGCCGATAAGACAAAACTTTTCTCTGTATCTAGCACCAATTCCATGGAGTACATCGCTGAGAATCAAACAGTCAAAAGCAATTTCAGATTCTATCTGGACGATTGGCGGGACGCCTTCGACATGGCAGTCGGAGCACTGATCTCAAAACAAGCTTCATTCTATAAAACCGAAGACGGTATCGTCGATCAGGACGGCAATACACTGTATCTCGCAGAAGGTCCCGAATCGAAGCTCATGAAATCGGTTGATCTGGTGAGGCAGTATGCGACCACATGTTACTCAAAGAAAAAGAGATATCCGGATCGCCCAGATCGAATGCGAACGACATTCCAACTTTCATACAAGAACCCGTACGATAAGAAGAATGAGCTGCCTTCGTTCCAACAGATCCAGGTTGGGGAAGGCAAATCTCCCGTGGATGACGACAAAGCTCGCGCGCACTTGTTCAACTCACTAGCTGCGGGCGAAGCCTGGGAAGGAGCCCCTGAAGGACATCCTGGAATGATTCGCTGCGCGGCGATTAACTTCCTGAATCCGAGAGGTGACACCAGAGGTTTCGTAATACAAGCCCTGGGACAAGACGGCAAGGCACTGAGCGGCAATCGACCGGGTCAAGCCTACTTCTACTCCGCCGAAGAAGGCGAAGATTATGAGATTAGCAAAGCGCAACCGCCCTTCGCAGGGCAGACCATGCGTCCTCCATGCGTTTGGCTGTTTATGTACAAACTCAGCCCAAGCACGCTTTTTATTATCCAGTCCGGACCAGTCATGTTTAGCGCAATCCTCGCCGTAATTTTCCTCACCATCGGAATGTCGATGCCGACAGGCCGTTCTCGCAACATAGTCCTTGCGCTATTCGGCGTTGCAGCTCTCATTGGCATACTGTTCCTGGTGAGCAAAGCATTACCGTTCTAGCACTTCTATCGAGGGAACGCCCCAATAGTCCTTCGGTCATTCAAGTACACTTTAAAAACGTGGGTTAGGGGGATTTCAAATGTCCAAGTCTGCTGATGCAAAGGACTCTTCAGTTTCCAACATACCTTGGAAGAAATACATAGATGATGGCGATGTCGAGGCAATAAAGAATTGGCTTGCCAGCGAAGCGATCTCCGCCAAAGAGCCGGCGACTGGTGAAACTCCTGTTATATACGTAGCGAAGCTGTTAAAACGACCAGAAATTGTAGCGAAGCTCGGCAAGCAAAGCCTTGACGCGCAGCGTCTAGAAATTTTTCGTTTGCTTCTAGAACACGGTGCATCACCAGCAGGACTTCTATCGCAGCTTGCGCACAATGACAGAGATGACGCTGCAAAAATTCTTCTGACTTCTTACCCAGTTTCGAAAAGGGAAATTAAAGATGCTATGGAGATCGGTGATTTGTCCGATGCTGGAAACGTTTGCGACCTATTAGAAGCACACATCAAAACCCACAAGAGTTGAACTAATAAGCTTAGTTCTATACGCTCTTCACTAGAATTATTTCTCCGTGCTTGTCAGCATCTTTGTAAAAGCTAGTGAATAGCTCGATTTGCGACAACGTTTCTTCGATCGAATCATCTAGATTGTCATAGTCGAATGAATAGAGGTTGTCGATGTGATCTTGCTCCAGTCTATTTCGCGCAATCACCATGTCCAATTTCGATAGTGCTTCAAACACTTCTTTAGCAACCACTCTATTAACGAGAGCAAAAGGTACTCCGCGTACCAGCACTAGCTCGTCTCCGAAGATAGCCTTACTTAGCAATTCATCAGTCACTTCTCTACTGCCCGTCAACGCAACGTGGACAGCTTGCCAGCTCTTGCCCATCTCAAAGAAATGACTTTCCGAGGTTTCGTCGAGTACGGCCGTATCGAAGTCATTCCCGGTTTGATGAGCGACACGAAAGTACTTGTATTCTACGCTCATGGCTCTTGAACTGCACAATAGCAAACTACTGAATAATAGCAGAGAGTAGCCAGGAGTCAAAACAACCTCGCGAAGTGGCACGGCTCAATCTAACAGCAAAGTCTCTATGTATAGAACTGAGTGCTGCAAACGTGCGCACAGACACTCATTACTTGGAACGAAAGAGCTCTGGAACGGCACATTGGGGTGTACGCGTCCACAGCAAACAAACCTACCGCGGATAGGTCTTAGAGAAGCCGTGCTGAAGGCGCATTCAACCGGAGCACCAAAGATGGACAAATTGACTGTGTTTCATGGTATCAAGAAATAACACTGGATCGCACCAACGAGAAATCATTATTCTGCGGCAATTGTGATCGGTAGGCGCTCTAAACTCTGAACCAAGCGAAGCGGCTGCTCCTGACACTCGAGTTGAACGATCTCCTGTCCGTCACTGACTCCTAGCTCTTGGAATTTTCTGGCCGTGACAAGGACCCTAGTCTCCATCGATCCGACCGCCTTGTTGTAGGCATCCACTGTCTTGTCGAGACCCTTCCGAATATCAGCAAAATGGTTAGCCATCACCCTGATGCGTTCGTACAAAGTCTTTCCGAGCTGGCTAATGGCCTGCGCATTTTCGGCAAGCCTTTCCTGCTTCCATCCATACGCGACAGCACGAAGCAACCCTATGAGAGTCGTTGGAGTAGCCAGTATGACTCGCTGCTCCACACCTACTTCAATCAAGGCTGGATCCTGCTCCAAAGCCGCGCTGAAGAAAGTCTCTCCTGGCAAGAACAAGACTACAAACTCCGGAGAAGCGTCGAACTGATCCCAATAGGCTTTACTGGAGAGCTTCGACAGATGAACTCGAATTTGACGAGCGTGGTCCTTCAGACAAGCCACTCTTGTCTCATCATCCCGCGCCTCGAGTGCGTCCAGATAAGATTGAAGTGGGGCCTTGGAATCAACGATGATCGTCTTTTTCCCTGGTAAGCGCACAAGCATATCCGGTCGAATGACGGAATCTTCAGTAGCAATCGTCATCTGCTGGAAGAAGTCGCAGTGCTCCAACATGCCGGCCATCTCCACGACACGCTTAAGTTGAATTTCGCCCCACCGCCCCCTAACGCTTGGTGCACGCAATGCCCGAACAAGATTCTGCGTCTCCTGTTGGAGATTGGTCTGACCGTTAGCGAGAGCACTGATCTGCTCTTTCAATCCGGAATAAGCATTGATGCGCTCTTTCTCTAAATCTTGGATTTTGCTGTCGACATTGACGAGAGATTCCTTCAATGGCTTAACCAGCTCGTCGATCGATTTCTGTCTTTGCTCAAGATCTGTCTTTGCGCCTTCTTGAAACTTCTCCAGGTGGGTCTTTGCAAGATCTAGAAAGGCCTGGTTGTTAGATTTGAGCGCCTGCGACGACAGCGCTTGAAACGACTCTGCCAGCTGTCTCTGAGCTTTATCGAGGAGTTGTAACTTCTCCTCTGCCGATTGGCGCTCCTTCTCTCGTGCGGTCTCCAGGACAGAAATCTTCTGCCTGAGGTTCAAAACTTCTGACGAGAAACTGTCGAGTCGCTCCTGCCGAGCCTTAACTTCGGCCTGTAGTGAAACGATTTGCTGATTTCGCTCATCGGCGGCAGCCAGCAACGCTTGCACATTGGAAAGCTTCTGCATGTAGTCCTGGAGCTGCTCTTGAGTTTGTCCAGACAATTTTTTCTGATCTTCCAAACTCTTTTCGCGATCTTCCAAGCGAGACCTGATTGCTGCGAGCTCGCTCTTGAGAGTGCTAGTGGCCTTCTCCATCTGAGATGTAGCCTGGCTCTTCGAGAACAACCAGACAACCAACGCACCGATAGCTAGACCGCAGATTAAGAAAGCGATGTTTTCCATAAATCCTCTAACTCATGCCGACCGACGCCATTCGGACACGCCGCGCTCAGACTGGGGAACCTTTGTGCCGGCCTCAACTATCTGGCAGAAGAAATTGATGAGAACCATCTGATCGACCGACGAAAACTGGGTCGACAGCAATGCCGGATTTCCAATGATAAATGCGAGAGTCTTTGCTCTCGAGATCGCAACATTCAAGCGGCTCCGGCTAAACAGGAATTCAAGTCCCCTGGGTGAACTGCTACCTTCGCTCGCGCACATTGACAGTATCACAATCGGTGCCTCCTGTCCTTGAAACTTATCGACAGATGCAACACGAACAGCAGATATACGAGAGGATATCTTCCGAGCCTGCATGTTATATGGCGCGACAATAAGAATGTCGTTGAGATCGATAAACTTGAGGGCTCCAGATTTGTCTGCGACCTCACACATGAGAAGATCGTTAATAAGACCTTCGATTGCATCAACTTCCTGGTCGCTTGATTGGCTATTGCCTGAGTGCTCGACCGGATGCCAGACAATACCAGCCCGCTTTTCAAATCTTGAAGCGAGGTCGGCCGGCGGGTAAAGAATCTGATTATGAGTGTCGGCAGACGAGACCAGCCTCCCATCGTAGACGGCCAGAGAGATCAGCTCACAAATGTCTGGATGCATCCTTCTGGTTGTCCCAAGAAACACTCCCATGTCTTCCTGAATGGTGGCACGACCCTCGAGCAAATATTCGAGGCACGACTTGCCACAGTCACCAGGGTGAGAACCGGCAATTGGCTGCTCAAGCTGCATTTGATCGCCAAGCAATAAGAGATTGTCAGTACACGGACTCATCGCTGTGAGATTAGCGAGAGAAACCTGACCAGCCTCATCAATAAAGAGATAGTCAAAAAATCCAACAGCTTCCTTTCGACTGAAGAGCCATGCGGTCCCGGCGACCACGTTGTACTCTTCATAGTCCGGCGCCTTGAAGAAACTACCCGAGTCTTTGATACTCTCAATGTTGAGGCCATCGAACTCGGCACCCTTAGCTACACTTCCGATTTTGACAGCTTTGAAGTGATCTCCTGCAGAGGACATTAACTGTCCAAGTTGGATCAGCAGATTATCGATCGCCTTGTGCGAATTGGAAGTTATTCCAACCTTCTTGCCTTGCTTCAAAAGCTCGGCAATGCAGCGAGTAGCTGTGTAAGTCTTACCACTTCCGGGCGGTCCTTGAATGCATAACGCTGAACTTTGCATTTTGCTAATTGCCTGTGCAACGTCTTGCGCCGAATCCGAGCAGGCAACCGGTGAACCAGCAAACCGTCCCTTTATGCGGGGCGACCGGCGATACAGGAGGTCGGATAGACATTGCGGTAGAGTACGACTGGTGTGCCACTGCTGGCAAACTCGAAAGATTGAATCGGAGATCGTGCGACTATCAACAAACTCATCGGTGACAAGCACAATTTCATCAGAGGGAGGCTCCTTGGTAGGACCCAGAACTATAGTGGCTATCCCTTTGATTCGATCAAGCGAAGCAAGTCTAACGCGAGTTAAATCGGTCGAGACGAAGCACTGTTGGCCGGACTCCAACTTGGTGTCTTGATTTGGGTCGAACGTATATTCATACCCCAGGGAGCGTCGAGTCGGCTCTGGAGCTTGCCCCGAACGCTTCAGACCGGACAGGCAGTCCAAGTCATTGTGAAGCTCGTCTAGAGACATCTTCTGTCTGTCGAAAAGTCGCCACCACTTCGGCTTATCTTCTCTGCGATGGAACTCCAATAGACCAGCTAGAAGCTCATAGACACGCCTTGTCTCAGCATCCTCAATGAACTCCGCCGCAGAGAACATTTCCTCGGCTAGAATCTGCGATTCGCGCAGCATTGGCACCGCCGGTGGGGTCTGCACCAACTTGCCTGAATAAACGATTTTACTCTCCGCCTGCCTGAGCCACAACCACTCTGCCAACTGCGAGGTCGACACGCAGTCTTCTTCGTTGTAGTCGCGAATCTCCTTCAAGATCGCGGAGTCTTCCCAGACCGGTCCGTCCTGGACTTCTAGCCAGCGCTCGTAGAAGACGACCGAATCAGTAGCTTTGGAGACAGTACCACTTCGCTTCTCCCGATATAAATGTTCTACATATTTGATGGAATAGGATGGCTCACCAACCCGGACTCCCTGCCTGACGACCTGATATAGATCAACGAAAACTTCATTTCGAAGAAGCTGATCGACTTCGTCCGCCATTATTCCGTGGCGACCAGCCAATCTCCGCACGGCTGAGACTTCATACGAGGCGTAATGGTAAACGTGCATAGTCGGATCTTGCATCCAACGGCTATAAATCCAGGTGATAAACTCCCGAAAAGCCTGCTTCTCTTGAACTCTGTCGTGCGCCCACCAGTCCTTGAAAATTTGCCCAGTCGGCTCGGTGAGTATCGCGCCGAACAGGTACTCCAAGCCTCCTTCTACGTGCGGATAACCTTCCATGTCGAAGAAAACATCGCTCGCCGATCGCGGCGGAAGTATCGTCAGGCCTCGGCCATCAACTGGAGGTAGTATCTCGTAGCACGTCCTGCCCTCTGTCCGGGATTGAATCTGCAGACGCGCCTGACCTCGCAATTTTTCGAATGTTTCCTCCGCTATTTTTATGTCTGCGGAGAATTGAGCTCCGGACAACATCGTCATCGTCGTGATACCAGACTTTTGTAGACGACGTGCTTGACTCATCGTGATATTTGCTACTCGAGAAAGATCATCTCGCTCTTCGAGAATCCGCTCTGAGTAGCTAGTCCAGCGACTGTAAGATCCGGCACTACAATCGAGGGGCGGATTGTCTCTGCGAAACTCGCCCTGAAACTGCAGAAAAGACTTCTTAATTTGCTGATAGAGTGCGAAGAAATCGCGCGTACGAAATGTCCTCTGACTGAAATCGCCAAGAACTATACAAACAGTCGGCGGAAGTAAGCTCTGAATCTCCTCCATCATCTCTGCGTAACAACAGAGTTGAATGGCGAAGTACGGCTTAGCCTTCTTCGACAGCTTGGTGTCCCAGACTTCGTAGCAATAGTCCCCCAAAGATGACGTCCCATCAACCCGCACAAGGAAATCAGATCGACCAGCAAACTGTCCGGAACGTAGGTAACCTTGGTAAATCACCTCACGTCCGTCACGCATTGCCTGAATAGTAGAAGCAAATGCTATCTCGTCGGCTCCAGTGATTTCGGCAATATCTGCACCGCGCTCTTGTAGCTTGGTTAAAAAAGCTGATTCATGAATGTTACCGTGTTGAGCGACGAGAGCCTTGCCATCGTCCTCGGCATCAGGCTGGATTTCACCTGGGTACTCTCGCAAGAATCGCTCCATCCACGAGTCAAATCGAGACTCCATGAATGTAATCAAGTCCGAGGGCGAATATAGAAGCTCGTCGCCTACCTTTCTCATAGCCGATACTCCCGCTACTATTTCCAGGCTATTAGGTAGGACTGCGAAATATCTGCAGTCAGAAAAATAAAAGATTAAAACTGTCTTGATGATAGTGGCATAGCGCCTTCGCTAGTGTAGTTTAGATCGCCATGAGCACAAAACTAGAACGAGTCCTCAACATAGATACTGAAATCTGCAGAGGCGGATTTCCCAGCGTCCAAGACTTATGTCAGAAATTCGAGGTTTCTGAGCGCACCCTGCATGACGATTTAAGATATCTAAAAGATAGATTGGCTCGTGAAATAGTATTCGATCATAACCGGGGTGGCTATTTCAATACCAATCCCACCAAGCGTCTGCCGTCATTTGAGCTTTCAAGCGGGGAAGTCTTTGCCTTGACGCTCGGCAAGGAGATATTGTCTATATATACCGGCACTTCCTTCGAAGCGACTCTTCGATCTGCATTGGAAAAAATATCCGAGCGCCTACCGGAGAAAGTCAATGTCGATCCTGAAGAGATAAAGTCGGTTGTCAAGTTCAGAGCTAATGCAATCGTTCCATTGAGCGCGAAAATGTTCAACGACATCAACAAGTCGTGCGACACGCAGCAGCAAATAGAGATCACATACTTCGCTGCAAGCAAAGGCGAGATTACCAATCGGACAATCAATCCCCAGCTTCTTCTTCACGATCGGGGCACCTGGTATGTCATCGCCTACTGCAATTCGCGACGTAATCTTAGAATGTTCGCACTTCATCGAATTCAGGACTATAAAGTTCTCGAGTCTACATTCAAGCCGATTTCCAAAACAGAGCTCAACGAATGGATCGATTCAGCTTTCCAGCTTGAGCACGGAGAAAAGTCCTTTGATGTAAAAATTGAATTCGTGCCACACTCTGCTCGTTATATAAGAGAACGAATTTGGCATCCGCAACAAGTCCTGGAAGATCTTCCCGATGGCTCTTGCAGACTGTCTTTCCCTGCGACAAGCCTGGATGAGGTGATGCGTTGGCTGGCTCCATATGGTGCCGAGGCTGTGATTACCGAGCCAAAAGAGCTTATAGATCTGGCAATTGAATGGTCCACCGATATTCTCAAGCACTACCGGTAGCACCACTAACATTCCTTCATAGATTGAAACAACGGAAAGCGATCGGCCATTCTGATGGGCACATCGTTTTCGAGAATTCTGGTCGATTTAATGTTTGCTCGGTCCGACTGCAGATATTTCGCGGTCACGGTCGATAAGCTGTTAGCAGAAAGTTCAAAATACTAGAATTGAGGGTTGCGGACATCATGAATCTTACGTTCGATCAATTACGCATTATTGAGGATGCGCTTCTTTATTCTTGCGAAGTCCTTTCCACTGACTTTGAGAACAACAAGGACAGTCCGGAGACCGTAAAGATGCAAAAAGCGGTTGACGCATACGGAAAGCTACGACGCTTCAATCGAGTGCTCAAAGAGATAAGAGAAAGCTCTACTGCACTCACACGCGAGACAAAGGGAAATAAAGTACTGACTTTAGCCGCTGCCAACCGGCGGTAATGCAAAAGGCTGGTCGGCTGCTCAGTAATCGACAACTAATCCACTCACACATCCTCCGACCGCCGTCGGTTTTGTGCAGCCTTCTAGCCAATGCAAAAAATTAATCAGCAATGCAATTCCATAGAAATTCGCACGGCAAGACATTATTGATTTAGACAGTATTCGCCTGTTACTGGATCACATCCAAGATTTTCCCACGAGGATACTTCATGAAATTGAATTGGAATAGGTCCACTCAGCCCTGGAATCCGAAAGTGTGGATACGGGGATGAGATCAACGGGTAGATACAGACGTCCAATTTGAGATCAAGCAAATACAAGCAGGGAGATTCCATTCCATTGGGCAACCAAGTTGGTGGCATTTTGTGTGGCTCATCAATCGAGTGCACTTTGGTTTTATCCCGCTCTGACTGTGCATACAGGGAGAGGTGCATCGATTTGACTTCAATGCCACCAATGTTTTTGAGGGCCGTAATCGCTGCAGACTCGGTACTTACACCTTTGCGAGCCTCACTAAATGTCTCGCATTGAGCCAGATGACGAACTTCATTAGCGACAATCGATTTTCCTAAACCAAATCGAAGTGGGACAACAGCCAGATTCAAAAGTGGCAACACAATACAGCCCATCAACAACCAGAGGGTGGCACCGAATTCGGTGATATTCGCAGAACCTTTATCTCTTTGACGGACTTGCTTCATTCCTTGGGCTCCGGCAAACTTCCATTCGTACAGGCGGTACTCACGCTTAGAGTGCTTGACTGCAGCTCTTGCGTGACTTTGCTTTGTAATTTTACTGTCATCGACACCTGCACGCACGAGGGTACGAGTTTGCAATTACCAATTTCATCCTTGCCATGCTCACGCAAGATCAACGATGGCTTGAAGTGAACTCCGCTGACAAGACGCAACGGAGCGGTAGTCTCGCTCACAGCAATGGGCAAGGGAGACAGCTGAAAGTCAAGGTCGTCGTCTGGAGCCGGTAGTTTCAGTGGTATCGAGGCACGATAAAAATCAAAATCCTTTCCATGTTTTAGAAAGTTCTGGGTAGTGTCATGCTCAAGCAAGTCAGGAAGCCCCTTTAAGGCAACGACGTTCGACTCCATATTTTCCAGACTGCCAACTTTGAAATCTGTTATCTCAGGACGATCAGAAGAGGCATCAAAAAGCGCCAACTCTCGTGCTGGCTGAACATTACTGTTTTGAGCCAGTCCACGCATGTCTGAGATGACGCCGGCAACATACCGATCTCGCTCGACGGTGAGAGTACTTGCCCCCTCACGCGATTCAGCGAGAATTTGAGCTGCAAAAGGTTCATACTCCGAAAAATTGGGCTGGCTAACGGTCTTCTCATGCATCTGCCTGGCGCAGTAAACAAGCTCTCTCGAACCTCCAATCAAATTGTTGATCTTACCCGAGTAGTTGTTGTCATTGAGACGCTGTGCCGCAGTGAGAGCTATCTTTTCCGATGAGTCTTGCAACAGTTGATTAGAAAAGAAATGTAGATACACCCAGAAAGCCAGAGCCACAACAACCAACATCAACATTCCGACTGCAACACACAACAGCAGCATATTGCCACGTCTATGCCTCGTGGTCTTCCACCCCAACTCGTCGAAATACGTCATAACTAGCTGAAGCTGGGTCCTCTACTGCGCCTGACCAGAATCAGGATTGACTATCAGACTGCTTTCATTTACCGCTTCAAAATCACTACCATGAAGCGTCTTCAATTGGTTAAGCTCATCGTCATTCCATCTAGGATCGGAGGTTCCCGTCACGTACCAACTCGAGCCGTTGTCGGCGACAATCATGCCGTATTCTTTGAGACACGTCAAAATCGCTTTGTTGATCGTTGAGAAGCTGGAAATATCGAACGATGCCTTCAAGCGAAAGCGCTGTCCCATCGGAGGCCATCCAGCAGTTTGCGACCCAGCAAAATGTCGAGCTGGCCAGATGTAACCATTAGTCCTCTGAGTGGTGCAGCGTAATGCATGTTTAATAACCCCAGAGGCGGCCTCATCGTAGTTGATCAATCCAGGAAAGATAGGCAATCCGGCTGCGTCAGCTGAAGTCCAACCATCCGGACGAAGAGCATTTGAGTTGAGATTGAAAATAGCACCTGATCCAGCGGTAATTTTCTTCCCCTTGGCGTTGGCGTAAAACAACTCATACAGAGTCTTTGTCGAGCTATCGATCATCAGGACATGGCGGTCGCCGCCGTTCTTTTTCTTCCAGGAATTCCCCTCGATCAGAGAAGTCTTCTTGTTCACTGGGTATGGTCCAACGTCGCTCTCATCGGCATAGTCGAAGATCACATTGACCTTCGCCATATCAGGAGGGACTAGATTGTAAGGAATCCCATAAGCAGGGTTGGAGCCCCAATCCGGATGAAAATTCTTGGTAGGTCCCAGAGTGTTGACATAAGTAGCTGAGTTAGCATCGACTGGCAGCGCGTTAATCTTCGTGTTCCAGACGTTGTTAGCGGGGAACACCTGCACACCATTAATGACTTGCTGAGCCGAAGCTGGCGTCGCAGATGAGACGGATAGTAAAAGGAGAGCGGTAATTGAAAGGAATGCTTGAGACCTGTTAAAAGTGAGTCTAGACACGCATTACCTCCTTTGAAATGGAGGGACGATACTGACCACGAGCGACATGCAAAATGCGGAGTCGCTTCCCGAGCCAGTAGATTCTTCGAATAGTAGTAAGTTTGAGGTGAGAGAGTATAAATTCACGCTATCACCGCCTAAATAGAACTGTCAATACTCTTACCTATAGTCAAACTTATGCCTCAATTTAGGTTTTCCCATAAGCTTCAAAATATAAGCGTCGGCTAGACCAAATACTGCCCGATGTAACGCTCTTTCTTGACATGAGACAATCAGTAAAAAGATGGGCAAATCATTTGCAGCATGCGCTAATACGTTGCGCGCGGTGAGCACCATGTTAAGAAGAGCAGCAAAATCAATAGCTGGAATTGCCCTTTGTTCCTTATTGCTCCAGGCATCAGGAACAGAGCAGTCTTCCGCTTTGCACCTGCGCGAAAAAAAACCGTTGCCACCGCAGCTGGTTGATCTCGGGTTATACGATGACGTGATTGAAATTAATTGCGAAGAGAAAGACAACTATCTCTCTTTTCGAGGCTCCGAACTGAAGCCGATCGTGAAAGTAAGTGTCGACTGCCGACTCGACACGAGAAGAGATCGCGGTGCACCAGCTAACAAGTATCAAGAGCTCTGGTATAGGAATGACTTGCCACTGGCATCGAAACATACGATGCCACTGCCCATAACTGACAAACATCGTATTGGAATATTTCTAAAGTCCAGAGTTCGAAATCTAAGCGACGCGGAGATTACTGCCCTGGCTAGCACACTCGTTCGACTGCGACTCGAGACCATTCTCAACAGGAACATCCTCGCCACAGTCAGAATCCCCGACTACGCCTATCCAAAGCTCGTACTCGAACTTCAAAAGCACAACTTCGTGTCTTACAAAGAGAAAGGCAGGTTTGTAACAACCCTTATCGCCTTGCCTATAGAAACGGATCTGGGTATCCGCGAAACCCTGTGCTTTCTCAAGAATCCACCGTAATCTCTTTACTTCAGAGCGCTTCTTTGCTCAGTACAGGAAAGACCTTCGAAACTTTCTTCAAAACATAATCACCGTATGTGCCACCAAATTCATGGACACTGGCGCCATCCCAGCGCTCGGCCTTGTCATCGACAATCTCGAGAGCAGGATCAATCGGTTTGACGACAGCATCAAAATTAGGATCAAAGAAAAACGGAAATGAAAGGCGCGAATTTCCGCTCACATTCCGCACTCGGTGCGGCGTTGACTTGTAACGACCGCCAGTCATTCGATCCAACATATCGCCAATATTGCAAATGAAAGTATTGGGAATTGGCGGCGCCGGAATCCATTGAGACTTGGACTTGACCTCGAGACCGGCGACAGTGTCCTGACGCAAAATCGTCAAAATGCCATAGTCGGTGTGCTCCCCCACGCTCCACTGAGAATCGGCAAATTGAGGGGTGAGCGGAGGATAGTGAAAAATTCGGAAGAGTATCAATGGATCCCTGGTATAACGATCCTCGAAGTAACTCCCGTCAAGACCAAGACTCAGAGCGATTCCTTTCATCAGGACATGCCCGAGACCAGTCATGCACTCCAGGTACTCGAGGATCGCCTCGCGAAACTCAGGCAGGTCAGCAGGAAAAAGATTGCCACCGTGCATAGGGACGGCCCGCTTTACCTTTTCATGGGAAGCAGGAAGCTCGGCGCCGAAATAAATTCCTTCCTTCTGATCAGGACGCCCGGAAGTGTACTCGTCGCCGAGCGCAAAATATCCGCGCCAGGCTCTACCACCAAGCTCCATTCTAATCGCATTCTTGTATTCGGGTTCTCGCTCGAAGAATTTATTACTGAGCCGTTCCAGCCGCTCCTGTAGCCCAACGTCGACTGAATGCCCGGTGATGTAGAAGAAGCCATGATTCCGACATGCCTCACCAATAGCCAGAGCAGCTTCTCTGCAGTCCTTTCCGGGAGTGATTAGAGAGGAGATATCTACAACTGGAATGGTTTCTACTTCTGGCATAACAACTCCGCAAACCCTTTATGTGAGCCGTTATTATACTGGATAAGGAGTGATCACCAAGCCAACTGTAACTTCAATGTTGATGGTCGATCGCGCGACGTCGTCTAGTCTAATGCCAGGCATTCCAAACTGGCGACATGTGTTTCCAACGACGCGACATAGACATCATTGGCAAGTTCGAGAAGAAATTGATAGTCATCGAGAATCGTCTCACTGAGCACTCTGTCCTCAACGGGGGCGAGTGCTAGTCTTTCAAGAGTATTTGCAAGGGCTGTCATTTCAAAGTTCCAATCTAGTTTATTCTCGTAAAACTCAGTTACTCATTGCATAACAGATCCTTCAGGATTATTACGAGGGTCGGTTAATGAAACGGGAATACTATTTTGGTGAGGTATCGCTCTGAAGAAAAGATGGTCGAAACTGACAATACTTGCCCCATATGCCTGAAACAGAAGAGCTCTGGCTCAGGCGGTTTCATCACGCAGTACATCGCGGTTTGTCTTTGTGATTCCACTCCCCCTGAAAGCGAACTCAGTCTGCCGGATATCTGCACACGCTGCGGAAAGAGTCAAATGTCCGCCCGATCGGGAAGCTTGACACAGTGGATTTTGCGATCGGGCAAATGCAAATGTCAGAGGCAAGAGGTCAAAGTTTTACCGACGCGACCAGGCACCGCAGGTGACGCCGCGAGCACTGAAGAAGAGCTCGATGTGCCTGCAGAAAAATTTCCCAGAGACAGATATAAACCTGTAGCTTTACTTGGAAGCGGCGCCTCGGGAACCGTCTACCTCGCACGTGACCGTTTACTGTCCAAGAAAGTGGCTGTCAAAATTCTGAATGAACTCAATGCCAAGCAGTTGATGCAATTTCAGGAAGAAGCGCGCACTACAAGCAAACTCAGCCATCCAAATATCATCGCCATTTTGGACTTCGGACCTACAGATAGCGGCACACCATATATGGTGCTGGAGTATATCGACAATGCGATTACATTGGAGCGCTACCTCGAGGAGAACGGTCCGCTTTCAGTCGACGATACGATCAAAGTCTTTTCAGATGTGTGCGAAGGTCTGTTTTACGCACACGAACAAGGTGTTTTTCACCGAGACCTCAAGCCAACCAACATTCTACTCATTGGTTCTGAAGATCTATCCGCAAAAATCATTGATTTCGGCGTCGCCAAAGTCAAACAAGAGACTCAAGAGCCAACGATATACCAGGGACGCACAATAGCAGGCACACCGGGATACATGGCCCCAGAGCAGGTCGTGGGCAAGTCATACACTGTGCAAGCCGACGTTTACTCAATTGGTGCCATGCTATTTGAAGCGCTGACTGGCAAGCAACCATTTGCCGGACATTCCACCTTAGAGATCATTGCAACGCAGGCTAACGCTCCTATACCTTCACTCAGAGAGAAATCGGTCACTGTCTTTCCAGACGCTCTGGAAGAGCTAGTTGCAAAATGTCTGAACAGGAATCCAAACTCTCGATTCGAGTCAGCCAACGAACTGAAGGCCGCTCTGGAGGAAGTGGAATCGTTGCCATCAAATCTGGTGGCTTCTCATTCGCCCCCCTCGCTCAGCAGACGTCGAACCGCTTCCGGACCCTTGATAGTACAGATTTTATTAGTTCTCTCGTTATGCGGTTGGATTGGCGTTCAGTTGTTTAGACCGTTAGACGTAAAACCAACCGATTTTAAAATTGGGTTGCAGGATAACGAGTTTAGCTCGATGACATTATCGAGCGAAGATGCAAAAGCGACAGAGTCGCTCAGGGTCACCAAATCATCCAAGTACGACACCAGCTACACGGGTGGTATTGCCGACTTGGATTTTGACAGCGACGTCGTCGTGAAGTACACGCCGGACCGGATCTGCTACCTCGAGCACTGCAGTGATGAGAGCCTGGGAGTGATCCAGGGGAGGAAAGATATAGTCGACCTCAGAGTCAGAACAGGTATCGACCTTCATGGCATTGGATTGACGAAATTGAATGGAATTCCACTCCATGCACTCAGTATCTATCCTTCCTCAATCGACGATCGGGGTTTGCTTTCACTGCCTATCTTCCCGCGCCTGGGTGCCCTATCTTTGCCCGAATCCAAAATCGAAGGTTCAACCCTCCGACAACTAGAAAAACAGCCAAAGCTCACGTTTATAAACCTGGGCAGCTCACCCCTCACAGACCAAGGACTGCGCAATTTAAATGGCTGCAAGCAGTTGACCGAGATTGAGATATCGGGGTGCAGAAAAGTGACAGGGTCCACGCTTTCCAGTTTGAAGGTGTTGCCGCGACTGTGTACTCTGGGACTTTCCAACACCGGCGTAAGACCAGAATTTCTCTGCGGTGTCAGCTCATTTCCAACGCTGAGTCGCCTTGAGCTGGACTCATTGAAGTTGGACCAAAAGGTAGTTCTAATGCTTGCCACCTCGAAGTTCGGTTCGCTAAGTCTAAAAAACGTCGAGCTTACTGACGGAGACATAAATCGAATAGTCGTCGGCAATAAGCGGCTCCGAATCCTTGACCTTGGGCACCGCCCCTCACTATCGATTCGTACAATTAAAAACATTGCCGACTCTCAGATTGGTAGCGTGACGATTGAAGGGATTCCCCTTTCGCATCAGGCATTTGCAGCACTTGCCAGAAGTAAAAACCTGTACAGTCTTAATCTTCCCTCTACCGGAATTTCCTACGTTGACGCGTATATTTTGTTAAGAAAGGAGGAAATTACAACCCTCACAGTTTCAGGTCCCAAGCTGACCTCTTCTGAATTTCAGGCACTGTTAAAACAGTTTCCCCACAAAAATCTCAAATACCGACTCGTCAACGTAACTGATATGTAGCCTACGGCTTGAACGAATTTAGAAAACGGTTGATGTCTGCATTGTTCGGATCTTGGGTAATCGCTTCAACCCAATAAATCCCAAGCTTGTTGATGTAAAAACGATTGAGTACAACGGCCTTGCCGACCTGGCCCTGGTACTGCTGCCCAGATCCACCATCGACATTGAATCCACCGTTAAAGTTGAACTGGGTCTTCATTCCCATCTGCGCAAATTGCTGCTGGCTTGCCTGCAGTACCTTCTGAGCAAAAGTACTGAGCACTTGCTCGTCGGTCAGACCTTTGGCCTGATCCTGCTCGTAGTTGCGCTTCACTACGCCGACCTTAAACGAAAGCTTTTCGTTGGTTTTTTGAGCAACATAGACAACCATACCCTCTTTGGGATCCTGATTCATCTTAATTGGCTTCGGCATTTCGAAAGAGATAGTGGCACCGTCGATAGACATTCGTTCCCATCCATCACCACCACAAGCGGCGAGACTTCCGACGAGGGCGACAGCACAAATCGAGCTACCTATAGCCTTAAACATCAAGTCTCTCCTTCAAAAATACCGGCGTTTTTATCTAGCACGCGAAGCTGGGCGCTCAAGTTACACAGAGTCAAACAAACCTAGTCCAAAAGGTCATTTCCGGACCTACTTTAGTAACGCGTACAGCTACTTTAGCAGACAAATGTTTCCTTGTAGTGACTGGTTCAGATTAATTGCCGGCGAAAACGATTGGCACTTATGCTCAGAACGACCACGGCTGATACTGCTAACAGTGCCAGCGGCTGCCAGAGCATTGCGAAAGTACCGCCTTTAAGAATCACGCTTCTCGTGATTAACGTGTAGTATCGCAAGGGGTCAAATGCCGAGATAGCCTGTAACAGCGCCGGCATAGTCTCCAACGGCACAACGCTTCCAGAGAGCAGTATGAGCGGAATATTTATGAAAAATGATGCGAGCTGTGCCTGTCTCTGACTGCGACACATCGAACCCAGCATCATCCCCATGCCTATTCCGACGAATGCATAGAGCGCGGAAGCGAAGAGCAGAAGCAGCATGCTTCCCCGAACCGGCATTCCGAATATGACTTTCGCTGCAAATGTGGCGAGGCAAACGTCACCGAGGAGGAAAACCACCAGCGGTATTATCTTAGCCAAAAGTATCTCCCAGGAAGAAGCCGGTGTCATCAGCAATTGTTCCATCGTACCGCTCTCTCTCTCTCGAAGAACAGTCGCAGATGCCACGAGTGTTCCGGTGAGTGTCAGACAGGCGCCCAATATGCCAGGGATAAAACACCAACTGCTGATCTGCTCTGGATTGTATAAAATTTGAATTCGAGGATCGATCTGGTCGAGAGACTTGTGCGTCACCGGCTGCACGGTCTGCGAGGCCGTCTTCGGATAGCGAAGCTCGTGGGATCGGGCTTCGCCGGAATTGATAGTTTTGACAGTGACGCCCTCGGGGAGAAACTGCTTGATTGTTCTCAATATATAACCACTGGCGATACCAGCAGTATAGGCGTCGGCGCCATCGACGAGAACCTGGACTTGAGCCGATTTTCCTTCTGACAGGTCCTCGTCGAAATGGGGAGGAATAACCAAACCGACCTGGAGCTTACCTCTCTCCAGCTGCTCGGACAGCTTGTTTTCGTCAGAGTACAGCGAGCATTTGCCAAACACTCCGGCAGCGCCAAGTTGCGCTAAAAGCTCTCGACTTTCCTTCTGCTGAGCGTGATCGACAGCACCAAGGGAAAGATTGCGGACCTGTGGATCAAGCGCACCACCCAAAATCAGGAGCTGCACCACCGGTGGAACCAAAATCAAGAACACCAGATATCTGTTGCGGAGAATCTCTCGCGTTTCTTTTACAATCAGAGCCCAGAGGCGACTGCGAAAGATGGGTTGCAAAATTGTCGACGCAGGATTCAACACGATAGTCACTCCTTGGTTTGCATACGTCGCAACGATAACCAGGCGGCACCGAGAAAGACAGCACAAAATGTCATCAATATTAAAGGCACCGGCCACATCTCGGACCAGCCGGCTCCCCGAACGAAAGCATCTCTAGTGAGCTGAACGTAGTATCGGGCAGGAACGATCACTGAAAATAGCGAGAGCGGAAATGGAATGTTGGCTATAGGGTAGACGAAACCGGAGAGAAGAAGACAGGGGAAAAAGCCAATTGTAGAAGTCGCCTGAACAGCCACAGTTTGAGAACTGGCAAAGGTTCCCAACATCAAGCCGAACAGAACGGCCGACAAGACGAAAAGCGGTGTTGATACCAAAAGCGGTGTCGGCTCTCCGGCCAGCCTCACCCCGAAAAGTAACGCTCCGAGGATCATCACACTGCCCGCCATGGCCAGTGAAATCAGGAAATAGATAGCCGACTTGCCCAACAGATACCACAGCGGATTGGGATTGGATGCGTATACGCGAATAATCGTGTCTTGCTCCTTCTCTCTGGATGCGGCAACGGCCGTGAGAAGGGCCGGGTACATCCAGAGGATGACGGCGAAGGCTCCAGGAACGATGAACAAGGCCTCTTTGCGCCCCGGATTGAACCATAATCTCATGACCGGCTTCACCGGAGTAAGCTCGGAATCGGGGTTGCGAAGCTGTTGAAGCATCGAGAGGAAATAGATATTCGCTCCTTCGATGCTGTTGGAGACGACTTGTACATTCGTAATGTCGGTGCCGTCGAGCAGGACTTTCACCGGTGAAGTCTCTTTCCGGTAGACGCGCGCCGTAAAGCCTTTAGGAATCTCCAAGGCGAGCTTGGCTGTGCCATCATCTATGGGCTTGGATAAAGCAGCACCAGAATCAGATTTCGCCGGGACGAACACGTTGGTGGCATAAAGACGTTGAACATATTCGCGGCTCAATGAAGTATTGTCGTGATCCTTGACGACGGTCGGAATCGCTTTAGACTCCAATCGGATTCCGTAGCCGAAGAGCAATAACGAAAACAGGGGAAGCAGAAATGCTAGAGCCAGGCTTAGCCTATCACGCTGGAACTCTTTCCACTCCTTAGCCGCCTGCACTAATATGACTTTCATCTCACGACCTCTGGCTGCGCTGTACGACATCGATAAATGCATCCTCCAGCGAGAATGGTATGGTCCGTACTTTCGCAGAGCTAAACCCGCATTTCTGAAGTATCGAATAAAGTTTTGCTCGATCGTCGCTGTCCAAAAGCACATGGATGGATCTGCCAAAGATAGCCACTCTCCAGTGCTCAAGCTCGGTCGAGAGTGTTTGGAAAGCCGACTGCGTGTCGTCACAAACGACTTCGAATAACTGTCCGGACGATTGCGACTTAATCTCTTGCGGAGTTCCATTTATAACGACTTTACCACTCGCCATAAAAGCTAATTTATTACAAAATTCAGCTTCATCAAGATAATGAGTCGTCACCAGAATGGCCGCCCCATTGCTGGCGAACTCACGCACGAGATTCCAGAGCTGGCGTCGAGCCAGAGGATCCACACCGGCAGTAGGCTCATCCAAGAAAATTAGCGAAGGATCGTGCATCACGGCGGCACCAAATGCGATGCGCTGCTTCCATCCCAGGGGCAGTTTTTTTACGACCGAATTTAGAATTTCTTTGAGTTGACAAACTCCGACAACCCAATCAACCTGACGCTTTCGCTCTCTTACCGGTATCTGATAAATAGCGGCGTAGAACTCCAGATTTTCCTTGACCGTAAGATTGTCGTAGAGAGTAAACTTTTGGCTCATATAGCCAATCTTGCTGCGCAGATCGGCGCTTCTCAAATCCGTACTCTCACCGAGCAGACTGACGGTACCAGAATCGCTACGCATAAGACCGCAGAGCATTTTAATCGTTGTTGTCTTTCCAGCACCATTGGCGCCTAAAAGACCGAATATCTCACCGAAGCGAATGCTAACGCTGACATCGTCGACGGCGGTGAACGAGCCGAAATTCTTGTAAAGCCGCTGCGCATCGAGAGCCAATTCGGATGAGGCCAGACCCGCTCCCGACTGCTCGCGAATTCGCGGAAACGCAACAGATGAAGGCTCCTTCTGTCCGAGATCACGTAGGGACATAACGAACACATTTTCGAGAGAAGGAGTTCGAGAGTGCGCTTGACTAAGTTCGACACCGTGACCTTCAAAAGTGTGTCGAATATCGCGTTCTGCTAGCACCGGGTTGCGACTGAGCACCTCGAGTCGATCGCCGTATGGATACAAATCAAGTATGTTGTTTTTTGCAACTTCGCTCAGTAATTGAGGGACCTCATTCAAGCGTTCCTTGCTGTTGATTACGAAGTCGAGTCGCTCCATATTCAACGCAGCACTCAGCTCTTGCGGAGAGCCAATCTTCTGAATTTGACCATCAAACATCAATGCAATCCGGCTGCACCTCTCAGCCTCATCGAGGAATGGTGTCGCTATGATCGCTGTAACCCCTTCGCCACTCAAGGTCGCCAAAGTCTGCCAGAGTTCGCGCCTCGCTATCGGATCTAGCCCGGTTGTAGGCTCGTCCAAAAGGACCAATTGCGGCCGTGACACCAGCGCACAGCACAAGGCTAGCTTCTGTTTCATGCCACCGGACAGATGTCCGGCAGCTCTATCTGAAAAGGTTTTCAGTCCCATCGCAGTCAAATACTTATCCCTGAAAGCAGCGAACTCCTTCGCTTCTACTCCGTGAAGACCAGCCTGGTACCGTAGGTTTTCCTCTACGGACAGCTCCGGATAAAGCGCGCAATTCTGAGGAACATAGCCGATTAACTTGCGAGCATCGCTCGCACTTTTCCCGCCTATCTTAGCGTCGCCGGATGTCTGCTGCATGACTCCAGCCAGTATCTTGAGCGCGGTCGTCTTGCCGGCCCCGTCCGGTCCCACTAATCCAAAAAGCTCGCCTTTTTCGATCTCGAGATCGATCTCTTTCAAGGCTTCAGCCCCGTTCTTGTAATGCTTGCGGAGAGCCCGAACCAAGACCACGCCCGTATCCGAGCGAGCACCCGTAGCCGGTTGTGACAATGTCGATACCATCAGTCGCCTTTCTCCTCGACAAGTGCGATCTTCGCTTCCGCCTCCATGCCCGGCTTGGCACGCCCGTCCGGATTATCGATTGTGATCTTCAATCCGAAAGATTGTCTGATTTTGTCGTCATTGAAGTAAACATTCTGTGGTGTGAACGAGGGCGCAGGATCAATCGCGGCCACTTTTCCTTTATAGGGCTTGGTCGAGTCCGATGCGAGGTAAACTTCAGCACTCTGACCTACTGAAACACGAGCGAGATCGCTCTCTGGGATAAATCCACGCAGGTATGATGATTTCGAGTCCTCGATTGTGATTAGAACTTGACCTTGCGCAACGAGCTCTCCGGGCTGGGTGCTGCGCGTAGCGACGATGCCGTCGATTGGGCTGGTCAACCTGAAATAAGAGACTTTCGACTGTGCTTGGCTGCGAGCAGCTGAAGCCTGTGCAGCAAAGCCCTGAGCCTGCATCTGCATCATTTTGGCTTGCATCATTTTGCCGCGCAACTCTGATTCTTTTTTCGCTCGTCCTTTTTTAGTGGAAAAGACTTTGGACCAGAAGCCTTTTGATTTTTTGCGTGCCTGGGCTATCTCGGTCTGCACTGCTGCCACCTGCCTGTCCGCCTCCCGCTGAGCCACACGAGCTTTATCGATGGCGTGACCGGCCATTCCGATTTTTTGATCCAGCATTTGCGATTCAAGCTCAACGAGCAGCTGCCCTTTCTTGACACGATCGCCCTCTTTCACATGCACTGCTTTGACTCTAGTACCTGTAGCGGCGACGATACGCGTCTCCATCGATTCGATGCGACCGCTGACCGAGACCCCCTTGTCGGCCGCCTCTCCATTGAGGGCGAGCGAGATCCCATAGCACACTATGAAGGCAGCTATGACGATGCCGAAAATGACAAAAATGTTTCTTCTATTGGAAAACAGCTTAGATAGAGGCGATAGAGACTGCCTGACGCTTCGTCCGTCTCCTTTAGTTGCATCTTTAACATGCATGCTCATAAGTAGAAACCCCTGCGTTTTATCATGAATCGAACGGCATCGAGTTTGTTCTGCCGCATCGGCGATTCGATTCTCGCTGCCGATATCCTCATAGCATTCCTGGCGCAAAGTATGGCTGCACCACTAATCCGGCTGTGGCACGGACAAACAGTGCTATGAAGGAAGAACTCAGGGGGAACTGAAATGGCAAAGCATGTAATGGTGGTGTTCAATCCGACGGCACAGTCTCAGGTCAAGACCGAGGAATGGATAGGCAAGTTGGTACAAGAATTGAACAGGAATGACGAATACCTGGTTTCGTTCTACCCCACCACCAGCGAGACAGAGCCTCAACACCTCGTACCTTTATTTAAACCACCGCTCGACTTGATTATCGCCGCAGGCGGTGACGGCACCGCGAGATTCGCACTGGCAGCGGTCGCTAAGGCACAGTCATCCATTCCGGTGGCGATTCTGCCACTGGGCACCGGCAACGTACTCGCCCGAAATCTGGGCATCGTGGAAGAAAGTCTGTTTGCAAAACCGCTGGAACGTGCCTACGATTATATTCTCAATGGGCACCCGACGCGAATTGACATGGGTATGATGAACGGCGAATATTTCGCTGGAATGGCAGGTGTCGGTCCGATCTCCGACGCGTTCATGACACCACAGCGAGCTGAAAAGACGAAGTACAAATTACTTGCATACATCAAAGCGCTGCTCTCCACGATCGCGCAACCACCATCGGTCTTTCGAATTACGACAGGGGGCAAATCATTCAAGGTACAAGCCTCAGGTATTTTCGTCGGCAACGTAGAAGACCTGGGCATAGGCAAACAGGTTGACCTGGAGGTACTGGCGGATGGCTATCTTGATATTCATATCGTCAATCCAATGTCGATTCGAGACTATGTGGAACTAGGTATGCGCTATGGCGGAGGTAATGCAGAGAACCCGCCGGAGTATGTCATGCGAGTCAAAGAGGCTGTGATCGAGCTGGTACCGAGGCGCGGTGTTCGGTCGACAATTCATACATTAAGTCAAAAACTGCGATCGATTCTAAGTCGACAACCCGTCAAGGACCCACCTAGAAGTCAGCAATTGCCCTGCATGATAGACGGGGAGGAACACAGTGTAACTCCTATGCGAGTGACCGTGATACCACAAGCGGTGAACATTCTTGTTCCGAAGGAGAGACTCATGGAGTTTAACAGCGGAAAAACAGGAGATCCAAAATTTGATCTGGCATCCTAGCTTGCATCATTTTATTATCGTCTGTCACTCGAGCATAGAAAAACAGCGCTGTATTGTTGTAGATCTTCGGTGATGGAGTCTCAATCGGCGAGTGAACCTGCGGCAGTGCGCATTTTTCGTTAAACAACCGAGCGCATGTGCGCGCAAACCAAGACCGATTGTTTTCAGTAGATGATCGATTTGAGATCTTGCCACGAAAAAATAATCAGCCATTTCCGATTCTAATATAATTAGTCAGCCTAGCCGGGCACAAAGGGTATGTGGATTATGCCATTGCCTTCTTGAATAGTTCGACGTCAAACTTGAGTGACCTTATGAACGCTGAATCACCAATTTGCCCGATCTGCAGCAAACCTCGCAACCCGAACGCTTCGTCGCCGGATGGGCATTGCCAGGGTCATGCCAGACCAAGTATAGCTTCGACCAGTAAGCAAAGATTAGACGCTATAAGGAGCGCCAATCCAGCCACAAGTCCAAGGACGGTCGACATCCCGCCAGCTCCCAGCTTGAAGGAGCAACTGGATGCGATCCCGGGCCCCGGCTGGGCGGCTCCGCCAGAAGCCAGCTCCGGCGTGAAATTGAAAGAGCAGCTCGATAACATTCCGGCGCCTTCGGCAGGCGGCGGGTCTTCCTTCAAGGATCAACTCGATGCCATTCCGGCGCCAGGCTCAGGTGCCGGGTCTGCATTTAAGGATCAATTGGACGCCATTCCGTCGCCCGGTTCTGGAACCTCAAGTGGCGCTGGAGTCTCCATTAAAGACCAGCTCGATGCTATTCCGGGTCCGGCAGCTGACGCCGGTATGAAGGGTCAACTGGGAACTGGTGGAGCGAAGGGCGGATCTGCCGCCAGTGGCGGCCTGCTGGGGAGGAAGAAAACCACCGCGGCTGACGTTACCAGCCTCAAGAGCGGCACAGCCAAGCCAGAACCCGCCGCCTCGCCGCAAGCAGGATTCTCGAAGAGTGCCCTCGACTCCATCCCGACTCCGGGAAGTGGCGCAGCCGGCGCTTATTCTAAAGATGCGCTGAATTCCATTCCCGCACCAGGTTCCGGTGCGGGTGCGTCAGACTACAGAGCAGCAAGTGCCTCGAAAACGGCTCTCGATGCGATTCCGACACCAGGTAGTGGCGCCGGAGTCTCAAAAGACGCCCTGGACGCGATACCCTCACCTGGACTGGGACGTCCGCCCGACCTCGCTTTTGGTGGTCAGGATGGGATGAGCATACAGGAGCAATTGGATTCCATCCCCACGCCTCGAGGTGCAGGCGGCGGAGGAATGGGTGCCAAACCTGATGGGGAAGTTCCTGAATGGATGAGGAATTTCGAAAAGCATCAATCTTCGATTTCACCGACACAAAGCGGTCGGTCGCAACTCGGTCAAGGCGGATACCCACAGGGTGGCGAACAATACGGCTCGGCACCAAATGCAATACCAGATTCGTATCGCTCCCCGATCCAGCGCGGTGGGGGTGAAAGTCCGCCCGAGAGCTCGCCCTACACTACGATTATCGGAATTGTAATCCTGGTATGTATTATCGTGGTCGGCGTCATGATGTATGTAAAGCCGACAGCCAACCTATCGACTCCCAGCAGCTCCAGTTCCAGCGTCTCGGCACCGGCGCCTTCAAGCACACCATTTACTCCTTCAACTCCTTCAACTCCTTCAACTTCATCGACTCCATCGACTCCATCGACGCCGTCAATTCCATCATCGATTCCAGCGACTCCGTCATCGATTCAACCAATTCCATCGGCGCCGGGCACACAGGGCTCAGCACCTATGGAGTCACCTCTGCAATAGTTTCTACGGGATACCGACAAAAATATCTATAGCCAGGTAAATCCCCAGACAAGACAATGCAATCGCGGTCACCAGTGCCGGTGACCACACGGAGACTTTTAGCGTCTTCTTGATTGACGTGACTGCCTTGTAATGTTCAACCACACCGCCAACCAAAGACCCCAACCCCAAGACGATAAGCGCAACTCCTACAGCTCGCGGAGATTCTGGATTGATACCACGCATAGCACCACTCGCCAGGTAGCCATGAACAAATTTGGCAAGGGTGAAACCAAACCCGAGCAAGGAAATAGCAGTCCTTATCCAAGCCAAAAGTGTGCGATCAAACGCCAACAGAGTCCTAGAAAGAGCCAGTTCCATCTGCACGTCAGAATAAGATTTCGCGGTGTTATTATCGTCCATTGGCACCTCTGACATCGATGAATCGCTCACATCCAGGTTTGTTTGTTATCGAAGTATGTAACCTGCCGATCGGGATAGCGAGCCTTAAACTCGGTGTATCGACGCAGAAGTTTTTCATATCGTTTGTCAGACGACACGATTGCAACATGCGGATAGTCGATGAGATACCGCTCCACACGCCACATGTTGCCTGTCGCAAATCGCCAATCGAAATCGCCGAGGTCGTTGAGATCAACGACTGCATAGCCTGTGATCCGACCAGTGTAATCTACGTACGGGTCGAAGTAGCTCATTGCCAGGTCTCTGGCTGAACGGAAGACAGGCTTTCTTCCGTGCAGACCGGTATCTCGAGAGCGGGCTACAGAACCCCAGCCAGTCTTTGTCTTGAATACGAAAATTACATGATCGAGCTTGTCTACTGACTCAAAGCTGAGCAACAGCGGAGGATAATCATATTGCTCCAGAATGACGGCAGCACAAAGGGCTGCCTCCAGGCAATGTGCTCGTTTCTGTTTCACAACCTGTCTGAAGGATATCAACGTTTCGCCATTCCGTTCGAAGTTGTACGGCATATCCCGCAAAAATTTCTGCACCTGTCGTGGCGTTCGACAGCTCGCTATGATTTGCCATTCGGCTCTGGTAAACAATTTTCGGTCTGGCTTCATGATAATGGAATATTTTACATCTGAATTCACCACATTCGATGGCATAATTCGATCCTCTCGATAACTCAGGGAAAGTCAACCATTGTTTCGGATCGTGGCGATTTTGCTCAAAGTGTGAACATGAGAGAAAAAGTCATGGGTTCCAAATAAATCTGTGCCATAATTCCCCTCAGGCCGTAGCATTCTGCTGGGGCTGAAACCCACATCTCATGCGGAACAGATATCAATGTTGTCGAACCCGATGTTTTGGACCACGGTTCTCGTTTTCTACTTGTGGCACACATTTGGGGTAACAATTGGACTGCACAGATTGTTGTCCCACCGCGCCTTCAAATGTCCGAAGGCAGTTGAGTATTTCTTCGTTTCTGGAGCATATCTAGCGTTCCACGGCTCACCCGCTTGGTGGGCAACAATTCACAGGAATCATCACCGCTACGTCGAAACACCGCTTGATCCGCATTCGCCTCGACAGGGCATACTCCACGCGTATTTCTTCTACCGGGCCTTCAAGTATCCGCCGCACATGAGCCCTGCCAAGCAGTGTCCGGATCTGATGAAAGACCCTGTGTACAAATTTCTCGAAAGAGGCGGCGATTGGAAGTGGGGATATTTCAAGTGCGTGTCTTTCGCACTCGCCTTTCGCGTCTTGCTATATCAGTTTTTCGGCTTCGAAGTAATGATGGCGAGCTTCCTCGCTGGTTTCCTAGCTTGGAACGTGCCTCTGATTCTCAACATCGTCTGTCACATTCCGCGTCTCGGATATCGCAATTTCGCGATCGCTGACGACAGCAACAACAACTACTTCTTCGGACTCGTAGCGTTGGGTGACGGGTGGCACAACAATCACCATGCCCGTCCAGGATCGAGCCAGATGGGGCTGAAAAAGCATGAGTTCGACTTGTCCTGGTTCACCTTGAAATGCCTGCAGAAAGTTGGTCTGGTGTACTCGATTAACGAATCCCTGTCCGATATGAATGTCGAAGCTGAAGATCCCACGGATATGGACATTTTCGGGAATCCACAAGAGGACATCGTAACCAGCGTAGCGCTAGTTGAAGGCGCAGCAGAGCCGCAAAAGCAGCTCAGTCCGGTCGGCAAATAGACACAAGCCAGTTTTGGTCCGACTGCGTTCGTTCACCGGTGACCCGGTGAAATCTTAAACAATCTTAAGGCTTACCTCTTGTCAACCCACTTGCACGAAAGTGTCACCTTACATACTATAGGTACACTCAATACAATTTATAAGCCGTGGTGAATATAGGTATGGCAACTCCTCTCTTTGTTCGACGGGGACTCTCTTTTGCGTTGGCTATTTCTTTGGGCATATCTGGCGTGACGCCAGCAGCGACTGCCAGACAAGCTTACAGTACGATTCAGGGCAATATACGAGAGGAGGCCGAAATCGAGCCCTACGCAGGCGGCAAAAAGGTCGGTCCTGCTCACGATTGGGAGCTATTGTGCAAGATTGAAGGCGACCCGACCTTGAAGGAACGCGTCATTAAGAGCGCCGAAGAGGGAAGCCTGGACCATGTCTTCATACTGGCCTGCATGTATATGCACGGCAAAGGCATAGAGAAGAATCAGGCCTCCGCATTCGAGCTTTTCAAAGCGGCCGCCAACAAAGGTCATTCCAACTCGCAGAACAACCTTGGTTTCATGTACGAGGACGGGATAGGCGTCAAGAAAGATCTGAAGCAAGCATTCGCCTGGTACAAGAAGGCTGCCGACTACAACAATCCAAGCGCTTTGTGCAATCTAGGCAATATGTACGAACACGGCAAAGGTATTCCGGTCAATGTCGATGAAGCGCTGAACCTCTACCAGAAGTCTTCAGAGCTCGGCAACAAAACTGCGCGACAAAACGTATATGGTATTGAGTTTGAGCGTGAAGGAAAATGGAAGCTTCGTGGCATCGAGTCACAGGCGTCAGCTCCAGCAGCACCACAAGCAATCGACAAAAAAACGAAGAAGCCTATAGCACCGGCAGCGGTGCAGCGTCCTTCGTTGGTCTACAATCCAACGAGCGCTTTGTTTAAGAACGAAACGCCAACTAACGCTTCTACAGCGGCTCCAGCCTTAAACTCCACGACCACCGAACCAATAACAAATGCTGCCATGCCGGTTATTCCACCAGCCGTAAAAGCGGCAAGCACTCCAACGAAAGCACCTGCCCAAAAGCCTCTTGCGCCCAACCTGCTTGTTCTCAACGCGTTAAACAAAGCAAAGGCATCTCTTGGTACGACCGCTGCTCAAGCGCCTGCACAGCAGAAGCAGAAAGCTGCCCAGCAAGTTGAAAAGCCAGTTGAAAAGGTTCCGGATGTCGCACAAGCTCCAACGGAAGAAGTGAAGCCCGAGCCGCAGACCGGTTTGTCCGCGGGAACACCAACTCTGACAGCGATCTTACAACGACTGAGCAAAGGCACCAGCCTCGAGCAGGCTGGAAGCGAGCCAGCGAAGCCGGAATCTGCTAACAACACAGCGGAGACAAAACGTATTCAGAGCCCGGTTGAACAACAAGCCAAGGCTAAGATCGAATCTCAACCGGTAAAACAACAAGACGAGCCAAAGCTGGCAAAATCAACCCCGGTTGAGCCGAAAGTTGTTCAAAAGGAAGCACCCGCAAAAGTCGAAGCAAGCGTGAAGCTAGCAACTGCGTCATCAAAGGATCTAGAAGTACCTGCAGCACCAGCTGAATCCAAGCCGGTTGTCGCAAAGGTCGCGGTTGAAGCCACACCTGCTGCAGCCACACCTGCTGCAGCAAAACCGACAGAGGCAAAATCTGTCGCACCATCTCAAACAAAGACAACTCCCAAGCCCGAAACAGCGCAAAAATCGACCGTCTCGCCGTCGCAAATAGCAGCGAAGGTAGTCGCTACAAAGCCAGCAGTCACCAGTGATAGTGTCACAAAATCCAACGACTTCAACAAGCTCGCCGACAAAGTCGCCAACGGAGCAAATCGTCCAATCCGCGACAAATGGGCGCTTGTAATAGGAATAACAGACTTTCAAGATCCAGACATTCCCGACCTGCAATTTTCAGCGAAGGACGCCACGGACTTTTACAACTACCTTGTCAAAGAGGCCAACTTCCAGCCCGATCACGTACGCCTTCTTCTCAACGAACAGGCGACGCAAAGGAGAGTTCTCTCCGAGTTGGGATCGAAGTTTTTAGCTCGTGTAGTCAAACCCGATGATCTGGTTGTACTCTATTTCTCCACACACGGCAGTCCATCACAACTGGACCCGCGAGGAAAGAATTATCTCGTAGCGTGCGACTCTGACTCCGACGATTTGTTCGCCACCGGGATCGAAATGCAGAAGCTTCTCGACTCCATTCAAGGCAGAGTTTTGACAGATCGCGTCTTGCTGGTTATGGATGCATGTCACAGCGGTTTTGCCGCTGCAGATGCCAAAGGAATGTCGAGGATAGGCAACTTCAATTCAGAAGACCTAGCCCAGGGCTCTGGACAGCTCGTGATTTGCTCAAGCGCGCAGGAGGAGCGAGCATGGGAATCGACCAGGTATCAGAATGGCGTCTTCACAAGCAAGCTTCTGGATGGTCTTCGATCCAAAGGACCAAAGACATCCCTAGTGGAAGCGTTCACCTTCGCGAGGGAAGCGGTTGGAAATGAAGTAAAAGAAGATCGCCCCGGAGCGAAGCAAACTCCAGTCTTGAAAGGCAAATGGAATGGCAACGACCTGGTTGTAGCAACTCCAGCGGTGTCTCCACAGATGGTGCCTGCTTCCGTGTCCTCGAACCTCGTAACAGACAGCAGGAACGATCTAGTTGCCACAAGTCTCGTTCCAAAACGAAGCATACAAGCGGAGGACGATGCCACCAGCGAGTCGGCCAAGCCGTCCAATGACAATGCTCCAAGAAGCGGGATCATCTACCTCGATTCTCAATTCTTCAGCGTGAAGGGTGACCCAAAGGCGCTAGCCAGGGAATACAACGATGCCATCAAGAACAACCCTAGCGACCCAGAACTGTATTTCATCCGAGCCAAAGCACTTATGCAGTTGGAAGACTGGCATAACGCACTGACCTGCCTTTCAGATGCGATTCAGCTCAGTCCGAATAAAGCTCAGTATTATTTGGGACGAGCCTATGTCAATTTCAGACTCAATAAGAAGGTACTGGCAGAGCACGATCTCGAGCAAGCGAAATTCTACGACCACAAGCTTTCCAATAACGTGCGCTTTCATATGTAATAGGTTGCAGCCTCCACCGTTTCGTATTTTCCCCACCCTGACGGTACAAAACGGTCACAAGGAATCTTTTCAATAGAGCATGACTGGTGATGCGGTCGGGTTGAAGTTTCTTTGAGGTTGCATTCCAATGGAAATTGAATTCGCGAAAGACGCTGGTGGCAGCGAAAAGCCCCAGGGTGAAGACAATCTTGGCGCGTTTCGTCAGGACGGTCCAGCAAACAAGAAAATCGATCCCTTAGCTGAAAAACGGCCAGAACCGCTTCAGCCGGTGAAAGACGAGCCGCAACCGACTGCGCAGCCTAAGCAAGACTGGAGTCAACGAGCCGATCTCCATATTCGAAACAGCCAGCTACAAAATGGCTTCAGAAAAGACATAGATAGATTGCCACTTCTGTCTCAACGTGCAACTTTCGCGGCTTTGGATACAACGGCAAAGTCAGTCGTATCGACAAGTGCAGCGGCCGCCAAACAAGGGTTAAGCAAACTCACTTCCAGCAAAATTGGACCAGCGGGCGACACACTTGCCGCTGAAGAGATAGGGATTCTATCGTCAAGGAGCCGGTCAAACGTGCTTGTTGATGCCGGCGAGTCGGCTTTCGGCTCAGAAAGCAGGTTGGGCTTTGAAGCCGCATCACTCGAAAGGCAGGTTGGTTCCAGAATTACAAGGACTGCCTTCGAGCGCAATGGAGTCTTGAATGCGGCGACCACTACGCTAGGCACAGGAATGTTTCTTCATGCCGATCATGAATTGAGAAACCAAGTCTACGGCGACCAACTCAACTCCTGGGAGTCTAGCGGAATCGCAGTGCCTATGGCGTTAGCAGCCGGCAAAACCCTACCCGGTAAGCTCATAATGGCTTCAGCCGCTCTCGGTGCTGGTCACGTGTTGGACAATACAGTTGCCGCGCCGCTGATTCCGGACGCATTCAAGGATAACTTTTCCATGACGGATGTTCTCGCAATCGGATTGGCGAGCTCTGTGCCGTCAAGGAGCCGGATAGTAAGAGGAGCATTAGTAGGTGCAGCGCTTCTCACAACCAACAGTATAGAGACCGCGCGCAAACCTGAAAAGCTCGAAGTGGTAGAGAATAGAGCGCTCGGCACCCTGGACCAGGACATTAAGGCACGCACCAACGACTCTCTTAACAACTCCATCGAATCGATCAAGGGCCTGCGAAAACATTCGGAACTACTGATTGACTCCAATCTGGCGGCGCAAATGATCGACTCTCAAAAGAATTGGAGCACGATGTCACCAGAGGATAAATACATTGCAACGCGGCAGAACGCTATCCTTGCAACAGCATCCGGTGAGACTCGCCTCGAAATGGGAAGTCGGCTTAGCTCAAGCGCCACGAGCGAGCCGAGGTATCTCCTACCCAATGCCAATCTAGACCTTGGCGGCGACGCATTGACTCTCTTGATGATGGCACAAGGTTCCTTGAAGACATCTGCAAAACTATCGGAAACTTTGATGGGCAAAGATGTCAGAGGCCTTACCGTAAGCCGAGCCGAGACCGATGCGTTGAACAAAAGAGAGGCTGAGGTCTCAGCAAAAATCGGAAAAATTCTGGGCAAACATGACATTCGGGCAGCTATAGATGGACTGCAGGAATTCATAACTACAGGAAAGACTGCAAATGGAGTCGAGTTCAACAAAGAACTCGCCTTCTATAAAACCTACGTAGATAGTCTGAACAGCAAGCTCATGAGAATCTTGCCGCAGGTTGCAACTGACGATGCAGGCGCTTCGACAGCCACACCAGAGAGCAAGGAGCTCGCCGCCAAGCTCTTGCGGGACCAAGTTGTAGCATCGCTGGCGCTTGGGTTCACGAAACTCAATGACAGGAACGATATCCTTGCAGTCGAACTGCTTTTGAACGGAGGACGCGGAGAAGAGAATGACTCGCCCAAACGTGATTGTATTACATCATCCCTGAAGCTAGCAGATAGGCTGGCTCCGAACAATCCAGATCTGCCGGAACTAGCTAAACTCACGGATGATTTGCGTCACCGCCTCGAAGATGCTAAAGCCGCCGACAGACTGAAGCCACTTGGAAAAAGCGAGAAATAACACCCTTCAATCTCCAATGCTTTGAACAAACGACCCGCCATCGCGGATCGAACGTCATTACATGAAGAAGAATCATCGACACACTCAGATCTGCAAAATCGATAAGACCGATCAGGCAGATATGCATCACCAACATAGCCACCCACGCTATGGGGCGAGTCACGCGGTGAATCGACATTGGGACGAATAAACATTCCAAGGTCAAGGCGCCGTATGTGATCAGTCCCAGCACCACAGGAGGTGCACTCAACAAAAGATCTCGAAAGCCCCCTGGTTGCGAAAGCGGACATTCAAGCACTCTCGCCACAGCGGATCCGTCCAACCAGGATGGGCTTGCCAGCTTGGTCAAACCGCTATATGTGTAACCAATGGCCATCAACATCCATAGCACAATCGTGAGGTATCGCGGGAAAGACCACTCTCCTTTTCCGGTTGTAGGCTGACGGAGTGGCCAGAGCTTACCGGCTGAGGGAGCCAGCGCATGGACGATCAAAATGATTCCAACGTAAGCAAGAGCCGGATTGAATATGAACGGATTTCTACCGTACATGCACGCCCAGACATACCAGAGCAAAATCGCAGCGACTCTGTCAACAACTCCAATCGCAAGCATGAGACTCAGCAGCGTCGCCCCGACGAATACTGCAGTCACAAATTGAGGCGAATCGATTAATCCAAACATGTTTGGAAAAACATGCAACAACGGACTGAGTCGCGCATCTTCCAAACATCCTTGATTCGAGAACAGCTCCGCACACCAGGGCATGAGCTGATAAAAGTGAATCGCGAGGTACAATCCAAGCGCAAGTCTGTACAGTCGGTACCAGCCGATGGTCCATGCATCCTGATTCGAGGTACAACGAGCAGATGCGACTCGGTCATTCGAGTCTACCGATGGCAACTGATCCGCGTTGACTAGAGGGGCCAACGGGAGCTCCGTCGACCGGTCCCCTTTGTCCAGGGACTCTGTCGACGGACTGGATATCGGTAGGTCTTCCGCTAGGGTTGCCGTCTTGATAGCTTTATCAGGCTTTCTCTCGACCACGCTCACAATTTCCCTACCTCCATGGTCTTCCATTCACCCGGTCCCCCGATAGTCCACCTCCGCAGAAATCTGACTTTGACGGATCCGCTCACCGAATTCGGATCTATGCCTAACTCCTTCAGAAGCGGTGCTTCTCCTGCAAGTGCATAGCGACAAACCGATTTGAACATTGGTATCAGATGCGGTGTGCGCTCCACTACCGGCCAATAAACAATTACCGCCTCGAATACTTTGCGACGCGCATACGCTCCCTGTATCTGCTTGTACGTATTGGGATTCACCTCTAGAATATGCTTCGTCTTGGTTAAGTCGAGCCATTCTATAAAGAATCTGGTTGAAAACGTTTCATAGTCACCATGGGCGGTGAATACTTTGGGACAGGGAGAACACATGGTGGCTGCTGCCGCCGCCTTGAGTCCAGTCAGGTGAAACACATCAGCAGTCATCTGAGCCAACCCAACGACGAGAAGAACGATCGCACCGACGCGCGAATACCAGGGCCCGGACGCTTGGGCTCCCAACATACCATCTAGATTCATGCTTCCTCTCTCCTAGCAGACTCTTGCGCCGAACTGTTCGAGGATGCTCTGCTTCATAGACGTCTCAGGACAAAACAGACAGCAGAGGAGGCGATCTTCCGGAGTCAACGACTCCGAGAAATGGGACATTATGTCGGGCTTAGCAGACTTAGGCAATCGCGGATAGAAGTCGATCGGCACCAGATTGCCACCGCCAGCGATTACTCCTGTCCTGGTATCGAGACTGGCCCGCAGCTGCGCTGTCGTCGAACCAAGCTCAGGAGAGTGTACGTCGCGTTCCGTGAACACTTCCGAAGTACCCGTTTCAATAGAATTTGCAATCTCGATTACCTGTTGCGTCATCCAGCGAGGGTGGTCTACGTCGATTAATGGATAAAAATAGGCTTTGGCTTTTCCTGCAACACGCCTTAGGAGAGAACAGGAAATAGGATTATAAGTCTTTAGTGAAAAGATGGAGGGAAAGCCCCGATCGCTGCGCGACAATTCCTCGAAATGGACCTGCCACATGCGCTTGAATAGCTTCGTCCCCTGATATCGGTCGGCGATGAAAATCGTCATAATGTGCAAAAATTCGAAGGAACCAGCGGAATACCATTTGGACGTCAACAATCCAATCGCTTCGCCGTTGTTGTCTTCGCTCACAATGACGAGGTCGCTGTTACTCGCGATCTCTGGCTTTGCTTTGAAATAGTCGCTGATTTTGAGGCTCGGCAGCGCCTTCGCGAGGTCTCGAGATATTTGCTCCAACGCGGCACCATTAAATAGCGATGGTTTCGAAGCGTAGATTTTATAGTCCGGACAAACGAGAGCGGAACCGTAACTCCCGGCTAAACTGTTCTGAATCATGATTTTCTCCTGAAAAATAGAAACTTTACTGGGCATCGGTAGACACTTAAATCGCAGGGATGCAGAGCTGCGGGTCACTCGCGTCGATCAGCTTGAGGTGGTTAGGCACATTTCGCGAAAGAATCTCCAGCCCTACCTTGATGCGATTTATACGTTCGTGCGTAAGCTCATCTTTTACAGCATCATAAGGATGCCCCTGAACACTTGCACCCATTTTCAGTATCACCGGCGATGCTACCTGAATGATTTCAGGAAGTTCATAAAATCGAATGAAGCCGCCTTTAGATTTATACACATCTGTCGGAACATCGAGTGGAATTGAGCACCGGCGACGAATCGAACACAACATTGGCAGACCCAGATCGTGAGCCGTAGTCACGCTGGTGGCACCCAGCTCTTCGTAGATTCTCGCTATTTCGGAGTTGGTCACCATGCAATGAGTGGATGCCTTAAGCAACAAACTCGAAGGTAACACTCCATCCTTTTTCAAATTGTTGAGAATTCTCAGGAGACCGGGATCGTAGATTGTGATACCACGAACTCCCAATTCACAGACGCGTATAGCCTCCTCAATCGCTTGTCGTATAGCGTCATTGTTATTTAGTCGCCGCCCCATTTCCAGTCCAAACTGACTTCTGTAGAAGCTGGCTTTGATGTCGTATTCCGGTCGCGGTCCCACACTGAACAAAATTCCGATACCGTTCTGCTTGCAGATAGATAAGATCTCGGTTATCTCGGAATCGCACAAGAGATGAGAACCAAGGGTTTCATTGAAGCGCGAGCAGTATGTACCGCTTGTCTTTAGAGCCTTGATTGCCGCCTCGACCTGCCTCAACGAGTTAACGGCTGGTATCTCGACGCCATAATGCCCTCCTCTGGAAAATTGTTTGTCAGACACCAGAAGTGGTGCGTGATCGCTTGACGAAATACCATATCGTTCGAGTGCTAGTTTTGCTTTGGATGCACTGAATCTAACTATGCGTGACGAAGTAGTCATGGTTGTTTCCCTCCACTCAATTGCCATTTTAGGTTGTAAAAGTTCTTTGTCGCTATGCGACCAGAGAGTTGATGATGCTGTCGATGTTCGACTGCTTTTGAATCTCGCGGCGATACAACTCATTGAAGAACAGCACGAAGAGTGCATAGACATTTTCGATATGCTCTATTGCGCTCTCTTCGTCCGCTTTCGTGGTGATGAATGTGGAAAGAACCTGCCAGACAAAATCTATGTGATCATCATCTTGATCATGTGCTACATGGGCACGTGCGCCTTTGACACTGGACTCGGTATAGAACTTGGCGACCGTGTCGAGCCACTGCGGTTGTGTTCGTTGAGACGTGTACTCGATAAAGTACGAGCTGCACAGTGACGCCAGAGGGCGCCCCTCATGCTCGAGTCCATAATAGAAGTAGCCCTGCAATAACTTCGTCGACAACAAAGGCTGCTTGCCATAGATCTCAGAATACGAGACACCAAGCCTTTCTAAATCCTTGGCGAACAAGGTATCATGAAGCATCTCGTCTTCCGTGTACTTCGCCCAAAGCTTAGCAAGCCGTGGATCCGTCTTGGTAAAGTAGTGAATGGTGAGCGCGTCGATACTTCGTTTGAGCCGCAACCGAAGTATGATTTCGATTGTGTGCCGTTTGTAATAATCGATGTCTACCTGTGTACCGCCGATCAAATTAGCGGCATACGGAACCTCGCTATAGAAGCGCTCAATCAAGGACTCGAGAAGCGCATCAACACGTTGTCTAAACTCACGGTTTTTCGGTTGTACAGAATTTGAACTCATAAAACACTTTCCTTTTGTTATGAAAAAGATGGACGATTTATTTCAAGCAAAAAGCAGCGAAGCCCTCATTCAAGAGGGCTTCGCTGCTCGTACATTGTCTTGAGGACAAACTATGCGCGCAAACTGACAGCCCTCCGAGGGAGTGACATAGCCATAAGTAGTTCGCGCATTTGTCTGTTCATGTGAAGCATGATAAGTACGCTAAGAATTTTTGTCAACGAGTTATGAAGGAAACCTAAAAATATCGCTATAACTACCGTTCAGCGGCTTGGGTTTATTATTAAGTGAAAGGGGAATTTATTACATATAGAGCTCACTCGGCATGATAGGAAGAATATGACGAACCGTCTCGCAGCAAAACTACCGGCCGCAATAGTGATCATGACACTGGCATTTTCCTTTCCCGTCGGGCATTGCCAGTCAGAAACTCAAAGGCTTACAGCAGCTCAATTGACAGCCATCGCCAAAGCAGAGAGTCGAGTGACTGCAAGAAATGTCACCGTAGCTGGTACCGGACCTGCAGTCACAGTGCTTGCAGAAAAGAACGCGACCGCAAGCGATCGCGACCTGAAAGTTGACGCAATCTTTTTAGCGAAAGCGCTGATCGAGGGCTCTTCCGGTCAGATAGATCGAGTAAAAGTTTTGTTTTCACAAACAGACAAACCCGAACGTTTTATACTTATCGACAAGAAAGTTGTTGAAGATTACGGTGCCGGCAAGCTGACGCCCGATCAACTTTTCACATCTATGACGCTGACCCCGCTACAAGCCGAAAAGACTCCTGATGTCGCCGAAGGTCCACTACTGGAACGCAGACTTCTCGTCTGGAGACGAATCGAAAAATTGAAAGATCAAGGTACCGGTGTTCAAACATTCCAACAGCTATTCCAGAAGATGGAGCAGGGCGTGAAGAATTCTGAGTCGCCGGAGACTCTCGTCCAGAGCCTGAGTTTTCTCGAGGCCAAACTCACTGACCAGGAAGGTCTAGTCAAGCAAGCGAAGAAGACCGCTCTCGGACGCGGAATTAACCATCCTGCAGGAAAGCCGGGGGCAAGCGCTTCCGTTCCGCCGGCACAACAGCCGCCACAGTCAGGCGGTGGCGGTAACACCGCCTATAGACCTGCTGGTCCATGGGGACAAGGACAGGGCGGTCAACAAGGCTACATGCCATTCCCACCGCCACTACCTCCTGGAGGTTTCCCCGGACAGGGTGGTTATCCCGGACAAGGGCAAGGTGGCTTTCACGGCGGTCAGGGAGGATTTCCTGGAGGCGGCCACCCAGGCGGCGGACCACCGCAATAGATACCACCTGTAGTATCACTCTACAAGCGACAATACTGGAGCCTCGATCGGCAAGCGCCAGTCAAATTCCTTCTCTTCCTTACTGAGTATAGCGATAGCCTCGTCTACGTCGAAGAAGTTAGCCGAACAATCGCCTACCGCACAGAATCCGTCGAGGTTGTTAAACAACTCAGCAGCGATCTGTCTGTTCTTTCTGCTGCGCGGGGTGCCGCTCACCACAGTGTCAGGATGACACCATGGCAAACCGGTGCCGTCGTGCCAGAGTCCGAAGACAGCCCCGAAGAAAGTAAAGATAATTTCTACGCCAGCCTTCTCGCACACAGAGGCAATACGGCGGCTTCCCATCGCGCTTCCGCACGGGGTTGCCATTAGAATCCGCTCAGGCTTAGGTGCGTTGGCAAACGCCGCTTCGAGAGCGCGCGCTAAAGTGGCACCAGTCGCGACCGTGTCCAGCATACACCAATACTTAGCGCTGGAGTGCATTCTGACGTAGTTGACCCTGGCATCGAAGTCGATAACATCCATCTCCTCGATCTTTGGAAGGGCAAACCGGCTCACTCCAATCCAATTGTCGCCACGATGATAATGAGGACTGACCACGGATCCGAGCGCCGACGGCAAATTGTGACCAATTCCCTCGGCCAGGACCGTGACGGTGCAAGCATCTTTCGGGTCCGACGGTAGTAGTCTCTCTTCCTTCATCGCTCTGAGCCACGTCAAGGTCGTCTCATATGCCATCTGCTGGCGAGCCACTCCAAGCAGCTTTCGTCCGGGTAGGAGCAGGACTTGATCAATAGAATCAGACTCCAAAATGAAGGTCTTCGGCAGTCCTTCGATTTTCACTTGTGTTAGTTCAAATTGTTCCATACTAGCCTCGGCTGAACGCCACACACGATAAGCGCGCAGACATTTTATCATGATCTTTGTAACTTCCTGGCAACAACCTCAATACCGATTCGCCAAGTCTGGAAAGAATAGTCCTACCTGAGTGACCGTCGGGTACAAAATCTATGTCAGCCAGACATCGGGGACGAAGTTTCGAAAGAGTATAGAAGACGCTTGGCTACTCACAAGATGAGTTCAGTTATTGCCTCTGAAGAGTGTGAAAAAATTTCCGAAGACGAGATATTTCTTCCGTACGATCTGAGTCCAGCCGTTCTCACTCCGATTCAGACTCGCCGCCTGATCGAGTGCAAGGTCATTCAATCGGCATTCTTGGCGAAGCGAAAGTTGAAGCATCTCTCCGATATTCCGCAGTACGTCCTGGGCTTGGAGCGATTTCATAATGACAGCCGGGCGAGGCGAAATACTGGAATTTCTTTGCTTGTTGCAAGCTAGTTTTGTCGACCTGGATATCGATATCACTGATGGACCTGACAGAGTTTAATCGCAATCTTCGAGGCAAGTTCGCCCGTGTCTCAAACGGCAGATTTTCCCGGCATCGACCAAAATCGGCGGCAAATAGCCGTTATCCGACGCGTTCTGGCAGAAATTCTCATTTTCTGCTTAGATGATCGCTTGTCGGGCAAATCGGTCAATCTATATAGAATTTCCGTTGCCGAATCCTGTAGGATCGAAGGCGAGATTTCAAGGTGATATTGGTGACAAAGCGACTTAGCGCCCTTTTCTGCATTTTCCTCCTTTTAGTATGTCCCGCTCGCGCCATTGATGTCGACAATCATAAGCCTGATATGGAAGCTCAGGGACTGGCCGGCGACCTGAGCCTGACCGAGCAAAAGAAAGAAGACGAGCTCATGCTGTCGGTCATGAAAAAAGAGCTCACACGCAACTTTGATAAGCTCAAAGATTTAAAACCGCCGGTGCACTTTATGGCATATCGCATCTATGACGCCGAGGCCTCAGAGGTATCAAGCTGTTACGGCTCTCTGTTCACTCGAAAAAACAGAGTCAAAGATCGCTACATCCAGGTAGAAGTTCGCGTCGGATCATCACAACTGGACAGCAGCCATTCCACCTCCGGCTCGCTTGCAACCTCAGTCGATGAAAACAGTTTTCGAGAGCACTGTACGACAATCGATCGCAATCCGCTCAACTTGAGAACTTGCCTCTGGTTAGAAACAGAGAAGCAGTATCGTCAAGCCGCTGAAAAATACGGTCACGTCGTGGCAGAACAGGGGCTCACTTCCGATGACAAACCCTGCGATGATTTCAGCAAGGAAGATCCGATTGCCACCATTAACAATACCAAATTCTCGGAATTCAACCTTGACACTCTTGAATCGACAGTAAGAAAACTCTCGATGATTTATAAGGAGTATAGGGACATCGAGACCTCTTGGGTCAAGTTCGACATCGACAAAAATGACCGATACTTTGTCAACAGCGAGGGCACGTCGATCGCCGATCATTCGATGAGCACCTTCTTTATCACCGGCGCTACTGCCACCGCTGATGATGGCGAGCGCTTGCGCCTCGATTATCAGGTTTACGTCCCGCGGCCCGACAAAGTCGAAGAGGCAACGCCCGATTTCGAGAAGGCGACAAAGAAGCTAGCCGGCAACATAGTCGCCCTCAAGAAATCAAGTCCGTCAGAGGCATATTACGGTCCGGCTATACTCAACAACCGCGCGGCCGCAGTCCTCTTCCATGAAGCACTTGGACACAGGCTGGAAGCCCATCGACTGAGAAGACTGTATGAAGGAAAAACATTCGAAAACATGATGGGGAAAAGAATACTCCCTACCTTTATAACGGTCGATGACAAACCACTCTTGAGTGAGGTCAACGGTCAGCCGCTAGTGGGACATTATAAGATCGACGACGAAGGCGTACCGGCCAAGAACGTAACTGTAGTCGATTCTGGATTTTTGCGCTCATTCTTATTGGGAAGAACTCCAGTTGCAGACTTTCCCAATTCGAACGGACACGGACGCTGCCAGCCGGGTGGAGGATACCAGCCGGTCGCTCGCATGGGCAACTTGATTGTGAGCTCCACGAAACAGGTCAGTGAAGAAACGCTCAGACAGCATTTGATCGACGAGCTCAAGAAGCAAAAGAAGCCGTACGGTCTGATGGTCGAAGAGGTGGTATCGGGAGAGACGAACACCTCAGACTTCAATCCTCAATCGTTTCACCTGAGCCCGAGCCTCGTTAGAAAGATATATGCAGATGGCAGACCGGACGAATTGGTCAGGAGCGTTCGCATCATTGGTACACCAATGGCAGCATTGGAACGCATTGTCGAAACCTCGGACAAGATGGGGGTATTCAACGGATCTTGCGGAGCCGAGTCCGGATGGGTACCACAATCAAATTGCGCTCCGTCGATTCTGGTGGATGGACTCGAGACAGAGCGCACTCATCCTGGAAAGAATGTAAAGCCTGTCCTCACGCCCCCTGAAATTGAATAAGAGGTACTACGCTATGCGAGCAAAGTCTCTTGCAACACTTCTTACAGCGATCTCGTTTTCGTTCTCGATCTCGCCTGCGTATTCGCAGACTACACCAGCACCGAGTCCATCGGAAGCAACCGTGCAGGCTACGGAGACCGCGGCACCGCCCGCTGCGGCTGTCTCGGCCGGCAATGATCTGGTTATGAAGGCCATGAAAGATGAACTTGATCGTTCCATGAAAGTACTCAAGCTGCCGAATAAACCTGCACCATATTTCTTGAGCTATCGATCCAGTGACGAGCTTACGTACCGATTTGCATACGGCAACGGCTCGCCTCTCTATGATTGGAAAGATCAAAACCGAACAGTCTGGGTCGATGTTAGAGTCGGAGATTACGACTTCGACAACACTTCGGACGTGGGCAACACCGCGGCTTCCGAGTCAATCTGGCGCAACACAGCTCTGGACGACAATTATTCGGTGATTCGGCGCTCGCTTTGGGATGCAACGGATCAAGCATACAAATCGGCTTCGGAAGATTATGAAACGACTCTCTCTTACAGGCAGCATCACAAAATACCTAATCTCTGCGAAAGTTTTTCAAAAGAAAAAGCCGTAGTAATGTTGAATCCAATGGCACCTGCCGTCGAACTTCCTCCGGAGTGGAAGGCAAGGCTAAAGGAACTCTCTACGATACTTAACACCACCCCCGGTGTCAGAGAATCTTGGGTTGCCTTTCAATCCGTTGATACGACGCGAAGATACGTTAACAACGAAGGCTCAATGATCCGCGACAGCTGGCATGTTCTTCGAATCGGGATGGTGGCATTCGCGCGTTGCACGGATGGAGAAGAGCTCTGGGATTCCGATAGTATATCCGTACACGAGGTAGGCGAACTACCGAGTTTCGAAGAACTCAAGTCTCGGGCAAAAGCACTATCGACGAGATTGGTCGCACACTGCAATTCACCGATTCAGGATTACTACCTCGGTCCAGTGTTATTGGAGCCGCAGCCGATGGCAGAGTTCACAATCAGGAACATCGCACCACTTCTCTGTGCTGTGAAGGGTGACAATATGCGCCCACAAGGCACCTTCCTCAGATCCATAAACTCACGTGTAATGCCGGCATTCATAAGTATTATCGACGACCCGGACAAATTTAAATCCGATGCGCTTCCCAAATGCAAAATCGACTCCGAGGGAATTCCCTGCCAGAAGGTTCGTCTCATTGATCATGGCTTCCTTAGCGACTTTCTTTGCGGACGAAGTCCTGTTCGCCCCGGACAGAAAAGTAATGGACATGACTTTTCGGGAACCGCACCGACCAACCTGGTAGTCGAATCAGACAAAGCAATCGCACCGAAGATGTTACGCGAGCAACTCAGGAACATGGCAAAAGACGCGGGGCTGAAAGAGTATCTCGTCATACGTCGAATCAGGCCAAGCACACCCCTTTTCATGAACGGCTCGTCATCTCAGGCGAGAGATTCAAGTCTTGAAGGTGAGGAGCCGGTCGACGCAGTTATGGTAAAAACAGATACCGGTGAGGAGCGTCGCGTCAGGGGCCTGAAATTCAAAGAGCTCTACAAGCCGAGTTTGCAGGATATTATCAATACTGGTACCGACTCGGAGCAAGTCACATCCACACTGTGGAACGGTTATCTGCGCAAAGTCGTCGTGCCGTCGGCGCTTCTTTCAAAAACCGAGATGGAGGCCGACAACAGTCCTACTGACGCACCGTATCCGGTGAGCAGACCGACAGCTTCTGACTGACAGGCTGTGGCTTACAGCTTCATATATAAGAAAGATCTCAAGCTGCATCCGAGATTCGATCGTAGACTGACATTATGAGAGTCTGCCTGATATCACGGGAATACCCGCCAGAGACAGGTTGGGGTGGAATTGGCACCTTCACGCACCACCTGGCCCACGGCTTGACCGGATTGGGTCACGACGTGCACGTGGTCTCCCTGAGCACATCGCCGGAGCATCCCACCCTCGTAGAAGCCCCCGGGCAGCCGACCGTACATCGAGTCGCGGCCGACAACCTGGCAGTCAAATTGGGTTTCGTCAATTTTTGCCTACCTGTCACACGGCCAATGCTGGAAGAGACAGCCGGGTTGTGGGCTAAATTCCTGGAGCTACACCAAGCGCATCCATTCGATGTGCTCGAATGCCCGGAGCATTTTGCTGAAGGTCTTCTGCCTGCGCTCGTGGGTGTAGTCCCCATGGTCATAAGGCTTCACACCCCACATTCAAAACTGGTTAAAGAGAAATTCCATAATTTCGATGAGACGTTCGATCATCGCGTTCTGACAGCGCTAGAGCGGGTGGCCATGCTCTCCGCCAATGTTCTCATCTCTCCAAGTCAAGATCTGGCCAACTACGTCGCCACCGATCTCAATCTGCCGCTCGACAGAATCAATATCGTGCGCAACCCGGTCGACATCCATAAATTTACTCCTGACGGTCCGCGTGCAGAGATGAACAATGGAGCAGTCAACGTTCTATTCGTCGGAAGGCTGGAGCAGAGAAAGGGAGTTCATCACCTGATCGAAGCGGTTCCACACGTGCTGCAGCTATGCGAAGGCAAATCCGTTCACTTCACTCTGATAGGAAAAGATACGCCAACGGCGGCCGGACACGGATCAGTCCTTGAGGAATTGCAAGCCAAGTTGAAGGCAACCAACTGCGAGCAACAGGCAACCTTCACATCGCAAATCCCACTCACACGGATGGCAGAGTATTACCGCGCCGCCGATATCTGCGTACTGCCATCGCTTTACGACAATGCGCCGATGACAGTAATCGAAGCCATGTCCTGCGGCAAGCCTGTCGTTAGCACCTCAGCTGGTGGCACGAAGGAGTATGTGGGACACGAGAAATGCGGGCTGATCGTACCTCCTGCCGACTGTCAGGCTCTCGCACAAGCCCTGTCTAGCCTGGTTCTAGATGATGAGAAACGAGCAATTATGGGAGCGGCTGCTAGGACTAATGCAGTTGAAAACTTCTCCATACAGCACATGAGTGAACAAACAGTGAATATGTACGAGTCCGCTATTCAGCTTTACAAGAACAGACAGGCGGCGCTCTATCCCGGGCAACCAGAGCGGCTTACTGACGATTTGCACAGCCTGATTGATTCACTGGAAAGAAGATTGTACGAGATGACGTATTCCAACTCCTGGCGATTTCGAATCAACCACTGGCGAAAGCGGGCCAAAGAGCAGCCTGGCGGCTTCATCACGAGGGCGCTCAAAAAGCCGTTCTCAAAGATTTAGCGACAAAGCATTAGAGATCATCCAAAATGTTTTCTAACTCGATCAGCTCATCCCTGTCGACTATACTCTCACAACTAAAAGGCTAACTTTGGAGAGATTATGGGAAACACCGCAGCTATTGTCTGGTTGCGCACGGATTTGCGAATCAGGGACAACGCCGCTCTCATAACCGCAAGTAGACAGGGAGCCATTGTTCCCGTCTATATTCATGCACCCGAGGAAGAAGGTCACTGGGCGATCGGAGCGGCGAGCACGGTCTGGCTGCACCACTCTCTGCAAGAGCTCGCGTCGGCGCTGAAAGAGCATGGCGTAGATCTTATACTTCGCACTGGTTCAACGATAGACAATCTAATCGATATCGCATCGAAAGTATCCGCCCGCAAACTTTTTTTCAATCGAAGGTACGAACCGTGGGCAAGAGAGTTGGAGAGCAAACTCGTCAACAGGTTGAAACAGGAGGGTATAGAGGTGGAGCAATTCGACTCCAATCTCCTGTTTCGTCCTGAATCGATACTCAACAAACAAGGTAACCCATATAAAGTTTTCACACCATTTTTGAAGAGCCTTCCAGGCGTGGCGCTGCCACTTACTCAACCGAAGCAGCTGGCAGGATCAGACCAGAGAATCGAATCCGCCCCCCTGGATGAACTCAAACTGCTTCCTCGAATCAATTGGACAAAAGGCATCCTCGAGGCATGGCAACCAGGCGAAGCTGGAGCGCAAACCCATCTCCGTAAGTTCTGCAAGGAGGCTGTAGAACACTATGGAGAAGGTCGCGACCGCCCGGATAAAACTCTGGTATCACGGCTCTCGCCTTATCTTCACTTTGGCGAAATCAGCCCACGAGTGATCTGGCACACCGTTCACAATCATTGCTTATCCGCAAAGGGCACCAATGATGGTGACAACTTCCTCAGACAACTGTGCTGGCGAGAATTTGCCTATCACCTCCTATTTCACTTTCCTGAAACATCCGACCATCCCCTGCGGACTGACTTCAATCACTTTCCATGGATTCGCAACGAGTCGTCGTTAAAGGCGTGGCAGCGCGGTAACACCGGATACCCGCTCGTCGATGCCGGCATGAGAGAGCTCTGGCATACCGGTTGGATGCACAACCGAGTTCGCATGGTGGTCGCCTCATTTCTGGTGAAGCATTTACTGATCTCCTGGAAGGATGGCGCAGAGTGGTTCTGGGACACGCTCGTCGATGCCGACCTCGCTAACAACACGCTAGGCTGGCAGTGGGTCGCCGGATGCGGTGCCGATGCGGCACCCTACTTTCGAATTTTCAACCCGGTGACGCAAGGGCAAAAATTTGATCCCGATGGACTCTATGTGCGCCGTTGGGTGCCGGAGATCGCGAAGTTGCCGACGAAGTGGCTGCACAGCCCCTGGACCGCGCCGAAGGAAGAACTCATCAAAGCCGGAATTCAGCTCGGAGGCTCGTATCCTGAACCCATCGTCGATCATAGTGAAGCCCGACAAAGAGCGCTCGCCGCACTTGCAACACTAAAAACCGACGATCACTCTTGACGAGGGTCGGCCGTTCTCGCGGTCAACACCGCCCGGTGAGAACTCGATACTCACACCGAGAAGCCGCTTTGGAATAAAAGATATCCGATCCAATACGACAATCGTGTCAAAACTGCCTTACCGCCAATCGACGCTCTCGCAGTCGCACCGACGAAGGGCGAGGCTTATCGGTGCCTTTAGCAAACGCCAGCTCGTACCTCGACGTGAGCTAATCTTGAGCAGAGTTTCACTGAAAACGGTTAACGCCTCAACGCTCGAACCCTTGACGAGCGCTTTGTCAGTTCAAGAACTGCAAAAGCGATTGTGCTATGCTGATCCGCCCTGAAGCGCCAGATACACGTTGCAAAGACGGAGAGCAAGGTGAGAGAAACGACGGAGACTCTTGAGCTATACAGCAGCGCTCTGGCAGGCAATCTCCGCATGTTCATGGCGACGGTCGTGGATGTCACTGGGTCAGCGTATAGACGACCCGGTGCACATATGCTAGTTGTCGAAGATGGAAGAACGGCCGGCTCGATCAGCGCCGGATGTCTTGAGCACGATATCATCGCGAGAAGCGAAGATTTCCTCAGCAGTGCCGTTGCACAACTGATCACATACGAAAGTGGTACGGATGAGATTTTTGGATTGAACTTCGGATGCGACGGCACCATCCATGTTCTCGTATCGGCGATTGACAGATCGACTCTCGATTTCGCAAGCGTGGCCCTACGCGCCAACGATTCGGGTGAAGTGATGATCCTGGCGACGGTTTTCGAAAGCAGCGATCCAACTTTGATTGGCAAATCGCATCTGTCATCCTTCAGCGGTACGATCTCGTCAGAACTACCTGATGAAATCCGGATGTTGGTCTTTAATGATGCTCTTGAAATTGCATCACAGCAATCGAACCAGAGTCGGACCTATCAATATGAAACAACCAGGGTATTTTTTGAATTGGTTCGACCGGCTTTGCGCCTCGTTATTCTTGGCGCCGGCGATGATGTCAGACCGGTGCTAGAGATCGCCAGAACACTCGCGGTTGACGTTACTCTTCTCGATGGTCGAAAAAGCTTTCTCGATCGGTACGAAGACTTAGCCACCACTCATAGTATCAATAGCACAACCGATTTATCTGCCTTTTTTCATGCTCCAGCACGAACGGCTGTAGTCATCATGAGCCATAATTTCGAGCTCGACAAGATCTTCCTCGGAGCCGCTATCACGTATCGGTGTGCCTACCTCGGTGTGATGGGGTCGCAAGACCGAACCAGAAAGCTCTTGCAACAGCTCGATGCACTGGACGCCTCAGAACATATTCACTATCCAATCGGACTGGATCTTGGTGCGGAGAGTCCCGAAGAGATTGCGCTATCGATTTTCAGTGAAATTCTGGCTTGCTGCCGCGCGGCATCGGCGAAGCCGCTTTCAACGAACACAGGGCCGATTCACAAACGAAACGCCTCATCATCTATGCTGCAGCTCGCCACGGGTAATGCCAATGGCTAAGGTCGCCACCATTATCCTCGCCGCCGGCGAAAGCAAACGTATGGGCTCGAGCAAACAGTTGCTGCACTTCCAGGGAGTCACTCTTCTGGATCGCGCGCTGACAGCGGCAAGAGGAAGTAAATGCGAACAGGTGTTGTTGGTACTCGGCGCCCAATTCGAGAAGCTGGCTGCCACTGTCACTGGTGACAATCTCCAGATAGTGAACAACGTCAACTGGAATGAGGGTATCGCGTCATCGATCAGAATTGCCGTCGAGAATCTGACAGAAGATATCGACGCCGCGCTGTTCCTCACATGCGACCAGCCACTTGTGGACGCGGAGTTGCTGAGCACCATCATCGCAAAGTACGAGTCCACAAAACAACCCGTGGTCGCTTCGGATTACGGCACCCCCGGTGTACCAGCCCTCTTCGCAAGAGAACTCTTTCCCGATTTACTTGCGTTAAGCGGAGATAAAGGCGCCAAGTCCGTTATCCTGGCCAACAGCAGCTGCCTGGTATCCGCACCACAAGCACAGTACGATATCGACGCAGAGAAAGACATTGAGAGACTGGAAGAATTATTCGAGACTACGACAGTAGTAAGAACAGTTGGGACAGCACAAAAGAGATAGTTCTCACTCATGGAGGAGAGCGTAAATTGGCAGGCAAGGACGACGAATACGAAAGAAAACAAAATAGAGATATTTCTCGCCGCAGATTTCTCAAAGGAGCAGGTCTAACAGCACTAAGTATGGCAAATCTAAGTGAAGCGCAAGCAGCTAAAGAAGCATCGGCCGCGATCCGAGGACCGGGGGCGACCGCAGTCACTCTCAAGGTCAACAACGCCGTCCATAAGCTGCAAGTCGAACCGTGCGAGACCCTGGCAGAGACGCTTCGGACTCAACTCGGCATGACCGGAACCAAGGTCTCATGCGACCGCGGAACCTGCTCGGCCTGCACCGTCTGGCTCGATGGCGCCACTATGTGTGCCTGCATGACATTGACAGTCGATGTGCAGGACAGAGCAGTGACGACAATCGAAGGGTTGGCGCAGGATGGAAAGCTGCATCCGGTGCAAGAAGCTTTTATTGAAAAGGATGCCACAATGTGTGGTTTCTGCACTCCAGGCATGGTGATGAGCTGCGCCGCCCTGCTGGCACGCAACTCCTCTCCGACGCTGGATGATGTCAGAGAAGCGACCTGCGGCAATTTCTGCCGTTGCGGAACCTATCCGAAAGTCTTCGAAGCTACGTTGGCCGCAGCCGGCAAGGGAGTCAAGTAATGAGTGAGGGCGAAAAGAAAGCCGCCGGAAAAGGCACGCTGACTGACACAAAAAAGACCAAGACTATCAAAGTTCCGATCGGAATTTTTGGAGTCAACATCGCTGAAGTCGAAAGAGAAGTGCCGCTGGACGAACCACCGCCCCTTCCCGTCAATGCCGAGCTCAACGTGCTTGGCAAACCGACCAAAAGGTTGGATGGCCATTTGAAAGTGACCGGAGCCGCAAGGTATACAGCCGATATACAACTGAGCGGTATGCTCTATGGACGGATACTGCGCTCACCTCATCCGCACGCCAAGATCAAGTCGATTGACCTCTCGCAGGCATGCAAACAACCTGGTGTACGAGCGGCGCACATAATCACGAGAGTGGTCGGAACGGCAAAAGAGCGCGATGAAAAAAACAGAGCGATCGACGCAAAGATTGTGTTCGATTCATCGACGGGTGTTCCAGTTGTCAAATACGTCGGTCAACCAATCGCAGCAATCGCTGCTACGACTGACCGAGCCGCCGCCGAAGCGTTGGAATATATAAAAGTCGAATATGAACCTCTGCCATTCGTCGTCGATATGTACGACGCCATGAAGCCTGATGCTCCGAAAGTATTCCAGGGTCCGACCGAGCAAGAGGGAACCGCCGGTGGTGGCGGTGCGCCCCCAGGGCTCCCGCAAAAAGGGAACGTGCGCGGACCCGAAGTCGCCGGACTGTTGGGTGGCGACCGCGGCGACGTAAAAGCGGGCTTCGCCGAAGCTGATCTGGTTGTAGAGAATGAATATCATACGCAGATTCAGATGCACAGCGCACTGGAGCCTCACGGATTGATCGCGGACTGGCGAGACGATGAACTCACGATCTACGCGTCGACGCAGGGAACGTCATCTTTACGAGATGACATTGCACATTTGTTCAACCTTCCGAAGAACAAAGTCCGTGTAATTACCGAATTCATGGGCGGCGGATTCGGCGCCAAGTTCGGTGCAGGCAATTATGGAATAGCTGCAATTCTACTTTCCAAACAGGCGAAGGCTCCGGTCAAATTAATGCACGACCGCAAAGAAGAGCAAACCTGCGCAGGATTTCGCCCCGCCTCAGTGCAGAGACTCAAGATTGGCGCAAAGAAAGACGGAACGCTTACCGCTATAACGCTGAGTTCTCACGGCACAGCAGGCACCGCCCTTGGTGCGGGGGTAGGCTGGGCTGCCCAAAATCTATACAAGTGTGCCAACTTCTCCTCACAACACTTCGACGTACTGACCAACCAGTCACCAGGTTGTGCTTTTCGAGCACCAGGTCAGCCGCAAGGATGCTTTGCCATCGAACAGGCAGTCGACGAACTTTGCGATCGACTCGGACTCGACCCGCTCGAACTCAGGGACAAAATCGATGCCGACGAGATGCGAAAACAGCAACGCCGACTCGGCGCGAAAGCCTTCGACTGGTCCAAGCGTAAGAGCGCTGGTTCTGACAAAGGCGCGATCCGACGTGGAGTCGGTATGGCACAAGGTGAGTGGCCGCGATTTGTCGACATGAACTCATCCTGCGAACTGAGGTTGACCAACGACGGCGGAGTCGAAGTACTATCCAGCGTGCAGGATATCGGCACCGGCATCAGGACGGTGCTAGCGCAAGTGGTGGCGGAGGAGCTCGGCTTGCTGCCAACCGATATAGTCGTACGCATCGGAGACACGGTCTTCCCAACCGGCCCCGCCTCGGGAGGCAGCGTCACAACCGGTTCTATCACTCCTGCGGTGAGAAAGGCCGCCCACCACCTCAAACTCAAAATCTTCGACCTTGCTTCATCAAAGCTCTCGGCAGAACCGGAAGACTTGATCATGAAAGATGGAAAGATCTCGGAAAAAAATGGTGGCAACTCTCTCACGCTGAAGAAGCTGGCGAAAGAGTTGCCCACCGACCAACTCTCAGTTTTTGCCAGTCGCACGGAAGACTATGGCGGTTTTGAAAAAGGTAACTTCCTTGGTTTTGGCAGGCTGAGCAGCGTCCAATTTGCTGAAGTTCTCGTAGACACGGAGAGTGGCAGGATTCATATCGAGCGAATCGTGGCCGCGCACTCATGCGGTCGGCCGCTCAACCCTCTGGCACTCGAAAGCCAGATTAACGGAGGCGTACTTCAAGGTATTTCCTGGGCGCTGTATGAGAATCGGCACGTCGACAAAGCCAGCGGAGTCGTAGTCAACCCGAATGTCGAACAGTACAAGCTCGTAGGAGCCAAAGAAGTACCCAAGATCGAGATAGTTCTACTGGAAGAATATCTGGGGCGCTCCGCGACCGATGCAACCGGAATCGGCGAGCCGGCGATTGTACCAACAGCAGCAGCCATTGCCAACGCAGTAGCAAATGCTATCGGTGTAAGAATTTTATCTCTGCCAATGACACCAGATAAGGTGCTGGCTGCATTAAGGAAAGGAGGGTCGAGATAATGAAACGATTCGAATGGGTGGACGCAAAGTCTGCACAGGAAGCCGTAAAACTGACTGACTCCTCCGCGGCCGATCTCATGAGCGGCAAAAAAACTGCTGCGGGCTCAGTAATCAAAGCTGGTGGTATCGATCTGCTTGATCTTCTCAAGGAAAGAGTTCTTCCCGCCACCAGACTTGTAAATGTGAGAACAATAGCCAGTCTTCACAATGTCTCCGTCGACCCAAAATCGGGAGATGTCACAATCGGTCCATTGTTGACGCTATCCGAGTTAGCCCAACACAAAACCATTCAGGAGAGCTACACAGCGCTCTCCGATGCAGCCGCACATATCGCTACCCCGAACATTCGCAACGCCGCCACAATCGGGGGCAATCTCCTGCAGCGTCCACGCTGCTGGTACTTTCGCTCGAGTGAGTTCAACTGCCTGAAAAAGGGCGGCAACACTTGTCCTGCTATCCATGGTGAGAATAAATACCACGCCGTTTTTGACAATGATATCTGTCCTATCGCTCACCCCTCCACCGCCGCTGTCGCGCTTGTTGCGCTGGGTGCCTCACTCGAGTTGACGTCAAAACAGGGTGTCCGCGAAGTTGTACTTGAAGAATTCTTTGTGGGTCCGGACAAAGACGTACTACGCGAGAATGTCTTGAGCACAGGTGAACTTATTTCTGCGATCAGACTCCCCAATAAATCATACAAGTCGGCTCATATCAAAATGGGCGAAAAAGATTCCTTTGATTGGTCGACCGGCGATTGTGCGGTCGCCATCCAAGTCAAAGACAATACGATATCATCCGCTTCGATCATCCTCGGCGCTGCTGCTCCCACCCCATGGCGTGCCAAACAAGCAGAGGATTTTCTGGTCGGTAAGAAGATGTCCGAATCAACCGCCGATGAAGCAGCAAAACTTGCCCTGGCCAAGGCAAAACCTTTGTCGCAAAACGAATACAAGGTAGCGATGCTCGAGGCGGCAGTAAAGCGAGCGCTCTTGAAAGCCTCAGGCTTAAACCGATGACCGCTGACGCCAATCAATACTGTCGCTTTCTCAGAGCCAAGAACGGTTACGGAAAGTTGGAAGGGGGAGGTTTGCCATTCTTCACGCAGGATACGGTGACGACCACCTATAGATGTATATCCACAGGCGAACCGTTCGGTCCCGACTACCAACTGGCCCACACATCCACCTGTACGACAGAACGTGGCTGTTTCGAGACAGCTGTGCCCATAATCGAGCATGAAGACTGATTGAGCGAGCACACCCTTACTTTGCAAGCTCATGAAAGGTCATTCTTCAACAATTAATGAATCAAAAAATTTAGTTCAATACCATCTAAACTCAGCTCTCCAGGCGGATGTGCTAAATTTGAACAGCGCTGCCGGAAGGGCAGCAAATGATTGTGTCCCGAGGGAGACAGGAGATTAAGACATGCCTGAAGTCAAGACTGAAAAATACATCCTATATACTTTGCAAGTTCTCAAAAACATGCAAGACGACATGGAAACCCTGACCAGCCACGATGCCAAAGCCGATCCGGAAGTCATCGAAGAGATTCTTGATGAAATCATCACCCGCTGCCTGGTTCCAGCATGCCAACAGCTCGGTATCGACGATCCAATGGAAGAAGTTATGACGGAAGCCATTGACCCTAGCGATATCTTGGAAGCTGAACTCGAGCGCATTACAGATGAGCTCGACGAAGACGAAGATGACGAGGAAGAAGAGGAAGAAGAAGAGGAAGAAGAGGAGCTAGCCACATCACGTCGCAGACGCTAATTGTTGCTCCAAGGCATGTCGCCACTTCATTGATCTGAAAAGCAGATCCACTCAAGCCGAGCCGCGATCACCATCGATGGCTCGGCTTATACTTTGGTTAAAACCGATAGAATTGTTGGATAATTCAAGCTTATTGCGTTTAATCGCAACCGATCCAAAATGCAACTACCAATAAGGCTTTTCTAAAGAAACGCAATTCTTAGATCGAAAACATGAAGAACGCCGCACCGAGATCAACCAATATCACTCGCATTCAACAGATATGCGCAGTGGCTGCGATCTGTGCCGCGATCGTTTTTTGTCTTAAGCACTTCTTTGCTGCAATGGATGACTACCATGATATGAGATCGTGGGATTCCTGTATGTCCAGTGCCACACGCGCGCACCTCGAAGGCGACTACGCGACGACTTCCGAAGCGCTGGAGCAAGCGAGGAAGAGCGCACTTGCCTTAAGCCATCCCGAGCCTTATCTCGAGATAACCGATAATCAGATCGCAACTTCATTGTTGAAAGATGATCCGGAAAAAGCCGCCCGGTATTTTCAAAGCTCAGTAGACGCCCTTGAAAAGAGCGCTCCCGAAGCCGGTTCTGGAGGGACGATAGCCGAATTTCAGTTGGTTTATGCGAGGAACAGATTAGGGTTGATCAAGGTTGATAAAGGCGACAAAAGTGAAGCGAACAAACTGTTTCAAAAAAACCTCAGATCCATTGAGGCTATCAAAAGTAGCAAAGTACAGAACGCTGATATCCTGCCATTCAGGGTCGAGGAATTTGTCGCCCTCGTAGGATCAATGGATTCGATAGAAGAAGATCGCGGCAAGCGCAGTCTGAAATTTTTTGAAAGAGCCTGTGCACTGGAGGACTCCTACATCGTCGATGAATCGAACGAACTGCGATTTCAAAATTGCGCGCAGGCGCTCCGCGAGATTGAATATCGGGAGAACGACGAAACACCGATCACGTTGCCTTTCGAATTGCCGGCTCGGACATCACAAGTTGAAGCTAACATCGAGCTAGTCCGATCGTATATCCTTCAAGCACTGTCGAGTCGATTTCGCACGAGACACGACGATGCCAATCTGATAGTCACCACAATCAGATTGGCAGAGATCCTTCAATCGCTGCAAAGATTGCCTGAGGCTCGAAAAATCCTGATCGCCGCAGCCAGACAGACGAGCAGGGAAAGCCTGGTCACGACCGGCGTATGGCGAGATCTGATTAACGCTCTCGACAACAATCAACGGGTACCTGAATCCATCAATCTTCTCAAAGACCTGATTAATCAACCCTACAGATCTGAGAGACTAGATCCATTCCTCAAAGCAGACCTGCTCTTCGAGTTAGGTCGTCGGGAGTTGAGAGCCGGAGGGCGGAGCGCAGCGATTGCTCACCTGACTGAGAGCTTGAAGTTATTCGAACTCAAGTGCTACAAGATTGGGGCCCTGTCAGTATCCAGTACGAGTCGCAGGATGAAGGCCGTGCAGGCGGTTCTTGCACGGGCAAACAGTCAATGAGCTCTTTGCTAATAGAGAGCCGGCGGCGCTTCTTCCTGGACAACGAGAGGAATGGTGAACCAGGTTAGCGCACCTCCTTCTGTCGGGTTTTCGGCACCGATTGCGCCACCATGCTCCGATACGATTGCTTTGCTGATGAACAAGCCAAGCCCTGTTCCGGCCTTCGCTCCTTGTGCTTGTTGATAGCGATTAAAGAGGCTGCCCAAGAAATTTTCAGGGATGCCGCCACCCTGGTCACGGACATTGACCTCGAGAGCATGCTCGTCTCGCCAAGCCGAGATACTTACGCGCGATCCTTGTGGAGAGTACTTCACCGCATTGGAGATGAGATTGATAAGCACTTGATGGATTCTGGCGGCATCGAGCGATGCCACGAATGGATCGCAGTCGATTGCCAAGGTCACCGACTTGCCCTGTGCCAGAGACTCCATCTCCGATACCGCGGACTCCACCAGTTGTCGCACATTGGTCTCGCAACGGTTCTGAAGAAAAACTCCCGTTTCGATTTTATGGACATCGAGCAATTCATGGATGAGATTGATCAATCTTTTCGTACTCAGAAGCGCCTTTTCGAATCGATCTCGACCTTTCTGGTCCAGCGCGAAATCACCACTTACCCCCATCTCTAACGTGGTCTGAATCGAATCGAGATGGGAGAACAGCGTCTTATTCAAGAACTCGATGAACTCCAGCTTTATCTGCTTCGTTTCCTTAAGCGCCTCGGCTACATTGTGAAGAACCAGTTCCAGTTCGGCAATTTCGTCAAATCCACCTTTGACTTCGAGCAACGGTTTCCCTTCTCCCAAAAGGCGCGAGTCCTCCAGGAGAATGCCGATGCGTCGGTTGATCGTACCTATCCAGAATATCAAGCTCGCGATCGACAAGCCTGCGCTGATGAAGAATCCGCCCACGAGCATTATCTTCACCATCTGCCTTAGAGCGGATTCGGTCTGAAGGCGACGCTGCTGGCCCTCACCAGTGGCAATCACGCTGCCTGTAACCTTGGAAAAGAAATCGTCGACGAATCGTTCTGCCGTAGTCTGGATAAGCTTCAACTGCACCGGGCTGATGAACTGCTCCCTGTTTTCAAACATCTCCTTCATTGTCATCAGGGATTCGATGGCCTGATTTCCAAGTTTTTCCGTGGATGATACTGTCTCGGGTGATATCGTATCGGGAGAACTCTTCATGAATCCGGAGACCGCATCGAGCTCCTCTTTGAAGTTGAAAACAGCCGATACGAAGAAGCCCCCAAAAGCCTGATCGCCGGTCAGCTTGTATGCCATCAAGCAGGTGTTCGCCTGGTAGAACGACTTCAAACATGAACTCGCTTTGGCAACGCATTCATAAGGAACAGAGGCTAGTGTAATTTCTTTATCGAGCTTGTCAAGCTGGTATCCGAGAGAGAAAAGATAAATCATCTGAACAGTCAAAGTGCTGCCGATCACCAGGAGTCCGGCAGGAAGAAGCTTGAGTCTCGTCAGCCCGGCGAGCATCAGTTGCCCCTCCTCACTGGAATTTTCAACCAAACACAAGCGCCGCTTTTCACACCATATGTGCCACCATGTTCTTCCACAATACCTCTCGCCAGGATAAAGCCGAATTTGCTCTCAGGGTCTATTTGGTCGTCGCCTTCGTAACGCTCAAACATCGAGAGCAGTTGCGCTGTCGTCAGACTGCTGCCGGAATTGGCAATCTCGATCTCTATATACCGGTCTCTTTCGTACGCTTCTATTCGCAATAGTGAATCGCTGGGGCTATGCCCGACGATAAATGATGCGATCTTCACAAGAACCTGCCCTATTCTGGTCGGATCAACCTCGACAATACACGAGGGATTACGTACTCCCAGCCGTACACCACGGGCGATGGCAAGCACGGTAATTTCATCGACAGCAACCTCCATGATTTCGCTCATGTCGACTTTCTCAATCTGAAGGTCAATCTTGCCCGACTCCAGCTTGTGAACATCGAGCAGTTCGTTTAACGTATTGAGCAAACGTTTCGTATCGATCTCCGACAGGCGTAGACGCTCATGACCGAGCGAATTGAGCGGTCCATAGACCCCTTCCCGAGCCAGGACCAGAGTGGCAGATATGGCGGACAACGGACTCCTCAGCTCGTGGCTCGCGACTGCCACCATCTCCTGGCGGGCTTGATCAGATTCATGAAGCTGCTTTGCCGCTTCGAACAAACCGTCGGACAGTTGTGAAATCTCATCTCGGATGCCGTTGTAGGGAAGCAATGGATCCCCACGCCCCAGTCTCCGGGAATTTTCCATCAAGCGATCGATTCGCCTTGTCACACCCTGAATCCAGATGACGACAATAGCGACCGCCAAAGCAGCACTGAGAAGTATTCCTACTAGAATCAAACTCGTCAATGAGTTGCGCCAAACTCGCTTTTTCGCCTGTGTCTTTTGTCTGACCTTTTGTTCACCTCTGACCACGTCGCCGAGCACTTCGAAGTAGCTGGACAGTATGTCGGTCGTCCGTTGAACCACCCTCCCCTTATCCACGACCGAATCCGGCTCCAGCTCGAACGTTCGACGTACTTCTGAGAGCGTTGTCAGCGCTTTGTCGCTAAGAACGCAAGCTTGTTTTACTACCGCCGGAGAAGCCTCCGGATGAGTCTCCATGAGCGTCCAGGTATACTCGCCCTCAATCTTCATCTGCTGGGCATGGTGTTCGTATTTTTTCAAACTGGTTGGATCTCTGAGAATCGCATAGCGAGCTAGATCTCGGCTGGCTCGATAAAACAGCTCGATCACTTTGTTGCCTGAAGCAACGCAATGATACTCGCGCAACTGGAGCCACAGCTGCCTATCCGCGTCAGATAGTTGCCAGGCGAGAACCGTCATGAATATCAGCTGGCAAAGGAGAGTAAAACCGATTACCAAAAGACCGGCATTTAGCAGTTTAAGTCTAAGAGGAAATCTGAACATACTAGCCCGGGATCGCCATGCACCGCATTATCTCATGTCGGTCCGTACTTCACTACACCAGAGCCTATTCAAAAATGTAGCCGGCACCGTAAATGGTCTTGATCGAACATTCCGATTCTTCGTCGAAGACCTTGCCTCTTAATCGCGTAATGCAAACTCGCACCGTATGTGGTGACGAGCTGCTGTCCGAATGCCAAACACGATCGAGAAGCTCTTCGGGAGAAAAGACTATGCCTTTGTTACGCACGAAGAACTCCAATACTGAATACTCCAGCGCGGTCAACTCAATCTCTTTGCCTTTCCGGGTTACCTTTCTGGATGCCGGCAAGAGCACGAGCTGTCCGACGCGCAGCACGTTGGATGCAGTCCCGCCGGCTCTCCGTAAGAGAGCTCGAACGCGCGCGCTCAACTCTCTCAAATCTGGTGGCTTTACCATGTAGTCGTCGGCTCCGGAATCCAGACCAATCTCTTTCACCTCAGACTGATTCTGTCCAGTTAAGAACAACAAGGGCGCGCTACCGCCTGAATGCCGGTACAAGCGACAAATAGCAATGCCGTCAGTATCCGGCAAATTCAAATCGAGAATGACGCAATCGTATGTGTAGGTGGACAGCCACTCGAGAGCCTCTGTACCTGTGACCACATGATCTACTACATGACCTTCATGCACCAACCATTTGATCAGGTCAGGCGCAAAGGTCACATCATCTTCGACCAGCAGGATTTTACTCAATGCGTCACCAGGCAGCGTCCAATTTTGACTTATCATTTCTAATCCGCCTTAACTTTATACCTGATAATCGTGACAATCAAATCATTTGTCTTTATAGGGCTTTTGGAGCGCTGGATAGCACTTCGCCGTCAGTCCGGTCACCCAAGTATCGGAACAGATTATTACTGAAAGATCACGGTCAAGGAAAAACTGCGCCGTCCGAAATTAATTGAGCTGGTAACATCGCAGTAATCATCCTGTCGCAACATGATTGCAATAACTGGGATTTTTCGCAGGAGTTGCGGCATGGAAGATTATTCATCTAGTAATGGCGTATCCGACCGAATGGAGAAAGTGAATTCTTCACAACCGGAGCAGCCTTTCAACTGTTTTCTCAACGACTCTTCGTCAATATTTGAGCCATCGGCCGATCGAACCGAAGCTGCACCTCCCGGACTGTTCAATCAGGTAATGGGAGACTTTCCACTAAAATCACAAGGTAACGCTCCGATTGAGACGCGTGCTCTACCAGGAGGCGGAGAGCTGCCTGTGCGAAATAATGCAGTCGACCAGCCTGATGCCGCAAAAGCAAGAAAGCTTGTTGACGACCTTGGATCCGAGAATTTCGACGCCAGGCAAAAGGCAACAAAAGACTTACGCGATATGGGTAGATTAGCCTTCCCAGCATTAGCAGCGGGTCTTCGATCGCCGGATTTGGAGGTGCGCAGACGCGCAGAGATCCTTATCGGTGACAGTCTTGGGCTTTCCAGGGTGGAGCACCAGCTGTTCGAAGCGAAGCATGCACAACTCATACCGCCGACAGGGACAACGGAACAAATTATGCGGACATTGGCGTCGCACTTCTCACCACACCTCAAAGCCGCTAAGCAGGCGCTCGAACAGCCCGAACTCAAGGCTCTTCACAAAGAGTTCGGCGAGCGGAAAGACCTGGACTTTGTTGGCCATGCTGACAGGATAAAACGAGCTAACGTTGATTTGCGCCTTGATTACGCATCTTGCTTGATTAACTACGCACGATATACCAATCCTGATGTGCATACTCCGGATTTCTCAGACCCATTTGCTCTAGAAGCGCTTCACGCGCTCGCCACCGCACTCCACGATGATCCTAGTCTTCAGGAGAGCAGGCGATTTAGAAAACTCTGTGCCTTCGTAGGTATAGATGATCTGGTCAATCAGAACCTTGAGGAGAGCTTGAAAGCAGTCGAGAAGCAGCCCCCTCAGCGACTACCGGTAGGACCGGTCAAGCCCAGCAATGATGAAGACAAACAGGAAGAAAAAAACAAAAAAGAGAATCAACCGGCCGATAGTGACTTTCTAAATTCGATCGAAACCTTTGCCAAACTGGCATTCGCCCGAATGAAATTGAGTACGCTTTCTCCATCTACGATGAGAGACATCGGCAATTATCGAGACAACTACAAGCGCTGGGGCAAGGTTGAGACTGACCCTGACCTGGATAGCACACCATTCCTACGATCAACTGACTATTGATTCAAACATTCGAATGATGAATGATCGGGAACCTGAGCCTCTCATGGGCGTCCCATAGTTGAAAGCTGGTTAGACTGTCGTTCCGCAAATTACCCGAAAAGTTAGACCAAGGAACGGAGGGAAACATATGCAATTTAGGAAAAAACTATCAGGACTACTGGCGGTGGCACTCACAATTGGTGTAGGCACCGCGCAATCCGCACAAGCCAACGACGTACGTGACTACCTAAATCGATATTTCGGCGGTGTCAATAACAGTCTCAACTACTCTGAGGCGGAGCGCATGACTCGCGCCGACAACAATCGCGCCGAAATTGATGGTCGTGTTTCAGCCGCTCTGAGCGCAGGTAGAATTACTCCTTATCAAGCTGCAGATCTGGAATCTCAACTCATGAATAATCGAAATCTGCAAATGCAATTCGCCTCCGACGGCAGATTCTCCTGGAGCGACAATCAGCAAGTCACGGCGGCTCTCGGCAACATAGAGGTGCGCTTGCAAAACTCGATAAATACCAACATCGTAATTACCCCCCGTCCAGGACATGGTCACTGGCAACCGCCGCGCGGATTCGTCGCACGCACCAACGTCGACCAGCTCGAAGCTCGTATCGCCACGCGCATCGAACAAGGTCGCAACAATGGCCGCCTCACCGGCAACGAAATCGCACGATTGAGATCCGAGCTCAACAACATTCGAGCGAGGAAAATGCAGATGGCGACATCCGACGGATATCTCAGCTTCGCTGAGAATCAACGATTGCTCTCTCGCCTCAACAAGTTGCAAGATCAGGTGCGAGTCGAGCTCAATGACAGTCAAATCGCTGGACGTGAGCATCTACCCTGGTACTGATGGCGGTAGCTAACGCTCACAATAGGATGACCAACACCAAGAAGGGCGGCAAATGCAATGTCGCCCTTCTTGACTCTTTCTTCCCGTTCCAAACCTTACTTATTGTCTATTGCTATGGTCCAGTGATTGATCTCGCTGGCGCTCATCTTTCCTAACGGCTGGAGACGTGCATCTGCGTAGCCCCAGCGCTCTATGTCGACTAGATATTGCTCTCTCGACAGAATCGTACCCTGACAGAGGCGATCGTCCTCGACATTCCTCGGTTCTTGATTGTCATCACGAAGCCTCTTTAGAAGCTGATCCATGACAGACTTGGGAATCTTATGTTGCTCCAATGGATAGATGAATCCGAACAATATAAGGTGAGCCAACAAAACGCGATAGTGGTCCGAAAATCGCATAATCAGCCGTTGCCAGTCGATTTTCTCTGCACAAGCGTGCAGTATGTGCGCAACATCGCCGCCATCGAATCGTTCGCGCTCCATTATGTAACCCTTCGACCAGAGCATCTCTTCCGGAGGGCACAACAGGACTTCTACGCCAAAGACTTCGCCCTTCGTAGCATGAAGCAACCAGTCTTCATCTACATCTGCAATTCCATTGCCGGAGCTGAAGATCAAATCTATGAAGTTGTCGCCCTTGTATGCTTTGCCAAGCCAGTGGGGAAAGGTGAGTTCCGACTTATAGCCGGCTCTCGATAGAATCTCGAGAATATTCTCCGCATCTTTCTTCAATACGAAAATATCGAGATCCTTAGTGTGCCGCTCAATACCGGTGTACTGCGCGAGCGCATAAGCGCCGCCGACCATGAAAGGAATCTGCGTTTCTTTCAATAGATTGAGTATATCGATATAGAACTGACGTGTATCTTGGTCTAAAAGAATTCGTGAATGTGACATGCTCCCTGTGTAGCATGTCAGGCAGGCGTCAATGCACCGGCCTGGAGTCAGACGAACTATGCTAATAGAACTTTGGAACGAACGACAGTCAACAACTGCTTATCAATTAAACGATCGAATACATCAACTCGATCGCTTGAGAAAAATTCTAAAGGATAGACATGGTAAAAGATCGAGTCAGAATCGCCGCCGTCGGCGATTTACACTGCACCAGGACTGCGCAAGGCGCCTTCCAGCCGCTATTTGCAAACTTGACGGAGCAAGCCGATATTCTGCTTCTGCTGGGTGACTTGACCGATTACGGCACGCAAGAAGAAGCGCAGGTGCTAGTCAAAGAGCTAGCTTCCGTGAAGCTTCCAATCATCTCGGTTCTCGGCAATCACGATCACGAATCTGGCACACCGGACGATGTGAAAAAAGTTTTGGCCGACAATGGTATCACTGTACTCGATGGTGAGACCTGCGAAGTGTTAGGGATCGGATTCGCCGGAGTAAAAGGTTTTATCGGCGGGTTTGGACGTCACACGCTGGGAGCATGGGGTGAGCCCGGTATCAAGGAAATAGTCAAGGAAGCGCAGAGTGAAGCGCTGAAGTTGGAATCTGCCCTCGCTCGGCTACGCACACCGCACAGGATAGTAATGTTGCACTATTCACCAATTCAAGCGACCGTAGTTGGAGAACCGGAGGTCATTTTTCCCTTTCTTGGCACAAGTCGATTGGAGGAGCCGTTGCTGCGTCATGCAGTAACAGCGGTGTTCCATGGTCATGCGCACAGAGGCACTCTCGAGGGAGCAACAATGTCCGGTATTCCGGTGTACAACGTCGCGATGCCGCTACTGCGAAGAAGCTTTCCGGATCGGCCGCCGTATCGAATCATCGAGCTGGCAATGTTGCCGGAATCAGCTCGAGTGGAGCAACACGCTGAATCAAGGGCGTGATTTCTTGGACGGGTTATGAGTTCGCAACCATCCTTTGAAATACAAGAATGCCACCACCGCTAATGTCACGACAATCATCAGAATCAGCGCTGCTGGATATCCGAAATACCAATCCAATTCCGGCATATTCAACGGCGAAGTCTTGGAATTGAAATTCATTCCATAAATGCCTGCCACCAGAGTTGGTGGTATAAACAGCACTGTGATGATGGTTAGAACTTTCATGACTTCGTTAAGTCGATTGCTTGCTCGCGTGTAATGCACTTCCATCAGAGCCGAGCAAACTTCACGATACATCTCGAGCAGATCGATGATTCGCACGGCATGGTCGTGACAGTCACGCAAATACAAACGCGTGTTGTCATTGATTAATGGCATCGTGTCACGAATCAATGAATTGAGAGCTTCTCGCGCCGGCCATATCGAACGCCGCAAGGAGAGAACATCGCGCCGGATTTGATACATGTCCGACGGAGTATCCTCGTCATAGCTTTCCAGCACCGAGTCCTCTATTGTGTCAATTCGATCGGCAAGCGACGTCAGCAGAGGGAAATAGCTATCCACAACCGCATCGATGATGGCGTACATGAGGTAATCGGATTTCTCTTGACGTATTCTACCTCTGCCCTTGCGTATTTTCTCGCGCACAGAATCAAGACAATCCTTTGGCACTTCTCGGAATGTAAGGACGAAGTTCTTCCCGAGAAACAAGCTCAGCTGCTCAGTCTCGACTTCATCTCTATCAATCAACATGCGCGTGACCACGAAGAGATGCTCTTCATACTCTTCCACTTTGGATCGCTGGTGCACATTGACGATGTCGTCGACAACTAACTCGTGCAAGCTGAATACCTTGGCAAAATTCTCGATAATCAACCGAGCGTCGGGACCCTGTTCCATCGGATCCACGTTGACCCAGGTGACCGGCCAGTTGGCAAATAGAACTATCAACTCGCTTAATTCATTGACATCCTTTTCGATGAATCCGTCGGGTCCATATGAGATCACATGTATGACCGGCAAGGCTACGTTGGAGCCTGGTCTGCTCACATCGACGAGCGTCCCCGGCATGTTGAATTCGGCGGTGATCCGCTCATGGCGGCGTCGGGTGGTCATGTCAAGGATTCCTCGTAGGCTCCAGCTTGAATGCGCGCACATGCCGACTCAATTACGAGCCCGGCGACACGTATTGTAACGGAGACCACAAAGCGGGCGCAATGGAAGCGTAGGTAACATAGAAACTTTTCACTATGGATATAAACCAAGCCGGTAGCGGACCATTAGCGATCGGCAGGTCGTCAAATGCCATCATATTCAGTATCACTTTCCTGAGTTTGAAAACCGGCACATCGCTTATTCATCAGCTGTAACCAAGATCAATTATCGATACAACCTATGTATTGGCGTGCCATGGCACATTCGAGACTTTCTTCCAGGTTTCAATCTGGGCTTTACCGATGACAGATCGTCACAGAATGTTGCTAAAGCACTCGACCAGAGCGATATGACTACTAAATCTCGCTCGCCTGTACTATTCTTCTTTGTCCAATTCATAGAACAACAGGAGCATGATGATGAAACGCAAAGCTTCCGCCGAGTGGCAAAATGGCTTAAAAGACGGCAAGGGAACGATCAGCACCGACAGTGGCGTGCTCGAAAAAACGCAATATAGCTTCGGCACCCGCTTTGAAGACGGCAAAGGCACAAATCCAGAAGAGCTAATCGCAGCCGCGCATGCTGGTTGCTTCTCGATGGCACTTTCCGGACAGCTTGGCAATGCCGGTCTCACCGCCGAAAGAATCAACACCACCGCTACAGTTAAGCTTGAAAAGCTCGACTCCGGATTCGCGGTAACCGAGATTCATCTCGATGTTGCCGCCAGAATCCCTGGCGCCACTGAAGAGCAATTCAACACTGCAGCCAACAACGCCAAAACCGGCTGTCCAATATCGAAATTATTCAATGCAAAAATCACGATGGATGCCAGGTTGGAAGCAACTGCCAAAGCCTAAGTCAATCGAATGAACAAAAAAGAGCGTTGCTGACGAGGCACGCTCTTTTTTTGCGTATATGAACTGTCGACCGAGGGCTTTCAGCCGTCAGAGTGGTCATTGCGGGCTATCAGAGCGGCGCAGGAACGGGCTGCGGTTTTCTATCATCCCTTCCGGGCAGCCTGTCGTATTTGGCACGACTCTTCCGGAATCGATGCTCTTCACTCTAGAGTCCGCTACTGTCTCCATTGCATCAGCGTTGCGCACTCCCGGCATAGAACTGCCTTCTGGCAGGACCAGTTGAGGATTGTCTCCTTGACCAGATCCGGTGTGCGGAACACTGACTGCGGCGTTGACGATGGACACCGCCATCATGACCATGACGAGGAGGATTAGACCGGTTAGCCACGACGAAATCAGAGAAATCTGCGGCTCCGACTCAGCCAAGGGATAGACCGATTGCGTCTCCATGTGTCTCTCTTTGACAGCCATCTCAAACCTCCTTCGAACAGCGTACACGCGGATCGCTCAAATCCGCACGAGTTCATTACTTTTCGAACTTCGAAGCAGCACGTGCCGAGCCGGCCTTCATCTCTTCCCAGGCCTTACTCAACTCTTCAAAGCAGTTGTCCATACCGTGCTTGAACTCGCCCCAAGCCTCGGCGCTGGTCTCCTTTAGAGATTGCAGTTTGACCGATGCTTCCTGCTGTTTTTCTCTCAACTCTTTGACCTTAACAGCTGCTTGTTCCTTCATCTCCTCAGCCTTCATGCCTAACTCGTCGATGCGAGCACCTAGTTCGCTGAGGCGTTCTTCCATGGTCCGTTCGTAGCACGAGCGGTCTTCATCTGCCACTTTCGGCGGATTCAGAGCGCCCAATTCTTCCATCTCAGCACCGGTAGTGGAGTGACAGTCCTGAGTTGAACGTGACGTGGAATTCTGACATGGAGCTGACTCGCTACCGAAGTTTGTTGTTTCTGACATGATCTCTCTCCCATGATTTGCGACGCTTAGTATGTGGTGTCAGGCGATAATGCGTGCCTGAGCCTCGGTTGCGTCGTTCGGTGTGGTCCGAGCGATGTTGAGACGCGAACATAGTCTCAAAGTTCCAAAATTGGTCTCCCAGTGGAACTTCGTAACCATGCCGATTTTAGTGACGCTGTTTACGCGGATCATAATCGATGACGTCTCGTGCTTCGAACTTGATTGTTATCCGGAGCGGAGCAAACCTGGCGAAAGCTCCTTGTATGCTTGCTGTCGGATGTTACTTTCGACTTAGCACATCAATGCGAAAGCCATTCCAGAAGCATATTGCCAGACCGAAAAAAGACATCGGGGTGCGAAAGCGCACCCCGACAAATTACCAGTCCCACTGTCACTCTACGACGTGGGTACCCCCCACACATTCTCCAAATCCATCATCTCTCTTTTGAGCTGATTTTTCGTGCGCTTATCAGGACAAGAAGAAGCTTCGGACGAAAGTCGCCACCACTTGCGGTGGGCGATGCGTGTCGACTTTTCCGCTTCATCAGAACAAATTTCACATACTCGATCCAGGAATTCTCTTGCGATCTGAGCTTCCTCACTGGAATCGGCGGCTTTCGCATCACGGTATGACTCGAAGGCGGATGAATCTATCGCATTGATTCCGTCTGCCCAGGACCATCTCAGACTCAAGACAATAGCCGGATGAACTTTCTTGATGTCCTCTCGTGCAACATCAGATTTTCGATTCGATCGCTTTGGAAAAAACTCAATAATACCATCGTCCGGCCAGTCACCTTGCGGCTCGAACGCTTCAGTTCCGTCAGCCTGATAGACAAGAAAGTGCCCGGGAAAGCTGCTAACAAGAACATCGAAAAGATCAGTCCTGATCCGCGCCCACTTGTCGCGCGACAGATGCTTACTGAGCTCACTGGCAGTGCTGCTGAATGCGAGATCTATGGTGGCAATCGAATTACATAACTTGTTCTGGCTGGGCTCTGCATAGCCGTGACGAAGCTCGCGCCAGTACTGGCTCACCTCGCTAAGAATCATTGAATTTCGACGCTCCAGGCTTCCCATACCAGGTCTCCTTGGTCCTTCCGCTTACCTATATTCCACATTTAATCAAAAAAAATGCATCTACGCACCAAACCCTCGACGTACCTAGTCGATTCGCATCGCTGTTTCATGCTCTCGGTTTAGACCTCGATTGAACTTGATGATGCCCAAGAGACGCTGGCGGTCCCAGTGGCTGCGCGTTTGAACTGGCAGAGCAAGCTCATTTAGCGGCTCGGTGCACATCTTAAGCAGGAAGTTTGGAACGACCTGTAGTTAAGCCTTATAGGCTTTCGTGCTCGGTCGAAGCGGGCGAAGCAGCCACCACGGTCGGCGCATACCATCGGGTCCCGGTGCCGGCCGGGTGATCTTCATCCAGCGTTTGTACACCTCATGAGCCTTGTTGGTATCGGTGAAAACATCGCCGTATTGGTCGCCTTCTTTGGCTTTCACAACGCGCACTTTCTGGTGCCAACAGTGCATGCCGGAAATCGGATCGGGCTGAACCGGGAATGTGAGATTCTGGTGCACTCCGGCATCGTTCCACCAGACACGCATACTGTCCGGATCGCTCGACTGGAATGGCGAGACTCCGCGCTTTTGACGCAGCAAATATTGCCCCGGAGATTTTTCGGTCATGTCAACGAGACTCGAAGACCAGCGGTCGGTTCCTTGGTCCTCGCCCAGGCGCCACCTCCCCATATGATGAGAGCACGCCACTATGCTTGGCGCGATACTCTCAGTCACCCAGGCTCTGGTCACGTAGTAACCGATCTCTGTTTCGATCCGGACATTGTCTCCGGTCGTCAGACCATGCTTCTTAGCGTCATCGGGATTGATCCAGAGCGGATTGGAATGCGCGATTTCATTGAGCCACTTGGCGTTGCCTGTGCGGGTATGAACTAAAACCGGCAGTCTGAATGTAGGAATCAGACAGTAATCGAACTTCTCATGCTGAGCGCCGCCTTCGTCGATGCTGCTCAAGATGCCTGCTTTTTCAACATGGCTGCGAGTGATGCTAGGCGCCGCGTATTCCGGCCAGCCCCAGTCGGAAAGTGTTTTCGAATATATTTCGAGTTTTCCTGATGGAGTAGGAAATCCTCTACGCGGGATTCCGTCGACTGTCACCCCGATGAGTTTGCGGCCCTCTTCATCACCTGGCTGGGGAACGGGCACTATGTTGATCGCTTTGAGCTTCGACCGATCCTTGTAAATCAACCCGGTCTTCTCGTCAGTAACCGAGTCTTCCAACTCTTCCTTCGTGAGCTCGTCTTCATGGATTTGATAGACCGAGTTTTGCACCTCGAAAGCGCCGAATCGACGCATGTACTCGAGCGCTTTCATACCTTTAGCCTCGGCAGCCTCATTCAAGCCGGGAACGCTATTTTCGAAAATCCACTGGTAGTATTCGTCGACTGAAACTTTTTCACCCGGACGATACGGCGACTCGAAATGCTTACGGATCCCTAGCGATCCGTCGGAGTCTATGCGCCAGGAAAGCTCAATCCAGAATTCGTTCTCCTCCCAGACGTCACCGGGGTTGGTACCGAGTGTGGTACCAGGTGGACCACCCATTCTCTCTTTGGCGACTTTTCTAACCGGCTGGCGAAACCCGATCCAGGTTGCTGCTTGTGTTTCATAGCTGTGAAGGTCATGCCTCTCCGGACCCAATCCCATAGGGAGAACATAGTCCGCGAACCAGGCGGTTTCACTCCAGACAGGCGTAAGCGCGCAATGCACGCCCACCTTCGATTCGTCTTTCAAGACATCGATCCAGCTCATTCCATCAGGATTTGTCCAGACCGGGTTATAGACACGGGTAAAGTAGACATCGAGCGTATTCCGTCCTTCCTTCAAAAGATGCGGAAGTAAAAAACTCATCTCGAAAAATGCTAGAGGGAACTCCTTGGGCCAGGTCACTTCGTTCCAATGCTCAGGATGCGCCGGCATAGTCATCGGCTTAGGCACGAATTTGTTCCAGGCGTTCGGCGAGGTACCGCCAGGCGTGGCAATCGATCCCGTCAAGACGTTGAGGAAAAACAGACACCGTGCCGTTTGCCAACCGCCAAGGTTACCCGCGCAAGATGCACGCCAGGTATGAGTCGAAAATGCGGTGCCGGCGCGCGCAATTTCATCGGCAATGTCATAGATTGCCTGCGCTTTGACCCCTGACTCTTGGGCTGCAAACTCAGGAGTGTACTTGCTGTACATGTCTTCGAGTGTGACGAGGAAGTTGTCGAAAGTCGGGGACTTATCAGGGCCATAGACCTTGAGATACTCTTCCCAATTGACCCAACGCCGGACGAAATCTTTGTTTATTCTCCGAGTCTTTATCAACTGATATGCGATGGCTAGAAGCATCGCTGGCTCACCACCTGGGTAGCAGGGAAGCCAATAGTCAGCATGCGAAGCTGTGTTTGAAAGGCGTGGATCAACCACTGCGATTTTCGCGCCCTTCATCTTTGCTTCGATGATGCGCTGTGCATGAGGATTGAAGTAGTGGCCCGATTCGAGGTGGGCGCTAATAAGCAAGATGAATTTCGCGTTGGCATGGTCCGGACTCGGACGATCGATACCCATCCAGAATGCGTAACCGGCACGTGCACTGGACGAGCAAATGTTAGTGTGGCTGTTGTGTCCGTCCACACCCCACGCGGCAAGAACCCGCTCGGTAAAGCCGTCTTCTCCGGGTCGCCCGACGTGATACATCACCTGGTCGCGGCGCCCTTCTTTTATAGCTTCTCTAATGCGTGACGCGAGCAAGTCAACGACTTCGTCCCAGCTTACTCGCTCCCACTGCCCGCTGCCTCGTGGTCCCTTCCGTTTCATCGGATACAGAACTCTCTCAGGATCCTGAACCTGATTAATGGTGGCAGGACCTTTGGCGCAGTTGCGCCCGCGCGAGCCAGGATGCTCAGGATTGCCCTCGAATTTGCGAACCTCAAGAGTTTTCTTATCGACATAAGCGAGCAATCCACAGGCGGCTTCGCAATTGAAGCAGACGGTAGGCACCAGCATATACTCTCTAGCGACCTTCTTCGGCCACGCTTTCGGGTCCCATTCAGTCCAGTGGTCCCACTTCTCCATGGGAGGAAACAGTGCGAGTTCTCCCACTCGTCGAGCACCAGGTGCGCTCGTTGCTTTCGATACATCAGCTCGCACATCGCCGACCTTCAAGTGCGTGTCCATGGTCGCACCATCATGCTGACAGCTCTTGCAGGCAACACCATGAACGGTGCCGGTCTGTTGCTTGCGAGCCCCATCCAGATCTTTTACAAATCGCCATCTCGCAGCCAGCCGCTTGAGCCAGGAGCCGAACGTCTTTGGTCTTTGATTGGCAGAGGTCATTTTGTGTTACCTGCTGGAGTTTTAACTCAAACGAACAGACTGCCCCGCCATCACGAAACAATGCTCGTAGGCAAGCAGTCCGGCCAGTGCCAGACCTGCAATCAGCAAGTCGATCGGGTACGGATGTGAAGCCAGATAAGGGAGCGGCAGAAAGACAAGGAGCAGCGGCAAGATGGTACCGCAGGCAATATTGCCCCACCAGAACATATTTTTATAAGGTCCCTTGATCATCAGATCCACAGCCCTTTGCTTAGCTTTAGAGCTATGTTCCGTCAGCACCTCTCCACCTAATGTAATTCCGAGGTGAAGCATGAGACAAACGACGATAACCGACCGGGCGAACTCAACCACACCAGCACTCTGTCCCATGAATCCAGCGGTCGGAATCGCGATAGCGGCGCCGGCCAGTACAGCCTGCACCAGCAAGTGCAGTGGCAGAGCGGGGTTTTGCCAGAGATCTCTCCCCTTGGCCTGAGCGAATAAGAATGCCGTGTAGACGGCAGTCATTACAGCGACCGGCATAGTCAAATGATAAAGCCAGACGGACAGATCTCGTGCACCAATGAAGGTGGCAACAAGATTACCTATCAACAGTACTGAATACGCGAGAATGATGTATGAGCCGATTGCAAGCCAGGACTTCCATTGTGGTCTGACTAAGATGTACCAGAATCGCTCGGGACGATCGAGATCCGCGATAAGCAAGACTCCGGTCACACCCAGATAGATGAAGGCCAGGACAGGCGCAACCCAGACAAGCCAGCTAGGCATGGCGGCGGGTATTAAATTGAGTTGAATACCTGTCCAAAACATCCAGGCGAAGACGAACACACCAGAAGAAATAGACTTGGTCCACAGGTACAGACTGACATACTGAGCCCAGGGTATATCGTGATGAACGTCATAGGCAACCTTCGCTCCTGTCACCGTATTTAGTGCCGAAGACAGAGAGATTCCCGATGGTTTGTTGTTGTCGAGAACAGCCCCATGTTTTTCATTACGCTGCATCGACCACATATAAAGACCGGACTCGTCGTGCGTTTGAACATCCGGATTGAGCACCGCTTCATCGGCACCGATATAAAAGCATTTGGGATCGGTATTCTTCTCAGGTTTTCGCACCTGCGTTTTTTCCCGACCAATTAGCTCGTTGACCTTGGACAAAGGGTCGTCAAGGTCGCCAAAAATGAGCGCCTCTTCGGGACAGACGACGACGCAAGCCGGCTCTAGTCCAACATCCAGTCGATGAGCGCAAAAGTTACACTTTGCTGCGGTTCCGTTATCAGGATCTATATGAATCGCATCGTATGGGCAAGCCGCGATACACGCTTTGCAGCCTATACAGGCATCTTTATCGAATTCGACGATGCCGTCCGGTCGCTGAAACATAGCGGTAACCGGACAGATATGGACACAAGGAGGATTGGCGCAATGATTACAGCGCAACACTCCGAAATGGCGTTGCGAATTTGGAAAACTTCCCTTCTCAACATACTTGACCCAAGTTCGGTCGACGCTTAGAGGAACTTCGTTTTCAGATTTACAAGCGGTTGTGCACGCATGACAACCGATACACTTTCGTTGATCGATGACCCAGGTAAAATTCATGGAATGATATGGAGCAATTGAATCGGCGCGGTTTTTGATTGTATCGAAACCAAGATAGCTTAATTCAAAAGACAAATGTCCAGATTGGCCAAAATTTAGATTGGCGACTCATCGGACGTAGACAAGAAGCAATTTCTCACACTTCGTTTCGTAAATCAAAAGCGGGTCCTTTCGAACCCGCTTCTATGGAGACGACTATCTGCATTCGTTTGCCAAAGCCCCTGAGGACTTAGCTAAGGGCTATGTCTATGTCTCGAATGTCCAGTCTTACCTTCTGAAGATCGAAAGTATTAACATCCAAATCTCTCTTCAGTTGGTCCAGACGCGAGCTGTATTGATTGTTATCGTTGCGACGGTTGAGATCATCGGTATTTCTTACGATTGAATCTCGGCTTCTAAGCAGATCCGATTCTTTGTTGACCAGAGTCATCCTGCGATTCTTCAGTGTGTTGTAAATAGCAGGGTCTGACACAGCAGCCATAGCCGGGTCTTGAAGCACAATCAAACCGCCCAAAACGATTGTTATAAGCGTAATTCCAAGTTTTTTCATAATTCCTTTCTCCCCTCGGTTTGTTACCCCTCAGGTATGGAAAAGAGAATAACAATTAAATTGGCATTGCAGAAGTGCCACTTTTATGTTTGAATACCAGTCCACTTAACACAATATAGGTCAGCATGGACTTCCCCATCAATATAAGTTCGACCAGCGACCATCCCCTCCACCGCCAGATATACGACGAGGTCCGCCAGGCAATACTTTCGGGAAGACTCCCCAGAGGTAAGCGTGTACCGTCTACCAGAGAAATGGCGAAGTCTATCGGTGTGGCGCGGGCAACAGTCACCCTGGCCTACGATTATCTATTGAGCGAGGGCTATTTCGAAGCGTATAGAGGTAGCGGGACTTACGTCTCCCGACACCTGCCCGATGAGCTTATTGAAGCCGGTGAAATCGGGACTGTTGACGAGGTGCTCGAGACGGACTCAGGCTCGACGATGCCGAGACCCCCATCTACTCAAAGGCCAAGACAGCTGTCGCAGTATGGTAAGGCGCTTCAGTCTAGAAATTGGCTGGGTTTTCCAGACCACGAGCCCGAGATCCAATTCACATTCGGAAGGCCGGACATGGACGAATTCCCCATGCGAATCTGGAGCCAACTATTGTCGAGACATTGCCGCCAACGCAACCTCAGCCTTCTGGATTGTCCTAGCAGAGCCTCGGGTTACGAGCCGCTTCGAAGTGCGATTGCGGATTACCTGGCGAGAGCACGTGCTGTTGTTTGCGACAAAGAGCAAGTAATCGTAGTCAACGGCTCTCAGCAGGCCCTTGATCTAGTCACCAGAGTGCTGGTCGATCCGGGCGACACAGTCGGTATCGAAGAGCCAGGCTACATAGGCGCCCAGCGCGCATTTCAAGCGCAAGGCGCCCATCTCGCTCCAATCTTCGTCGATCAGGGCGGCGTGCGGGTCGACTATTTAAAGTCGAGATTCGATGTGTCGACTAACAGCAGTTTGAAACTTCTGTACGTAACCCCCTCTCACCAGTATCCAACAGGGGTTTCCTTGACGCTACCGCGGCGTTTGGATCTTCTGTCATGGGCGGTGCGCACCGGGACGATCTTGATTGAAGATGACTACGACAGCGAGTATCGATACAAGGGAAAACCAATTCCCGCACTCGCTGGTATTGATAGCGGTGCCTCGGTAATTTACGTAGGAACCTTTTCAAAGGTACTTCTGCCGGCGCTCCGCCTCGGCTATCTAGTAGTACCGAAAGATCTCATCGACGTATTTTCTCGTGCAAAATGGCTGATGGATCGACACTCTTCACTTATCCAGCAACAGGTGCTCAGCGACTTTATTTTGGAGGGACATCTGGAGCGACACATTCGCAGGATGCGGGCAATCTACAGCCAGCGCAGACAACTTATGATCGATGTGCTTAATGGTTTATTCGAAAAATCGGTCACTATATACGGTGAGAATGCCGGAATCAACATGCTGGTCAGACTGAGGACCGAAGTTCCTGACGACGTGCTGGTGGAGCGCGCTCGCAACCTGGGCGTAGGTCTCGTAAGCACGCGAAATATGTATCTCGGCGACGCACCTCGCGGAGAATTCTTGCTTAACTATGGAAGCTTAAAGGCAGAGCAGATTATAGAAGGATTGACACGATTAAGATCAGCAATGGCCGATCGAGACGAGCTTTTACCCGTGGAAAGCGGGTTTTGAAATCTCGCGCTGTTTTATTTGGTAAAAACCCAAAACAGGATCGGTTTGAACACAGATTTTGAGCTAATCGTCATTCAGTTTATTCCAACCGCTGCGACAAGAATGGCTACGCCTCATCACGGTCGGATCAACGAATCAAGACATCCCCGTCGATCTCAAACGCCCTTTTTGATCGCACAACTCCAGACCCAAGCCATGATGAGAGGCTGAAATAACAGTCGAGTCCAAAGCAAAGCTACAGGCAACTCTGGAAATAACTCTCCGTGCACAGCCATGTGAATATTGGCGGGGAAGACGGCAACCAATAACGCGATCAATCCATAGCCAGCTATCCTCCGCGTCAAGGCGACGTGCACGCCAATGCCGCCCAAGATTTCGAATATACCGCTGACGTATACAAGTTCTCGAGGATAAGGAAGATAGGGTGGCATCACCCTCATGAAGAGATCAGCTTTGGTAAAATGCAACACACCGACGCCAATGAAAAAAAACGACAGAATAATGCGTGATATCTTTGTGCGGATCTGTGGAGAAGTGTTCACACTGGTAGGTCCATTTATTTTGCGGATCAAACTGCAAGATTGGTCTAAGTTTACGATATTATTGGCGTTGCCGTGGCGAACAGCGCTCTAATCGAAGGAGACTCGTAATTATGCGTCCATCCAAACTCTCACGCAGATGGCTATTGATTGCTTTGACTACCGCCTTTATGCCGCTTGCGATGTTGTCGCAGCCGCCAGGCACTGCCAAAACCGCAGAAGTTCTTGACTTGCCGTCATGGAGTGACGGTGCTTCAAAAAAATCGATTGTTGATTTCGTCGAAGCGGTTACTAAGAAGGATGGTCCGGATTACGTCAAACCGGAAGAACGAATTGCTGTATTCGACAATGACGGCACATTGTGGTGTGAGATGCCAATCTATCCGCAGGTCGTTTTCTTGATGAACCGAGCGAAAACAATTGCAGCAACAAAAGGACCAGAGATTCAGAATTTGCCATTAGTCCGTGCCGCCACCAGTGGTGACATACAGACACTGACTTCTATGGGTCCGAAAGGGACTCAAGACCTTGTCAATATTTTGCATCCGAATCTGACGGTAGCTGAATTCGAAACAATCGTAAGCGAGTGGATAGCCACTGCCAAACATCCACGTTTTAATAAACCATACACAGATTGTGTGTATCAGCCAATGATCGAGGTGATCGCTTATCTAAAAAAGAACGGCTTCACGACATACATCGTATCCGGCGGCGGCACCGATTTCATGCGGGCATGGACAGAAAAAACCTACGGAATTGTGCCGGAGCACGTAATCGGCAGCACCTGCAAACTCGCGTACTCAAACTCAGACGGAACGCCAAAGATAATGCGCTTGCCGGAAATTGATTTCATCAACGATAAAGATCGCAAACCAGTTGCCATCGAGCGAGTCATTGGACGCCGCCCGATAGCTGCGTTCGGCAATTCCAACGGCGACCAGCAAATGCTCGAGTGGACCGCTGCCGGTAAGGGCAAGAGGCTGGCACTTCTCGTGCATCATACGGATTCTAAAAGGGAATATGAATACGACAGGGACTCGAAAGTCGGACGGCTCGACAAAGCGCTGGACGAAGCCAAAGAAAAAGGTTGGACTGTTGTCGACATGAAGAACGACTGGAAACGAGTCTTTGCATTCGAAAGTGATTGAACCGCGAGTTATTGATGACTGGCGAACAAAAAAGACGTATAGCGAACAGATACGAGATAATCTCGAAGCTTGGCGAGGGAGGAACCGCCACGGTTTATCTGGTACGCGATGAAACGTTGAACCGTGATGTTGCGCTGAAACTGCTGAACCCAGACCTCGTCAAACCGGAATCGGCACGACGTTTTCAATCTGAAGCAAAAACGGCGAGCACTCTGGCCCATCCTAATCTCATCAACGTGTTGGACTTCGGAATCGCCAACAAAAATGAGATTTACCTGGTGATGGACTATATCAACGGAATCACATTGGCCGAATTCGTAGAACAAAATGGTCCGATGCCGATTGAGGAGGCTATCGAGATCTTTATTCAGATCTGCGATGGAATCGGACATGCTCATAAGCAAGGCATTTTGCACAGAGATCTCAAATCAACTAACGTGATGCTTACAGAGCAGGACACACACACACGAGTCCTCGTTCTCGACTTTGGGTTGGCGAAACGCACCGAAGACGGTAGCATCACCAGAACGGGAAAATTAATCGGAAGTCCTTTATTCATGAGTCCCGAGCACGCATCAGGTCAAGAACTCGATAGTCGTGCGGACATCTACTCGATCGGCTGCTTGATGTACTACACTCTAACGGGTGTGCATCCAATACAAGGCGATACCGCCCTCGATACTATTTTCAAACAGTCGACGGAGAGAGCACCGACTCTGAAGCAAGGAATGCCAGACAAGGAGTTTTCTCACGAGTTGGAGGCAATTGTCGGCAAATGCCTCAAAAAGGATAAATCGCAACGATACAGCTCAGTGCAGGAGCTCCGCACTGCACTAATGTCGATGCTAGAACTAACTCAGCTCGAACAACAGCAAAGCGAACCGATAAGCGAAACCTCGCTCCCGAAATCGACACCAAAAACCGTTTCAACAACTCTCCTCGGACTGGCAGTCATGGTCCTAGTAGTAGCGATAGTGACAAGCACATTGATACTTTTTAGACCAAATACACCGCCACCACAAGTCAAAAAGAGAGTAATTCCAATTTTTAGCGGGTCAGAATTGAAAACCCAAAAATGGGATGACACACCCTGGAATGACGGAATCGTCTGGTCCAAGCGCTGGGGTATTTCCGATGACGACCTGACCGAATCCCAACTGAAAGATGTCCAGTACTTAAGCCTCTTTGCAGAGCCAATCACTGCTAAAGGATTGGCTTCGATTTCGCATTTACCACTGAAAGGACTTTACCTGAAAGAAAATCCGCTTATTCACGATAAGGATCTGCAAATTATCAATCAGATGAGCACGCTCGAAGTGCTTGGCTTGGACGCCATCGGAACTACGGATGCCGGAATCGCACAGCTCAAAGACTTGAAGAACCTTCGTATCCTGAGTTTAGCTGGCAACGACGTCACCGACAGAGTGTTTGAAACGATTGGCACTTTTCCCAAGCTCGAAATTCTCTACCTCGATCATCTTCAGAATATTGACGGTTCTGGTCTAGCTAATCTAAAGCGGCTAACTCGCCTCCAGAAACTGAATTTGGAGGCCGACCCAAACCTTCGTCCCGAATACTTAGAATTGCTTGGCGAGTTTAAAAGCTTGAAGGAACTGTATCTCTGCGAGACACGCTGCAACGGCAATGTTCTCGCGAAGCTTACAACCCTGCCAAATTTAGGCGAACTCGATGTGAGATTAACAGACATAACAGACAAGGATGTGCCACTTTTCTCGAAAATTACGTCTCTCAAACGTCTATATCTGGACGACACTAAAATATCCACCAAGGTCTTCAACCCACTCAGGCTTCAAACCAAGTTCAAAGTAATAGAAAAGGAGCACCTACCGGTGGATCGTTTGAACACGATGCGGGGCGACTAAGATACGAATAGAGAGACAATGCCTGCTGCGGACGAAGGATGGATGAAAACGAATTCGAAGGAGCGTCCATTATGACGGCGAAAAAACAGACGGAAAAAGATCGCAAGGCAAAAGACAGGGATGCTGCCGTAGCCGACACGATACTCAAACAGATTGACAATGCAGGAAACAGTGCCACCCTGCAAATAGATAATGCAGAGATTCCATTTTCCAATTTCGACAAAGTCCTCTGGCCAGGCGATGCAGACCACAAGCCAGTCTCGAAGCGCGACTATGTCAGGTATCTCTATGTGGTATCAGAGTATCTTTTGCCCCATCTCAAGGATCGCCCGATCACTTTACTTAGATATCCCAATGGAGTGGACGGAAAACGCTTTTTTCAAAAACATTGGGAGCACAAGCTGCCTGAATTTGTCGAAACTGTAGACCTTTTTTCCGAACACAATAAAGCCGATGGAGAATTCCTACTCTGCAACAATCTGCCAACACTGCTTTGGCTCGGTCAACTCGCAGACCTCGAGCTGCACACTATCCACACGCGTCTCAGCGCAGAGCCGGATGGGCATGAACTCCCACGCACCTTTACTGGAAGCGTCGAAAATATCGACAAGTCGCTGATGAATTTTCCAGACTTCGTGGTGTTGGATCTGGATCCATATATGTATAGCGGCAAAGAATCTAAAGGTGAAGAGCCGGAGCTGCACGAAGCGGCGTTCAAGAAAGTTTGCGAGATCGCTCTTATACTCAAAGAAACGCTTGATCAGCTGAAGCTAAATACCTTTGTAAAAACATCTGGACGCACAGGCTTGCACATCTACATTCCAATTCTTCGCAACATCGACTACGACATTGTAAGGAAGGTTGCAGAGACAATTGGCAGACACCTGGTGAATTTACGACCAAACGAAGTGACGATGGACTGGGCTGTGAAAAAGCGCACTGGAAAGATTTTTTTCGACTACAACATGAACGCACGAGGAAAGACGCTGCCGTCACCCTATTCGCCCCGAAATTCCAAACAAGCGACTGTCTCCGTGCCAGTTGATTGGTCGGAGCTTTCGAAGATCTATCCGACAGATTTCACAATCTGGACGGTACCAGAGAGGTTGGAAAAGAAAGGTGATATTTGGACAGACATTCTTGATGAGAAAAACGATTTAGAAAAATACGCATCAGCGCAGAGTGCATCAAAAGGCAGTGAAACAAAAAAGCGATCGAAGTGAGATTTTACCTCGGTGCGTTGAAGGGAACGGCAGTGTGCCAAGCGGAATAGCATTGCATGCGCATCGCAACGAACACACGACATGCAACGCATCGCATCAAAAGGAAGAAACGATGCCTTTTGGGCACCGCTTCTTTCTTTTGCAGTTGTGGGGGACACTGCTTTTTATAACTATGCCGACTTTTTCAAACGCGTCTCCGCTATCTGGGGATAGACCTGCCATGCTGGTCGGACTGCAGGCAGAAGTGCGAGTGCTTTGTTGACTGGACCCTTCGAACGAAGCTGTCCGCTCAACAGTGCGGTAGGAACGTTGACCTTCCCAAGCCAGAACTGGTGCGCAAAGTCGGATTGCATGTCCATCTGTACATCCGGCTTTTTCAGGCAGTCACCAGCGGTGATTACAAGCTCGCGCCCGTTCGAACCGTCTACTGTTAAGCTACCATCCGGGTTTCTATAATTAAATCGTACTACCAACTTCGACTTCAACAATTGATCTGAGATGGTCGGGTTATTCTTTATCCACATCCAGAGATCTTCCATAACTCTATACAGCTCTTCGGTTGACTGAAAAACGGCCATGAAAAATACCTCTGCGATCCAATTCGCATTCAATAAAGTCTCGAGACCAGCAATAAAACCTTCTTGAAGAACTTGACGCTCTGCCACTCAATCTGTTGTCGTTGACAACTGTGTAGCATGTACAGGTTAACCCAGTGACCGTTTAAACCATTCTCGCGAATCAGATTGCAGCCTATGTCAGTAATAATGTCTATTCAAGCCAATTTCGGGAACCAACGCTTACTCGGCTCGTCCGTTAACGGGTCGAATGGAAAAGTGCAAAGGTAAATAAAATGTTCAAGGCAATCAAAACAGCAGTATCCGTCATTACGCTCGTCACATCGCTGATTGTGGCGATCACTGAAATGCGAAAAGCGCTCGAGCACTGCAAACGCAACAAAGAAATAGAGAACGACGCAAGAAAAACTCTCACGCTCGAGCCTCAGCCCTGACCGCTAGCAGCCAGACCAATCGGGCGAGATAGTGGTTCGATTGGATTTTTTTGAGTTGAAAAACCAGCACTCGCTGCAACTTGAACGAAAGCATCTGCAGAGACTATCTCCTGGTATTCATTCACAAGCTTCCTTTGTCCGACCTCGAATCGTCTTCGTTCTCAGATTGTGGAGCCTCTTTCTCAGGTCGCGAACCATCTGCGTCTGCGGTCTGGCCCCTCCGCCTATAAAATGCGAATTGCACCAAAAGCAACGATGCAGAAGCATCGTTGCTTTTGGGTTTAATTCACTCTCTGAGGACATGTTTAAACCATCAATCCGTCATCGGGAGCCAATAATCCAGTAGACACTCTTTCGTCCAGATCGAGGGCTATCGGACATGAGGAGAGGTCACAGTTGGCGGGTCCGTCAATAACGCCTCCCAATGAGTCAAAGCGCGATCCATGCGCCGGACAATCCCAACTCTTTTCGACCGGATTCCATCTGACTACAGCTTTCATATGCGGACAGATCGCCGACATTCGATGGAGCTGATTCCAATCATCCCGATAGACAGCCAGCTTTTCACCACGGTCACAGATGATGGCCCCTTCACCAGGAAGAATCGACTCCTCCGAAATCTCGGTGTTTTTCAAATGGTCTGCATATTGTGCTGCCACATTGACATTGGCTTTCACGTATGTTTCTACAGTCGCGACTGTTTTCCGCGTCGGGTTGAAGATATGGCTATAAATATTGGATCGACCCATGATCGCATCGGATAGAATCATCCCAGCCACAGTTGCCTGCGTCATACCAACGCCGGAGAATCCTGTCGCGACATAGACATTATCACGGTGCCCAGGGTCGTGTCCGATGTACGGTATGCCATCGACCGGCTCATACAACTGCCCAGACCAGGTGAATTCAACTGCTCCCAGCTCAGGAAGAAAGGCTCGGCACCATTTCTCCAATCGATCAAAATGAACTTCGTACTCTTCGTCTCGTCCAGTTTTGCGATCCTCTCCACCAACGATGAGATAGTTTTTGTCATAGCTGATCTGGGTCCGCAGATAGTGATAAGGATGCTCTGTGTCCCAGAACAATCCATCAATCTTAACTTCGTCAGGGAGTTCCGCACAAAGGGCATAACTGCGGTACGCAGACTGCTTTGTATGTATTGCTACAAGATTGCTGATTGGACTGTTGGTCGCAATAACAACATTGTTAGCCCGAATCGTGTGACCAGAATCGGTGAGAACTTCCGCAGGCAGTCCCTCTTTGATCGAAGTGACGTGAGTGTCGCAGAAAAATTTTCCGCCTTTTTCAGCGATCGCACGAATCAGACCTCGCAAATAATGGATCACGTTGAACTGAGCCTGGTCAGGAACTTTGAGGCAGGGTCGAGCAACAGAAAATGGCAGCGGCACTCCGGGGAGCAGTTCAACTTCGGTAAATCCGCATCGTTGCATTGCCTCTAATTCATGGTCCAGAATCTCCCGGTCCATGCCTTCTCCGAGAAATAGATAACCGTTCTTCCTGGTGAAATCGCAGGCAATGTCCTGACGCTCTATGATTTCCGCCATGACATTGATAGCAGCTCGCTGACTCTCCGCGATAAGCTTCGCAGCATCGGCACCGTGCCATTTTTCGAGGTCAGAATATCGACTATCGAGCACAGCCGTGATGTGCGCAGTGGTCCGTTCGGTTTCACCACTCGCCAAACCACCATCATCAACGACAATAACATCGACACCTTCCTGACACAGCATGTAAGCCGTCGACAATCCGGCTATCCCAGCTCCGACTATCAACACACCACATTCGAGGTCGCTGCCCAGCGACTCGTAATTAGGTAAACCGGCATCGGCCATCCATAAGGATACACTTGCTTTGTCCATAACAAACTCCTCACCCCGACTAGTAGTGAGTAGCACATTGTGGTGTAACCTGAGTCAGGGTGATGAGACGATTCCTGAAACAGTTTCAGAGTCAGGCATAAAAAGGTAACTAACCGTGGTGGCCGGAACACTACTTTTTCTAAACAATGCTACGTCTCTTATAGTCAGACTGCCCCTCATGCTCCAAAGCAATTAGTGGAGCGCCGGATGCGGGGAAGTTCAACGACAAACAAGCATGATAGATAGGGTCGGGACAGACGAAAGATCCCCAAAAACAACCCGGCACTTGGAGATTTAAGGAACAGAAAGACCAAAGAACCGTCGTGCAATGACATCGAGAAAGATGAGAAGAAACCGGAGGACGCACAATGAAAGGAATTGCATCACTGTTGTTAACTGCTCTTGCCGCGGTGACGATACCGCCTGCAATGGCACAATTGACGACGATAGAGACGACAGTCTCATCACCGACCACAACGACCTTCGCTCTGCCCTCCAGCACCAGCTACATAGTCGTAAATCCGTTGACCGGGAAGCTGGTTGGCGATTACAGTGCATCAGTGCGAGTGCCAGCCGGCTACTACGTCGCTGAGCGTACGACAGGCAAGGTGGTCGCCACTACCACCGCCGCAGGCACTCTAGTCTCGGTCGCTACCGCCCCAGCTCCCAACACCCTTGTTCAAATCGAAGAAAGAACCAGCGCTCTCCAACGGCTAGTTGACGAGGCAATTGCAAAAAACACAGTCACAGTGACAGAGGTGGCTCCGATTCGAACCGCGTTGGCAGACATAGCCGCACAGCAAGTTATTCTGAGACAAGCGGGAACCCCCGTGACGTTCGCTCAGACCGCACCACTTGCCTACAGATTGAATGTACTCGGAACTCAATTGGTTCCTATGGTGAGAAGTACCGTGTCGTACAAACCAATTCTGGGCGATCGATTCTTCGTGGAAGGCGGACAGGTCATTTATGCACCGACAGACTACGCAGCACGACGAGCATTAATCGATCAACGCATACAATTGGAATACGACGCAGGAAGATTGACCAACCGACAAGTGAAAGACCTGAGAACCGATTTGACCAGAGTCGCGACGCTGGAGCTCAAACGCAAAAGAGATGGCTCTCTGTCAAGCTCCAACATGCGTTCTATCGAACGCAAACTCAACGACCTGAGCGAAGATCTGCAGGAAGACATCGCTTTCACCAACAGAAGAAGAGCGAACATCGGATTGAAAGTAGACTAGTCAGGATTTACAACTCTACCTGCACGAGCTCTTAGTGAGAAAGAGAAGGCTGTTTCGCCTGCTTGCTCGAAAAGATCTGCATAGCGATTAAGTTCCTTCGCCAACTCTGGCGATCGTAATCCTAATGTTTTTTCTTTGAATTTCAGATGCTCATGTGCCAGCTCCCTCGCCTCTTCAAGCTTGGTCTGAGTGAGCAGATTGTAGATCAGGAAATCCTCGACGTCATACTGATTTATCGGCGTGATCGTCGTTCCGTTGACAGCAACGCTGGTTTCACAGGCGCGACGGAAGGAGCTTTCTGCTTTGTTGAATATCTTCAAGCTGGTATATGCCATGCCGACCTCCGCCAATGCATCGGGAAGATCCTTTTCAGGCGGTGACTTTCCACGGCTTTCGAAAATGGCGAGCCAGTATTCGTATTCTTTTATTGCGCTCTGCCATTGCTTTAAACTAAATTGAAGTCTCGAATAGAGCAGAACTATGGGCGCATCTGCGTCCGGAACACCACCGCCTATCTTTCTTGCTTGCATACCTTCTTCGATTAGGCTGGCAGCAAAGGCACGCTCAGCCTCAGCGGGATGGTCGACAGTCAATATGGTGGCAATGCGATAGGTTCGCCCAATAATGTCGTTCGCAACCGCCTTGTTGCTATACTTCTGGGCGGACAAGGCGATGAAATGCAGGACCGCGGCCTTCTTGAAATTAGAGGAGGCATTCAGGTTCTCGGCCAGATCTGTAATTTGCGCAATCTCTTCTTTTTTAAGTCGTGCTGCCGTTGCAAACGATCGACAATTCTCCACAGCAGAACCGTACTTCTTCTGCCCCCAGAGAACAAGCGCCTGATCCGCCATTTGCTTTATCGAAGGCTTCTTCACTATTCTCGCCGGCAATTCGTCATCTCGAAAGCCGCTTTGACTCTCAATCGGAGAAGTCTTAACCTCCCTTGGTTGTGGCGCTGAATCATTGGCTGCGATTGCAACGTCCATAACCAACAACAAACACAGGATAAAGGATATTACTGAGACCCGACCTCCAATTCGCAATGGTGCGGATCTGAAGTTTCTAGTCTTACCGAGTGTGAGCAAATTTGTTCTCCAAACAGACCACTGAGCGCCTCTGAATGCTGGGTATAAGGCGAGTAGTGTCCAGTCACTGCATTTTTCTTACTCAGTATAGATGGTCAAAGCGCTGAAGAGCTAGCGAAACAAATTATTGATTCGCAAAGGACGCTCTTCTGCACAGACATTCTTCAGGGAAAGGCATGAGGCGTTTACCTCAGATCCGAGTCATTTGATCCAAGTGCAGAACTCAATTCTCTTAACAGAAGCTTTTGAAAATGGAGAATCAGTTTTTCACTATTCAAAAGAAGACGTCCTTCGGAAGGGATTCCACCAATCAAGCCACGTTGAACCGAGCTGGTCAGCTCGTCATCCTCGCGGCCGACTTGCTGATTGAACTCAACAAGCTCCTTCGCCCATTTCTCATCAACACCAGGTGCAAAGAATTGACTTGAGTATCCTTTCGAATGGTTAGGTCCGTCCGGGTTCCATACATCAATAGAAAGATTCGGAAATCCAGGATTGATGCTGATTGTTAGATTTGGCCAGAGGTAATGGTATTGAGCTTGAGTGACGCTCCCGCGGGGGTCATACGCTTTGATTTTGGCAGTTCCTTCGATCGCGCTCGCCCTTACTTCGCCAATTTGAACAGAATGCCAGTCTTCAGTCTTGAGCTGATAGTTATCCTGATCTACATCAATCGCAGCAGAGAAGCCCGGATGTGCAATTTGGCAATGGTAACACTCAAGGAAATTTTCCAAGAGAGACTTCCAGTTAGCATCAGTCGCCCACTCGGTTTTACTGTACAAACTCAGATTGTCGACATCAATTCCGGCTGAGGCGATCTGGTTTAACACATTCTCAAAATATGAATCAATCGGTTTCGCCCCGCTGTCAAAATTCACGAAAAGAAAGGGGCCGATAGAGTCCACTTTGAGCGCCACGAGAGGATATTCGCCGATGTTGAAGTCAGCTTCTCGATCCGACCGCGGAGCGGCCTGCAGTTGTCCCTGCAAATCGTAGGTCCAGGCATGATATCGACACTGCATTACCTTCGAGTTACCACAACCTTTCATCACTTCGTGGCGCCGGTGCCTGCAGACATTGATGAATGCTGCCACACCAGACTGATTTCGGACTACGACAACCGGCACGTTACCGACATAAGAAGTAACAAAGTCGCCGACGTTGTCGACTTCCTGCGTGCAAGCAACATACTGCCAGGTTCTGCGAAAGACATGTTCAATTTCAATGTCCAGAATCGCAGGCTCTGTGTACCACTTCGCCGGCAACGCCATACCACGATCGAGGTTCCGCAAAAGATCTCTGTTATCGGCGTGTTTATACATCGGTTCTTCTCCTGCTCTCTCGACCATTAATCACTATGCCCTTCTACCGGCACCACCTGCAGTTGCTACTCCTCCTCCGGGTCCGCCACCGCTTTCAATACCAGTGGTAAAAAAAGTATGAGAATTGAGCTCATGCATAAGAGCGAGTAGCAGAACGGAATCTGCGTGGCAATCGTCGCGGCGAAGGTATCAGCGCTCATCATTCCGAGGGAATATGCGATGTTATACACAGCATAGACCGCGGCATAACAACTCATATTTTTTCGATCCACTGCATTACCCAACTCTGCTGAGGTTGGGTTTAACACAAAAGCATAAGACATACTGGTAAGACATAACATAAAGCCAGTTAGAATTGGCGAGGTCCCGAGTGACAAAAAGGGCAGAGTAACGGCCATAAGCAACATTCCCAAACAAATCGTATTCTTTATTGAAAACCGTTCGCTGGCAAGACTAACAACAGGAGCCATGACACCATAGGCGATGGTGGCGCAGGTGAACATCGGACCCATTACTTTGGCTGGCGCGTGCAAAGTCTTCTCCAGGTGAACCGGCAGCAACGGCTCGATTAGACCCCAGCTAGAAGCAGACAATGCGACAGCAACAGCAGCGACCAGAACCGATTTGTCGAACAACAAAGCCTGCAAATCAGTCTGCGCTCTATCGGCGGCATTACTCTTGGGTAAGAGAAACAGCCGAAAGCAAAGATCGCACAACACCAATGCAGCGACCACGACGAAGGGCAAATAATAACCTCCCAGATCATAAAGCCAGGTGCCCAACATCGGACCGATGACTGAGCCCGACGTACTGCCTAACATGGCCAGTCCCATCATCTGTACACGCTTTTCAACATAGTGCTCGGCAACGAACGCAAGACCGGCAGTCCACGATGCAGCCGCGGAGGCACCTTGAAGTAGCCGAGCAACAAATAGAACGGAAAAGCTATTTCCAATCGAGAACAGTCCGATCGCAAGAAGCATCAGAAAAACACCGATGACCATTGGCTTTCGGCAGCCATATCGATCACCCAGATGACCGAATATGGGCGTCGATAGCAACACGCCCGCAGCATAGCCACCGTACAAAATTCCTAACTGCTGCTCGCCGCTTACCTTCGCAGGCGCGTAGCCAGTGAGGGGGCCGACGATACCGTACATCAGATAGTCCATGAATAGTGCATATGCCACTATTAGAACAACTGTCCAATGTCCGCTTTGAATTGTCGAAAAAAATCTAGGCACGATTCTCAGACGAATATCCAGCGAACTCTATAGTTCGCGGGCAAATGCCAAAATGCTATCTGCAACCCGATATTTTAAACCGGAATATCATGCGTTTAATTAACAAAAGCAAAGTGGTAGCTGCGCGGGAAGTCTTCGCTTGAGCGACAATGCCTGGTTAGTATCCATATTGGTTCTTCCAGACTTGAAAATTATCCGCCTGTCTGCAGTTGCAAAACGACTTGATCATGCAGCATCGCGCAGATATGACGACAGTCTTTTCTGGATTTTTAGGCGTGCCCTCGAGATGCGAGATTTGACGGTGCCTATTTCAGTATGCGTCAACTGAGCAATCTCTTCGTAGGAGAGACCCTCTACATCACGTAAGACGGCAGCCGTGCGGAATTGACTAGGTAAAGTCGACAGCGCATTGGCGACTGCATCGGTTAACTCATTGGCAAGTATGGCATCCTCTGGCTGAGACGAAACATCAACAATCTCTCGGGTGGCTACTTCGCATCCATTTTCGTTGGTTATGGGTTCGTCGATGGATAGAACCTGTCCTTCACGTGGACGTCTTCTGAGTTCATCATAAAAGAGATTGGTGACAATTTTCCGCAACCAGCTTTTGAAACAGTCAGGATTCCGCAAATTACCAATTGAGCGCCAAATGCGTATGTTCGCCTCCTGAACCAGGTCCCATGGATCCAGCCAATCGGGAGCGATATGGTACACCATCGAAACAATCGTCTGTTTATGACGTTCTAGTAGGTGATTGACCGCATCCTCATCTCTTTGTTGACAGGCGACGATGAGCTCCGCATCAGTCATATCGGAGTAATTTCCACGTCTACTCTTGAGAGTTCTAATCGAGCCTTCCATTAACTAACACCTCTTATAAGTTTGAATTGCGCAGAATGGGGAGTAACAGCAATTCTAATCTCTGATAGTAACGGTCTAGCACATGGATGAGAGATCGAGACCACTCATAGAATTGCGCGTGGTGAGGTATACACCAGGCTTTCACGAACGCCGCGAATTTCAAAAAAGATAAGGCGGCATTTAGATGCCGCCTCCGTGCTGTTCTTCTAATGTCGACTGAATCACTCTCGCGGCGCCGGGGGCTCCTCGATTTCGCCAGGACCCGGACCGGGTTCGGGTATCGGCGGCGGCGGGTTTGGCCCTGGTAGAGGCAAGGGATCTGGATTGGGCGGCGACGGTGCGGGCCATGGATTGGGATCGGGGGTCGGCGCCGGAATCGGCGCCGGATCCGGCGAAGGCACCGGTTTTGGTGGTACCGGTCGCGGAGTCGGATCCGGATTGGGGTCCGGCTCCGGCTTCGCGGACAATGGCGAGCCTTGCTCGCTGAGCTGACATATATGAGAGGATCGGCAATTACATTTCATGAATAGTCACGTCTCCTGCCATCTCAATACCATCGCATCGGTGTCTAACAAAAGCTAGCGGCTTATCCACCACAACAGCCTTCGTCATCTTTTCTGTCATGTTTCTTTTCCGTATCTTCCGTGTCCGGCTTATCAACTGGTTTTTGTTGACCTTTATCCAAATCTTTATCATCTTTCTTGTCTTCGAAATCTTTTTTCTCTTCTTGTTTAGCTGTCATAAAAGTTTCTCCTGTAAACATCTGCTGCGGAGACGGGACGAATAGTGCAATTTGTTCCCTCTTCGAAAATAGTTGTGGTGGAACAAATTTTGAGAAATTCCGTTCCTTGTCAAAGAAAATTACTGTGGTGTGACAAATGAAAAATTCTACCTATGATGTACTGATTTTGGGAAGCGGCTCCACAGCGGCCGCTGCAGCGAAGGCAGCCCGCGAGCGGAACAAGACGGTACTTGTAACTGAAGAGAGACTTGTCGGCGGAACATGTCTCAACTATGGATGTATGCCATCCAAATTTCTGATAGAAGCAGCGAAAACGTACTTCACAATCAAGCGTCCACGATTTCATGGAATAGGCTGCCAGCAGGCTTCTCTTTCATTTAAGGATCTGATTCAACAGAAGGATGAAATTGTTCGGGAATACAGAGGGCGAAAGCGTGATACCATATTTGATACTGACGTCCAACTTGCGAAAGGTCACGCCCGATTCGTTGATGATCATACAGTGGACGTCGACGGCAAGCAATTTGAAGCCGAAAAGATTCTCATAGCGACTGGAAGCCGACCGGCGATTCCAGACATCGAAGGGCTAACCGACGCAGGCTTCTTGACAAGCGATCTTCTCACCTGTGACGAGTCTATGGAGCTGACTGAGCTACCTGAATCGCTAATAATCTTGGGTGGAGGTTACATAGCGCTGGAACTGGGACAAATGTTCGCTAGATTCGGTACCAAAGTCACTCTTCTCGAGCGAAGTTCTCAACTCCTGTCGCACGGATACGACGCGAAGGTCGGTCCTATAATTGCTGAAACACTCAGAGATGATGGTGTAGAAATCAAGCTCGACACACAAGTAAATTCAATCAGAAAACAGAATAACCGATACCTGGTATCAGCCACGGTATCAGGCAGGGAGGTAGAATTTCGAGCCACTCACCTTCTAGTCGCGACGGGTCGTCGACCGAACGCCGATGACATAGCCATCGAACGAGCTGGTGTCGAGGTAGGTGAAGATGGACATGTCAAAGTGGACGAGCATATGAGGACGAACATCGCTCATATCTTCGCAGCCGGCGATGTTATTGGTTTGGAGCTCGGCAATCAAATGGCAACGCCGGTCGGAGTTCAAGATGCCATGCTCGCAATTAACAACGCCTTTTCAGAAGTGGGCGCCCGACGGGCGGACCACGAAATTATTCCACGAGCAATATTTACCGATCCGGAAATCGCCTTAGTTGGCATCACCGAAGAAGATGCAGAACAGCGAGGCTTTGATTTTGAATCCAGAGAAATAATGCTCTCCAGCGTCCCGAGAGCCATTCTCATGCAACACTTAGATGGATTCATAAAGATAGTTAGCGACCGCGAGTCAAATTTGATTCTTGGTGCAACAGTTGTCTGTCCATCGGCAGGTGAGATAATACACCAACTCGCGCTGGCGATGAAACTGAATGCCACACTCATGGATTTGCATAATCTGCTGTATGTATATCCCAGTCTTTGTGAAGGTGTAAAACAAGCATCGAAGCGCGCCCCCAACCGGAGGGTCGGGTGAGACATCAGTCGGAGGGATAGCCACAATCAATCTGCTCGAAGCGATTAACCGAGAAAAACATTTGGAATTGTCTCCCGATGGTTGAGAAATCGGGATGAGTAGATCTGGTGAAAACGGGTAGACTAAAATCGTATTGGTGTATATTGAAACAAGATCTCACTAGCTCACAGCGTTAGGTGCATAAAAATGCAAAGACAATTGCTGCATGTCTTATTGGCAACAATCGGGTGTACATGGATGCAAACGGCTTTCGCGGCGACCGACATGGAAGAGGGCATCAAACTGTACCAGGCAAAGTCCTATGACAAAGCTCGCCCCTATTTCGAAAAGGTAGCGAAAAGTTCGCCCAATGCGTGGCAACCGCATTATTATCTCGCCAATGTTAATCTCGCTCTGGGACGAATGTCGATAGCACGATACGAGTACGAAGCATGCGAAAGACTCTGCAGAAATCCCAACATTCTCACGCAATGCCAGACCGGAAAATCATTGACAGAAAAACATATGCGAGCAGTTGGCTCTTCGGTCAGCAATTCCGACAGCAGCGAATCCAGCTCTGATTCAAGAAAGGAAAAGTCTTCTTCGGCTCTGACTCCGGCGCAAGTCCAATTGGCGAATCGAAAAGAAGACATCATGAGACAAGCCAAAGTCGATGTAGCCAAAGTCAGGCAAGACACCAAAGAACAACTTGAACGAGAGAAGGCTAACGCGAATCAGTTCTACAAATTTGAAGATGGAAGAGTCGCGACCGACATCGACGAAAATCGAGAACAAGAGATTAATCGAGAATGCGAAAATAAGTGCCGCAGAATCATGGAAGACGCGGATAGAAAGATAAATCTCTTAGGAAAGTAGAACAACTAAGACCGGCGACATCATGGCCAGCATCCACGACTTCAATCGCGGAGGGCGACAGCAAAACCAGAATCCACGACGTTATCGTAGATATTAGTACTTGGGTATTATCTGCTGTGGAAAACTATCATCATCTGCCAATACGCTGGCCGACTATTAGCAGATCGAGATATTTCTGCATCGCTTTTTATAGCGAAGTGCTAATAAAGACCTATTTGATCTTCTCTTCCAGGATCTGAACCATCGTCGTTCGTGCGACACGAAAAGCCTCTGGCTTTACGCTCACTTCTCCAGTGAACGGATCGTCATAACAGGCAAGCAGGAACACATTCAAGCACAGCACAAGCGTCACCAGAGCGTTCGTGCACATTTGCATTACGGTATTCTGAATTCCGAAGAAGAGAATCAGAACCCCGGTAGCAGCTGCACCAATCAGTACAACCACCCATAGTACCATCGGCAAAGTATAACTCATCTGCGTGGCGCGAGTTCTTCGGCAATCACCAAGGCGCACGACAGAATCGAGCATAGTACTGTGAATATTGTTTTGGCGTTGGCTGACAGGCTCGTACTGAAGGCAATCACGCCATATCTCACCATAAGTATTCCAGACATGCTGCGACATCGTGCACTGCGCCATGGTTGGCCATTCGTCATCGATCACGCCATCTACATATTTCAAACAGTCCGTTCTGACCCTCACACCAATTGAATCAGGCAAGCCCATGGACAAACGAAAGATGTCGCTAACAGCACCGGCTTCCTGTTCTGCATTTACTCGAGCCTCTTCAGAACGCGTCATTGCATTTGCGACCATAAAGCCGAGTAAGATTGCAAACAATGTACCGACGCATGCCAAAAGCGGATCGGACACTTCGTGATGCTGGCGCAGATACTTAAGTCCGAACAACTTCCGGACGAGGAACATAAAACCAACTGAAACTACCATGCAGGCAGCGACCAAACCAATGAAATTAGTAACTATGAACTGCCCCATACATCCCTCGCTGCTCTCCCCCTGGAAAATATTACAGCACCTGGCAACGAAATGATGTCCGCCAGGACCGCCAGCTGCTAACTCTGGGACCGGCTACTGCTGTAAGAAGAGCACTTGAAGACGTTTGCGATAACTACTGCTTCAGGTCGATCTTCTGGAATATGGTGGTGCCACCGATTCCTTGTTTTCGCCAAGCGGATGAAATCGGAACGACATCTGCGTTGAGGCTCACTACAGGGCGAACAGCCCAAGGCGCCATAACAGGACCTGAATTCAATCACCCCGAGTCGCTGCAAACCCAAGACTTTCGCTCTAGTTAACAAGAGCGACGAGGTTACCCTCGCCGCTCTTGCTGTTTTGATTCGCGCAAACTCTGAATCGATCAGAGTGTCGGATCTAAACGAGATCAGGATTTTGTTGCAATGCTGATTCGTTTATCCAGTTTCGATACGCGGCTTTCTATCTTTAGAATGCGCTTCGCAATTTTCTTTTGCTCCTTTTCCGGAAGTTCGGGGGAGAGCGAAAGATAAGCACGATACTGCTCGGCTGCATCTCGTAGTTGAACTGGCGACTTAGGCGCTAGACGCTCCTCCGAAGAAGCGAGGCCCAGGCGTGCTTCGGGCGAGCGTGGATTACCTGCACTCGCCATCCGGAAGCTATCAACCGCACTTGCCAGCTGCTTCTTCTTGGCTAGATCCGATCCAAGCGTCGTGTTGCGACGAGAATCTTCTCTTGCTTTGGCAACAGCCGCCACTCCGCGTTTAGCCCGCTCAGTCTGACCGAGATTGGCCGCCTTTTTATAAGCTGCCTGGGCTGAATCCAGATCCTTGATCAAGAGAGCAAGGTCTCCAACAGCGGAGAGTTCTTGAGGTGAGCTCGTGTTGTTAATCACAATCGCCATCTGCTCTTGAGCTTCGGTGAATTTATTCTGGGCGAGCAGAGCCTCTGCGTAAGCCACTCGCTCAGCATCATTTGTCGGTGTACCGACGCTGTTCAAATCGACCGGCTCTCCAGACAGCGAACGCAATTTCGCCATCGCTAATCTCAATCGCAAATTACTCGGATTAAGCTTGACCGCCTTCTCTAACGAGACCTTTGCATTTTCGTACTCGTTGGACATCAAGAAAGAACCAGCCGATTCTTTTTGAGACTTGATGTACCAGGCACGGCTCAAACCATCTACAACAGCCGGATTCTGCGGCTGCAGGCTGAGAGCTTTTTGGAACGATTTGATCGCATCGTCGGTTTTCTCCAATTTCAGAGCGGACTCGGCAATGCGCTGATGCAACTCCGGTGATTGAGGATTCAACTCAGCACCGCTTCGAAGCTCGGCGATAGCGAGCTCGAGGTCGCCGCGACTCTCGCGCAAAGTTGCCATATGGAGATAGGGCTCTGGATGATGAGGATCGATGAGCGTGGCTTGCTTGTATTCTTTCAAAGCACCGACTGTATTATTTTGTGCTTCGTATTGCTTGCCCATGGCGATATGCAGTGCCACCATTCTGGAGTATGGCTCCTTCATCTCGGGCTTTATCAATGATGCTCTTTCATATTGCTTCAAAGCAGCATCGATGTTGCCTTGAGACTCATATGCCTTACCCAGAGCGAGGTTGACCGGAGCGCTGTTGCGATAGAGATAGAGCGCCGTATTGAGCTCCTTGATGGCCGCATCAACCGATCCTTGTTGTAACAAGGACTCACCCAAGGCGAAGTGCGCAGTCGAGTTGGCCGAATTGTTTTCGATCGCTATCTTTGCATGTTCGGTGGCTTCGGCGGTGCGACCTTGCATTTGATCGATTACGGCTAGCTGCGCGTATGCATCGGAATAAGTCGGATCCAGGTTAGCGGCTTCTTTGAATTTCTCGTAAGCTTCGTCTAGCCTGTTCTGTTCCTTATAAACAGTTCCGAGTGCAAAGTAGGCCTGCGGCATGTACTGATCGGACTGAAGGGCAGCTTGAGCCTCGGCCTCAGCCTTCGACAGTAGATCGTTACGCTTATCGATCAAAGTCTTGGAGGATGATTGCAACCTATTGATAGAGACCATCGCCTTGCCGGTGTGTGCAAGTGCATTGTCGGGCTGCTTGGTTAGGACTCTGTCAAACTGCTCTTCTGCACCGTCGAGCTTGAACTGCATAACAAGAGACATTCCCAGACCTGCTGTTGCATCAAGATTTCGAGGATGCCTCTTCATCTCGGCGCGAAAGGCAGTAGCTGCGTCATCATACTTGCGTTGAAGCCATAGGTTTTCCGCTTTCGCGACCTGGTAGGCCACTCTACCTTTGAAAAGTTTTGCACGATGAGCGCTTGCTTTCGTTGCCGCCCCAGCATTCTGTGCCCCCGTCAGTCCAATAGATAGACTGATACCGAGAATGGTGGAAAGGACTGCTTTATTCATCATTCACTCCTTAGTTCCTAGATTATCGAATTGAGTCGATAACATTGTTGTGGATAAGTAGTTGAGAAAAAGATGTACTGAAGCTGCGAATCTTCAAGGTCCAAAGAAGTTTGCGGGCAAGTAATCGAAGAACTTTTTCTCCTGACTTACATAGTCAGACTGAAATTCATAGCAATCGGCATTGGAATCCATGCCGTTGTTCTGAATTTTGAATATTCTACCGAAAGGCTGATGGGAACTGGCATATCGGTCGCAGATACGGATCCGAAATTGTAAGATCCAGTTTAGAAGACATCGACGGCTGCAAAGAGAAGCCAAAAACTGGCATCAGATTTGGTGGCTTACTTTTGATATTGAACATAGCCAGAAGCCTTTATTAGAGCCCATTTTTCACAATCCGTGAAAACAAGGAAATTCAAAAGTTGTGCATCGTTTCTTCAAGCTTCCATTCTCTGTGCGTACACGACTTCGAATTTAGCAGCAGGATGAAGTGCCCGAATCACGGACTGAGCCACGTCTAGCTGTGAGATCGCAGCTCCACGCAATTCCACCAGTACACAATCGACAATACCATCGGGTGAGTCACCACTTTGAATTAACGAATTCAGAGCCGCCTGGATCGGCGGTAAACTCGGATTATAAGCCGCATTCTCAATATAAGACCCTTGATAGACTCGATCGCGTGTAGTTGAAATCGCAGCGCCCGAAGGAGAGTTGGAGTAGGGGCAATAGCTATTCATCGCCGCGGCCAAGGCGGCTTCGGTCAGGTCCGTCGGCGCCTGAAAAGCCTCGAAAGTTTCCTGCAAACTCAGCTTTGCATGCGGCCATCCTGCAAAACCACCTGAGATTCCCAGGTGTGACGGTCCGAATGATTCAGGCAAGAGTTGACCAAGCGAGGTCTCCACTATCCCTTCTATAATGATCGTAAAATCGCTCTCGCCGAATATCTCACTCATGAACTGCCTGCAATGCCCACACGGAGGTGCATTGACTGCCAGCGCCCGAAATTCTCGCTCGCCGTGGACAAATGCATTTCCGAACGCAGATTGTTCACCGTGCACCGCATAACCGAGCGGCTGACCTGGAATCTCTATATTGCTTCCAAAATATAGGTTGCCGCTTTTGCCGAGACAGACAGCTCCGATATGATAATGACTCAGCGGAACGAACGCTCGGGATGCAGCGTTCGGCAAGAGTGCCACCATCAAATCCTCGATTGGTTTTTCTTCAATTAATGCAAGTTCGCGCGCAACAGAAGCTTCAATCATCCCTGAATATCGAGGCTGTGATGTCAGCTCCATAAGCGTGTTGAGTCCGCGTTTGCTCAATTCCGGTTTTCCGCAATGGTCATGAGATCCAGTCATTCTTAGCGCCTCTGTGTCAATCTGCACCGGAGCCGATTATAGTCAGTTCCCGATCAGTCTGCCGGACAACGCTTTTCAATTGATGTCAATATTCGGCGCCGTGAGTTAGTGCACAACGCATATATCCTGGATAAACAAAGCAGAACATCCAGTTTTCAAGCGACCGCCCCTTAAATTTTTCTTCGTCAAAACCGACCTAAACACGGAAACTTGCACGTCGGATAGGGGGTCTATTTGTGCGCGATCGGCTGAAAGTCAGTCACCGCATATAGTGGCATACATATATGCCCAAGGAGCGAGTAATGGAAACCATCAGCAGTACGAATGCGTTAAATAGCTACGCGCCGTTTCGAATCAAGGATCTGATGCTCGGGGAGTTCCTCTGCCAGGCCGGAATTGTGTCCGAGGCGCAACTGATCGAACTTACTAAACTTGCTAGAGCGGCACGCTGCTCACTTGGCTCCGCGATTGTTTTTTCCAACATCCTGTCTCCCAGCGAGCTATTTCTGGCACGCAGATTACTAAATCGCTATCTGTGCGATCTTGAACAACCAGAACAATACATCGACGAACTCGGGGGATTGCTTTCGCACGCCAAACAAGCCCGTAAATCCTCCAGTGGTCTGGAATCACGAAGATCCGGCGCGAAGTATAGCGTCCTCGTTCGCGTCTCTTAGAGTTGTTGAAGCATGCAAGGTATTGAGGCGGCCTGTCAGGACAAACTAGACGCTCGATGCTCGACTGCGACCGCTAGCGTCCCCAGAGGTCTCCGCCCAGGTCTCCGCCCCAGTTTCTGGCAACATCGCGCTCAAGCAATTCATATTCGACCACAATACGCGTCGAAATTACCTAGTTTGGGAGATAATTGACAATCGACCTCGGGAGAATAAGTCATGTCGAAAGTCACAGTTGTTGCAAAACTGGTAGCCAAGGATGGATTGGAAAGCCGGGTAAAAACCGAACTTCTCAAAATGGTAGAAGAGACGCTGAAAGAAGACGGCTGCTTGAACTACGATCTGCATGTAGCGCTTGATGATCCCCGAGTCTATCTCTTTTATGAGAACTGGGAATCAAAGGCAGCACTGGACAAACACATGCAGACGGCTCACTTCATCCATCTTTCGAGCCTGGTTGCCGAGCTATTCTCCGAGCATCCAGAAATCAAGCTCTTTGAGCATCTCAGTGCGCCGAAAGCATCGCTCAAAGTTTAATAGCGAGATTTTCCATCCGGACTACCCCTGCACCACTTCGCAGCAGGCAATTCTACTGGACACCTGAGATCGAGCTGTTTGGGCTCGTTCAGGGTCAACGTTATACGTTGAAACCTTATTGAATCGGACCTATTGGTCCCAGGCGTACTCCGTGACCGCTATATCGGAGCGCACGATTCGGCCGCCCTTCGGACAATCGCTAGCGAAGAAGAAATCATAATCTCTCGCTCGGGGCGCGGCTCGGCGTACCTGGCGCGGCTGCGCCTTTCTTTCCTTCTTTTTCAACTTCCTGGGTGCCACAGGGGGTGGTGCTGCAACAGGGGCGGAATTCGCCCTGGAAAGCACTTCTTGCGGTACTTCGACATGCGTGATGGCAAGGGTGGGAGAAAACTTTTGAAGCTCGATCACCGACCACACAAACAGACAGGCGCAGGTAACAACTCCGACGAGAGTCGCGACCACAGGAACTGCCAATCTGACGAAGTCGTAACCCATTACCTGGACAGCTATCTTAAGATCATCCAGCTCACTTCGAGGGCTTCGCTCAGTCATTCTAGACTCCGGTAGTAACTTCGATTGATAGCATCACACTACATCTTCGCTATCAGACCTTCATGTACAAACTGTCATAATTTCAGCCTCATGTCAACAGTTTTCAATCATCCGCACTCCTGATACAGTTTGCTTCTTCGGCTATTGGAAAGAGCCTGCGCCGCCTCGGTTTTAAAAGCTTCGAAAAAGTTTTACCAACCAAGCTATTGAGATCCAGGACGGCTTAAAGATTGCTAATTCAATGGGACCACAGATGCCAAGCGGATTCCAGCACCCGAACCTCAGCCAAGTTCGGAACTTCTGGTAGCGTATGTGGTTGTCCCCGACGTGATTACAGGCACCGTATGCAATGGCGCCGACACGGACCCGAGTTCGAACTCAATGGAATTTTCACAAAGTGCATTTCATACTCGCAAAGATTTTTGAAACCGATTCGCTCAGTTGTCGGCGACAAGGAAGCATGCAACAATTTGCGCCTTTCGCAAGAGGCGTGTTAGTGTGAATCTTGTTACTCTCTGATAGACCTTGCTGCACACAATGAAGGGACGATGCAACGATATAGCAGCCATCCGCACATATGCGGTCGTAATAATGACGCTAATAGGAAGTGGCGCAGCAGTGCTCTATAGCCCGGCGCAAGCAGCGAAGAACTACCAGACGGAGAAGCAAGCCTACGATTTGTGCCTCGATAGCGATCGTCTGATTGCCCAAAAGGACTTCGGTCAGGCCGAAAGTATCCTGAGGACTGCGGCGGCTCTGGATCCGACATCGTATTCCAGCCATATTCATCTCTCCTTGGCCAAATGCATTCGCGCGAGAAAGAGTTATGAGCTGGCCGTTGCAGAATGCAAGAAAGCGCTCTCGTTCGATCCAAAATCGGAGACGGCACTCTACACACTTGCACAAATCTACAACGATATGGATCGCCAGGACGATTGCCTGAAATGCCTGAAGCAGTATGTGCAAATTACAAAAGATGCCAGTTCGAAGAGCGATGCGCTCAAATTCGTCAAAGAGATAAGCACCTACAAGAACCTCACGGAAGCGCGTCAGAAAATTGACGCCGGCAAGGATCGCGAGGCTCTAAAACTATTGGATGAAGCAACCAAAGCAGATCCTTCTCCATTCTCGGCGTCAGTTCATGCAGGTAAGTCCTTCGTACTTCGCAGACTGGGAGAGTCCGAGAAAGCTGTTGTCGAAGGCAAGAAAGCTTTCGATCTCGACCCTACCGATAAAGCCACCGCATATAATATCGCCATCGCCTGCCAGGACATCGCCGACTTCGATGAAGCGATCGATTGGCTACACCGATATGCCGCACTGGAGTCGGATTCAGCTGCAAGAGCAAATGCGGAGACCTTCATGCACGAGCTCGAGGTAGATCGCAAACAGTTCAATAAAAAGGACAATCAAAAGCCTGATTATCTCGATCAAATGAAAGAGGAACGGGAAGTTCCTTCATGGTCTGCTACAAAGATGCCGTTGCGCATTTATGTCGCACAAGGTACAGGTGTCAAAGGGTTCAAACCGGAATTCAAAGCATATGTGACCAAATCTCTCGACACCTGGTGCATCGCTTCCGGAAAGAAGCTCAACTATGTTTACACAAGTGATCCGAAAGCGGCAGACATCACCCTTGGGTGGACAAGCGACGAGTTGGTAGGGACCGATGCAAGCGATCACAGATTGAGAGCTGGGCTCACTCAACTGACTAGCGCTAACAAAATCATCGACAAAGCGAAAGTGAAAATACGGACGGTGAACCCCTTTTCCCCTAGCGTACCTGTCAGGCCAGGTGAGTGTGCCTCGGTTTGTATGCACGAGCTTGGTCACGCACTTGGACTCGGTCACTCTACTTACATTTACGACGTGATGTACTTCCGTTCTTCGACAAAACAAACAGGTTTGCCTACAGCACGAGACAACGCCACAATCGCAAGGCTTTACTCTCCGAATCCGACGGTCAACTTCATTGCCAAGGCAGATACGAAATTTGCGCCACCGATCACTTATCTGCCACCACCAGCATTTGTTCCACCCAGGTTGTCGGTGACTAAAGTGATGGTGCCGCCCATGTTTATGCCACCACCAATAAAGACTGAGAAAAAGTTGGAGCCTCCATTATTTACGCCACCACCACTGTCTCCTCAAAATAGACCGCCTACGAAGCCTGCAAAGGATGTGCCACTGTTCACACCGCCGCCCTTGCAAAAGAAGAAGGCTCCGACCCCGCAGTTTTTCACGCCGCCGCCGGCAAGGTGATGACCAGCTCGATAGCAAGACCATCTGGCAATTAAAATCGATCGCGACAAACGCCAGACTCACCCCCGTTTCCGCCGCACTTACATAGCGACGCTTGGGTTATCTGGTCACGACTAACTGCCTTTACTTATTCGAATCGCCTCGACTTCGTCGATGACGAGTAGCCCTTCCTGCATCATCTCCTTGAGTTTTGGGACAACCGCATCGATCAACTCAGGCTTGTCGATCGCAAGTACAATCTCAGGGAGTGAACTGGACAGATCCATGATTGATGATGTGTGAATACTTCTATGTACACCAAATCCGATGGCACCCTTAATCACGGTAGCGCCGGCACACCCTTCCTTCTTTATTCGTTCGACAAGAGCAGCGCTGAGACTTCCCTTTTGCCAACGATCAGTTTCATCTATAAAAATCATCAAGCGCTTCATTTTTGCTGTTTCTTCCATAACCCACCTGAGAAGACATCATATGCTTATTGAATTTCGAGTCGTCAAATCAGCTTCGCGAGGACCACTCCGAGAATGACCGCAGCGAAGCCGATGATCAGGTTGCCGCCTACATTCGCTACCGCCAACCAGACTTCGCCCTTCTGGAATAGCTGGAAGCTTTCCAGAGCGAGCGCGCTGAATGTGGTAAATCCTCCAGCAAATCCGCTCGTCAGAAAAAATCGGAATGTGGGGTCGATAGCTCCAGGTTTCGCTGCGGCCAGGGTCGCGACAAAGCCGATAAGCAGACTTCCAGCTACGTTGACCACCAGGGTTCCCCAGGGGAATGTCGTGCCGAGCAGTTGCGCGAAGAGGTGATTACAGAGAAATCGCGATAAGGATCCTATAGACCCACCTATAGACACTGCAACCATGTCACCTATAGGGGGCATGTTAAACAAGCCTTCGCCAGGCATTTTCGTCTCCCAAAATGATCAGTTCCATAACAAGCTGAGATATTATAGTCGTTCCGTTGAACTGATAAATGACTAGAAGATCTACAATATCGAGTTCGTATTCAGGACCGCTTGCGTTCGTGCTCTCTCTGGCGATCGCTTTCTTTTGTTTTCAGTCTTTAGACAACCATGATTGGCCTGAGACCAACGGCAAAATCCTCGAGACTAAAGTCATTGAAAACAATGTGCACGATCACGACACCGCATTCCACGGATCATTCTTCATTGTGAATGTGAAGTATGAATATAGCGTCAAAGATAAGACGTATACCGGTGAACACAGCGTCAAGACTTTCGTCGATCGCAAACTGGCGGAAGAGTTCGCCCAAAAGCAGTACCTGAGAAATCAATCGATCCAGATACTCTATAGCCCCAGCTGGCCTGGTCTCTCTGCATTAAGAAGATCGTCTATCTGATATAATCTCGTCGCTCGATGCATGTCGACTAGTACCAAATTGTCACACTTTGCCCATAATATCCATAGTGCGGTACGTGGGCTTGCTGGGGAGCCAGCCTTTATATGGTATTCGAAATAAAACATACAGAAAGCTCGGCGGCAAACGAGCGAAATCCTTCATTGGAATTGCCTATTTTCACCGGCAGCGGTCCGAGCATCGCCGGCGATGGCGCCAAGCAGTCGGGACAGGACTCCGGCGACGGATCCGGTGGTGCCGACGTTACTCAGACTTCAGATACCGGCACCGTATCTGATGAATCAACCAAAGTGCCATCAGATAAGCCGGCTGCAATAGCGAAATCCGGTGCCGAAGAACGGCTTGGTCAGAGCAGTGTGCGCTGGGGCAATGGCACAATAGATATTCCGGAAGAACTTTTCTTCGGCGCTGAATTCAATAAATTGTTGCCAGCCGACACAGACACGAAGGACAACGGCGATAAGCCTGATGCAGGCGCGAAGGCAGGCGGCGACAAGCCAACCGCCGCCCCCGACAAGAAAGATGGTTCAGATTGGTTGACCGACACGATTCAAAAGACAGTTTTTGGTCTGCCCAACCTTATTGTCGAGACTACTATGTCAGCTCCTGAGATGCTTCTTCACGCCGCGAGCGATGCATCGAACGTAGCCCAAAAGGTTGCAGACGCTAACGACATAGCCTCGAATCTCGCGAGTTTTCTGGGTCTCGGCGATGACAAGGAAGCACAGCGCATCATAGCGACCGCAGAACGCGGGAAAAAACATATCGATGCCAACGACGAACAATACGTCAAGCAGTGGAAAAAGATGGAGCCGCCACAACTAGCACCTCCTTCGGAAGGTGATAATCCGGCGAAGTATACGCACAAGAATGCGGATGGCTCGTCTTACACGGTGACAGACGGAAAAATCACCGAGCTATCCACAGCACCATCGAAGCAAAATCCGAAAGGAGTGACCTACAGTGAGATCACCTACGACAAGAACGGAGATGTCAACTCGTACCTGATCGACGGTCAGCAAAGGCACAGAAAGATGTCGGGAGCAGATACCAACGGTATCGCAAAATGGCGCAGCACCAACATGGAAGAGAATAAATTTTCTGACTATGCTGGTGCTGGCGCCAGGGAATGGACGGGAAAACCGGTCTTTGACGCCAACGGTTTTCACAATCTGATTCTCACTGGAAAAAACAGAGGATCGCTTGACTCTACGGAGATCGATGGCAGCCTGACGACGACCAGGTCGACGTACGATGCCTACAATAGGCTTCAGCGAATAGATACAACTTCCACGCTTCCAGATAATACGAAAGTATCCAAAGGCAGCAAATATAATAGCGGTCAATTCACCAGGGATGATACCAACATCAAGGTTCGCGAGAGCGACAGTCCAAAAATCTCCCAGGTGAAATTCGATGAAACAGGTAAGAAGGGTGAGGTGGTTGAAGCACCTAAGCCCAAAGAGCAGCAGACCACGCCTGGCGACAAGCTAATGTCATTCGTCAGAGATGCCGTCAGTCCTGGCGGTCTAGGCTTCCTGGAAGACCTTAATGCACTTTCTCTGAGGAGAACGGGTCCGAACTCTTTTGACGTGAGAGGCCATCTCGACAATGTTTACATGCCACCACCGAATGTTTCCGTCGGAGGATTCGGCCCACTTGGTCGAGTAAGCGCGAGTCCACAAGGCAGCCGGGTCAATCTATTCGATGGTCAGCTAAGCATCGCGGACAATCAAGTTAGCCTGACGAACATGCACGGGTTTGACGGACAAGCTGCACTGACGCGGACCGGTTTTCGAGGAAAGACAAAACATATAGGCACGACGGCAACATCCACGAAGGGAATGACCTGGGATGCAAAACACGGTCTTATATATGCTGAGTCTGATCGAACCACGCTCGCACTCGATGCGCGTAACTTTGATGCCAACAGCCTCTCAGGCAAACTGCTCACACAACCGGAGACAAAGAAAAATGTCTTAGCCGGACTAAAAACATTCAACGACAACTTGGACAAAGTTGCTCTTGTTCAAACGTCACCTGGAGTATTTGAAGGCAGCTTCGAAACAAAGCAAAAGCAGTTCGACATTGGCGGCAAAATTCCGGGGCTGAAGACAAAGCTCTATCTCAACGATAGGGTTCACGTCACCAAAAACAAGGATGGCTTGAGCTTTAAGGAAGGGGACCTCGCCGTTGGTGTACAGGTCGGAAATTCGCTTGAGAGCAGAACCTCAGTATCAAGACTCTCAACGAGTGTAGATAAAGATGGTAAGCCCGTAATCAAGGTAGAATTCCACAACAAGAAAGAGCCATTCGAGATTCCGCTTACCGAGGCGGCGAAACCAAAGGATGCTACTTCAACTCCACCGAAACCAAAAGATGCGGCTCCAACTCCACCCAAGGAAGCGCAACCGAAAGTCGTTCCATCCGAGCCACCAAAGACGATGCCCTTAGATGCAACGAAAAAGACAATGCCGCCAGGAGAAGTTAAGCCGGATGGTCCCAAACAGCCAGTTCCTGCGAATTTGGACAAACCTGCTGCCGATCAGGTAAAGCCGAAGTCGGCGCCGGTGACCCATAGACCGACCAACATCGACAACAACTGCAACACCCATCGCCGACGCGGTATCTTACGCAGGCGCTGACACGTTGTTTCATCGCAGTTGCTTGTGTTGCAGTTGTTGTCGTTGGACATCATCGCCCCGGCACCTTTCGCAGCGCGGACGCCAACTACTTCATTGCGATTGCTTTTCCCGCGCCAGAAACGACTGAATCACAGCGCTCCCACGTGCATGTTGCATACGCCACCTTGGCGCGCTCGCGTTGCGCATGAACAAAGCCCATAAGCAATTGCTTGAACGCCGACCAGAGGACCAGCGACCCATTGCCAACGCCAGGATGTCGGCGGGTCGCATCCGAGAGACCCTTTTTGACGTCCAGGATAAAGAGGACGGTAAGTACCGTGAGATAAGCCGATATAAGGAAAGAGAGCATCGATCCTCCTTTTGCCAGTAGACCGGTCGTCTACCAACTAATCAAAAAATTTCAAGTAAACAACAGCGCTTTAGAAACAATCGGGAAGGAAGCGTCATAGACCCTCTCCCTCAATTGGGACCCGATTAGACAACCCGACGGTTGATTCATCTATTGTCCAGCAGCTTTGGCTAGGAGTCTGATTTAACGAGCCATTCACCTGCGGACAGGAATAATATTAGACCGGTCGTCTAGTTTTGTCAATCCGTTCTCCACACGTCGGTCGCGACTACGTATGTCTACCCCTGCGGGCGAGAAGACTTTTTTCCAAACTCAAATCATCGTGTCCGCAAAGGCTTGGGCGCCAAGGGAAACGGCGACCGCAAGTAGCTTTCGATTAAATTGCGCCTTAAAACTTTCCTCGTTGCAGGCTAGGAGACTTGGATTTAGATTTAAGTTGTCAAGAACAGACAAATGCCCTGGGTATCAACCATCAGGGCTGGAGGTTGGCTATGTTGGATATTTTTCGCTCTATCGCTCTTGAGATTTGCCACACAATGAACAGCGCTTCGTCTACGGCCCAGGTCGTTCGATTGAGCGATCTTAACGATGCCGACAGACACTCGGTCATTCATGAGATCGCCAGAATCGAGACTCTTCTTAATCGCATGACCGAATCAGAGAGCTCACTTAAGTCCGCCTAGCGCTTGGGTGCTGGCATATCAGTCAGCGTTGAAAATGCAATAATGTTTGAATCGAGGTCGTTGCCTGAAAGCGGTTTGCGGATGCCGCCGTGATGGTTGCCTCGTACGGTGCCGTTCTTTGAGGAAGTTGGAATGGTCGGAACAGACATCAAAAGCAATTTGAAGCGCGCCGTCGACGCAGCGCTCGCTGAGTCGAATCCCGATAAGGCAGATCAACTATATATCGACGTGCTGCAGCTCGTGAGGCTTCAAGTAGGCGACAAAGAGACAGATCTTGCAAACGCTCTTCAATCGATAGCGAAGGATCTGGAAGCAGAAGGCAGAAAACAACATGCTTTCGACTTCAAGCAGAAGACGTGCATTCTGTTATTAGAGTGGACAATGAGTCCAATGCCGGCACTTCCGAGCGAACCGATGTTGATGGCTCCGGCACAGACAAAACAGGCAGTTCTGAATCAGTTAATGTCCGTGCATACAGTCCCGGATCTTGAAGTCGCCAAGCATCACTATGAAAACCTGCTAGGGTCCACGATCCTGGACGAATCAGACGAGGGGCTTTCACTGCGCACCGCATACGGTGACATGATTGTTTTGACAAAGGGAACGGCGCCGGGACAATTCCCGGTTTACCAAGCTTCTCAGACTGGCCAAGGACAGACTCTGCTGCAAGCCGACGGCTGGAGCGCGGAGAGAGGCAAGTCCATCATGACGCCCTCGGGCAAAGCCCGGGTATACTCTCATCCGCAACTCGGTCAACTGGCATTGATCGAATAGCCATTCCGCGCTTGATCGAAGAGCGGTACCGCGCACCTGGCTCTTGCCATCGCAGAGCGCTAACAGCAACGTTCTTCACATTTGCTCCAGTCGATACAGCAAATTGGGTCGGCGTTATTTGCTGCTAATTCTACGCGTCACTAATCGTGATAAACATGCTCTAGACCTTTCCGAATATATCTGGAGCCATCATGAAGAATATCGGCATCATCACATCCGGCGGCGACTGCGGCGGACTCAACGGCGTCATCAAAGGAGCTGCTTTGAGCGCGTTGAATAAGGGAATGACAGCGCACATTATTCCCAACGGCTACGCCGGGCTTTACAACCTTGTCGATTTCTCCGAAATTACAAAACTAACAAAAGAGCGCATCGAGAAAATCGATGTATTCCTTGCTGGCAGCGAGGCCGGCAACTCGCGCGTGAAAGTATCAAAGATTAAGGATGACAAAAAGTACGAGCGCATCAAAGACGGACTCAAGAAGTTCAACTTGGATGCCCTCGTGATATCGGGTGGAGACGACACTGGGAGCGTGGTCAAAGATCTGGCGGACAGAGGAATTCCGTGCGTACACGCGCCAAAGACGATGGATCTGGATCTGATGCCATACAGCGTCGGTGGCGATTCCACCATCAATAGAATCCAGGAAGCCATCCGCGATTTGCGAACAACAGGTCGCACACATAATCGCATCATCGTGCTTGAAGTATTCGGACGTTACGCCGGACATACCGCATTTCGAGGCGGTGTGGCAGCTGATGCTGATGCCGTCTTGATTCCAGAGATCCCAGTAGATTTCGATGTTTTGTATAAACACATAAAAACCGCGTTTGTCAAGCGCATCGAAGAGAGTGATGTGAAAGCAGGGTCTGCCACCATTGTGGTGGCAGAAGGATTGAGAGACGCATCAGGAAATGAACTTGTAGATATGAATTCCCAGCCCGACTCGTTCGGTCATCGCAAGCTCATGGGCGCCGGTCAATATGTTGTTAAAGAGATCGAAAAACGCGTCAAAGCCGATCCCGAGATCAAGGAATTCATGAAAAAAACGGGACAGTTTGTTGAAGGCGTCTATGAGATTCCCGAAGTTCGCGAGATTCGACCCAGCCACCTTGTAAGGTGCGGTTTTGCCTCCTCAGTAGATGCCAACTTCGGACTGGAAGCCGGAGCCGCAGCTGTCGAGCTTATCAGCAAAGGGATTTTTGGTGTAACGGTTGTCTCTTTCCGCGGTGGAAAAGTAGAGTACATGGACGTCGCCGATGCCATCGTACAGCGGCATGTAGACCAGAAAGACGCAGCTGTATTCGAAGCGCTTGGAGTATCCTTCGGTCGCAAACCAGAAGCAATCGACGTGAAAGCTGAGAAGGTGACCGGCGTCCCGGCTCGAGTTTACTGATGCTCGACGATGTTCGCGTCGACTACTGAGCTCGAAATCATATATAAAGATAGTGACTTCATAGCGGTCAACAAACCGTCGGGAATGATAGTACATCGCGGCTGGGACAACGATCCAATAACCGTGGCTGATATCGTCAGAGACTCGATTATCGAAGCACCGGTTTTTGCCGTTCATCGATTAGATCGAGGAACGAGCGGGGTTTTACTCTTCGCCTTGAGGAGTGAGGTGGCACGCTACTTTCAAGATCAGATGGCGGATATGAAAAAACGCTATCTAACTCTGGTCAGAGGTCCAATGAAGGCTGGATGTAGGCTCGATCATCCCATTCCGAACAAAAAGGACGGTCCACGCGTTGACGCGGTAACCGAGTTCAGCCCTATCGCCCACCACGGTAGATGGACGCTCGTCGACGCTGTTCCTGTCACGGGGCGCTTGCACCAGATTCGCCGACACCTCAAACATCTCAGTCACCCGGTGGTCGGAGATGTTCGCTATGGCAAAGGCGATGTAAACCGGTTATTCCGAGATACGTTCGACTTAAATAGATTGGCGCTTCATTGTTATCAGATTGAGCTAATTGCTCCAAGCGGTGAAGCGCTAGTTCTCAACGCCTCCTTACCAGGTGATCTCGTTGTTCCATTTATCAGGATGGGTCTGTGCCCGACGACCATGGTTGATTATCAATAGAAGAATGGCTTAATTGGCGCGTTTTCAGAGCCATTATCACTTTCTGAAAGAAATCTGCAACAAGCTCGGGAACATTCACTGTTCCACGTTGTCTATTAGCCCATGAGTTTGCCCCCAGAGCGGGGACGAAGAAGTTAAGCATGGATGCGGGGGTTCGGCCCGCCTCCTTTGACACCAGCGTGCCAACCATTCAGCATAAAGGAACAATAAAATGAAAGCTCACAAGTCATACCTCAAACGGAGTTTGATCGCTACAACCCTGATTCTTGGACAAACTTTTGCAATGCCATTACTGCCGGTGCTTGCCGCCGACGGTGATGTACTGATGGCTGGACAGGTAGTGCTCAACGACATAGCCTCAGCCGGTAGCTGGACAAGCGAAAAGAGAGCTGAGCTGATTCAAACCAACCTCGATAATGCCCTTGTTGCATCCAAAGATCTTTCACCATCCGCAGTAGCGGTGACATACGTAAAGGGCAGTCCGGTCCTGACATTGGGCGGATATCAGGTCGCCACCGTCGACAGTGCAAGCGCGAAGTTGGCTCACACCACTCCGACACTGCTTGCTAAGCGCTGGGCCGATGCGCTCAGAAATGCGCTCAGAGACCAGGCAAGCGTTGACGCTTATGTTGCCCAGATCTCCGGCTCCTATCAAGCGTCAGCTCCTTCAACAATTCCTTCAGCGCCTGTGCGAGAGACCGCAGTCAACACACCGGCCGCCGTATCGCAACCCAGCCCACAGAGTTCGATGTCGCCCGTTATTCAGGGTCGGGTAGTATATGCCCCAGCGGGGCTTGTGATACCGGCAACTCTCTCGACATCCATATCTAGCGATGTGGCGAAGCCGGGCGACATGATTCAGGCCCAGATCAGCCAGCCGATCATCCTCGGAGAGATGCAGATTCCGCAGGGTTCGACACTGATTGGGCAAGTTTCCGATTCGACGGCAGGCAAAATGCTTGGCAGATCAGGCGCACTCGAAATCAAATTTAATCGCCTAAGGACCATGGAAGGTCAGGAAATTCCACTTACAGCCCATCTTGTTGGCGGAATCTCAAAATACAAGGACAGCGGCTCTGACAGATCCGACAGCTTCCATGGGGAAACATGGAAGGGCAAAGCTCTGCAGGCCGGCGTTAGAGGTCTGATTGGCGCAGGCACTGGTGCCGCTCTGGGAACCGCAGTAGGTGCGATTGCAGGAGGCACGCGCGGTGTCGGTAGAGGTGCCTGGTCCGGTACGGCAATCGGTGCTGGCGTAGGCGTCGCCCAAAGTCTGATCCTGAGAAAGGGACAGAATGTCGTCATTGCCAGCGGAACACCGATCCAATTGCAACTTGATGCTCCGGTGCAGTTCATGGCACCAGCCCCGGTAGCATACTCGGGTCAGTTCTAACCTGACAATTCGTCCGAACTGGACAATATAACGGATTTCCGGCGCTGGAAGGGAGAGGTATTTTGCCTCTCTCTTCTGGCGTTTTCTTATAAAGACAACGACCGATTGACGATTTTCTAGTTGTCTCGTCGTCAAGGCGCGATGCGAGTCGACGAATAAGCCATCATAGGAGTCTGTCCATAGATTTGAAAGGAATCCGCTCCCCTGAGTTGCATAATTACGGCAGCAGTCTTAACCAGGTTAGCACTACGACGAACTGCCTTTTCGCTCGGAGAGCGCATGAGCTGTTGAAGCAATTGAATATTCTCGATTGCAGCCGAAATGGAAAATTCGGAAGAGTAGATGTGCTTATGTTCTCTCTTCCGAGCTTGCAAGCCTCGATGTGGAATAGACTCGAGCGGATTAATGTCATCAAATCGTCCACCTGAATCCACTATTGTCACATGGTGCCCAGGAGACAAGGAAACAGTGTCATCACCACTCTTCAAAACAATTGCGGACTTTTTTCTATCATCGAAATCGTAAACACTCACACCCGAATCGGACACCACAACCAGAGCCAGAGAATTCGCGGCAATCTCGAGAGTCATTTCAGGCAGCGCGACAGAGATATCATTCGAGGGAGCGAATACCACGGCCCCGGCATCCAAGCGATATTGATCGGCTTGAGAATCCATTGATTTGACCGCATTCGATTTCGCCCCAATCGGCACGTCGTGCGACCAAAACTCAATTTCCGACGAGGATTCACCCCTGTTCAACGAATCGCTTTCGCCGTTCACAAATGCACCAGCAGCGACACCTCCTCGATCAAAAGAAACAGCCCGGTCTCGCTCACTATTGCTCAGGCTCGAATAACCGGCAAGTGCAGATCGGCCGACAACTGTATCGACCAGGACAGGACCAAGAGATACCGCCGACTCATTCAAGTTTGAAGAGGAAAGTTCGCTGAAAACAGAAGTTGGACTGAGTGTGTTTCCAATCGCGCCTGCTCCTGAAACGGCTCTGGATTTAGCGCTGAAAACAGGAGCGACACGCCCAGAGATCAGACTGGAAGTTGGAGAAGCGAAGCCACTCGTGTCGGTCAAGTTAATATTCCCGATTTTGGAGAATTCGGGAAACGTGATTGCACCTGTGATACCGCCGGTAGAGCCGGATGCAAGGCTGAGGTCGGAGTCTTTATCAACGCGTGCGGACGAAGCCCCCACACCAGGACTGGATGTTACAACGGGTGGGTCGGCAACGATTGTGACATTACCCTCCAGTTCGATTGCCCGCTTCTTCTTATTGCTAGCGTTTTGAAAGACTATTTTTCGCCCGTCGGCCATCAATGTATTCGTCGGCTCGGCCGCTCTAAGTCCGCCTTTACTGAGGTGGACGCTCCCACCGTTGGTCGGCAGCATGACGACATTCTTCCAGCGTTTCTTAGGCTTGGCAAGCTCAACCGGTTGAGGTCCAAAGCCAATGTAAACATCACCAAGCCCTGGAGTCGTAGAAGAGCCCTTGATGGTCGAGTTCGCGCCCAAAGCAATCTCACCCGTCTCAAAATTGTCGTTGCGCAGATTGACGTCACCATCAATAGCAAGAATGTTAGAACTCGGAGCAACGTACAGTTTGCCCGAACTCGTCTGCACTAGGATGTCGCCTGCACCAGTTTGCAGATCATGAACATTGACCGAACCGTGAGCTTGAAGGCTGAACTTTCCACCACTCGAAGAGTCCAAGAGATCCAGAGTATCCGTGGACAGGTTTTCAATGACGACCTCACCGACAGCACCTGTGTTGACAGCCAGGCTCTGGACGTCGACACGGAACGGTTGACTGGAATTTCCGATACTTCCGGAGGAGCTCACGATGTTCGCATCCGTGGTCTTGATGCTGGCACCACTGTTAGATGAAGAAATCGATCCGGCGCCAGTCTTGAGTTCAATGTGTGTGGCGGCTATATCACCATTCGAGAATGTAATGGGAGCGCTCCCGACAGTTTCGAGCACCACTGAGGTTCCGACTACGCGGTCTGCGATCGTTATTCCTGACCCCGTCTGCGATTGATTGTGCAGCGAAACGGCTGCACCACTGATGGCACCATCAATCAAAACACTACCCTGCGAATTTAAACTCACATCACCTGTGGTAGTGACAGAGCCGCTGATAGTCACTGCGCCGACGGAGCTCGCGGCAACACCATCCAGACCAGCTTGGAGAGTCCCAATGTTGAGCGCACCAGACTGAATGAGCAAATCGATGCCGTCACCAAAAGCATTGACAGATCCAGACATGACGCCAGATGCGACGACCCTAACGTCGGATGGCGATCGGAAAGTGATTGTGCCGAGAGTGTTGCCTGAAGCCGACAGGCTCGAATTGACATTGACCTTCAATGCGGAGTTCGACGTGTTCTCAATCGATACGCCGCCGCCAGCTATAGCTCCGTTGGCAACCACCGACCCAACCACGCCATTAGTAACTCCGGCACCACCGATGACGAAGTCGGAGGCGCTCGCATACTTCAAGGTTATGTCACCACCCGCGGTATTCCCCTTACTCGAGGAGTTGACACTGTCCTCGATTAATAGAGAGCCGCTTCCCAGGGTTCCGGCGGCAAATAACAACGAGGCACCGCCACCAGAATTTCCAATCGGTCCAGCAGTGACAGCACCGCTCTTTACGGTCAGATCCCCAGCGCTAGATACCTGTATGGTGCCGCCTTTCCCATTGCTCGAGCCGGAAGAACCCCCGGTGGCGCTCATCGTGAGCGAGGTGCCATCAAGGGTGAGCTTCTGCGTATCTCGAACATCAACAACGATTGCTCCACCATCGCCTTGACCGCTTGCATTGGCATTGAATTGAACACCACCGCCATTAAAGGCAAGTTGTTTTCCAGTGACACTAATCCCGCCCCCATCACCCTGAGCACCAGATCCATTAAAGGAATAAAGCCCGTCGGCAAGACTAATCTTTCCGATTAAGGAGGACAGGCTGAATCGTCCACCATCACCATTGCTCGACTGCGCCGAGACCAAAGTCGAATCATCGATCTGAATTCCGCCGGTGCCGGCATTTTCGATTGATAAGAATCCGCCCGCACCAGTGCTGCCCGCGTTGGCAGAGAGCGCTCCGGAGACACCATTGCCTGTCGGCGTGCCTATAATGAATGCACTGGAGCTATTGGTTTTTAGTTTGAACGTGCCGCCGTCGCCGGTTCCTATTCCATTGACATTGACTGCGCCTGTCAGCACAACATTGCCCAGACCGGCGGTTCCGGCCGTCAGGTCCAACTGCGCCCCCGTGCCGTTAGCCCGCGGTCCCAGGTCGAGGCTAGAGCTGTTAACAGTAATGTTGCGTCCAACCGACGCGACGAAAGCGCCTCCGTCGCCACCACTATTGCCACCATGAGCAGTGACGCTCAAGTTACCAGTTCCGCTTCCCACCGTTAAGTCAGATCCAGTTCCAGTAAGTAGAACATTGACTGCTCCACCGGCACCGGAGCCCGAACCATTAGCGATAACACTAAGCGCACCACTTCCCACAGTCAGCGCTCTCGTGACCAGTGAGAAGCTGCCACCATCAAAAGCACCACTTCCCGTGGCGCTAACATCGATGGTGGGTGCAGTCAAATTGAGCACGCCGTTGGCTACAGTTATTGCAAGAGCACCGCCATGTCCGCCTCCAGCCGCGGTCGGTCCAACACTGACGTTGCCGAGACTGGCAGAAAAATTTGCTGCTGTTGATCGCAAATTGAAATTGCCACCATTACCGGCAGAGTCACTGACTTTTATTAGACCTTGATTTTGAAACTGTCCGCCGGAGAGTAAGACATCCAGAGCACCGGTCGACGCGAGGGTGACGTTGGCGGAATTAGTGAATGTCGAAGAATTGAAGCGTACGGATTGTCCGCTCAGGTTGAGAGTAGACGACCCGCCACCAGTGTTAATGATGTTAATCGCCTGCCCGACACTCTCAATCGATGTCTGCCCAAGGGTGCTCGCAATCACGGATGAACTGCCACCGGAAGCCAGGTTGATAGTGAGACCGGAGGTACTGTTAATACCGATGGTTTCACCAATGACTCGCGCTCCGGAGTTCAACGTTATCTGCGGAGTCTTGATGGTCAACGCGGAAGCAGGCGCTGCAATCGCCCCGGAGACAGTTAGATTGTTAGTGTTGAATGTAGTGTCAGAAGAAAAACTGAGTTGACCTTTTATGTTTGCTGTAGTGGCGTTGAGTGCGGGTGTGTTGACAAAGGCGCTCACAGAGATGGGAACAACCAGATTGGAAAATCCATTGGTGGGCAAATTGTCGGTCGATATTCCGAACGCGCCGCCATTAGCGGCTCCGGAGCCGGAGAGTTGCACTCCCTGAGAACCTGTAACTGCTTTGTTTACCAAAGCAATCCATTCAGCAGGAGTAACCATGGTTCCATTTGTAATAACTCTGTTGCTGCCATTCTCAGTGAGCGAGAGACTTCCTGTGGCGGAACTCGTTATGACGCCGGGACCAGTGGTGTCGTTGAGCGCCGTATTGTTGATAGCAACCTGCTCGCCTCTCATACTTCCGCCTAATATCAATTGACCAGGCCGCAGTTGTGCAGCGATTGTCGGCGTAGTAGATTCGAGATCCGAATTGCTACCGTATTTGGTGTTAGTAACAGTCCCACTGGCGGTAGTTATCGTGATGGCGCCGCCTCCGCGCTGGGAATGCGTGAAGACACTGTACGCAGCATAAGGAGACTTATCGATATCCGGCTTGGTGTAATAAGTACCAATCGTCTTCGAGATGGTGATGTCGCGTCCCTTCAGGGTAATGTCGCCTGCCAAACCGGGCGCGCCGCCAATCTTGGGACTTGTATCATTCCACCATCCGCGAGGAGCAAAGGTTCCCTGGTCGCCATTTTCGCCGTACTCTCCAACATCACCGCCATAGCCGCTTCCGCAACAGCCGATGTCATATGCAGTATTAGTGCCTCCCATGCCGGCATAGGGAAAGCGTGGATTATTTGGATTACTGGGATTGAGCCCATTGTCGAGATAAGCCGGACCATCATATGGTGGGGGCGCAAAGAAGACTCCGCCGGAGTTGGGACCGCCGCCATTACCGAGACTGCCGCCACCCCCGGCGGTATCGGTAGATGAGATACCGACGCCACCGCCACCACCGCCACCCGGAGCGAGTACCGGACCATCTATAAGCACATCGGATAGCGCCGCGATCAGAACCGCGCCACCATCACCGCCCTTCCCACCGGTCGTCCAATTGGAACCGCCACCACCACCGCCGGAAGTGTTGACATCGCCATTGATCTTCACGCCGCCGCCCTGAGCGACTACGCTGACAGCGCCACCGTTGCCGCCATTGCTGCTGTAATCCCATCCTTGCAATCGAAATCCTTTCGGACCACCACCGCCCCCCATAGCCCTGATGGAGTCAGTGGTTATCGAACCACCGGACAATAAGTCGATGTCCCCTGCATTGGCACCGCTATAGTTGCGCACTCCACTTTCGATGTCACCGGTGATGATCGAACCGGAACCGACAGAACTCGCAGCGTTGACCGTGCCTGAGAGTAATGCACCGATTGAATTGAATGTTAAACCCGATCCTAACGACGGATTGACAGTGCGAATCGAAATGAGACTGTCATCGTTGTGATTACCCTTACTAGTTACATCGCCAAGCGTGATGTTGCCTGGACTGAAAATCTTTACCACCCCGCCACTTTTCCCGTCGGCGATGATTGGACCAAAGATGCTCACCGAGCCATTGAAAGCCCCAATAATGACATCACCGCCATTAGCGTTGTCGGAACTGGCATCGATACTAGAAATCCCAGTAATGGAACCACCGAGTGCGCTCGGACCTGATACGGTGGTGGTACCATTGGTAGTGACATTATTTACTCCTGCAAGGAGGATGACGTCTCCGCCGTTCTCTTCTTCCGACGATGTGTCGATCACGGTACCGTCAACGTGTCCAACTATACTTCCTGCGGCAACAGCGGTGACTGGACCACTGGAAGCCACGATGGATTTTGGCAAAACGATATCGCCGGTGCTATTGGTAAAAATCGGGTCGTCAATCACATTGATGTTGTTGACGGAGAGAACACCTTTGTTGACGTGAACAGCCGACGAGAATGCCACGACGTCGACCAGCCCGGTGATAGCTTCTACTGCAGCCGTGGCGATAGAATACGGAGTGCGAAAGGTCACCTTTGGTGCATCCAGTATGCCACCAACGACATTTACCGGACCTGAAGCCGCGATCAACATCTCACCACCAGACGAAATCTTGCCCCCCGAATTTTCGACATTGAGCTCGCCGGTCAGCGTATTTGAAACCAACTGAAGCGCTGAACCTACAGATTGGATCAATCCTGAATTAGTGACATTGCCAGAATTGACGGTAAGCGATCCTGACGAAATCAAAGAGCCCCGATTTTTTACTTCGGTTGCATTTACGATGAGATTTCCGACACTAAGTATAGTGCCAGCATTGAAAAGTTTATGAGACGCGCTTATTGAAAGCTGGGTGCCTTCCGCTAATGGAAGTTGGGCGGCCGATGACGAACTGCCTGATGAGTAATCCGAGGTCGTCATCGCAATCAATGCGCCGGAATGATTGATGAGGTCTTCAGCCACGATGACGCCGTCGCGCTTGGATTGACCGACAACTCCAAGAATCTGTCCGAAGTTGATAAGGTCGCCCGATATGCGTAAGGCGCCTCGGGCGATGTCGTCCAGGGCCTGCACATGCTCAGGAATTACAAGTTCTGTCAGATTTCTGAAGACGCTGCCTTGCTTGAGGAAATCGAGAGAGAGCTGTCCACCATGCGCCGCGCCACCGTCATCGAGGAGCAAAGTTTGCCCGTCTGACTTCAGCGCCTGTAGTATGGCGACATACTCGGCCGCAGTCACATAAGCTCCGGCCGCATAAGACTTAGTCGCCCCTCCAATCTGAAGGGTGACGGTCGATTGGTTCTTGAACAGCTTGGATGAAAGAGCGATGCTCTTTTCGACGGAACCTAGATCGAGGTCAAGTCGACGAGCCAACCGCCGACTCTCCGGAGATAGATCCTGCGCGTAGTCGGCACCACCGGTGCAACCACATGAAGAATCTGTTGCGAGGCCCGATAGCGACGAGAGAATATCGTCAGAATTCGAGGTGTTGCGCCGCGTCGAGCTGCGGAAGTGCCCGCCCAACTGACTGTTCGATTTCTGCTCTCTTGCTGACATGCGAGCGTCTTTGATGGAAGCGGCACTGAGTTGCAAATGTTCTGTCACCGCGGTCAGCTTATCCGACTTCCGGTTGATGGAAGCGCTGAAGCGAGAAGAAGTAGCAGAAGTAGCCGTAGTAGATCGATCGATTAAACGCTCAACCCGCGGGTTGCGGTCGGTAGTGTAGTTAATCCTGAATTCATTTCGCATACTCCGATGGGAGGCACGAGGCAACTCCGATCGGCGCAGATTACCGCGAAGACCATCAGGCGAAGCGCCTCCATTGCGTTGAAGCGCAATCGCCCGAGGTTGATCCGAACGAGCACATACAGACTCGTTAGAGACGAGCGGAACCAACAATAGAGATAGCGCCGTAAGTCCTCTAAATCGTCTCCGAAACGACATGCTAATTTAACTCCTGGGTCTCCTGGTCAAAGGCTCAACGAAAAATGATCAATTGCAATGTATAGCGGTGATAGTTTGCAACTGCCAATTCGTTGGACGACTGTATTGACAGGTTGAAGAAATCATCAGACTGATAAGTCTTAACAACGCAAGCGTACAGCCAATTACAAGTTCTTGTCTACAGTTGCAAAGGACGCCGATCGCTTGGCAACACCGGCATCTCGGCGACTCACGAAGCCGATGAAAATGTTTCAAACAACAGTCATTTTTCAGACGAAGGAGGTAGTCCTACTTCCTGCTCGACGCTGTTACACCAGCGACTGAGCTCCTTCAACGTCATCTTGCCATGTATCAGAAATTGATTCAGTACAACCATATCCATTCTGCTAATCTTGAGCTCTTCCCCATCCTCATCATCAGACATGTTGATAATAGTGTCGAAGTACTTTGTCACCAACCTCAACATTTCATATTCATCGTTGCTGAATGACGCTGGATGCGCCATCGCGGAAGTCAACTCGTCTCGGGTCAAACCATTGTTATCCGGATCGAGACGCTGAAAATTGCGCTCCAGAAGCGTAGCAACCTGAGGACCATCCAGATAACTTTCGCCAGAACCACTCGGGTCCTCGGTCGTGTCATGCCGTGAGGACTTCAGCAACCACCGAATATCGGCGAGCGCTGTTTTGGCTGCATCTTCCCGGATAGACTGATTCAATGTAATTACCTCTGTGATTGCGGATAGTCATTTTAACCCGTTAGACCTTTGATGAAGTGTCTTTGCAAAATGCAGCCTGTCTAAGAAATCGGACCACGCTTTAGTATCGTATTCAATACCGCACGCAGAGTCGCGAAAAACGCAGGAATCTACCGGTCTCTTTTGCCAAGCTCTGGATTTTTCCAACTTTCAAAGAGCCGCTTTAAAAACCGACTCGTCGCTGTTTCAGATTACGATTTTAATCACCACAGGCGCTGATGATAATCGGCCTTTGCCCCACACAGTAGGCTGTTGACGCCGTTGTCAACATTATTTGTTGTGAAGCTGACACTGTACCATTCAGGTTAATCGGCTTATCATTGTTTGATTAGGCTGGATAAGAGATGAGCGACTCAGGAAATTCCGAAGACCGCCTGGCGGATAACGGCGACCCAACAATCGAAAGGGCGGCTCCACAAAAGCCGGGTGATGCGCTCGTCGGTAAAACACTCTTTGACCGTTTTGACGTGCTGGAAGTGCTCGGAGAGAGTGCCATGGCCCTCGTTCTCAAAGCGCGTGAAGTAGGCACGGATCGACTGGTCGCGATAAAAACAGTTACTCCGCATGATCCGGAGATCGTCAAAAGATTCGCTCAGGAAGTCGAGTTACACCGGTCGCTCAGTCACCTCAACATCGTTGAAGCGATTGATTGCCTAGAAACAGCAAGTGGGCGCACATTCTTCATCATGGAATTTCTGTATGGCGCCAGCTTGCAGAAGGTCCTTCAAATTCAAAAACGCATCAACAATGAGGAAGACTTGGCATCAATTCTCAACCAGATTTGCGATGCCCTCGCTCATGCACATGACTGTGGCATTCTGCATAGAGACTTAAAACCTGCCAACATTTTTCTTCTGGAGAAAGCTGGCCGTCTCGAAGTTAAGGTCCTTGATTTCGGCATCGCCAAACCTCTGGGACAGCAGACCGGTCTGACTCAGGCCGGTTACGCAGTCGGTTCGCCAATGTATATGAGCCCCGAGCAATGCCGTGGACAGAAAGTCGACTTCCGGTCGGATGTCTATTCTCTCGGAGTTCTTGCCTACGAAATGGCTACCGGAGAGCTTCCGTATGGCGGTCAAAACATCATGACGATCATGGCCGCCCACTGCGACCCTGAGCGCAAGCCGACATCTCTTGCGACCAAAATTCCAGAATTGAGAAGAGTCGACGAGTTGAACGGTATTATCCAGAAGGCGATGGAGACTGATGTCGCCAATAGAATCCAGACGGTGGAAGCGTTTCGACGCAGCGTTCAACGTTGGTACGATAACGTCAAAGGCGATCAACTGGCAACTCTTGTATCCGGAGAACAGCTCAACCTGCCGCCTGAGACGAGCGGTGTGGTCGCGGAAGAGGCGATCAAGAGTTCGCGCTCCAACTTTCCGACAGTTGGCAATGAAGAGGACTCGGGCAACGGTCAGAATAACCCGACAGGTGCACCGATCAACGGTGGAGAACTGCCGCAGAAATCAGACAGGTTGGTGGACTTCGCACCACAGACAGTATCACCGACGATGTACGGCGACCCCGACGATTACGAAGGGAAGCCAGGTATAGCGGCTTCAGAGGCACGCTCGCTGGAGATACCATCATCGAACAGCCGCGCTTCTCTCGCACAGACACCCGCCCCCAAAAGACAAGAATTAGCTTCCGAAAGACCGTGTAGCAATATCAGGTTTACTCCCGAAAAAGACAACAAGAAGAACTTGATTCTGATCGGAGTATCAATCACAGTTTTTTTTCTGTTCGTTATCTTTCTAATAATGAAGATTATGGCGAAGTAGCAGGCAAGCCGATTGCAGCGGAGTCTTCCAAAGCACGCTCTGCCGCATAACCCGTCGCCAGAGACTCATGAGACGCCTTTTGCCGCAATTCGATACTGAGCCTGGAGGCTCGCAGCCCACCGACAGCCGCGGCGACAATCGGCACCAGTAGCGGCACTAAACAATAGAAAGCGTATTGACAGAGCTCAGCCATGAGTCCGTACTGCGAACGGGGAGACCATGAAGCGACGTACCAGATACCGATGGGCACATGCAACAGCGCACAGAACACTAGCGGTGTATTGGCGGTCAACGCCAGCGACAATGCACTCTTCACGCTGCTGGCTCTAAGAATCACTGGTGCCGAAATGCCAATAAATATTGGCGTCGCGAAACAGAGGCCCACCAGGGCGTGATACCAGTACAACACCGGAGAATAGGACAAGCAGAGGAGTCCGCAAGGTAGAAGTCCAAACATCATAGCGACGTACAATTTGAACGGACTCATGATCGAGGATAGACTGCCGGCTACCCGCTTGCCGAGCGTGAATGCGAGGACGCTACCGACCAATCCAACCAGATTCCAAACAGTGAAATAAAAACTCGGTTGATTCACATCGATCGTACCGCTGCTGAGGTAAAGCAGGTTGACGGCTACGAAATACATCGCCATGCACAGCAAAGCTAACCAGGTCGACTTGCGCCCCAGACCGAAACAAACACCCAGAAAACCGATTGAGTAGCAAAACATAGCCGGAGCGAAGGCAAACGCTGTCGACACCTGATTGAACCAAAAGTAGAATCGCCCCCACGGCTCGAAGCTTAGATCGTTGTAAGCAAAGAGGGAGAAAAGATGGTGCGCATAATATGACACATGTGTCGATTGCCCAGCCAGCGCTCCGCCGAGTAGAGCCATCAACATCGAAAGCCCCAGCGTACACACGACTGCGTGAAACGTCGTCGGGAAAGGGAAATCATCTCGAGGGACGAGCGCAGTAGAACTGTCGACCTGACTGCAGGCCGGAAGCCAGCTCTCTTCGGGAGCATATGGATCGGATACAACTCTAAAAGCGCATCGGGTCTGTTCCATTTCCGCCACCAATTGGTGTTCTCTAGACCAATCTATCGGAGGCGGTGAGGAAACACACCGGGGAAATCCCCAGATCTTTGATATCCTCACAGACAGAGACATTTGAAGATCTTGCACCCCGCAAGGCAGGTGATAAGATTGTTGAAGTCTAGTAGAATGTCCGAGCTTTCGCGAAATTGTCCGATGTTCTGATATCGCGAACAACCAAGATTCAGGTCGATTTATGTCAGATTCAGAAGATAAAAAAGAGTCGTGGCTCGAGAAGCTATCCTCGGAGCCCGTCTCTGAGGAAGCGTTCCAGGACACCTGGACTCGAACAGTCTTCGTATCGGGCAAGCCTAAGGGTCAGCGACAGCCCACGGAGCAGCCGGCGGAAGCTGAGTCGAATCAACCGATAGAACAAGTCCCGCAACCAGCTCTGGACATCAAAGCCGACATGATCGTTGGTCAGGTGATTGCCGACAAGTACATGGTCAATGGCTTGATCGGCAAAGGTGGCATGAGCAGCATTTACAGCGTGCGTCACATGCAACTCGATACGGTGCTCGCGCTCAAGCTGCTAGACAAGACAATGTGGTCAGACCCGACGGCAGTTAAGCGATTTCAACTCGAAGCCCAGACCGTGAGTAAGTTGACCCATCCCAATCTGATTACCTATCGTGATTATGGTGTCACTCCCGACGGTCAACCCTATCTGGTTATGGACTACATCAAGGGCAGAACTCTGGGTCAGAAGATCAAAGAGACGCATGGACTGTTCTTGCCGATGGCTCTAGAAGTTTTCGTGCAACTGTGCGAAGGGCTCTCAGTCGCTCACAGCCTCGGGATCGTACATAGAGACGTAAAGCCCGGCAATATCATGTTCATCAGCGAAGACAGCGACAGAATCAAACTTGTCGATTTCGGAATAGCGAAAATAGTCGCAGAATCAGCCAACGAACAGCAAAATTTGACGAAGACGGGAGACGTTTTCGGCAGTCCTCTGTATATGAGCCCAGAACAATGCATGGGCAAAAGACTGGATAATCGCTCCGATATTTACGCACTGGGCTGCGTTATATACGAGGCGATGACTGGAAAACACGCCATCTCGGGTAATACCATACTCGATACCATGAACAGACACGTGTCGGCAATGCCCAGTCCGCCATCAGAAATTCGACCAGATCTTTACGCTGCGGAGAAAGCCTCTTGGCTCAATGTGGACGAATTCGAATACGTCGTCATGAAGTGTCTTCAAAAAAATCCAGCAGACCGATATAAGTCGGTAGACGATCTGCTTCTCGACTTGAAGAAAATCAAGGGTCAAACCGAAGTTACAAGAGACGCGCCTGTAGCGTCGGTTAAGAAGCTCCGGGGCAATTCCGAAATTGATAGAACCAGCCCCAAAGAGATGATCCAGATGGCGGCTACTGTCGCATACATGATGGTGGCACTCGCGGTAGCAGGCGCCGCAGTCTACTTCTTCTTCCTCATGCCAAAACCGGCAGCACAAGTAGCCGACAGCGCACCCGTGGAGAAAAAACCAACCGGACCAAATACGAATCTGCTTCTCGACGGCAGCATGGAATTGGAAGATGTAAACAGTTTTCGCACTAGAGCCGCTCAGTACATGGAGAAGGGCAAATACACTGAAGCCGCCGGTGTCATCGAAGCCGCCATCACAATGCTGAAGGAGAAAGGCCGAAAGGACTTTATTCTCGCTGAGCTCTACAAAATGCTAGGTAAGTGCTACCGAGAGACAAAAAATTATAAGAGAGCAATCGAATGCTACAAAGATGCAATGGGAATTTACCAAGAGAGAACGGCTCAGAATCCTGATTTAGGTATCCCCATGCGAAAGGAATGCATGCTGCTACAGGCAGAAATTCTGAAAGATCTCAATCAACACGACGAAGCGAAGAAAATGGAAGATGAGGCTAATGACCTGGGGCTGAAGCCCGAGGACATGTAGAGTTTCATCACCGGCCCGAGCCATTCTCCACACATGTGAAATTAACCAGTCGATCTACCGAAGAACGAGGGCGATTGAAACATACTGATATGCTCGTAGAAATGACACAGCGCAACGGAGCGCCAGCGTCTCGCTAGCACCGAGCAAGTCGGATACATCTTTTCTGCAGTTTGAGGCGTTCGGACAGCTCTTCGCCAATAAGTATTTGACATCGCAAAGGCCGACTGCGAATCAACAGCCCAAGATGAGCTGAGCTTAAGCAACAATGTCTTCCATGGAGATTGATGTTATTTGCCATAAAAACATACTCTAATTGCATATTTGATCACACGATTGCGTATACTTCGATGAGGGATGCAGGCCGTCCCGAAATCTGAGCATGCAAGACCAATAAAGCTTTGGAGACCGGGTATCCAGTGAGAGACACCAAACTGAAAGATCTAAGCTATGCCAAACTCCACGAGGAGTGGGATCAGCTTGATGTGGAAGGCAAACTGAAGTGCTTCCAAGATCTTGCTGCTGCTGACGCTGAGGAATTCTTTCGTGAGCTGAGCTCGCAAGAGGAGGCCGAGATACTACTGGCGCTGCCCAGTCGAGAGCAGCGTCTGTGGCTTAGAGTTCTAGATCCCGACGATGCTGCCGACGTACTTCAAGAGATGCCTGAGGAAGATCGCCCTCAGCTTTTGAATCTGCTCGATGACTCGACAAAAACAGAAGTCACCGCGCTGATGGCATACGCCGAAGATCAGGCCGGTGGCTTGATGAGCCCGCGGTATGCAAGAGTGCGACCGGATATGACCGTAGCAGAGGCTCTTGCCTATTTGAGAAAGCAGGCGCTGGAGCAGGTGGAGACAATCTATCTCGTCTATGTGTTGGATGGGCAGCAGCACTTGCTTGGCGTAATCTCGGTTCGTCGACTATTCTCATCACAGCCGCAGCTCAAGGTCAGCGAGGTGATGAGAACCAACGTAATTACAGCGTCGGAAGATGTCGACCAGGAGGATCTCAGCCGACTCTTCGCGGAACACAATCTACTCGCGATCCCCGTCGTAGATGCTAATGGATGCATGAAAGGAATTGTCACCATCGACGATATCGTTGATGTCGTGGAAGAAGAAGCCACAGAAGACATCCAAAAGATGGGTGGAAGCGAAGCGCTCGGGGATCCCTATCTCAAAATCGCGCTGACCGACATGATTCAAAAGCGTGCCGGATGGCTATTCGTGCTATTTCTCGGCGAGCTTCTAACGGCAAATGCGATGGGATACTTCGAAGATCAGATTGCAAAGGCCGTCATTCTTGCGCTTTTCCTACCGCTAATCATCAGCAGCGGTGGCAACGCAGGATCGCAGGCTTCGACACTCGTCGTTCGCGCCATGGCTCTTGGGGAAGTGCGCTTGCGCGACTGGTGGCGCGTAATGCAACGAGAGATCATCGTGGGCTCCTCGATGGGACTGATTCTCGGAGTTGTAGGTTACATTCGAGTAGTCGCATGGGAAGCGGCATTCCATACATATGGACCGCATGCGCCATTGCTGGCGGTGACTGTCAGTTTGAGCCTCGTGGGGATAGTCCTCTGGGGAAGCGTCTCCGGCTCCATTCTTCCCTTCATCCTGAAGCGTGCGGGATTCGACCCGGCATCGGCATCGACCCCCTTTGTAGCAACCCTTGTCGACGTCACCGGAGTAATTCTCTACTTCTCCGTAGCCAGCATGATCCTGAAGGGTACGCTGCTCTAGACATTCTGCTCGCGGCAAATCTATGCCCTCTGAGAAAAACAACTGACGAGCGGTCCTTGTGTACTCCCTACGAGGATTAACAGAGGCGGTGAAACTATTCAATCGAAGGAATACGACTAATGCGTGACCCTTTTGTATTCCCTACAAGAAATAACAGCGTCGCATTGACCACACCTCTAGTTTCACAATCAGATACATGATATCGAACGGAACCAGGAATTGGAATACTTTTCTGCTCTCCCGCGAGGAGCGAGTGATCGTGGGCTCCTAGATGGACCTGACGAGTTTCACACAAACAAGTTACCGTTTCATCTCAATCCTCGGCAAAGCATAGCTTTTGACCTCATTCTTACTGTGAGCAACGAGTTCTTCAGCATCGAACAGCAACGACTTCTTGCTGAGCACTTCTTCTAAAAGGAATGCGACCAGGAGATGTTGTCGCTGGACACCTCTGTCAACGGGCAGAAACGCGGCAATCGGAATGATTCCTCGAAGCTGCGCAGCTCGGCAGGATTGCCAACAACATAGATATCGCTCTGGTCATCAAGCACCATATTCGGTCCAGGATATGGAATGACCATTCCATCCTGCCGCGCAGCTGCGATGGTGGCGCCGGTCTTATGACGAACGTCCAGTTGTTTTAGCGTTCTGCCAGCGAATGAATCAGAGACTTTGAACCAGGCGCCTCGATACTCATCGTGCGGCAATCCAACCAGACGTGACAAATTCGGTTCGGCAATATCAGGCTGAAAGATCGTATACCTTTTCTCACGAATGCTGGTCAGCGCTGTCTGAATCTCTGGATCTGGCTTGTCTAGACTCAATAGTGTGAGTCTCGTCATTTCGATACTGGATTCGAACTCAGGTTGCACAACAGCATTGGCGCCTGTGGCTCTGAAAATGTCGATGTCCTCTGTCCTATGCGCACGGGCAATTATTTTCAGATTGGGATTATAGTGCCTGGCAATATCGATGATCGAAATAGCCGCCACTGGATCCGGTATCATGACCACGAGCACGCGAGCCTCCCTGAGCCGGGCTCGAAGAAGCACAATTCGACTAGTAGCATCGCCATAGACGAATGGAATACCAAGCTCCGCCAGCTCACCTGTAATTGAAGCGTTGAGCTCTACAACTACCAACGGAATCTTGTAGCCGGAAAGAACGACTCCAAGATTTCTTCCGATCCGACCATATCCACAGAGAATCACATGGTCCTTCAGTCCAGCGGTTACCTCGTCTTCGCGAGCCATCGCTCTGCGCTCATCTCTCATAGAGGCACGGCTGGAAAGGCGTTTCATCAGCAATGGGGTAGAACTCATCAGAAATGGTGCCGCAACTAGAGAGACCACCGCTCCGGCGAAGAAAAGGTTGTACAAGCCCTGGGAGATTATTCCGTCCTGATACCCGACAAGGGCAAGCACAAAGGAAAACTCTCCGATTTGAGCAAGACCCACGCCGACCAGAATGGCACGCCTGGCTATTGGAGTGGAAAACAGCGCGGAAACAGTTCCGATAGCTGCCTTACCGATTATCAACACGATCACGAAAACGAGCACCTGCAAGGCATGCTCCCAGATGAATATCGGATTTAGCAACATGCCTACAGACACGAAAAAAACGATGGAGAAAAGATCTCTCAGCGGTAAGAGATCAGATAACGCCTGATGCCCATAGGTGGACTCAGAAATGATGATGCCACCGAGAAACGCTCCAAGCGCAAGGGACAGCCCGAGTTCATGACCGACAAGCGCAATAACGAGACAGATCGATATGATCGTCAGCAAGAATAGTTCTCTGAAGTTGGAATGAACAACCCTGGAGAGCACCGGCGGCACCAATTTTGTTGCGCTCCAGATCACGAACAGTATGAATGCGCAAGCCTTTGCCAACGCCACACCGACCATAATCATCGCATCGCCGCCGGACGATTTTAAAACCGGCAAAAGCGACATTACCGGCACGAGACTTAGATCCTGAATAACCAGAATCGGAATCAAAATCTGCCCATGCGAGGAATCCAGCTCACCCCGATCAGTAAGAACCTTTGTCACCACGACGCTGCTCGACAGTGCGCAGATAAATCCGAACAGAAATCCGCTCCCCGCCCCCGTGGCCAAACCAGTAAAATACGCGAGCGACCAACCCAGCAACGCAGTCAAAATGATCTGGCACAGACCTGCAAGAACAATCTTGTATGTAGAAGAAAATATCTGTTTTAAAGACACTTCCACTCCGAGAGCGAATAGCAGCAGCGCCACGCCAAATTCCGCGAGTACCGAGACCTGCTCGCTATGACCGATGAGTTGAAGCCCGTGAGGACCTATCACGATACCCGCGAGGATGTAGCCAGCAATGATCGGTTGCTTCAACCTGACACACATGTAGCCAACTACCAGCGCCGCCGCCCAGATAATCGCGAGATCTCGAATCAATGCGAGTTCAGACATTTGTTGATTCCTTTGCTGAAATGGCATACAAGTATTTGAGTAAACTTGTACCCGTCGCCTGCGACGAGTTGCGCCCGCTTAAGATTGCGACACGGCGCATCATCAATTTTCTACTCGTTATGTGGCGACGAGTCTCTAACTTGCACTTGAGTTGATTGGACCGGAATTCGCTGATTCGCCCCGGTAGAACAGTTCGCGTCGACTAGCTATTCGTAGCCGGAACCGACCCCTCTCGAGAGCCTTTTTGCCTAATTATCGAACGAGATAAGAAACCTCGCTTGATCGAATCGGTTGATGTGTCAGCATCTTCCTTACAGCTATCAACAGTTCAGCAGAGCATCGCACAGTTGAGCAACCAGATCGGTTGAGTTCGCTGAACCTCAGCCTTATGCTCGCTCCAACAGATTTCGACGGATTCGACCGGCGCGAAGAATGCCTTCAAAATAATGCCGAGCAATCGCACTCTTGCATCGTCCTTGCCGCAAAAGGGATCACAGTTGGTTTTACAAAAGGAAGCCGCAACAATGGGTAATGTGCAACCTAGAGCATGCTCAGAATCGCCTTGGGAGAATGTCTTACTGATAACAGGCTTGTCGACGAAACGGCAAACAACGAGGCCGGCAAAGGCAAGCGCTATTAAGAAATAGGCGAAGCCTCTGACAGTACTCTTCTTCATCACGACTCTCCGGGCACACTATTACTATTCTACAATAGTGAAAAACAGTTTTTTGCCGGTCTGAGCAGTTATATCTATGAATACCAGGTATTGGTACGCTTCTTGAACAAGTTATCTAAAATCAATAGCAAGAAGATTCAGCCACTCACTACGTGGAGCACAAACGCGGTCTATATGCTGATATTGATTGGCCATCTGTTTCATCCACTGGCAGCAGATGCAGCCCCAGTGGAATCAGCCTGGAAATTGGTTCTGGATCACAGTTCATTCGGCCGATGCACGGCAGTTTTTTCCAAGAACAGAATTCGATTTGATGATGGCATTATGAAGAGACTAATCTTGCCACCATACAAGGAGTCATATCTTTTCAATGCAGAAACGAAGAAGGTAATGCAAGCGCCCAACTCGACACTCGAAAACTTGACCGGCATCAATTACAAGTCGGCAAGCGTTAGGAAAATCGGTTCCGATCGACTGCTTGGACTAATGTGCACTCACTATTCGCTCGCTCTTCCCGGACGGAAGTCGTGCGAGTATTGGGCTACACACGATATCAAAATGAATCCCAAGCTCGCGATACTTTGTTGCCAATTGGGCTGCGCTCCGCCGGGTTATGGCATTCCTGTGCGAGTAATCTGGAAAGATCGACGAGGTCGAGAAGAACGATTGTATTCCGTGCTGAAGTTGGAAAAATGCGCATTACGGTCTTCTGATTTTCTTCCTCCGGAAGGATACACCACCGCAAGAGATCTGTTCGAATTGCACTTCTGCGATAAAGAAACCAAGTATGTCGACGCCGTAGATAACGCCTTCATGCTCGACTACAATCCAGAGAAGAAGCGGAAAAGAAAGAACTAGATAACCTCGGGAGCTGGACCACTTGTTTTGCTTGTCGAGGGAGCGGTTGGAGTCTTCTGATCCCCACCGTCGTTGCGCTTCAGGCGGACAAGTATGAAGTTCTCCGTTCTGTCTTTTCCGAAATGCACCAGAAGCGGTGCCTCGTCCTTCAGCAGATTGGCCATGCCCGTGTCGTACACCACGTTCTTGTTACTGCCCACCGTCCAGGCACAACGCTGATTCTTTTTATCAAGTTTGCCTTTAAGTTGTTGGTTTTGATCGGAAAGCATGTCGTAGTAGTTGCCTGCGATATCGCCATTCTCATTGATGGCGATCTGGAACATCGTGGTCGAATCAGTTTGATCACCTTGCACCAGAGAGAAAACGCCTAGCGGCTTCCAATCGGCCTTCTTGCTGGGATTTGTGTCACCTGCCGAGGTAGCGAGCTTCTGGGCGGAATTGTAATAGTCCGTGGCAGAGCCTACCGGCTGTCCGTTGTAATAGACCTGATTGTTATTGTAGGTGACATTCTCACCATAGCCGGGTCCGCCCCCAACATCGAGTGCCATCATGGTTCCGAGCATTGCCCAATCGGTCGCCATCCAGGCAGCGCCCATGCCGAGACCAGCACCCCACCCGGGATAGTACCAGCAGCCAGGATGTCCGCCCCACCAACCATCACCATGAAAATTACCGTAGCCATTGAAATTGTTGCGAACAGCTACTCCTCGATTCGATACATAGGTGGGCGAAAAATTATTGTATGTGTTGCCACCATGAAAACTGTTGCCGATGTTATTGCCGGATATCCGGTCAAATCCCCAGCCATTTTTCCCGTTCCAATTGTTGTGACCGCCGTTATCCCATGGTGATAGGGGCTTGTTTCCATTGTCTCGATTAGCAAAACCACCCTGCCCGATACTGTCTTTACGATTACCGAAACCGCCATCATTCCAGCCGCCGCGACCGACACCTTGATTGAATCCGAAGTCGTCGCCGCGATCTCCCGCTAACGAATGATCACCGAATCCGCCATCTCCGCGATCACCGAATCCGCCGTCGCCGCGATCGCCAAAGCCGCGGTCTCCGCCGAAGTCGCGATCTCCGCCGAAGCCGCGGTCTCCGCCGAAGCCGCCCCCGCCGAATCCGCCGCGACCGAACCCGCCACCGCCGAACCCGCCACCACCGAAGCCACGTCCGCCTCCTCCAAATCCGCCGCCTCTGGCCCAGGCATCACCAGTAGTGGCTCCCAGCAAAAGAATCAAGCTATAGGCAGTAAGTCGTTTAAACAACATTGATGATTCTCCAATTTCAGTCAGAATTAGTTGACATTGATTCGCTTTACGGTAATGGGCTCGCTATCTGGAATCTTTGCACCATCGACAACGCGATTGGTCGATCTCCAGGTGAAGCTGTCAGTGTCAGATTGCTCCAGCACATTGCAAGAACTCATCCGCCTTCCTTCCGGGGAGAATCGCATCGTCTCAACAACCCATCCCTTAGCCCCCTTGCTCCAAAACGCTCGGCCCGAGCCTCCTTCGGAGTCGAAAAGCCACGAAATCACAGCGCCTCTACGAGGGTCTACACCAATTACCTGAAGGTCTTCATGCTGTTCACCAGATTTATCTTTCACGATGAATCTCGCTACGAGAAAACGTCTGTCAGCCATCCATTTCGCAGAGAGGCTAGCATCACCACCAGAGCCCTGAGCAGTCCACTCTCCGGACAACCAGCGCAAATCGTCGAGCGGATTGTTTTGCCTTACCGATGCAACCGGTCCGGAGCCATGCTCAACGACACTCGCCATTTCCCAGACGCCATTGATGTTGACATGAACAACGGTATATGGCGCCGAGGACAGAACCTTGCCGGACTCGTCCTTCACCGAGCTTGTGCCCTTCTCGATCGCCGCTTTTTCGCCCAGTGACTTAATCGAACTGATGTTGAGAGAAAATCCGCGTGCCTTATTCTTCTGGAAGTAGTCCTTGAATACACTCTCAATTTGATCGCGACCTGCATACTCGCGACCCTTCTGGTCGATAAAAACACCGTCCGGAGTCCAGAGAGCAGCCAGCGCCTTGGCATCACCTTTAGCAAATGACTGGACATACTCATCAGCGCGAGCGCGGATGGCGCTGTCAAAGCCGGATTCTTTACTCTTGCTATCGGCTACGAGTTGGGCCGGCTTGTTCGCAGGCTGCGCAGGAGCTGTGCCATCAGGGGCGGCCTCCGCGCAAGTCGAATATCCAACGCCGACGAGCGCGGCGATCAACAACGTGTTCCTTAACCGAGACAAATTGCCCCGTGGTTGCCAAAGCATCTCCAACACCCCCTTTGGTTCTGCGCGAAATTCTATCAAACTCTCAATGTTTCGGCTAAAAGAGTTTAATCCTGACAAGCTGGAAACACTGCGGCTCAAGGCGCTTCTATCGCTTAGAATACATTTCATTCCCGTTATGGGATGACTGGAATCAGGCGAATAAAAGACCGATGCATTTAGCCCACCTCATCATGACAACAGCAATGACAGCGTCACTAGCGCTGGGGCAATACCCGGCTTTGGCACTGTCAACAATGCAGAAAGATCCGGTTGTCTCGTCCAATAAGCCCGACTCCATTGGTTCAAATGCAACCTGTCACGATGGCATGGTCCTACTCAGAGATGGCGAATTCACCATGGGTGGTGTCGGTCCCGAAGCCAGACGTGACGAGTTTCCCCGGCATAGGGTAAAACTCAAGGGCTTTTGGATTGATACTACAGAAGTTACCAACTCACAGTTTAAGCAATTCGTCGATCAGACTGGCTATGTCACGACGGCAGAACAACCAATTGACTGGGAAATCCTCAAGCAACAACTACCGGAAGGCACACCAAAGCCAGCGGAGGAAAAGCTACTCCCTGGATCTTTGGTATTCGCGCCGACGGATGCCCAGGGTTCGCACCGCACCTGGTGGCAATGGCGTACAGGTACAAATTGGAGATGCCCAGAAGGACCGGGTAGCTCGCTAAACAATCGGTGGGATCATCCGGTCACTCAGGTGTCGTACGACGACGCGCTAGCGTTCGCTAAATGGGCTGGGAAACGACTTCCTACCGAAGCCGAGTGGGAGTATGCCGCGCGGGGAGGTCTGGATGGGAAGATCTACGTGTGGGGCGACGATGACTATAGTGCCAAAAACGCCAACATATTTCAGGGGATTTTTCCAGAAGGCGACGCTAAAGAAGATGGCTACGCGGGCACCAATCCGGTGAAGAGTTTTCCACCAAATGGCTATGGTCTCTATGGGATGGCCGGAAATGTTTGGGAATGGTGCGTAGATTTCTATCAACCGGATACATATGCCCAGAGGATCGGACTGACGCCAGATATGGTGGCAGTCGATCCGACAGGACCGAGCGAAGGTAGAGATAATCGGCATCCATACTGTCGTACAGTACGAGTAATGCGAGGCGGATCGTTCTTGTGTCATCGATCCGTGTGCGCGAGTTATCGTCCTAGCGGACGAATGTCATCGCCTCAAGATACAGGTTTTCCCCACGTAGGATTTCGATGCGTTGCGGACTCGCAAGAGACGGACAAGCCGTTGTCGAAGTAGATTACACTTCACGAACTTGATGTCATGCGAACTTGCAAGACGAAGGCGGTCCCAGTGTGCCTTTCCGATGGAGCTCGCTTCGGCTATAGGTCTCCCAGTGTGTTTCGAAGGAATTTGCTTCGAATGATTTGGGCGCGAATTGTTGAATTATTTCGAGCTTTCGATTTGTTGCAATGATCGGAGTGCACTGTCGATATGTTCATTGATGTTGAACTGCGAGACATAAATGTTCCGAACAATCTGTTCCTTATCAATAACGATCGTCGCGCGCCCAGGGATTACTCCAAAATCGTTTCTTACACCATAGCGCTTACGTACGGTCCCACCTTCGTCAGTTAAGAGCATGAATGGCAATTCGTGCTTTTTGGCAAAATCTGCGTGCGACGCAGCAGAATCAGAGCTGATACCAACCAGGACAGCATCAAATTTGGTGAACTCAAGGTGCCAGTCACGAAACAAACAATTCTGAGTCGTACAACCAGGAGTGTTGTCCTTTGGATAGAAAAACACCACGACGTTACTCTTGCCGAGGTACGACCCGAGGTGGAACTTCGTTCCATCAACAGAAGTCAGCTCGAAATCCGGTGCCGGATCATTGACTTTGAGCGTTGCTGTAGCATTGTCAGGCATATTTTTTCTCCTTCAGAGCCATGATGCACCCGTTCTGCGGTCCGGCGGTACAATCGTGTAGTTGTGTTGCTGACAATCTTTCACAAAGGTTACACGGATTTCGGTTTTGGGGAATGATGGCATTATGCCGACGAACCGACCGATTCCCGCAACAGTTTTGGCCGCGTTGACTCTCAGTCTGACGCATACCCCGGCAATTGCCCACTATGACCACGAGCACATTGGTGAGCACTCGCATCACCAGCAGGTGAAGAAGTCGAAGACTTCACAGTCGGCAAAGTCAAACAAGAATGTCGTCACGAAAGCATTGCCTCAGAAATCGTTCAATCCATGGGACTTGATTCAACTCGCCATTGCGCCAGCCTATGCATATCCCGGTCGTGTGACCATCGCGATGCAAGGACAATACCGAGTCATTCAATCGAACGGAATTCCGGACCACTCCACCGGCGCTTTTCCAAACGAAGGCAACCCAAATACCATCTCCGCACAAAACTACTCTTATCGGGTCGCGAAAAACCCAGCGAAAACCGGATATTCAACGCCGCTCGGTATGGCACCATTTGGAGTGGCAATCAATGGTGTTCCATTTGATCCAGGGGCGGCGGAATGGTGGCACGACGATCCAAGCTCCGGTTGGCAGTATGAGGCGATGTATCTGGGTCAGAGGTTAGGACTGGATCGCAACAATGCTCATGTCCAGCCGAATGGGGCCTACCACTACCATGGCATACCTTCTGGGTTGTTAGAAAAACTTGCTTCGCACGGAAAACCGGTTCTCCTCGGATTCGCAGCAGATGGTTTTCCTATCTATGGTCCGTATGGATACAAGAATCCGCAAGATAAAAACTCCGGTCTGAAAAAGTTGAATTCAAGTTACCGCCTTCGCAGCGGTAGCCGACCATCAAACAGTCCAGGTGGCAAGTACAGCGGTGCATTTACTCGTGATTACGAGTATGTTCGAGGATTGGGAGATCTAGACGATTGCAACGGAACGTTTGGTATCACTCCGGAATACCCCAACGGGATTTATCACTACATAGTCACTGATACTTTCCCTTACGTGCCTCGCGGCTTCAAAGGAACACCGGACAGTAGTTTTCTGCGGCGGCCGCCACGCGACATGATGGCACAGGGTCGTGGCAACAACGACTCTGACAGTCACCTCTGGGGAGCTAATAGTTCAAGCGGCAACAACGCGTGGGGAGCCAGCCAGTCTGGTGGCGGCTCGTATCGCAGCAGAAGCGCTTCTGGCGGTCACGGTGGCGGTCGCATTCCGGGTGATTCCAACTTCGGACAGGGCAACGTCGGTGGTCCAAGTTTCGGCGGACAAGGTCGAGGACGTCCACCGGGCGGTCCTGGATTCGGACAAGAGAATGGTGGTGGAACTGGCGGAGCAGGTCGCAGACGACCGCCCGGCGGTCCTGGCTTCACCCAGGAAAGCGGTGGCGGATCGGGTCGCGGCAGACCTCCTGGTGGTCAGGGTTTCGGTCAACATGAAGGCGGTCCTTCCGGCGGCTTCGGCGGACACGGAGGCGGTAGACCTCCAGGCGGGCCCGGTTTCGGCCAGGATGAAGGCGGTCCTCCCGGCGGCGGCTTTGGCGGTCAGGGTCGCGGTAGACCCC
>CAYQKX010000001.1:0-155007 GCA_964418155.1 uncultured Candidatus Obscuribacterales bacterium | reverse complement strand
GCTTCGGCGGTCAGGGCGGCGGTAGACCCCCTGGCGGTCCTGGTTTCGGACAAGACGAAGGCGGTCCGCCCGGCGGCGGCTTCGGTGGTCAGGGCGGCGGTAGACCTCCAGGTGGTCCGGGTTTTGGCCAAGGCGGTCAGGGCGGCGGCAGACCTCCTGGCGGTCAGGGTTTCGGACAGGGTGAAGGCGGTCCTCCCGGCGGCGGTCTAGGCGGTCAGGGTCGCGGTAGACCCCCTGGCGGTCCTGGTTTCGGACAAGGTGAAGGCGGTCCTCCCGGCGGCGGTCAGGGTCGCGGCAGACCTCCTGGTGGTCCTGGTTTCGGACAAGATGAAGGTGGTCCTGGCGGCGGCTTTGGCATGGGTCAGGGTCGCGGTAGACCACCTGGTGGTCCTGGTTTCGACGAATACGGACCACCCGGTGGTCCTGGCTTCGGTGGCGCTCCCGGCGGTTTCGAAGCACAAGACCCTTCTCTCCATAGGGTCGACCATTACAGCGGCACAAGCCACACTCAGTCGCACGTCAGCAAAACCGGTCATACAAAAAAATCTGCACATTCTCACTCTCACACTTCAAGTCATGGGAGAAGCCACTCTCAAACAACTGCGAAACATCACTCCGACTCGAATGGAGATTTAGACGGTCCACCAGGGTTCCGGCCGCCACCGTTCGGTGGTGAAGGCGGTCCTCCCGGTGGTGGTCATCCTCCGTTCCGCGGTGAAGGCGGTCCTCCCGGTGGTGGTCATCCTCCTTTCCGCGGTGAAGGCGGTCCGCCCGGTGGGCATCCGCCTTTTGGCGATGAAGACGGACCTCCCGGTGGTCATCCTCCTTTCGGCGGTGAAGGCGGTCCTCCTGGTGGTCATCCTCCGTCATTCAACGAAGACGGTCCGCAAGGCGGTCCTCGAAGTTTCAACAGCGACACAGAAAGCAGCAAGCGATGGTCCAGCTTCGAAAACAAGTTTCGAAAGCCACCATTCAATGCCGCGGATCAGCAAACAACCACAGCGCATAATCGCACTGACGAGAGCGATCAAAAACTTTGGGGCAACTTCGAGAGCAAATTTCGGCAGCCCTCGGACGATTCGGCAATTCGGTCATACGTTAAAGACCCATAGCCGCAACGAAAATTTCGCACCTGTTTTTCGTTAGAACAATTGAAAAATCATTTTGAACACCAATGATAGAATTTAGAGTCTTCTAAGTTAGTATCACTGGAGATACCATGAAATCCAGGCGCAACGTGCTTTTCATCAGCGCTGATCAGTGGCGCTTCGAATGTCTCTCGGCGATGGGACATCCACTCGTCCAGACGCCGAATCTAGATGCGCACGCTGATGCGACCCGACTCAATCTCGAAGAAGGGCGAGGTGCTCCGAAAAGAGAGAGGGGAACTTGCCTGACGAGCTCCTGAAGAATCGTGCTTTCGCGAATGGTCCCAAAAGGTGACCTCAGTTACGCTTCCAGATCTGCCACCATTTACGGCTGGACTTCGAAGACTCCTCTGCGGCCGAAGCTTCGGCTGGTGTGGATTGGTCTATCACCGGATACGGTACTATCGTGGTGCCATTGAATCGGACAGTTGCCCTGGCTTTCGTTGGTAACTTGCCATTTGACTCAACAAGAATCTGGTAGCGTCCTGGCGCAACCTTCAACTTTTCGGTATGGTAAACAGTCTCAATTCCACGTTCATCAAATAGCGTCACATTCAAAGACGAAACATTTTTGTCCGGTCTGATTTCGACAGAACCGAAATAGAAGGTCGAGTAAAGCCAGACGAACAGGGTAGTCAAAGCAGCCACAATCGTCAGGATCTTGGACGCGAGGCCTAGATATGTATCGGCAGTTTCGACTTTCCCTCGTTGTTTCGTTGCGACAGAAGTCTCTTTAGTTGCTTGTTTAACCATAAATCGCCTCATGTGAAGCGACAAAATTCTAGCAGATGACAACAGTAAGAATTGAAAAATTCATGTCTTCATGAAGTTAAGGCTAACCATAGCAAAGCCGCCATTTATGCTTTCTGGAACAGTCTCTCAAAAACACATTAACACGCGTTAAGTGATCTTCATGCTCACCGACGATCGAAGTCCAGCTGAAGATATCGTTTGCGAGCTAGATATTTGATGCTGTCCGGCACACTCTCGAATGCCACCCGTCCAGGTTCGTAGCCTTGCTCAGAAGCTTGCAAGAAGAGAAGGGCCGAGCGAAGCAGATCCTTATGCATACCAACACCACGCTCGCAGCATAAGCCTAGCCAATAGACTGCTTCTTTCTGCCTCCGTTGTGTGAGTTCTTCAAACAAGTTGATCAAGCGAACAAAACGATTTTGAAATCCGTCTTCCTGCCAGATCGTGTCTTGCGGAAAGTGACTTCGTGCGCTCTCTTCCAGAAGCACCTTTGCTCGGGGCTTGTTAACAGCAAGATTTTTTCCTTCGATCAATTCAAGGGCAAGATTCCACTGCGCGAAACCGTCTCCTGATTCTACGGCGCGCTCCAACCATGACAAGCCCAGCGAGAGCACATGCGCTTCCGAATTCGATTCGATTAATGCAACACCAAGGAGACCCTGTGCCCTTGACTCCTCAAGCTCAGCGGATTTTCGCAACAAAGAGATAGCATCAGCAGAATCTTTTTCCAGCAGCAAACCTCGATTGCGCAGCGCCGAGAGAAAGAGGAGTGAGTCCCTGCTGCCAGCTTCTGCGGACCGGTTCAACCATGTCAAAGCCAGCAATCGCTCCGTTTCGCCGGCGTGTTCGTGAAAGTCATCCAGGGACGGGAAGTCTTTGTTCGTCTCGTCACACCACCAGGCCAGAAGCCGTTCTCGTTCGTTCTTGTTGAAATTTCTCATGGATAGGGCGCGACCGAGAAGGTATTGAGCTTCTCGATCTCCAAGCTCGGCAGCCCGGAGATACCATCCCAATGCCTGATCAAGATCGCGTCCCTCAGGATTGGAGCTGCGAAAATACTCTGCGACTGCCACCATGGCCTCAATGTTGTCACGCTCCGTGCTCAAGAGCAAAAAGCCGAGTGCGTCCGGAGGAAATATGCCTGCAGCGAAGGACCGCCGCAAGCACGCTATCAGGCACGCTTCAGCAAGATTGCTACCAGAATCATAGGCCTGACGATAGTAGTCAGCTGCCACCATGAGATCGGTGGATACACCGAATCCACGCTCATAACACCTGGCCAGAATTAGAAGCGCGTGTTCGTGGCTCTGATCAGCCATTAACTTCAACAGCAAGATGATCTCTCGCAACGGTTTGGAAGGTGATTGTGAAAGCAGGACTCGAAGTTCGGCTTCCGCAGTCTGACTGACCAACTGATCTGTTGTAGTAATCAGCCAGCGCTTCAATTGCTCGGCATCAACAGCTCCAATCGAAGCAACGTCACGAATATCCTTGAGCTTTTCATCGGCAAGTTCGCTGCCTAACTCAACTGCACGTTCCAGCCAAAGCAGACCCTCTTCTACATCTCTGGCGGTTCCGTCACCGTTCATAAGACAGAGCCCGAGCTCGCACGCAGCGCCTCCATGTCCAATCGACGCAGCGCGCCGATAAAGATTCACGGCCAGCACCGGATCTTTGTTGACACCATCGCCGAAGAAGTAACAGTTTGCGAGCAAATACAAAGCACCTTCATTGTCGCTGTCAGTTGCCAGAGCCGCAATAAGCCAGGAGACCGCCTCTGACAACTTGACCGGGGTTCCAATACCATAGTATAGGCACCGCGCGTAGTTGCTTTGCCCCAACGAATGACCGCTCTCTGCAGCTCGCCGATACCAGTGAATCATTTCGCTGAGATCGCTCGGAATACCTCGATCGCCCTCCAGCAGACAGGCGAGATTTACCATTGCGCTGCTCACTCCCTGCTCGGCAGCCTTCCTGTACCAATGGGCAGCACGTTCCGTGTGCTGTTCCATAAAGTCACCGAAATCGTAGCAAGTACCCAGCTCAAACTGTGCCTGACCGTAGCCGGCGTCCGCCGACTTGATAAGCCACCTCATCGATTCGGGCTCGTCCTTCTCGACAATCTCACCTTCTCGTTGAGCCATCGAAAGGAAAAACTGAGCCGCGCTGTGTCCTTGATTGGCAGCAGAGGTCAAACTCTCAGGGTCCATGGCATCGAATGGATTCGACGTAGCAATCTGAAGCGTATCGGTTGTTTCCATCACCGAATAGCTGCTCCACAAAGCAAGGAGAGCTTCTTCCAGGTCGGCTCGCACCTCCATGACATTGGCATAACGCGCAGCCGAATTTTTCTCGAGGCACTTGAAGATACAACTCTCTAACACCGCTGGCAATACCAAACCCGGCGCCATGTTAGCAATCGGACTTGGCTGCGCAGAGACATGCAGGCTCAACGCTTCGAAAGCATTGGATGCGGAGAAAGGCAGACCGCCCGCAATGACACGGTACATGATGCAGCCTAACGAATAAATATCACTTCTGGCGTCGAACTCTCGATCAAGGCATTGCTCGGGACTAATATATGCCGACGTGCCCTGCAGTCGTCCCAAATGACTCAGGTTCTGGGTTGCGCCATCATAAGCCAGGTACTTTGCCAAGCCAAAATCGATCACTTTGACAAGATCATGCCCTTGATTGTCCCGCGCCACCATGATGTGTGAAGGTTTCAAATCCTTGTGAAAAATTCCCTTTTCATGGGCATACTGCAGCGCGTTTGTAATACACAGAAAAATCGGAATAGCCCTTGCCGGGTCAATTCTTCCTTCGCGAGAGACCATCTTCTCCAGGCTCTCACCGTTGACATAGTCCATGACCAGGTAAACGAATCCGTCCTCTGCGACACCCACGTCGAGAACCGAGACTATATTGTCGGAAGACAGCTCGGCCGCGAGCTTAGCGGCCTTGAAAAAGAACTGTTCCAGCCGAGCCACTTCGCTTTCCGGTCCATCCGCCACGAGAATCTTTATCGCACATTCGCGTTTGTGTTCCAATTCAACAACTTTGTAGACCACGCCAAGAGCGCCCTCGCCCAGCACGGAGACAACTTCGTACTTCTTGCTGAAAAGTTGCCCTACAAGGCTTCCAGGACGCAAACCAAGTTCTCCCAAAACACGAGGATCGGTTTTCTTCGATCCGTGCATTATCCTACACAGACGCGGTATATTAAAACCTAGTTTCTGATAGTTTAAAGCTATGACAAATCGGGACAGACAAAGACGCATGGGTATGGTCGTCCACAACAGAGCTTGAAGCATGCATATCAAGTTATCCAAAGACGAAGATTTATTCAGTCACGCCTTCATTCGCGAGGCCACGCTGGAAGATGCAGAAGAGCTCCACGAGCTAGATGAGTCCCTCGCCGAGGAAATAGACATCCACATCCCTATGGATTCGATCGGGACGGCATCCGACTACGTTCGTTCGATTGTCCGTTCTTTGTCCAACTCCCGAACCTCGCTTTTTCTAGTCGCAGAGGTGGATGGGCATATAGTCGGCAGTCTCAAATGCACCGGTTACAGACAGCGAGCGTTCAGGCACGTGGCCACGCTCGACATCGCCATTCAGAAAGAGTTTAGAGGCATGGGGATAGGCACGGCCCTGATGAAGGATGCGGTGCGATGGGCAAAGGAAAAGAGCACGATAAAACGTATCGAGCTGTTCGTTTACGCAAGCAATGACGTAGCGATCAAACTCTATCAGAGCGTCGGCTTTGAAGTCGAAGGACTCAGAAAGAATGGACTTTGCCATCGAGGGCGCTATGTCGACTACTTCATGATGGCACTTCTGCTCTTTTGAAGGTACAATTTCAACTGCAGCCATTGTTGGCGAAAACCTATGAGGAGACTATGGTTTCGTCAAATCGATTTTGACCATCGAACAATATCACCGTTGAAGGAACGCTCTCCAAGTAGTCGCTCGTTTCTTCGGTAAAACAACGAAAAAGACCAGATAAGCATAGTGGCTCGTCGATCTGCATTCTCAGTCCGACAATGCCGATTTGTTGAGATGAACGTTATATGTAACTCGAACCTGACCCTTGAACTGTTATATGACGCCGAATCACTCGAGCGCTATTGAGACAATGGTGACTGTCAGGGGATTGCTCGAACGGGTATGATATGTTTGGAGCAAATATAATACTTAGCAACCAGCCCTGGATTTCGCCCCCTTACATGCACGCCGCGACAGATCTCAACACCTACTTCGGCTCCGTCGGATGGTTGGTCGATCGCGCAAATCCGACCGGCAAGGTCTTGGGCTCCGTCTGGCTGATCAAGAGTCAAATTGCTATCTGCTGCACACATGTTCTGATTCCGTACTTCGATACACCCGAAGCTCTCGGAGTCGAGCTTCCCCAGGTCGGCAGGAAATTTAGTGTCAGCGAAATTTTGCCACATAGCTATTTCGATCCCTGGCTTGTGAAGAGAACATACCAGCAAGCACCACTGTTTCCAAATCATAAACTGGCCGTTGAGAAAAACAACTTGTCTGCATTGCTTCTCAATGCAAATCCTCCTCCGCTGGAGAAGAGTGTTGCCGATCGAGTTGCCAGAGCACTGGCGCGCAACATGCCGGAGGAAGAATCCACGCTAGCGGGCTCCGCCACACGAATACAGATAACTTCGATTCTTCAAACCCTTTTGAGCAATCGCAACCAGGGAACGCTCACGCTTTTCGATTCGAGGAACTATCCGGTTGCCAGATTTTTCTTGAAGGACAATCAGGTAACTCACATCAGGTTCATGCATCTTAGGAATGAAGACGCCCTCTACAAGCTTTTGACGTCGATCAGCGACGAAGAGAGCTTTCAATTCACATTTACCTATGACTTCGAGCCGGAGTGGACGAAAGGATTCGCTGCCATCGAGAAGAGCACGACCGGGTTATTAATGGACGCCTACAGCCGTTTGGAGAGCTATACTCAAACGATGGAAGAGTTCAAGAGCCTGTCGGTTGTAATATCACAGGCGGTGCCAAATCTCAACCTAGAACCGATGACTCCGGATATGAGACCAGCCGTAGCTTGCACATGGAATCATCTGCGCCACGGCATTCCTTTGCAGCGACTTCTGCGCGCCTGCAACTTCGATGGTGCCACCATAATGTACTCCGTCAAGTATTTGAAAGAGACGGGACAAATCAACCTGACCGAAGCTGCACCGCCCGACCACATGGATTTGAGCAAACTCGAGGTCGCCAACAACTGTTCTCTCGACAGAGGAACCCCGATAAGTTCAATCAGCATCGATCCAGACACTCGCCTCCCTGTGCTCGAGACTGGCTTCATCCTCGACTTCTTTCCAGAAATCGGCGACGGACATTACGTCCACTCCTTGGGCTTACCACCTTCCGCCGCAGGAAGCCCGTTGATAGCGAATGGCGAAGTAGTTGGAATTCATTGCGGAATTCTGACTGAAGGCGTGGATGCATATGCCGAGTGGATTCACCCGTCGCTCGCGATTGGTGCCGATCATGTTTATCACTGCCTCGACATAAGCCCTCTGAAGAAAACAAACGAGGTTATTGCCACCGTCGCCGCGCACAACGTCGGCGAGCGACTGAGCGAAAAAGCCAAGAAAGAGCTAAAGGAGGAACAGACATCCTCCGACCTCGAGCCTGTATCTTCGGGTCCCGCCCTACCGCCTCACGCGCCCGACATGACCTCGGGTTGGTCCAGGACGTCTCTCGCTCAAGAAGAGTACGCCGCGCGGGAAGCCGCGCATGCTGCCAACTCACCGGCAGATCAAGGAACTAGTAACGACAATCACAAAGACTCCAATCGACGCGCAGAAGACAGACTGCGCTCAATGGAAGAAGTCAAACACGCACCGGTCTCGTCCGATGAACTGGTCGACACCGGCAACTTTCAACGCAAGAAGCCGACCGGATTTTTCACCGCCATTGGTGCCATGTTCAAAGGCAAAGGCGGCGGTCTGGAGAATGACAAAATCGAGATTAGCTTGTTGCGACAGGGCTTGGATTCGGACAAGTTCGACAAAGTACCTCACACATCGATAGTACGCTCGGGGGATCTCGTGCGCGTGAGATTACGTTTGCTCGCCAACAGTTATGCGGCTGTGTTGCTCAAAACGAGCACTGGAGACGAGCCAGTCAGGCTTGTCTATCCGGAATCACCCACTCATGAAGATCAATTGATCAAAGGGCAAGCTCTGGACGTCCCGCAGCACTTCACCGAAGCATCGAGCCTGGGTAGAAAAAAAGCGTTCAACGGAATTCCTGTCGGCTCCGCCAGCGGTGCCGACTCGGTAATGGTTATTACAGGAAATCAGCCGATGGTGGTTCGGCTCTTCGAACTTGGAGTTGATCGCGTATTCAGCTATGTGACCAAGAGTTTGAATGGAGAAACAGCCGGTCGCTTTTACGTCAATCGCTTCGAGATTCAGAAAGCCGAAGTCGATACCAGCGAGTCGCCCAACATGCTAAGCATCTGTGTTTTTCAACTGCGACACACAGACTGACTGTTTCCTGGATTCGATCACTTGAAAACGCGCTGCGCAGGCGTATCGCTACTGGTTCGAATTCATCTCTGAGAAAAACAGTGCTGCTATACTGTGCCTGTTTTTAGCCCAGATAAATAGGGAGCATGTCAGTCGATGAAACCGAAAACGGCAACCGCACTTGTTGTAACCTTGTCCGTCCTCTTAGCCTGCAGTCTTCCTTGCGACGCAAAAAAATGGACTGTCACCGAAAGATTGGTGAAAATCTCCAAAGAGATTGATGAAGGCAGGACCGGCAACGAGCTCACGACCAAGCAAGTCGATGACCTCAAGAAAGAGGTCCAGGACATCAAAGATCGAATGGAAAAAATGAAGTCGAAGAACGCGGGCAAATTAAGCATTCCAGACACCAACAAAGTTCACAAAGAGCTCAATGATCTCAGCGTAAAGACGCTCAGACTGCGCCTCGATAACGTCTACAAGACCTAGATCGCTCAATCGAAATCAGTATCCGTTCAAACAACCGCTGCCTCACACCCGCTGCGGAGCTATGCGCCGGTTGTTTCACAACTGTTGCGTGTCGCAGAACCGCTTGTACACACTTGCTGCGGAGAGCATGCGCAGTGTGTCTCACGGCTAGACGGTCTCACACCGCTCACGTGGTCGCCATGAACTCTATGTCACCGCGATTAACCCGACTCACACCGCTCGTGGACTACACGAGCTCAATGTCTCACGGCAACGCCATAAAATCAATGTCTCAAAACGGTGCGCGGCGCATAAAACCCATTGTCTCAAACCTATAGGGGCGGCGCCATGCGCCGCCCGTCTTGACTCGCGGGCGTTTCTAACACCCAGGGAAATCAGGCAACCAACTACACTGCCACCGCATTTGATAGCACTTTCGTGACAAGAGCTTTGGCCTGCTCCTGGATCTGTTGAAGATGCTGTTGTCCTTTGAAGCTTTCCGCATAGATTTTGTAGACGTCTTCTGTACCTGAAGGTCGGGCTGCGAACCAGCCGTTTTCAGTGACGACTTTCAAGCCGCCGATAGGAGCATTGTTGCTCGGCGCTGTCGTCAGTTTTTCCAGGATCTTCTCTCCGGCGAACTCAGAGTCTTTGATTTGATCGGCGGATAGCTTCTTGAAGCCAGCCTTCTGTTCTGCAGAAGCAGGGGCTTCCATGCGTTCGTACACCGGCGCGCCAAACTCTTCGGTAAGGGCAACATAGTGCTGATGTGGATCTTTCCCGGTCTTAGCGAGAATCTCGGCGCTCAAAAGCGCGAGAATTATTCCGTCTTTATCGGTAGTCCAGACACTTCCATCTTTTCGGAGGAAGGAGGCGCCTGCACTCTCTTCACCACCAAATCCTAGCGACCCGTCAAGCAGCCCGTCGACGAACCATTTGAATCCGACCGGCACTTCCACCAACTTGCGCCCAAGACGATTAGCGACACGGTCGATCATGCTGCTGGATACTACCGTCTTGCCGACTCCGGCATCCTTGCGCCAACCCGTACGAGACTTGAACAGATAGTCGATTGCCACAGCGAGATAATGGTTGGGATTCATCAATCCGGATGGGGTGACGATCCCATGCCGATCATGATCGGTGTCGTTAGCGAATGCGATATCGTACTTGTTCTTAAATTTGAGCAAGCCTGCCATCGCATATGGTGACGAGCAATCCATCCGGACCTTACCATCCCAATCTACATGCATGAATGAGAATGTAGGATCGACAGACGAGTTGACGACCTCAATCGGCAGATTGTACTGCTCTATGAGGCTTCCCCAATAGGCGACACCGGCTCCGCCGAGTGGATCAACTCCACACTTGATCGACGCCGATCTGATCGCATCCAAGTCCAGGACAGACTGCAACTCTTCGATATAGAGCCGAGCATAGTCGAAGCGCTGAGTAGTTGAAGCCGCCATAGCAGCACTGAAAGAAACTCGATTGACCCCTTTCAATCCGTTGGCGAGAAACTCATTTGCCTTGTTCTCGACCCAGAGGGTGATGTTGGTGTCGGCAGGTCCACCGGACGGAGGATTATATTTGAAACCACCGTCTGCAGGCGGATTATGCGAAGGCGTGATGACGATTCCGTCGGCAAATCCGCTTTTGCGACCTTTGTTATAGTTGAGGATAGCAAGTGAGATAGCCGGTGTCGGAGTATAGCCGCCTGCGCTGTCAATCATGACCGTAACGTCATTGGCAGCAAGGACGCTCAAGGCACTCGCGAAGGCCGGCTCTGACAGAGCATGCGTATCAATGCCCATATAGAGCGGACCAGTGAATCCTTGTTCTTTGCGATACAGACAGATGGCTTGAGTGATAGCGAGGATATGCTCCTCGTTGAACGCTTTCTTGAAAGCAGAACCTCTGTGCCCAGACGTTCCGAACGCCACTCGTTCTGCCGGAAGACTGACATCCGGCTTGTCAACGTAATACGCCGTAATCAACTTCGGTACATTGACAAGCATCTCAGGTTTTACCGGTTGTCCAGCAAGCGGGCTCAACATCACGAATCTCCTACGAAAAACTACGGGTCGTTATGCGACCACACCGGGAAGGAGCGTATAGTTTATCACCTATTTTGCCTCGGCGCTCTCGCGCGCACGTGCTTCACGTCCCGCCTGGATTATCTCGGCAAGCCGTCCTCGACCCAGATCCGAGTTGATGACATCGCCAAGTCGGAGAACGGTCAAGCCCTGATAATAGCCGTTCAGATTACCCGGCAGATTCATGAAACTGCGCATTCTATCCCACGAGGGGTGATCGTGAAGGTTCCACGATAACGCATTCTCGCCTTTCAAAGGCAGTCCCTGACGGTGGGCTTCCTGACCGACCCACACGCCGAGAGAATAAGGCATAGATTGGATGGCAGGTCCTTCGTGGCCATCACTCATCTCTAGCGCGGTGAAGTGAGGAACGACTCGAGACTTCGAGCCAGGTGGTTGAGCGTCCTTGAACATCTGCAGAATCGGACGATAGCCTCGACCGGCTGCATCGGAACTCCAATCAGCCCGGCTTGTCGTGATTAAGCCGGCCGAAAGTTCAGCGAGTCGGTCACTGAGGTGAACGTCATTGCCGTTACGGTTGCCGACTCGCCAGTGAATACCCGGCATCTTGGCACCAATATCGATACCAGCAAATGGTGCGCCTTCTGAGGCGAAAACATCGAATGCGGTGCCGAGAACCTGCTTGCCGTGGTCGGTCAGTGATTTATGATACCAATCGATAAAGTCACGACCATATTGCGTGTTGTGATGTTTGCCTTCTGCAAAAAACTGTCCGGGGTCTTTCGGAGGACCGATACCTTCACCGAATTCACCTCCCCATGCAGTCTTCACCTTGGCGGCATCTCCGTACTTGGCGATAGCAAAATCCTGGAAGGATTTGATCGCGCTTTCCGAATAGCATTGCAATGCACCTCGAGTCGGATAACCACTGCCTTTATCGTGAGAATTGTACGATGGGTAGCGAAGCTCCCCAGCCGGTCCCAGGCTGACATTGATCTCCGAGATGTTGCCGCGTTTGCCGGAGTAGTGTCGTTGAAACTCTTCCATCAGCATTCTGTATCGAGGCAACGCCAGCGGAGTCGCCCAGGCAGAGACATATTCCGAACTTACATTGCCCTGCTCGCTCTTGTATTTTGCGTAGTCAGGATTGCTAGAACCGGCTTTGGCTGCAAGATGATTCCAAACCCAGAATGGAACAGGGACATGCACGTTGTCACCAACATTGCCACCACATTGATGCATGGACAAGATGGGGACCCACTTCAACCCGTGATTCTGGATTCTGGCGGCAAGTTGATCGTAATAGTTCCAACTATATTGACCCGGTTTAGTTTCGACTAGACCCCACCAAACGTCAGTGCTGACCGCATCTACACCTATTCGCTTAGCGTTCGCCAGATCACGATCGAATCGATTCCATTCTTCCTGTGCATTTGGATCATTAGGATTGTCGACATTTCCTATCGCCAATGGTGCCATTACATTCATCGTGAGGTCGGGACGACCTAGCTTGACGAGCTTTCCTAAAGGTTTGTAGATTGCGGGATCGGCTTTGTACGTATTTTGATCGAGGAATCGCAACCGACCGTTCGAGCCTAGCTCCATCCAGACTGGTCCGGTGGATTCAGGGAAAACATGTTGAGCGCGTTGCTCAGGCGGGAGTCGATCGGCATTGCAGGTAGCAATCAAACTCTTTGCGGGATTGAGCTTGACTCCGTTGGAATCGGCTGGGGCTGATTCAGGTTTGTGGGTGACAAGGAGATTCTGTTCTCTACCTTTTCTGTTGAAGAAGAGGACTCGTTTAAGCTCACGCACGGTGGTCGTAGCTTCAGAAGCCTCATTGTTCGCAAACTTCTGCAATCCGGTCTGATCGCCAGTTACAACGAATTCTCTCTTTCCAGGCTCTTGCCTCAGGCCAGTCGCGGTAAGCAAACTCTTCGTCGTACCGACCGGATCACTGATCCTACGATGCATAGAAGAGTAGAACGCCGGATCGGAAAATTTAATTCCAGCACCAGCGCCCAATCCGCCCACCGCGCCATCCAGCCCGGCATGCTTCAGAACTTTCATGACGTCTAGATCTTCGCCGGCGGCCTGCTGTCTGACAATTTCTCGAGAGCCACCATTAACGACACCAAATGAGGCCCCCATGGTCATTCCGCCGGCCAGCCTGTTGCGCTCCAGTGCACGACCAGTCAGACGATTAGCGCTGCCAAACAACGTCTCCCCGGCTGCGAATGTGACACCATCAAATACCCACAGAGTCGGGTTCAAAACTTCCTGTTTTAAACGTGCGGTTCCAACATCAGGGCGGAAAAGCATCTCTCGACTGAACACGACTTCAGACCCACGGCTGATCATGCCGAGTGCGACGCCTTTAGTCGGTGCAAATTTGAGATTTTGCGAACTCGCGGTAAACAACTTGCGCATGGTAGCGCCTTTGGCCCCACCCAGAGCAAAGTCTATAGTCCCGTTGATAGGATCGGCATCTGTTTTTACCTGATCCAAACCATAGAGAGCAATCGCGCTGTACATTCCAACCTTGGGGCCGGCAAACAAACTGGCAGTCTTCAAAAACTCTGCGGCATAGTGATCGACACTTTCGCGAGTTTTTTCATCGGAGATAACAGGCGAGATGGCTGTGTCGATTGCCGCGTGAAGCATGCTCGGAGCGGGCTTCTTGGGCTGGAAGTCGGCAATGGAGTAGTTGGTTATGCCATTGTGGAAAAAACGATAGTAGTCAAACCGCTTGTTAGGAGGCGCTGAGAACGTCGCTTGGATCAGAGGTGACTCCGAAAGGTTGCTCAGGTTGCCTCGAGCAACAACTGGCACCTCTTTTGACGACTCCGCCGTAACGAGCGCGGAAGCAGTGTCCTCATGCTCATTGGGCTTCTTCTCGGAAGCCTGATTCCTGTCGCCCGGCTCCGCGGACCGAGGCCGCAATTTGTCCGAGGTAACAATATGTACTTCAGGAAGCAGATTCCCTGCCGTCCCCAAACCTTCCTGCCTTGCAATCAAACCGCCACTGAGTTTGGTGCCTATCGGTGCGCCTCCTGGAAAACTGCGCATTGAAGTGCTCTCTGACATCAATGAGAGAGCTTCAGAGCGGAGAGGCGAAGTTTTTTTCGGAGCTATGTCCGGGGGAGAGGCGAAGTTAGTGCTAACACTAACATCCGCCATCTGCCACCACCTGCGATGAACGAGTGGGTTCGCTCAATCGTCGAATCTGATCAAATTTCCAACAGCCTATGCCAGAGTTCATATGTGAGATACCTGAGTGTGAGCGTGTGGGTGCGGGGCGCGCGAACGCGTACCGGCATGTCGATGACACACCGTTATGGGATGAGGGAGAGAAATACTCGTATAGAACCAAGCGCTCCGGGCGCGCGTGGTCCTCGTCGTACGTCGCGTTGTTAATGCAACAGGGGCGCACGAAGCTACGGGTTTCAAACCCTTGAATTTGTTAGGAGCGAGCTGCGATGTAATATTACTACATAAAGTTTCGTATGATCACCATGGGAATTACCCCACTGAAAATCAGAATTAATTAGCGATATTGCGGCTCTCCATCAACGATTCGAGGGGAAAGCCATGATCAGGCGCTGATATCGTCGATACTGCTAACTGGAGTAACTTCGACTTGAGATGCCTTCACTTGACAAAAGTGAACGATCACGTAGGCGAGAAATGACAGAGCCGTTGACGTGAGCGAAAGAGAAAATCCGAGAGAGTTGAACAACGGTAGCGGCTGGAGAAAGTGATCCCATCCCATAACGTATTGCGGCAACCAGACTCCCGCTCCAACCACGATAGCCGCAATAGCCGGCTTATCATTGCGAGGCTGTGTATAAACCCCGAATGCGAGCGGGACGAAAAGCGATACCATCGTTGCAGAGTAGGCGTTCTCCAGAAGAGCAAAGGCACCTTGACCGGAGTAAGCCATCGCCAAACTGGCAATGGCAATGAAGACAACACACCATCGATTAAGCGTCAGTGCCGGAATTTTGATGAACGGAAGTTTTAGAAGAAGATTCTGGGCAAGCACCGTCGCTGGAGAAAGAATGGCACTGGTGATAGTGGCAAGCACCGCGGACATAATCACGACGACAAAAATCACCGCCATGATCGGATGGAGAAAAGCGTTGGCGAGAAATGGCAGAACAGATTCGGAAACCTGATCTTTGTAGTAGGCACCGGCAACCAGTCCAAGCAGTACAGGCAACATTCCAAATAGGATATAAACAACGCCGGCAAGAACACAGGCTCGCTGGGCCGTTGCTGCGCTCTTGGAGGCAAAGACGCGCTGCATCAAATCCTGCCCGGGAATATTGCCCAGAGCACCAGCACACAAGATCGCCATCCAGTCCCAGAATCGGCTTGGTGTCTCTGTCGGAATCCACACGAGCTTTTCCGGCGATGTCGCCTTGATCGTATTTATGACGCCATTGTATCCAACGATAGCATCGCCATGACCGAGGCCGGTCAAGACATTGAATGTAAGTACAACCAAACCGATCAAAACGAGAGTAATCTGCACAGCATCGGTGAGAGTGACGGCCCACATGCCACCAAGCAGCGTATAGCCGGTGCCGAATACGGCAATCAAAAAGACACCGACTTCTATAGGCAGATTGAAGAACAGCGCAAAGACTTGTGCCAGCGCGACGAATTGCGCGGCGATCCATCCAAAGTAGCTCGGAATCATCACCAACGCAGACAAAACCTCAGCTCGTGGACCAAAGCGCCGTCGAAAGAAATCGCACAGAGTGAGCAGCCCCATGCTCCACATTGGTTTGGCAAAAAAGATACCGGCGATAATCAAGCACAATCCGGATCCAATCGGATCAAGTCCGGCTCGCTCCAATCCTCGCTTCGACACCTCCGTGCACACGGTCAAAACAGTACCTGCGCCGAACCAGGTCGCAAGAATTGTCGACCAGGCGAGGAAAAGTGGCAGCCGACGCCCTGCAACAATATAGTCCTCGGTATCCTCGACCTTCTTCGTCGCCACAATGCCGATGACGATCATGACTACTACATATATGGCAATTGTTATGCCAAGCAGACTTCTAAGGTTGTCGGATACTAGCGGAACCGTCACTTACCAACTTCTCGCGCAACGCCAAACAGACTGGCCTGTTAGAAGAGAATTGCCATCAAATCTCTGGATAGCTCGCCGGCCAACGCAATACGATAGCAGTAGTCGACAGCCCCGCAAATTACTGACAACTATGTTTATCAGCCACTAGCAAAATTTGAATTTGTTGCGGGGAACAGAATATGCGTTCAGCTAAAAAGAGGATCACAACCGTGAAATTCGATCGCAGATTCACCCTAGCAACGCTTTCGGCCGCCCTCTTCGTGTCATCCTCTGGTCTTGCGGCTCAAGCCGATGACTCAAAATCGTCCTCAGACGCCATCGATACAAAGTTTTCAGTTCAGTACTTGAACTCGAAAGCAGGAAAGAAGGCTGACAAGCAATGTCTTGCTGTTTATAAAGTTTTGGATGTAATTCAGATTCCAGAGATGCAAACGCAAATCATGCCAGGCGATGTTCTCGAACTGGCCTATTCTTGCGATGAAAAGCAAGCTCCTACTGGTGGCGGCTCACAACCATGGGCTGAGCTAAAATCGGACGGCATGGTCGCCGTGCACATTCCTAACAAGTGTGTGCGAATTCGAGCACATACCAGCGCCGAAAATATCTGGCGAATTGATAACAAAGACAATCAAATGGCTGTAGTAAAACCGAAAGACAAGTAAGATAATCACAACGTGTCGGACGTTCGAGATGTCATCTCCTGACGTCTCGAAAAACCTGGCAGAGCTCGTACTCTGCCAGGTTTTGTTTTGCGATAAACTGATGCGATTGCGGCGTCAATTATGGTTTTTTCAAATGAACAAGCTTACCCTTTCAATCTTCATAACCTTGCTCACTGTCGGGACTACGTCTCTCGCGCAGGCTCAAACAGCAAACGTCCAGGGAGGAACAGCTCAAGCCTACGCCGTACCGAATGAGGATGGTGAACGCGCCCTCGACATGGGCGATTACGCGAGGGCCGAGACGGTCTTTACCGACGAACTCAAGCGCGCCGTAAAGAATTCGCCAGAGCGCCCATACTTTCAAATTGGGTTGTCTGAAGCGTTGCTTAATCAGGGGCGTTTTCAAGAAGCCGCAAAAGAGTACAAGAAAGCACAGTCGCTTGTTGAAAGCCGAGGAAAAAACGATGAGCTCACAGCGAGACTTTACGACGGTTTGTCTTGGTTAAATCATGGTCAGGGCAAGCTAGACGACGCAGTGCAGTATGTTCAAAGGGCGATCAATGTTCGCAAGGCTGCACCCGATGCCAGCCTGCTTCTCATGGTTACAAGCCTGACGCACCTTGGTCAACTTCTTGAGCTCCAGGGTCAGCTCGGTCAAGCTGGTCAGTATTATTCGGAAGCGATTCGATTTCAAGATGCGCATGTCGGGCGTAACACCCTGTTAGCCGCGGACCTCTTGGAGAGCTTAGGCTCGATATCGCGGCGCATGGGCGATGCCGCTAAGGCCAATCAATATTTTCAACAATCGTTGCAAATCAAGCTGGCGACTTCTGCGCCATTAGCCCCATATACGCCTCATCCTTACTGGCAAACGGTCACGTTCCCATTCTTAGACGGCTCTCCCAACTGCTCTAAGCGCTTCGATCAAGGCAGCCAGCAAGAATTTATCACCGCCAATAGTGTCACTGTCGCAACCTCGATGCAGCCAGTGGAAGCAACCAAAAGCATAAAGGTCAATGTCTACGTTCGTAATGACGGAGACAAGGAGATTCAATTCCTGCCTACGCCACCATCGCTTACGATCACACAACCAAAAATCTCGATTGCACCTCAAGTCGACCCGACCAAACTGGCAGAATCCGTCCAGAAGAAGGGCGATCGAAAAGCATCATGGATTCGATTCTGGGGCTCCCAGGCCACCCAGACGATGACCAGCACGAGTATCGGCGGTCCGGGATTCTTCGGTTATCCACCTGTATACGGAGGCTATAGCTACGGTGGCGGCTTCGGCGGCGGCTCGTACAATCAATGGTACAACCGTTCTGGAAATATGACGATCATGCACACGTCAGTGCCCGACTATGCCGCCCAGGCTAGAGCTTTGCAGCGAGCGGCCGAAGTATCGGCCCAATCCCACGAGCGCGCCGGGAATATTGCCGCTTCTGGTCTGGGACCGACGACGGTCGCGCCGGGTGCCACTATCACCGGTGCGTTGTATTTCGACGCGCCGAAGATTGCGGAAGGCACCATAAGAATTCCGGTCGGCAACGCCGTCTTCGAATACATGTTCCCACCGCACTAATCTGAGTCGATTTGGAGGCAAGTCATGCCAAAGCAATTCTCATTTGTGAACAACCCGGTCAAGCGGATCAAGTCTGTTTTCTTTCTGTCCCTGATTCTCTGTTCGCTAGCCCCCGGCGAAGCGATTGCCGACACGGATAAAAGCAAAAGCGATAAGCCGCTAATCGGTATCAATCTCGACGTCGAAGCGGGTAAGCCGAAACAGTATAGAATCGTCCCACCATACGTCGACGCGATAAAGCGTGCAGGTGGAATACCGATCTTGATTCCACCGCTTGCACAAGAGGATCTCCCGGCACTTATCGATCAACTAGACGGTGTGCTGATGATCGGCGGCAATGACTACCCACCGGAAATGTATAAACAAACTGCTCACGAGACTAGTGTTCCTATGGAGTCCGAGCGAGCAGAGTTCGACATCGCCCTCGTGAAAGCGGTGCTGAAAAACGGACAAATTCCATTCTTAGGAATCTGCGCCGGTTGCCAGGCTCTAAACATCGGTGCAGGTGGAACACTGGTCCAGGATATTCCTTCCCACTACAAAGAATCCCAAGTGAGGCACGCCAGCCCCGAGGGCTGGCAGAAAGGTTTTAATAAACACATCGTTAAACCGGAAGAAGGCTGCAACCTCTCCAAAATCATCGGCAAAGAGCTATTGGTTGTCACATCCCATCACCAGTGTATCGACAAAGTCGGTGATGGTTTCAACATAGCAGCTCGCACTGCAGATGGTGTCATCGAATCGATCGAATCAAAAGATGGTCGCTTCATCGTTGGTGTGCAATGGCATCCGGAGAGAGATTTTGATGTAAACCAGGCGCTGTTCGGAGAACTGATCAAGAAGAGCAAAGCCGCACGACAAGCACGCCTTGCCTCGCCAGAACCAGCCAAAAGACTGTCGGACAAGGGCTGCGATTTCGAGCCGACAGAAAGAGAAGACAACCAATAGATTTCAATATAGGTTCAACCAAGTCCAAAAGCAACCGTTAGGCCGGGCTTAATCCCAAAAGCGCCAAACATCTACAGAATATCGAGAGCTGCCGACGACGAGCGCATCGCCTCTGTTCGACCAGGCGAAGTTGCGCACTCCAATGTCTCGATAACGTCCCCAGAGGGAGTCTTTATAGGCCGTCTGCTTGACACCGCTATTAGTGTCATAAATAATAACTCCTTCCTGAGAATCAAAGACAGCAAGCTGCTTATTATCCGGCGACCATGCGAGACAATCGGTCAGATGCTCCTGCGATCGGACCAATACTCGTGTGCGTTGCTTGGCTAGATCGAGGACTATGAGCTTATTATCGTGCGTCCAGGCAAGCTGCTTCTCATCGTGAGACCAGTGCAAACGGCAGGTCTTGAGGAAGGGTAAGTCGTCGCCCTGATATTGCGCTACCACTGTCTGATCTTTGACGTTCCACACGTTGAGAACGGGACGGGCAATCTGAAGAGACTTGTTGAAGTTCCAGTAGAGATTGGTCAACACATCAACCGCCGGATAGAAAACAGCAGCGAAGTATTGACCGGATTTCGAGAATGAAGGACTCCGGACCTGGCCAGGACATGGATTGGGACGCAGCGTCAATAACTCACAGTGCTCATCCAAATCCCATGTGTATGCTCCGACTGGAGTGCCGACTGCAATGACACCGGAATCCAACCAATTCAGAGAGATTACTCCTCGGTCGAGTGTGCCGATGTGTTTTTCCAAACAGCGAATCTGCTCATCCTGATTGCCAATAGCCTGAAGTCTGGCGAGAATCTGATCTTTTCCCAACGCAGAAAGAGATTCCTTGGAATTCCGAGGGTTGACGACAACTGAGTGTGTGAGGCACTCTTCGCCGGTCCGCGCATCCACGATATGGACCTTCTGATTGCGACCAAGTGCAATCTTCGAGCCATCCTGCGACCACGATGCGACGAAATTGCAGGCGACACCTCTGCCGTTGGGGTCGTCGCCTTCGATCATCAAATCTCTTTCGATCTGTCGGGTCTTAGCAAGGATTACTCGTGGAGGCTCGTCACCGTAACAGGCGACAATCCGCAAGTCATCGGGAGACCACGCGACATGACTCAACAAACTTCCAACTTTGTGCAACGAAGCTGTCTCAGGCATCAGCAAACCACCTGGTCGAAGTGTCCCACAACAGAGTACTTCTAAGGATAATTACCACATTCAGGCATTTTCCAATCGAACAGGCGCCGCCGGTTCTTACAGGTGGTGCGTATTGAAGAACTGCCAGATAACTGAATTGGCGTCCATCTCCTGACTCGTTTTTCCGACAACCGCTACGGGAAGATATTGCCAGCCACGAGGCCACGTGTGACCTCCGCCTTCGATCTCATACACCGAAACCTGGCTTCTCGAGCCCGGTTGACCATAGTCGCGGAACATCACCTTTGTGCCGTCATCTGGTATCGTATCTAACACCTCTTCTTGTTTTTTACTTTTGTCGATGCCATTATTTGCGAGCCAAAATTCCACGGCTCGATCTGCTGGTATCGCTGTTCCACGCGACTTCCACAAGACCTTTCCGCCGATCTTCCCACCACCGAAAGGTACCAATGGATCTTCAATGCCGAGAATGTACATGATAGGCACCGGTCGGTGAGTCATCATTCCCTCATGCAAATCGGAGAGCGTTGCTGCGACAGAGGCGACTGCCGCAATCTTTTCAGGAATCTTCAGCGCCAGGTATTGAGAGAAAAAACCGCCGTTAGATATTCCTGTCGCGTAGACACGCGCTGGATCTGCGATTCCCTCCTTGACTATGCTATCGCAAAGCGTTGCGATGAACTGGACATCGTTGGGCCGATTCTTCTCGTTGATGGTTCGTCCATCGTTCCATCCTCTGCTGATGCCGTCAGGAAACACGACGACAAAGCCCTGACTATCCGCGCAGGTCGTGATGCCGCCACAAAGTTTGTCCATTCCCCGTGCCGTGCCGCCACCACCGTGAAATGCCATCACCACTGGCGCTGGATACCTTATCTGAGAGGCCGGGCGGTAAACGTAATAAGTCCGCTCCACACCTTCGGAAGTGAGTTTTCTCTCTTCCATCTTGCCGGCGCCGGACCAGAACTTTTTTCCGGTAAGCGAATTCTGAGGACTGTGCGACCAGGCTCGGTGTCCGCGAAATCGACGAAGCCCAGCACCATTCAGACCTTGAGCATCTGCTTTGAGGACCACATACGAACCCAAAGCCAATATCGAGCCGATGAAAACAACCAATGTTGTCTTGATGATGTTCGATCCCCTCATGTCCCTCTCCTCATGTCAGGCTAGCAAATCTCGAAATTCGGCGACGGAATCCCTGACACTGAATACACCGGTCAGCGAGAAAAGTTGCGGACTGACATATTCTACTTCGAGACATTGTTATCGACGTGCAGGAACAACATAGAAGCAATTGCAGTAAAATTAGACAGATCTCTGGTGCGGGAAGGATGATTCAATGCTTGTCAAAAGGATAAACGGACAGCGATTGCTTTTTGCGACCATACTGTCGGCATCACTTGGTTACACCGGTGCCGCATCGGCGCAGGACACGTCGTCGGGCTGGAGTAGTCCCGCTCAAGAGCCGGCAACAGCATCACCGCCAGTAGCAGCAGGAGCGCCGCCAAGCCCACAAGCGCATAAGACTGTCGATGACAAATCTGCACCAAGTTGGACAGATAAGAGCGATGCCACCTCTGCCACGCCGAAAGAGACACAGGGTACCGGCGTCGCACCCTTCGCAGTGGCTGACACCGCCCTTAGTGCCGGCGACTTCGAGCAGGCACTCAGGAGCTTGACTGATGAATGGGCGCGAATCCTTCCATCGCATCCGGATGCGCTTACGACGGCAAGATTCTTCGAGCGCAAAGCGATCGCTCACAGAGGATTGCAGCAGCTGGCAGAAGCCGAGCGCGCGTTGAAGCAGGCGCTCGGTCATGCCACGATTGCGTCGAAAGACTCTGCGCTTCAAGGTCGACTCCTCTTCCAAATCGCCGACATTCTGAGCCAGGAAGGGCTTCCCCGCGACGCGGTGGACACCGCAAAGCAGACTCTGGCAGCCCTGAAAGCTGATCAGTCAGCCGAGGCACGCGTCCTCGAAGCGGAGACCCACAATACATACGGGCGAGCGCTGACGGACGTCGGCAACATAAAGCTCGCGGAAGAAGAGCTTGGCATCGCGCTAAAAGCGGCACAGGCATTACCCGGAGGCGAGAATCAAAGCAGTTCGCCGCCGAAATCCGCAGTCTCACGATTCAGCGATTTTCTTATCGCAAAAATTAAGATCAATTCCTATCTGCTCGAGATGGCTCGCGGGAAGGACTCAGTCGCAACCAGACTCTACGACCAGGGGCTGACAGGGATCAAAAGCTACGCACCCGGCATAACCCACGACACTCGCTACAACGATCTGGTCCTCTCAGCGCACAGAAGCATTGAAGAACGCGGCGCAGAAGCGCCGACCAGCCCCATTGAGTCGATGATCAACGACGCCGACAAGATCCAGAAGAGCGATAACTTGATCAAAGCAGCTCTGGCATACGAGCTGGCGAGTGCCTATTTGCTGAAAGGAGACTCGAGAACCGCTGCTGAGCTCACCAAGACGAGCAACGCAATCCGCTTGAAAGCGCTTCCGGCCAACAGCGTGTATAACGCAGAAATACTCCTGCAAATGTCCGACATATCCATCCAACAAGGGAAATCGGCAGACGCCGCCGCCTACGCACAGCGTGCTTACGCCATTCTCGAAAGGTCGACTGGGCGCAACAGCTTGCCATTTGCCAAAGCGTCCGCGAGTCTCGCCGCCGTTTATATGACCAATAACAAATTCGATCAAGTGGAGCCGCTGTTGCTGGAGGCAGTTCGAGTTCAGTCCACCATGCGGGGCAACGGCCATCCCGAGACATTGAAAGCTCTTGATCTGATGTCCACTGCCACCTTGCGCAACAAGAAGTACAAGCTCGCGGCGGACTACGCTTTGATCGCTTTGACAAACGGAGAGAGAGAGTACGGAACCGGAAGTCCCAAAATTGTTCAAAGTCTGATCTGCCTAGGAACAGCGAATTCGCATCTGAAGAATTACACAGACGGAACGAGATACCTGCTGCGAGCTCAGTCAATTTTGATGAGAGGCGGGAAGACAAAGTCCGCTGAATACGCTGATGTGCTGGCAAGTCTCGGAGTGAGTTATACGCTCCAGAAGAAATGGGCAACCGCTGCCGATAGCTTGAAACAAGCAAAATCGATCTATACCACCATCTATGGTGCCGATAGCACTCACGTCGCGAAGATGGCGTCTTTGCTAAGAACAATGGAGAATCTCAAGAATCCTCGAGTCACAGGAGTCAATGTCCTGATGCAAAACAACTGGAAACCAACTTCACCACAATTCCGATAAGCGACATTCAGACAAACGCAATGAGCCTCAGTCGCGTCCGATTTGGCACACCGTGCGCGGTTTTGTGTCCCATTGACACACCATGCCCCAGAGGTTTTACGTCCGAATTTAGCAATATCATATCGCAGAGTGAATAAACGGACGCGTCAAACTATTCCGGCAACCGAATAGCACGATTCAGTACGCTTAGAACGACTTCCACGATATGCCGTGGGAGGACTATCGAACGAAACGTTTTCATCCATGAAATTCTTTAGCGGAAGAAGCTATCTGCGGAACATCGCTCGAAATATGTTTCTCCATAAAAATCGGTTGGCCAGATACAGATGACGAGCTGCTTATCATCGACGCGCAAAAAAAATTGGAGCAGATCCGAATGAATCTGCTCCAAAGAATATGTTTCATTGACACCAGATATAGTGCCATCCAATAGCAAGATTGGGAAACTAGCTGCCTTTCTTGAAAGGCTTCGTCGCTACATTGCCCATGGCTTTCAAGCCTTGACCAACTTTCTTGAACGGCCAAACAATAGCTTTACCGACTTTCGAAACTGCCGTGTCCTCAGCTTGTGCTGGCTGGAACGAAGCGGCGCTTGCCACAAACATAACGAGTAAGAGGGCGGCGAACTTTTTCATTTAGAGCTCCTTGCAATTCGAAATGCAGTATCTATGCACTTCGAGGCGGTCTGTTAGATCTACTTATCTTAGCCTGAGCTCATCTTAGAGCAGGCGTCAAATAACATCATATCAACTATGCGTGTTTAAGTCGCGCGAGCTGGTCTTTACTGATTTTCAATATGTCGGACTTCTGCGGGAAATCAGGAGCTTGAGATGCAACCTCGACAGCCTTTTTAAAATTTTCCTTCGCTCGTCTGTAGTCCATCTTTTGAAAATAAATTGTTGCGATGTTGAAATGCGCGATCGAAAGCTGCGTGCGCACCTGACCAAGCCACTCACCTGACTGAGGAGACAAAGCCTTGGCCATGAGTCCAGTCTTCGGCTTAGACAGCTCTTCTACAGCATTATTAAGGCATTGAATCGCCCGCTCATTCCACTTCAAAGATTCTTTCAAGTCTTCTTGGACCTGGCTGGCGATGCCAGTAGCTACACATAGTGGTCCCAGATTCTGCGCCTGGCGAACATCTTCGCCGGTTCTTTGCCACTCTTCCTCCGCGGCCTGCATCGCATCCGAGTATTCGCCACGGTTGACAAGACTTTGGACCAACGATACGGAAGCCCAGGACGTGCCTCGAGAGAGAAAAGCCGGCAACTTAATAGCATTGCGACAAAGCTGCTCACTGGATTGCCAGGCGCCCATACGCGACCCGAGCATTACCGGTCCAAAAAAGCTTAACCAGAAAATACTTCGAGCAACGAGGACTGATACCGTCGCAAGCAAGATCATCGAAAGCAGTGTCGTCAAATCGACGGGATTCTTGGAACAAGCCTGAATGCCGTTGAGGATTGCGAAATAGAGGCCCATTCCGATCGTGCCGACCGCGACCACGATCAGTCCGTAGCTTCCCATCAACGCTAGCTGGTCACCCTTCTTGTTGCTAGGCGTCGTGTTGACCGGAATCTCCGGGGATTTAGGGGTTTTCGGACCTTTGGTTCGCTTCATCTGCCTGGTTTGTGCCTTCATTGAGATTGGATCCTTGAATTAGTTTAACTCTAAAACACTGGTCGGTCGCAAGCTAATGCGCACCAGAAACCAGCCGGTTTGACAAGAGAAACATCCGCCCCACTGACTATGGCGGCAGGTGGAACACAAACAAATCCCACCTCTTAGAAAGCATCACTCATCATTGTACGCCAAGCTTGACCGAGGCCAATTTCAATACAATATCCCACTCTTTTTTTGTAACAGGTTGGATCGACAGACGCGCACCGCGCTTGGTGACCATCATTTCTTCCAGTCCTGGCGCCTCTTTCAGTGTCGGCAATCCGACAATTTTGTCGAATTTCGTCTTGAAACCAACATCGACGAGATACCAGGTCGGATTTCCTGGTTTGCTCTTTTCGTCATAGTATTTGTGCTTGGGATCAAGCGCCGTGTGATCTGGATAGCCTTCTTTAACGATCTCAGCTATACCTGCGACGCCGGGCGGCTCAGCATTGCTGTGATAGAACAACACCAAATCGCCATTCTTGACCGTGTCTCGAAGGAAGTTGCGGGCCTGATAGTTGCGCACGCCTTCCCACGAGGTCCTTTTATCGCGCTTGAGATCGTCTATTGAATAGACCGACGGCTCGGATTTAAAAAGCCAGTAGTTCATCGATCCTCCGAAAGGTTCGAGCGTAAATGTCAGAATGTATTATATGGTCTGATCTCTCTGATATATTAATATACGGCGGTCTCAAGTCTCGTTTTTCAAACACAGATTGCGATTTCGCATTCGACAAGTAAAAAAACAAACGGCCAAATAATCAGTTTTCGCTGGTATATTAGACGAGACTCAGGCACAAATTCGCTAAAAATTAGACCCTTGTCTACCATGTAGTCAGTTCGCCAGTAAGACGTAGAAGGTTTTCTCAATGGACGCATTTTTAATCGCATTTGTCTTTTTCTACTTCTGGCACACGTTTGGAATATCTATCGGCTATCACAGATTGCTCACGCATAGGGCAGTTCAATGCGTGAAACCGCTGGAATACTTTTTTGTAATCGGCGGTTATCTGGCACTTGAAGGCTCGCCTGTATGGTGGGCGTGTATGCACAGAGCTCATCACCGATACGCAGATACTGATCTCGATCCGCATACTCCCCGAAAAGGCATTAAGTACGCTTATAACGGCTGGCTTGGCAAACGCGATTATCCGGACCACCTCTCGCCGCAACGGCAATGCAGCGACATCATCAACGATCCTCTCTACTCGTGGCTGGAGCAGGACGGACATCTGCGCAAAGCGTCGCAGCTCTGCTTTTGGCTTAACGTCGGGTTTCGCGTTGTTCTTCTGTTCACCCTCGGCCCCGCTGTAGCAATCGCGAGTCTACTTGCCGCAATTATCTCTCACCAACAGCCGCTCATCATCAATACTGTCTGCCATCTGCCCGATCGATTCGGCTATCGTAATTTCGATACCAAAGACGACAGCATCAATGTATGGTGGCTCGCTTTAGCTACAGTTGGTGAATCGTGGCACAACAACCATCACACGTTTCCAGGCAGCGCGAAATTCGGTCTGAAAGCGCATGAGTTCGATGCTTCATGGGTTCTCTTGAAGATGTTTCAATCAATTGGATTGGTCAAAAAGATTAATCAGCCTCGCATCGAAATGAAGCAAGAGCTCAATTTGAAGATGGAGCACGTTGTCGATCCAACCACCGAAATGCCCGCTGACGAGGCTATAGCAGAGAAAGCTGCAGTTTAACAACACATTCGAACAGGGACAAATTTTAAGGGCGGCGCATGCGTCGCCCTTTCTCTTTCTTCAAGGCCAATCCACCCAAGACGAAGCGATTTAGAATGCGCAGCAAACGAGAGCGGCACCATCGAAGCCGGACGTCCTGTCTTGGCCTCGGACACGAAGGTATTCCAACATGCTATGTGCGGGCGAGACGCCGGCGGTGGTTTCAGTGCCAGCATCGTAGCCGGTACATAGCAAGCTCTAGTAATATTCACGCCGAGATTTCGCAATCCTCAAGCGAAGCTTCGATACCACGCGGGCACTATATCTGGTGCAAAAAAAAGTCTAGAGACAGCACAGTTCCCGATGGGTAGCTGGTTTATTCAACCGGCACAACGGGAACTGAACTATTGTTGGATGAAGAACGGTAATTAACCGTTCGAATTTAAAATTTACTGGTCGGTGCCTTCGAAAGAAATTTGTCCTTCTGAAAACAGCTAACTGTCTAACCCTGTGCAGAACTTACGACTAGTCAGCGCCTTCGAAAAGATCTTCATCTTTATCGGATGACTGACCGTCTGGCTTTCCACAGCGCTGAAGGTCGGCGCGGAAAGCGGCAGACAGAGGAGTGAATTCTTCTGTGCATACACTGCCAGCGACAGTTACGGGGCTGGTTTTCTTCATAGCAGTCTCCTCAACATGACTAACGGCGTGGCTTTTCGAAACCAAAGGATCAACGGCTCGAATAAAGTCGAATCGCGATCGCTGAATAAAGGTTATTGTGCACAGCCAAAACCGGTCAAATTAAACACCCCGGAAGATTCACATAGTCAGCGATCGCAGCACTTCATGAAGAACCGGTTAACACAGAAGAATGAATCGCGTAAATCAATAGCGACGCAAGGTCTTATCTGATTTCATTCGACGACTGCCACGGTTTACAAACCTATCCTCAACCGACAAAGCGAATACGATACAACTCAGTGCTCGTGCTACTTTCGAGGGATCACAAATAATAACCGCGCTCGTGTAACGAATTTATCGTTTCGTTAACAGGCATATCGAATCGTATCGCTCACCAAAACTCCGCGAAACGATAACCGCTAAAGACAGAGCCGGAGCAGATTTATCAAGTCTTCGAGGTTGTTGTCGTAAGTGATGTCGGTAACAAGATGTCGGTGACGAGAATGTCGGTGATCACTCAAGGACTTAAAGATTCACGTTGCCAAAACAGCTACGATTACCGAACACCAACTAGAGGGCTTATATGGTCACTGATGCTCTTGGCACGTCCACTGTGACGGACAGGTTCAAACTCCCGGGTATGCATCTGACCGGTCACAAGTTTTCGGTGCCAATCAACTATGAAGATCCTGGCAAGGGCTCGATTGACGTATACGCAAGGGAGGTCGTTTCTCTCGAAAATGCAGAGAGAGAGTGCCCATGGTTGATCTTCTTTCAAGGTGGGCCGGGTTTCCCATCGCCAAGACCAAGTTCGAAAAGTGGCTGGCTCAAGAGAGCGCTCAAAGAATACAGAGTATTGCTGCTCGATCAACGGGGCACCGGGCTGAGCTCACCACTGACCTACCAAACTTTGAGTGACTATGAGTCACCACAGAAATTAGCGAATTTTCTCAGGCACTTTCGAGCGGATTCGATAATCAAAGATGCAGAGCTGATTCGAACCAGGCTTCTCAAGCCAGGACAGCGATGGACTGCTCTCGGACAAAGTTACGGTGGCTTTTGTACAACAAACTACCTTTCATCAGCGCCAAACGGACTGGACGCTGCCATCATTACTGGTGGCTTGCCACCACTTACGGCACACATTGACGATATTTATCGAGCGACTTACAAGAGGGTGCTCGGCAAGAACCATCTTTATTACAATCGCTATCCAATGGATGTTGAGCGCGTTCGTGAAATCGTCGAGATTCTCAACACGACTCCCGCTCAGCTTCCCGACGGCGGCACGTTGACGGCAGAACGTTTTCAACAGCTCGGTATTGCATTTGGAATGTCGGAAGGATTCGAGCAGATTCATTACTTGCTGGAAGAGGGGATCGTTAACAAAGGAAAAGCGAAAGAACTTAGTTACACCTTTCTCCGCAACCTGGCAGCATCGCAAATGTATGAAACCAATCCGATCTATGCTTTTTTACATGAAGCAATTTACTGTCAGCATTTCGCATCCAACTGGTCTGCACATCGCGTCAGAGCTGAGTTTCCAGAGTTCAGCAACAAGCGGCCTGATGGACCAATTCTGTTCACGGGCGAAATGATTTACCCTTCCATGTTCGACGATTATAAGAATCTGCGACCGCTCAAAGAGGCCGCACAGATACTGGCAGAGTTCGACGACTGGACTGCCCTATACAACGTCGATGTTTTGAAGAACAACACCGTGCCCACAGTAGCTGCTGTTTATTACGATGATATGTATGTGGAAACTGCATATTCAGAAGATGCAGCAAAACAAATTTCCAATGTGCGCACTTGGGTAACGAGTGAGTACGAGCACAACGGTATTCGAGCCGACGGCGAGCGAGTGTTGGATCGACTGCTCCAAATGTTGAATGGCGAGATTATGTGAACAATATCGCAAGCACAAGTTTTCGATTAACTAAATCGGAGCATAGTCGGATAGCAAATGGCTTAGACAAACGCCTTAGCTGCGTTTGTTTTGCGTTTTCACATATGCACTTCAGCACACGGTAGTGTAAGGTCGGAATCTGATTGGATCGGAAAGCCGGCGAAAACCGGCACCGAATCAGGTTTGTTTTAACACAAAAAATCTCCTATATAGATAAAAGAGTAGTATTAAATGCGCCACCGCTCGTCGAGCCGCTTGTTACAATGCACTTCACGATTAATTGACTTCGAAGCGGCAAGAATATACAAAGGTGGCATGTCCATCAACGTCATATTTACGAATCAGTCCATCGCCCTCACCAATCTGCTGGGTCTGCTGCTGCTAAGCACCTGCGTATAGACAGAGCCGGATTTACCGTTTGTATCAGCTCTGTCGAAAAGGCAGGGCTTTTTTGTTTCAGGGAAAAGAAAGAGGAAGCAATCATGTCACAGCAAAAATCTCAGAAGGTCGATATTTTCGATACCACCTTGCGAGATGGTCAACAATGCCCAGGCGCCGGAATGAGCTTCGATCGCAACATCGAGTATTTTCGCCTGGCATGCAAACTGAAAGTCGACGTGATTGAAGCAGGCTTTCCTTCGGCAAGCGCACTCGATTTTGAAATCGTCAATACTATTGCGATGGAAACCCACAAGCAAAGCCATAAACCGATCGTCGCGGCTCTCTGCCAGTTGAGAGAAGAGCAGATCATTAGAACAATCCAGTCGCTTGAGCCCGTCATCGGTATTAAACGAGGCCGGCTTCATACATACGTTCCCGTCGATCCAGAACTCATGGAAGCTTCATTGGGAGGTCATGCAGCCGACCGAGGCAAGATTGTTCAGGATGTATATCGCCTGGTAAAGATGGCTCATGACGCTGGTCTCGAAGTACAGTTCAGCCCGGAAGGATATTCGAGAATGCGAGAGAATTTTGCATTCACGACTGATTTAATCCGCGCAGCCGTTGCCGGAGGAGCAAAAGTAATAAATTGCCCTGACACGATTGGCGGCGCCAGTACATTTGAAGGGCAGGAATACTTTGTCGAGAAGATGAACAAACACGCCGCCATCATCAGAGATGAGTTTCCACATAGCGATGTGACCTGGTCGGTTCATTGCCATAATGATCTCGGTCTTGCAGTACAGAACAGCATCAACGGCGTCTTCGATGGACCAGCTCTTCAAATCGAGGGATGTATCAACGGCATTGGAGAACGGGCAGGTAATGCATCGTTGGAACAATGCATCATGATCATTCGCCAGTTTGGCGACGACGCCACCAGAAGAATGACCGGCATTGCCTATCATTGCGAAGCAAATTTAGACGTCATTCAAGAGATCTCGGACTTCGTCGACTCTCACATGTTGCCCCGCCAGCCACACTGGCCGGTGACGGGTGAAAACGCAGCCAGACACTCTTCAGGCGGCCACACCAATGCAATCTTGAAGAATCCGATGGCCTATCAACCGTTTGATCCCAGACAGATCGGTAAGAACATCACATTCGCCTTTGGACCATTGAGCGGTGGAAATCATGCCCGCTCGATCATCGAAAGTCACGGCTTCATCTGTGCTGACGATGAGAAAGCCCAGATTGCGCAATTCATCAAAGACAAGAGTCAAGAACGCCGCAAAGGAATCAGCGATCGTGAGTTGATGCGAATTTACGCCGAGTACAGACAACCGATGAACATCGAATCGGTCGACTACGCCAAGGAAGGCGACCGCTCGTCGGTTACGATACGCGGAAGATTCTTCGACGACGAGGGACAATACTCTGCCGATCACTCAGGTAAAGACTCGGCGCTCGCAGCGCTCAAGACGCTCATCGAGAATCGCTTCGGTCCAATCAAAATCATCAGCCACTCCAGCAGATCCGATACAAAGGGAATCAACGCGAAGAGTGTTTCCCAAATTATCGTTGAGCTGGATGATGGGCAGCAGTTCGAAGGATCGGCTCATGACCACGATATCGAGATATCAGCCATGCGTGCATTAATTGACGCTGTCAACAAAGCATATATCTACCGACATTATGCAATAGGCAGCGAAACGACCAATCATGTGTTCGCCGCCAGAGAGGGTGCACGCCAACAGGCTTCCTAGCATCCTGAAAACCTTCAACAATCCATTTCGCTTTAAAGACCGCTTCGATGCGCTTGATATTGGTTAGGCAGCAGAAAGCCAGGAATTGGATTAGGAATAACGCGATATAAAGATATAGCGAGATCGAATTTTGATATTTCGCTCTGCGACCAGTAAATAAACAATGTTAAGCATTTCGTTTACTGTCGCCTCGTTGTCGTGAGATTCCACAGGCGGCGCCATAAGCCATTCCTTGCGGCGACGAATCCCGGCAAACCGCCTTGACGTATCATTTGGGGCCGGTATGATGGCATCACATCCACATACGACTGGGCGCACCGCCCGCGGAAAGAAAAAGCTTACGAACATGTATAGCGTTGCTCTTATTCAAATCGCCATTATTAGCCTGGTACTGATTCTGTACCAGTGGTGCGGGCTGCCTGTTTAGAGCAATAACTCAAGACTTCAGACCCCGTACCTAATTCAAAAGGTGCGGGTTTTTTGTTTAAGCAGCGAAATTGGAAAGGTTGGAAGCGGACACATGCAAAGCGATCGAATAAAGAAGGGTTTGAACAGAGCACCGGCAAGAGCAATGCTCAAAGCCACCGGACTCACCGATGAAGACCTTGCCAAGCCACTCGTCGCAGTCGCCAACACCTGGACCGAGGCTGGTCCCTGCAACTTTCACTTGAGAGACCTTGCCAGACACGTCAAAGAGGGCATCCGCAAAGCTGGCGGGACGCCGTTCGAATTCAACACCATTGTAGTCTCAGACGGCATCTCGATGGGCACAGAGGCGATGAAAGCCTCGCTTGTGTCGAGAGAGGTCGTTGCCGACTCCATAGAAGTAGCGGTTCGTGGACACCTTTTCGATGCAGTGGTTGCCATATCGGGCTGCGACAAGACGATACCGGGCGCGATAATGGCGCTCGCCAGGCTCGATTTACCGTCCGTCATGTTGTACGGCGGCTCGATAATGCCAGGTCAATTCCAGGGCAAAGATGTCACAATCCAGGAAGTATTCGAAGCGGTCGGCGCCTGCGCAGCCGGCATCATGACAGAAAAAGACCTTCGTGAGCTCGAAAACCAGGCTTGTCCAGGAGCCGGCGCTTGCGGTGGTCAATTCACTGCTAACACGATGTCGACAGCAGCAACATTCATGGGCATCTCGCCAATGGGTGCCAATGAGGTCCCAGCGACTCATCCGGCGAAAGCCGCACAAGCTGAGCTCTGCGGCAAATTGGTAATGGATCTATTTGAGAAAGACGTTCGACCGAGTTCGTTCCTCACCAAAGCAGCACTGGAGAACGCGATAGCATCAGTTGCGGCTACTGGTGGAAGCACCAACGCAGTTCTCCACATCATGGCGATAGCCAGGGAATTGGGCGTCGATCTCGAACTCGCAGATTTCGATCGTGTCTCGGCAAAGACCCCGATAATCGTGGACTTCAAGCCCTGGGGACGCTTCGTCGCCAACGATCTTTTCGAAGCCGGCGGCATGAGCGTTATCGCCCAACGTCTCAAAGATGCCCAGCTATTGACTGATTCGCCGACCGTATCCGGCAAGACTCTTTTCCAGGAAGCCGAAGCTGCGAATGAAACCGCAGGTCAGATGGTCGTCAAAACAGCCTCTACAGCATTGTCTCCACGCGGCGGCTTCGCTATCCTTCAGGGCTCGCTGGCACCGGAAGGTTGTGTAGTCAAGGTCGCCGGCAATGCCAAACAATATTTCTCCGGACCGGCTTGTGTATTCGATGAAGAAGACGAGGCTTTCAAAGCCGTTCAAGCCGGCAAGGTCAAGGCTGGCGATGTCGTGGTCATCCGCAACGTCGGTCCCAAAGGCGCTCCTGGCATGCCAGAGATGCTCGCAGTCACAGGCGCTCTCATCGGAGCTGGTCTTGGCGGCGAAGTAGCACTGATCACAGACGGAAGATTTTCCGGAGCCACACATGGATTCATGGTCGGTCACATATCTCCGGAAGCAGCGCGCGGCGGTCCAATCGCCTTCTTAAAAGACGGAGATGTCGTCACTATCGATGTAGACAATCGCGTTCTCAATGTTGAAGCCGATCTCGCTCCGCGAGTTTCGGGATGGACAGAAAAAGAGCCGCTCTACAAATCAGGCGTGTTTGCAAAATACGCACAATTAGTTTCATCAGCATCAGACGGAGCCGTTACCTGGCTGCCGAAAAAATCTCGGGTGCCGACCGGGGTGAAGTAGAAAAAGGTTTTCAATCAATCGAGCGTTAAAGAACACATACAAGGAGAAGGTCATGGTAAAGGTATACAGAGAAAAGGATGTCGACACGCAAGCGCTGAAAGGCAAGAAAGTGGTCGTCGTCGGCTACGGCAGCCAGGGTCGCGCCCACGCACTCAATTTGAAAGACAGCGGACTCAATGTCGTTGTCGGTTTGAGAGAGGGCGGTAAGACCTGGCAACAAGCCACCGCCGATGGATTCACTCCTGAGCCCGTCAAAGAAGCAGTCAAAGGCGCTGATCTGGTTGCAATCCTTACGCCTGACATGGCTCAACCGACTATATACACCAATGATGTTGCACCAAACCTAAAGAAAGGCGCTTGTCTGCTTTTCGCACACGGCTTCAATGTCCACTATGGCGAAATCAAGCCAACCGCTGATGTCGATGTTGTCCTCATCGCACCGAAAAGCCCAGGCAAATTGGTTCGCTCGCAATATCAGGAAGGACGCGGCGTTCCGTGTCTCCTTGCTGTTCAGAACGATGCCACGGGCAATGCTCACAAAGTCGCTCTTGCTTACGCACATGGACTCGGCGGTACAAGAGCCGCAGTACTCGAAACCACATTCGCCGAAGAAACAGAAACCGATCTGTTCGGTGAACAAGCGGTTCTCTGCGGCGGCGTCACCGAGCTGATGGCAGCCGGATACGAAACTCTCGTCGAAGCCGGATATCAACCGGAAGTTGCATATTTCGAGTGCTTGCATGAATTGAAACTGATAGTCGATCTCATCTACGAAGGCGGCTTTGCTCGAATGCACGAGTTCGTCAGCGAAACGGCCAAATACGGCGATTTGACGAGAGGTCCAAGAGTAGTGGACGCTCATGCCCGTCAACAGATCAAGGCTGTACTTGAGGAAGTGAAGGATGGCACGTTCGCACGTGAGTGGATAGCTGAAAATAAAAACGGCAAACCGAAATACAATCAGTTGCTCGAAAAGGATCTCAATCATCCAGTAGAAGCTGTTGGTCGCGAACTCCGCAGCCATATGGCATGGCTCAAGCCATCGTGCAGTGAAACTGCCGCCGCACAAACGTGCCAATCTAACCCAAAAGAAAAAGAACCAGCAGCGGTGCGCTGAACTCCCTCCATTTCGAGAAGTTCAGCGTTTCTTTTTTCGCTGCGTCTCGGACCTAGATAAAGAGCACCGGAACCCGTTTAGGAAGAAAATCAGGAAATGAAAGGCAGCGAAATACTTATAAAAGCATTGGAGGCCGAAGGTGTCGACACCATCTTCGGTTACCCCGGTGGCGCTATCATGCCCGTGTATGATGCGCTCTACGATTCGCAGCTGAAGCATATTCTGGTGAGACATGAGCAATCAGCAGCGCTGGCTGCCGACGCATATTCACGCGTCACCGGCAAAGTTGGCGTCTGCCTTTCTACATCGGGTCCCGGTGCGACCAATCTCGTCACCGGCATAGCCAATGCTTTTCTCGATTCCGTACCGATGGTGGCAATCACTGGTCAGGTCGGATCGGCATTAATCGGCACAGACGCGTTTCAAGAAGTCGACATATTCGGCATCTCTATGCCGGTCGTAAAACACAGCTTCCTGGTGAGGCGGGTGGAAGACTTGGCCGAAACCGTCGCTAGAGCTTTCAAAATAGCCCGCTCCGGCAGACCAGGGCCGGTCTTGATCGATCTCCCGAAAGACGTGAGCATAGCCGACCTTCAGAACCCGAAGTTCGAAGGCAATCAGATCGAAGCTATGCCGCGCCCTGAAGCAAAACAGCTTGCTATCGCCAGATCGATGATCCAGGAGAGTAGAAAACCTCTAGTCTATGCCGGCGGCGGAATACGAATCGCCGGTGCGACCGAAGAATTGATAGCATTCGTCGAAGCAACAGGCATACCATGCGTGACCACATTGCATGGAATAGGCGCAATCCCGGCTCAGCATGAGCTCGCCATGGGAATGCTCGGCATGCATGGAACCAAGCACGCCAACATGGCTGTGCAAGAATGCGACTTGCTCATAGCAGTGGGGGCAAGATTCGATGATCGCGTCACCGGCAAGCTCGCCGAATTCGCTCCTCATGCCAAAGTCGTACACATGGACGGCGATCAGTTCGAAATAAGTAAACTGCGCAGTGCCGATTGCGGTATCGTTGGTGATATCAAGGTCTCGCTTAACTTCCTGCACGCAAAGCCTCAGATCGAAGAGTGGGTGGCAACTTGCTTGGAGAGAAAACGCCAATACGCATTCACATATGATGCGCCCGGCGACACAGTCTATGCTCCTGGCTTCATCAAAGAGCTTAGCGACAGAGCCGGTGACAACACTTTCATCACATGCGACGTCGGTCAACACCAGATGTGGGTGGCACAACACTACTCATTCAATCTACCCAACCATCATCTTACGAGCGGCGGTCTCGGCACCATGGGATTCGGTCTTCCTGCCGCAATCGGCGCTCAGCTCGCCTATCCCGATGCCCGCGTAGTGACGATGTCCGGCGACGGATCCTTCATGATGAACATCCAGGAGCTCGCCACCGTAAAGCGCTACAACCTGCCAATCAAAATAGTTCTCTTCGATAACCAGGCTCTCGGAATGGTCAGACAATGGCAAGAGCTCTTCTTCGAGAAGCGCTACAGCGAAGTCGATCTCTCCGACAATCCTGACTTTGCCAAAGTCGCGGAAGCATTTGGAATACCGGCATTCCGCGTTGAAAAACGAGAAGAGGTCGGACCAGCCATCGACCGCATTTTGAGCGAAGATGGTCCACTACTTGCACATGTCTTAATTGATCAGGCCGCCAACGTGTGGCCGTTAGTTCCCCCAGGTAAAAACAATTCTGAAATGTTGGAGGCAACCACAGTATGAGATTCACACTCGATGTCACCATGGCCAATACCGAGGGCGCACTTGAGCGCATCCTCGGCAGACTGCGCCAAAGGAGCTTCAATGTGTGTGCGTTGAACGCCGGACTCTCTGCCAATATGGCGAGAATGGACGTGCGCGTTACTCTTGAAAGCGCAAGACCTATTGAGCTCGCCATAAAACAGTTAGCAAAACTGATCGACGTCGAAGGCGTCGAAATAATCAAGGCGGAAGAGCACCACCATCACGAGAGCAAGTTGAGACATCCTCACAACCCCACTCACGGACACCATCAAGATCATCGTCAACACGCTCCCTTCGAGCATCGGCAACCGACTTTTGATCTCACCCCAAGTCAAATCGGTCTCTAATCCATGTTGATTCTTTGTCGAAACTGACTGCTGAAGTCCCACGTACAACGAGTGTCCATCACATCATCACTAAGAATAGACTAGAGACTAAAAAAACGATGAAACTGAGCAAACAATCCAACGAAGTAGTTCTATACGACACAACGTTGCGCGATGGCGCCCAGAGAAAAGGAATTAGTTTTTCTCTCGAAGACAAAATCAAGATCACAAAATTGCTTGATGACTTCGGTGTATCTTACATAGAAGGCGGCTGGCCCGGCTCGAACCCAAAAGACTTTGAATATTTCCAACGTGTAAAGGCAATGCGCTTGAAGCACGCTGTCGTGGTGGCATTCGGCAGTACACGCAGAGCCGGCATTGCGGCGAGTGATGATGCCAACCTTCAGCGCCTTCTCGAAGCTGATACCGATGCAGTAGCTCTGGTCGGCAAATCATCATCCAAACATGTATTGAAAGTCCTGCGCACGACGCTCGACGAAAATCTCGAGATGATCAAAGACAGCATCAGATTTCTGAAGCAAAACGGCAAAGAAGTTATCTTCGACGCAGAGCATTACTTCGATGGATTCGAAGAAGACCGCGAGTACACCTTGAAGGCCTTACTTGCAGCACAGGAAGCAGGGGCTGATTGGCTGGTATTGTGCGATACGAATGGACGGCACATTCCAAGCCGCATAAGCCAGATCGTGGCAGAGACAAGACGAGCAGTCGATGTGCCGCTTGGTATACACGCGCACAACGATGGCGAGCTCGCTGTCGCCAATTCGCTCGCAGCAGTAGAGTCCGGTGTAAGACAGATTCAGGGCACCATAAATGGCTACGGAGAACGCTGCGGCAACGCCAACCTGGTATCCCTCACCCCGACGCTTCAGTTAAAAATGGGCTATTCGTGCGTTCCACAGAGCAGCCTCGTGCGACTGACGGAACTGGCAAGGACAGTGAGCGAAATCGCCAACCTTCCGCCCGATCCGTATGCACCTTATGTGGGCTCGGCAGCATTCGCTCACAAAGCAGGTCTCCATGCCGCAGCGGTAGAAAAGTTCGCCGCCAGCTACGAACACATGCAACCCGAACTCGTGGGCAATAGTCGCGAGATCTTGATATCGGAACTGTCCGGGCGCGGCAATGTCCGGCTCGTCGCAGCCCAGATATCAGGTAGCATGCCCTTTGCAGAACAAGAAGTTCTCGAGAGCATCAAAGAGTTGGAACAAAAGGGTTATAAATTCGAAGATGCCCAGGGCAGCGTAGAGTTGATGATCCGTCGCAACGACCCAAGCTACGAAAAGCCTTTCGAATTGATTGATATCATGGTTGTCGTCAACGACAGAATCGGCGCCGGCAGCCAATCAGAAGCCGTCGTCAAAGTCAAAATCGACGGCACCGTATTTCATACCGTTTCTGTCGGGCGAGGACCTGTTCACGCCCTCGACTGTGCTCTAAGAAAAGCATTGCAACCAGTTTTCCCTCACGTTGCCAACGTTAGACTGGTAGACTATAAAGTTAGAATTTTAGACCCGGATCAAGCCACCGAAGCCACCACTCGCGTAGTCATTGAAGCGGCCAGTGACGAAGAGAGATGGAGCACCGTTGGCGTTTCCGACAATATCATCGAAGCCAGTTGCCAGGCTCTGGTCGACAGTCTCGAGCTGTATCTGGCCCGTTATTTCTCTACCGCCACCGTACAACAAAACCAGGAGGTCGTTGCGTAATGTCGCAGGTCAAGTCCAAACCAAAGAAATCTGTTCAACAGCAGAAGCACGATGTAGTCGCGAAAAAGAGCGCCGCAGTCGATGAGACAAAAGGACCTCGCAACATCGTCGAGAAGATCTGGGCCTCACACATCGTCAGTCAAACAGACGGTCACCCAGCCATATTCGCAGTCGATCTGATGCTTCTCCATGAAGTCACATCAGCTCAAGCGTTCCAAACGATCGAACAACGGAAATTGAAGGTCAGGAATCCGGAAAGACTCCTCGCGACTATAGACCACAGCATCCCTACCAGACAGAACAGGTGGGAAATATATGACGAGGCGGCACGATCGCAGGTCGAGACTCTCAGGGAAAACTGCAAGAGACACGGCATTCCATTCTTCGACTATGACAGCGGCAATCAAGGTATCGTCCACGTAATCGGACCAGAACTCGGCGCTACGCAACCAGGCATGACGATCGTGTGCGGCGATTCACACACCTCCACCCATGGTGCTTTCGGCGCCCTCGCATTCGGAGTGGGCACATCAGAAGTAGCGCATGTGATGGCCACGGGTTGCCTACTGCAGGAAAAACCACGCTCGATGAAAGTCGAATTCCGAGGCAGTCTCAAGAAAGGCGTCTACTCAAAAGACGCTGTTCTCAAACTAATTTCCATAATCGGCGTCGGCGGCGCCAACGGTCACGTGATCGAGTATACCGGCGAAGCAATCTCTAAGATGTCGATGGAAGAGCGTATGACCATCTGCAATATGAGCATTGAATGTGGTGCCAGAGCCGGCGTTATTGCTCCGGATGATGTGACATACAGATACTTGAAAGGCAGAAAGTTAGCGCCTACCGGAGACAACTTCCAGGAAGCAGTCGAGTACTGGGAAACATTCCGAAGCGATCCCGAAAGCAAGTTCGACAAAGAGGTCGTAATCGATCTCGACGAACTGGATCCGATGATCACCTGGGGAACCAACCCCAGCCAGGGTATTGAGCTTGGAAAGCCGATTCCCAATCCGAAAAAACTCGGCGATCTCGCCAAAAAAGATCTGGAAGCGGCACTGGCTTACACAAAATTGGAAGCAGGAAAGTCGCTCGTCGGCATGCCGTTCCAATGGGCATTCGTTGGTTCTTGCACCAACGGACGAATCGAAGATTTGCGTATTGCTGCCAGTATCCTTAAAGGGAAGAAAGTGGCAGAAGGCGTGACCATGTACGTTGTGCCTGGCTCCGAATCGGTACGCGCCCAGGCTATTGAAGAGGGTCTGGACAAAGTATTTGAAAACGCAGGTGCACAATTCCGTATGCCTGGTTGTTCAATGTGCTTGAGCATGAACGACGACAGAGTGCCACCAGGAGAACGGTGCGTGAGTAGCTCGAATCGCAACTTTATGGGACGTCAAGGTCCGGACAGCATAACACATCTGGCATCACCGGCAACGGTTGCGGCCAGCGCCATCGAAGGCAAAATCGCATCGCCGGCTAAGTATCTGTGATTTTCGAAAAGTTCGATTCGATCCAATTTTATTCAAAGGACTAGCTAAATGAAAAAGTTTCGACCAATATCATCAAAGGTGATACCACTTCCAAAGAATGACGTGGACACTGATCAGATCATTCCAGCACAGTATCTGACGAGCACCTCTCGCGAAGGCTACGGAGAGAATCTCTTTCGCAGATTGAAAGATACCGAGCCGGATTTCCCGCTTAATCAGCCGCGCTTTCATGGAGCCGAGATTCTTCTCACGGGCTACAACTTCGGCTGCGGAAGCTCGAGGGAGCATGCGGTATGGGCAATCCAGGGCGCCGGCATAGAAGCTGTGGTCGCGGAATCATTCGCGGACATCTTCGCCAACAATTGCGCGAAGAATGGCATGTTGCTGGTTACGCTGCAGAAGAACATCATCGAGCGACTGCTCAAACGAGCCGAGACACAAGATGTGTACGTCACAATAGATTTGGAAAAACAAGTTGTGACCGTCAACGAAGGTCTGGCGACTGAAAAACATTACTTTGAATATGATCCATTTCGTAAACATTGCTTGCTGAATGGTTTAGACGATATCAACTACATCCTGTCTCACGATAAGGAGATAAGCGACTATCGAGAACGCAATGAAAAAACATGGTCTGCCCAATCGACCAAAAAAAATGACAGGGCATTGGCAATGGCGGGTACAAAAAACTAGAGGTTGTGATGCAACGGACAATAGCTGTTCTTCCTGGTGACGGAATCGGTCGTGAAGTGATGCGCGAAGCAGTGCGCGTCGTTAAGTACGTAGCTGATAAATTTGGACACCAGTTCAAAATGACGGAAGGCTACGCTGGAGGTGCGGCGTACGAGAAGTATGGTTCGCATTTGCCAAAAGAGACGCTCGATCTGTGTCAAGAAAGCGATGCGATTTTGTTCGGCTCCGTAGGCGGACCAATTAGTGAAATGAATGAGCCCAAGTGGAAAGATTGCGAACGCAATTCGATACTGACGCTCAGAAAACAATTCAAATTTGCCGTAAATCTCCGCCCAGCCAAAGTCTATCCTGGTATGGCAAGCATCAGCCCAATCAGAGCTGACATCGTAGCCAAAGGCGTCGACATGCTCATCGTCAGAGAGTTGCTCGGCGACGCCTACTTCGGCAGACACGAAGAAGGCGTACGCGACGGTGTTCGCTTTGCACAGGACGAATCGGAATATACGGAAGATCAAGTCAGAAACGCGGCACACGCTGGATTCAAGTCAGCCAGACTGCGCAGGAAGAAATTGACGTCCGTCGATAAAGCTAACGTGCTCACGGCATCGAGACTTTGGCGCACGGTCGTGAAAGAGGTCTCGTCCGAATATCCGGATGTCGAGCTGGAAGACATGCTGGTCGACAACTGCGCGATGCAACTGATCAAAGACCCGTCTCAATTCGATGTAATCGTCACATCGAATATGTTCGGAGACATTCTTTCCGATGCATCGGCAGCCCTTCCAGGTTCGCTCGGGCTGTGCGCCTCTGCCAGTCTCACCGACAGTGGCTTCGGACTGTTCGAGCCTCCCGGCGGAAGTGCCCAGGACATTGCCGGCAAAGGCGTAGCTAATCCAATTGCACAGATACTTTCGGCTGCACTTCTGTTGCGCTATTCCTTCGGTTTAGAAACGGAAGCCCAGGCAATAGAAGAAGCAGTCGAGCGTTCGCTCCAGGCGGGATATCGAACGTCCGACATCTATGTCAACCTTGATGATACCGCCGACGACACCAGCAAACCGTTACGCTGGACAGAAAAGCTAGTCGGTACTGAAGGGATGACAGACGCCATCCTGACAGAACTGGAGAACTTAGATTCGAAAAACTCTCCCAAGAAAGGAAAAGAAAAATCTCTCGCGCAAGCGAAAAAATAGCATCAAGTTTGGACACCTGGGAATCCCACCTCCAGGCGATCCAGGAATCCCTCTAACCATCAAAGTATCGTCCATCAAACAGAATCGCCCATAAAGAAGAGGAGTGCACAACATGTTCGAACAAACCAGCAATTGGATGGAGACGGAAGAGTCGTCTTACGACTGCGACAGCAAACCGCAGGAGCGACGACGAAGCCGCACCATATCAAGAAAGCGACATGACAAGGCAAGCACCAATGCATTTGGCGACACGGTTTTCAAAGATCAGAGCGGTCGGATCACGTCTTTCAGATACAATGCGCATGGCACGTATTATTCCTTCGAATACGACAAAGATGGAAAGGTAACATCGATCAACAGATCCGATGGCTGGCTGTGGCGTAGAGTTAACACAAGCAACTTCAAAGGATGGGTAGTCCGCAACTACTTCGAAAGCTGGAAAGTTGAAGATGAAGACTGCGGCGCTGTTGTCATCGATGAGACTGGTGTAAGAGCAACCGGCAACAACGCAGACATGATGGGTCTGCCTGAAAGAGCCTGATAAGTTTTCATGCAACTCAGCACTCCTTTTTGAGAAGCCTCACAGGCACAGCATAGTGATTTGAATGCACCAGAAGAGAAGTCTTGTGTGCATTCGCTTGGGTCATCCCAGTTCGGCACCGCGCCGCAATCCAAGCAAATAGACAGCCTGTCGGCAAGCGTCTGTAGAGTTCAGCGCCTGATCTTTTTTCTGCAGCTCCTCGATCATCTGACGTCGCTCCGGAATGTCTTTGATCGGTTCTGATGTGCAGATCCAGTAATCCTGTGGAGACGGCACCAAACGAACAGTACCCTTGATTGCTCCGACGATTAGAAGTGCATGACTCTCTTTTCTTCTCAAATCATCGCGTGCAAAGCGAGAGAGGGCGTCAACTTCAGGTTCGTTGAGCCGCAGAGTCTCACGCAGCAATTTCAAATCGCTCGGGTCCTGGCGCAACAGTATTTTCATATGAGCATTCTTGACGACAGAATCAGCCTGGTCAGATTGCCGAAAAAAGTCCTTGAGCTGCTGAGTGATCGACACGAGCATCATGCCGTAGTGCCGAGACCTCCTCGAAAGGTCATCGAGCAACCGAGCACCAGCTTTGAATCGCATCAATGTCGAGGCCTCATCTATTATCGCCGCCAGTCTCACGCCTTTTTCCTTAGAAGCGGCCGCAGTGCGCCGAACGAAGTCGGCAAGCGTGTAGACAGCAATCTTCTCGAGACGAGGTTCATTTACGTCTCTGGTATCAAATACGATGAAAGGCTTTTCGGTATCGAAGTTGGTGTGACCGTCGACCAACCCACCAAAAGCACCATCTGCGGTGAAGAGCGATAAGCCACGACCAAGATTCTGCATTCGCTTGCGTCGATCGTTATCTATCTCGATATCCGCGGCACTGTTGACAAAATGCGCTAAATCAGACATCGTTGGAACTCGATTAGAGGACAGGAGCATCTTAGCGTATGTCTGGCGAATCAACTTATCAAGGATAGATTTATCCTGCAAATCCAACTCGTCATGACCCTCCTCGGCAAGCATCAGATCGAGCAACGATAACAACCTGGCGACCTTATCGCCTGTCGGTCGCCCATCTGGATCGGTATCATCGTCGCCGAGGTCGAATGGATTCAGTACAAAACCAGAATTGGGACCAAGGTCGATGTAGGCACAGTGCTTTGGACCAAGCAGCTCAGTAATAAATCGGTATGAGCCTAAACGATCTACAGTTTTGTCTAGCAGAATGAATCTCATTCCCGTCGGTAGAAGCCTGAGAATCAGCATAGAGACTGCAAATGATTTGCCGGCGCCGGTCATCCCGACGACGAACATGTTATAGGCTTCCTTACCTGCCCCTAGAAAAAATGGATCTAATAAAACCGGCTCACCCGAAGCAAGAGAAAAGCCAAACGGAACTCCAGTCGGAGTGCCGCACTTTGCACTAAAGAATGGCCAGAGAGTTCCCACCACAGGCGACATCACTCGATGAACGATCGCGAGTTTGTCAACGCCGATAGGCAGCGTCGATTGCCATGCGTCGAGCTGCAAGTACTTACCCCGATCCATCTTCGCGCCACGATTTTGGATGACTCGATTTATCTGATCGGTAGACCGATTGAGCCGGTCCTGCGAATCGGCAGTGCAGGTTACGTACATGCTTACGTCAAACGCTTTAGCGGAGCTCCTAAGAAAAGTTTGAATCGCCGCCTCGGTCTGACTGGTTACCTCAGACAGTTCGAGATCGGGTGTCGGCAGCTGCGTGGATGTCAATTTTCCGAAATGATATTTGTACTTAAGCGCGGTTCGCACCTGCTCCTGGTTGCACTGATGAATAAAGATGGATAGAGTGTATTCGAATGGCATGGACATCAACTCAATCAACCAGCCAATCCAAATGTTGTGCGGCATTTTCTTAAGATAATGCGTCGCTACGAGCTTTCCATCCAACCACAAATTCTTATCGGAAACCTCTAGTGCAGACCGTGCAATCGCCGAGCACTCAGAGTATTCGGGATGCGGTTCCGGCAATGCTCTTTCTCTTTCGGTCAATCCTGGATTGAGAGTCGAGAACAAGAGATTACGAATCTCCTGTTGATTCAATACTTTCGGTTTCATGCAACTTTGATTTAACTGGTCGTAAGCAACTTGCACAAAACGATTGAGTTCATAGACATACTCATCGTGTGCCGAAGGAGATCGAGAACCACTCCAGGAGCGCCCATCGTTGGTGTCAGGTGGCTGAAAACTCAACAACAAATAGAACTCTCGGCGAGGAATAAATCGAAGCGATTGCTCCTCGCGAAACCAGTTATCTGTATACTCAGCGTATCGTCTCAAGTACGGATCATCGGTCTTGACGTGCATTTGATACTGCTCGAGATACTCTTCCACCGGGAGGTTACGTGATTTGACGAGGACCTGCATGTCGCATTCCGCGCAGTCGAAGAGATTTCCGAATTGTCGCGCCAGCAATTCGCGATCATATTCGTCAGACAACAAAAGATTGATTCCGGTCACATTGATATACTTGCGCAGACTTCCGTCGGCAAGGACGACAACGCCCTCTCCCCGCTCGTCTTCGAGGATACTTTGAATAAAGAGAATGTCCTGCCAATTGGCCTTTTGATTGAGAGATGCGAGTCTTTTATTTCGAGTTGACTCAATGGAGTTTTTAACAAGTTTCGCATAGGCATGGCGACGAATACCTGTAGATAAGCCGGTCTTTCCCGCTTTTTCTTTGGAAGGAAACAGTGGCAGAGAAAATGCCATAAACGGAAATCCTCAATACAGAGAAGCACAAAGCCAGGTCGAAGAATCCAACCGCCATTATTGCAATCGAATAACCAGCATCGACAGCGCGTATCCAGGCGCTGCTCCAAGTCAATAGATTTGTTCCACCAGCTCAGTTAGGGTCTACGTGCACACGCAACAAGGAACCACAGCCTTAGCTGATTGCTTCTGTTTCACCTTGTACTTGCGCTCTTCATCCCGAGCGATTCGGGTGAAGAACGAACTACAGCGCAGCCTGAGCTCAGCACGATTCAAGAGCTTTAGCTGGTCTGTTGAAAGTGGTGTCCGACTAGAGCGGCGCAGGCGCCAATGACATTCCACGGATTTCACTTTAGAAATTCGTGGGCGATCATTCAATAGGGTTTTCCCTGATCGAGATCGCAAGACTAGCGCGCCACTGAGGTTATAGCCGGTGTAATCAAGTTACGCGGGAAATTATTGCCGACAAGGACGCTAACAAATACCGAGACCTAACATCCCAAGTCTTTGTCGGAGTGCCACCACCGGTGGAGCCTTAGTGCATTTGCGACCGAGTAACCTGAAGTTTGAAATCCAGATCGGTGCAGACCGTCTTTAAAATCGAGGACACGAAATGTCGCACGAGATAATCATTGTCTTGCAAAGTGATAGGGCCTTCTGAGCCGATTATGCCGGAATCCCGGAGGTAGAAAACATATGGTCTGTCAGCACTGCAGAAAAACCGCAAGAAACCTGTCGTTTGGTTCGCAGTGAATCGATACTCCTGAACTTCGTCTCCACCGCGCCGTGCCCGACCTTCTTCACTGGCAAGTTGCCAACCGTCACAAACTGACTTTTGAATTGCGGTGAGCAAATGCGGAAGTTTTTTCTTGTCTCCGTGAACGTAGATGTTCAGATACCGTGATTGTGACATAGTGCCGTTGCCTGCTTAGATATCGCCCCTCAATATATAAGACCACAGATCTTAATATGATTGTGTTAAAAGCCGTTCTTTGTAACGAGGTTTTGACCGTAAAACAGCTTGTAATTCTCTCACCGAATAATCACGCTTTCCTGCATGACGGGGACAGGTTGAGCATCCGCAATCAGCGCCGATTCGGCAAACAGACCACGCCTTCGATACCAGAAGTAGATAGGTACTCCCACCAGAAGCATGACCAGACTGGTCATCTGCTGGACCCAGGTCGTACAGCCGAAGGCGGCAAAGCCATACACGGCAATTGACCAGATCGTCATAACCCAGGCCAGGGCATTGCCTTTGGCTCCGATACGAAAGGGTCGCGGCATATCGGGGTCCGTGTAGCGCAGCGACATCAAGCAGAAACCGTACAACAGAGCCAGGAAAGAGTAGATAAATCCGAAAATCTCGCCCAAGAATACGTATGGATTGGGACAGAGTCCTGTTTTCGCCAGGACATTGCTGCCGACCGAGACGATTACGAGACACCAGAACTGAAACCAGAGCGCATAAGAAGGCGCTTTTGTTTTCGGATCCAGCTCAGCAAACTTGCGAGGAAACAGACCAGTAGCCGCCATTGAATATCCGACTCGAGCCAGATTGAGTAAACAGCTCAAGCCGCAACCGACAATCGATGTGACGACAGCCGCGCTCATCAAGTTGCCCCAGAATGGTCCGGCCAGGTGTCCGGTCATGGCGGGGACAGTGGCGTGGACCGCCGTGCCATCCACGATCATGTATTCACCATCGGCTGAAGGTACATAAGGCGAGGCGGCGCCTACGGCGAGGCTCATGCCCACATAAATGAGAGATGTCGCAACCAGCGTCAGGATGATAGCGCGCGGTACGCTGCGCCTGGCATCTTTTGTCTCGGAGCTCGAACAAGAGGTTATCTCGATACCCGAGTAACCACACAAGGCCAGTAGGAATACAGAAGAGAAGTTAGCGAAAAAATCGGCGTTGCCATGAGGATTGCTGAAATTAAGCAAGTTGGCAACCGAGCTATGAGGCGCACACACGACGAGGAGTCCGAATGAGACTGCCATCGCGAACTTGACGATGGTCGCAGCGCTGTTGACCGCTGAAGCCTTGTCGACGGACACCATGTTGAGAAGGGTACAGCCTCCGAACAGGCATACAATCAGGAATGGACCGAACCAAATCGGCGCATTGGCGGCACTCCCGTAGAAAATATGACTCAACAGGTTGCTAAACCCATTGCCCATACAGGCTAAAGCACAAATAACGCAGGTATAGAAAAGCCAACCAGTCAGAAATCCAATCATTTCGCCAGTCTTGGGGAAAACGCGCTTGAAGGCATAATACTTGAATACGTAGGGTCCGCCTGCAGCGGGGAACATGGAAGACAGCTCTGCAAGAATGAACGCAGACGGCAAAGTCATGATCGCCGCCACCACCCATGCTGAGCTAGTCGCGAACGTCCCGGCTCTGGCGATCATCGGTCCGTGTACCAGCCAGGCGTAAGACCCGATAATCGCACCAACACCAAGCATCCATGATGCAAAGGACGATATTCCAACCTGCATCTCAGAACCGATCTTGATGGCATCACATTCAGCCTTTGATTGACTTTTTACCCGAGGTTTCGAAGTCGTAGAAGTTGTCAAAATCTAACCTCCAGAACAAGCCACAATGCGACGAACCCGTTGGTCACGGATCGGAGTATGATTTAGAAAGAAGTGGATGATTACCCAGCAAGATAAGACTTACCAACACTCGCGTCAATGGGGATTGCACGTACGGGTGAGACGAGGGCAGCATGCAAGACCCGAGCTTCCACAATTCAATAGAAGTCAGCCAAAAGCTCATCGAAAAAATCGAAGCGACAACGATTCGCTCTGACCTGGCAGCACAGCAGATCTCCGATCTTCTGAGTGATATGGTCACAGCGCGCGGCTTTTTCGTGTCATTGCTCACAGGCGAGTGGAAATTCAACAACAAAATTCCTCAGCTCATCGTGGATTCGATCAGAACTAACCCTGGCAATGCTTACACACTGCTTGCACGCAACCTGGTGATGTCATCGGCAACAGCTGTCGCTTATGAGCGCTCTGACAAGAGAGAACTCGCCCAGGGCTCAGACCGAGTAGCCGTGCGCAGCCAATTCCTCATTGCTGAACTCAACAACAAAGAGATGCACAAAGAGCTATCGGACATGCTTCTCGCCGTCAAGAATCGCATGAAGGGACTAACTGTTTCCAACAACGACAACGTGGCTAGCTATTCGGCATTCCTCGAGCGCTGGTCCTACGACAGCGAACAGATTCACGCCGTGGAGCAGAAGCTGGAGAGTGCGATCGACTTGTTAACGTCGACTCTCAAGCAATAAAACTTACATCCCATTTTCAATAACGATACTCACATTCGCGACATCCTTGGTCGCAATCGAGTGGGTTTAGGAGTCCGTCTCGCCGTCCCCTAAATGTCCATACGAGTTATGGTATCTACCGAACGACTTGGCAGAACCGAGTCGACCTGAGTAGCGCAAGCAGATGCCACTGCAGTACCGCTGTCGAAAAAGAACGAATCTGCAACAGCTTCTACGTCAAATCGCAGACGATCAGTAGGTAGCGGCTGGAATGACAAAATCGGAATCGAGAGCCACTTGCATTTCAGTGCCGGAAGGGATTGCGATATCACCCCCATGATTAGCAATTCCCGTAACGATAAAGCCGCCAGGTAGTCCTTTAACCGCACCGACCAGTCCACCCTTGGCTCTCGTCAAGGCATCCTCTTTTGCGATAGGCTTGTCGAAGGCGTAGGCTGGTTGAATCGCGCCCGCGGTGCCTGACATAATCGGTCCCGTAATAAGCTTGTATGGACCGGTCAGCCAGCTAACGGCACTTATAGCAGCCCCTGCCGCACCGTATTTGATACCATTCCAATGGACGGTAATGCACCCATCATGACGGACACTGAGCGAGACATCCTGATGATCACCTCGAAGCGGCGTGCCTGGGGCCGGTTGTGCATCTATCTGGTAGGCGCCGCCCTTGGCTTTGGTCTGGATCTTGCTAAAGTGAACGGAAAGCGCAGCGTTCGAATTAAGCCAATTGGTTGGACAAAATTTTGATTCAAGAACGTTACGCGGGTTATGAACCGCAGAAACCCAACCCTTGATAGAGCTTCCCTTGGCAGCGACAATCTTGTCGCCTACAGTCAAGTCCTCTACTAGAGCACCGTCTACGGGGTCACCAAGCTTCGCAGTTTTACTGTCGATAGTTGAGAGAATCGTCACAGGAAAGACACTTCCCTGCTTCAAAACAAATAATCCACGTTCGACTTCGGGAATCAGCTTCGTATATGAGGGACTGATACCCAAAGGTCCTCGCAGTCGGACGGTCGTCGAAGCATCAGGCGCCGTAGCAGATTCCGATGGTGTCGACTTTGAGTGCAAAGCCAATCCTGGCTCAGCAAGTATGAGTAACAACAGACTTAGAGATGCTAGAACAACAAGACGGTTAGACAATTTATCAGACACCACTTCCGATACCAGTCAATGGTATCACATATGGATCAGTCCACAGGGTCGAGTCTGTCGGACATGCTTTCGACAAGGTACCAGTCGCCTTTATGGTCTACTACGCCTGCCGAGCTGTTCATCCAACCTACGACATCGGCGAGATGCTTAGAAGGAACGAGAAAATAATGAGGCGCTTTGGTTGTCGTGATGAATTCTCTACATTGCTTCTCATCATCGACTTCGAAGACACGCTGCTTGGCGTAGAAAGCAGCCGACGGGCTATCCTTCGCTACGATGGCTACGCTCGAGTCACTGGTCGCGGCAATCTTGCGCAACAACTGATGCATCGCCGCCGGACTGCGCTTGTACATATGAAGAAGCCCAAGTGGAACCAAGATGGCGCATGCCAGATAACAACTGGCAGCAAGCACGGCGACGGCGCTCCTCAATCGTCGGCGTATAACAAGGAAGCCATAAGCAGCAAGTCCAGAGATTAGTAGAGAGACAATAACGATAACAAGCACTTTAATCGCAGTCGAACCGTGAATCAGCCGTGTCGTGAAAATAAAGCTGAGTCCGCCGACTACGACCATGACCGGTGCAGTCCAAAGTAAGAGACTGCGCCTGCCCAAACGAATCGAGGTATCAAGGAAGCACCCCGCCAAGACAGCAACAAACGGCGCTAGCGGCAGCAAGTAAGTAGGCAATTTCGCCGCCGACAGAGAGAAACCAACTACAACCAGTAATGTGGCTAGAGCACAGGTCAAAAGGAAGTTGTTACGTTGCGTCGAGACCATCCAGGACTTGCGCGGGCGAAAGACGAGTGGCATTCGCAGAAGAAAAATCGACCATGGAAAAAATCCAGCAAAAAGGTAAGGAATGTAGAACCACCACGGCTGAATATGCGATCCAAGCTCACCCGACACGCGACTGAGATTTTGCTCGATGAAAAATTGATGCGTGAACTGACCGTGACTGGCATTGTGCACGAGGACATACCAGGGCAACGATACCAGGAGCAATACCATAGCCCCTGACAGAGGCTGGATGAGTTTAACCCTGTCATTCACGCGACCGAGAAAGCTCCTTGCACTCAACTCTCTTGCAGTATCGGTTTCTCTCTGAATTACGGGCTCAGATGCCTCGAATGCTAGACCCGCTGCGCTCGACTCCGGACCAGTAGATGCAGCGAACCGCTTTAATGTGTCAGCCTTCCGTGAAGCCATTGCGATGTAAATCCCAACGACAGTAGCGACGAGCAATATGCTGATCGGACCTTTTGCAAGAACAGCGAGTCCCAGTGCAATATATGCCGGCAGAAGAAAACACTTTCTGGCACCATTCATAACCGAGATCAAGAGAAGCGAGGACGAAAGTGTTAGCAACATTAGCGGTGCATCTGTGATCGCAACATGTCCAACGACGATCGATAGCGGCATTGTTAGAAGCGCAACCGCCGAAAGCAAAGCTGCTCGACGCCGTAATAACGAACGCGTCAAAAGAAAGAGAAGCGGTATCGACACAATAGCACACAGTGAAGAAGGCAATCGAGCAGCAAAAGTGTTGACGCCAAACAGCTTGTATGAGCCTATTATCAGCCAATAGATTAGAATCGGTTTTTCATAAAACGGTTCGTAATTCAAGTAAGGCGTTATGAAATCGCGCCGCTCGAGCATCTCGCGCGCAGCTTCCGTGTAATAGCCATCGCTCGAATTGACTATCCCGGTCGCACCTAGCCCAGGCAGGAACATCAGACATGCAAGAACGACCAGCGCAATCACAATCCAACGGTCGAGCCTGTTGAACGTCGAATCGCACGATAATTCACCAAGTGTTTTTGAACAAGGATCCTTCACGACGGCTCTACTCGTAACAGAGTTCATACGACTTCTACCAGGTGGTGATAAACAGACAAGCGCCCAGTTGCCAAGAATAGCATCCCTGAGCAATCAAAGCTCAATGATGGTTTGAGCTAGAGCTTTGTTCCTCCTCATCGTTACATGTCGGATCGAGAGCCTAATCGATTGCTATCATATTAATGACCGATAGAGGGGATTCCGCTTGAAGGACAAGATTCTCACTTTTCTTTTCGGCGCATACTTTTTCATAAGTGGCTTTTTCATGGTCTCGATTGCCGCGATCATCTGTCTCGTCACAGCGCCATTTGATCCCAATCGAAGAATTCTTCACCATTGGGGCGGCATCTGGGCAATGATGTATATTCACTCCATTCCGGGGTGGAGAGTCACTTACGAAGGCACTGAAAACATAGATCCCCATAAGACATACGTTTTAGTAGCGAATCATTCGTCGTTCTGGGATATATGGGTGCTGTACGGTCTAAACAAGCCCTACAAATGGGTCTCGAAAGAGTCAATATTCAACGTGCCCAATGTCGGTTTGAATATGTATTTGAATCAATACGTAAAAATCAAACGCGGAGACCTTAAAAGCATCAAAGAGATGATGGCGACCTGCAAGTACTGGCTCAAGCGCGGGTCATCCATAATGCTCTTCCCCGAGGGGACGAGGTCCGAAGACGGTGAGATTCAAAATTTCAGGGACGGAGCTTTTCGACTTGCCGTGGACTGCGATGTGCCGGTGGTTCCGATTATAGTAACGGGTACCCATGAAATCTATCCGAAGAACGCCAAAGCACTTAACTTCAGGTCGGACATCAAAGTGAGAGTGCTCCCTCCGGTCTATCCTGCAGACTTCGAACGCAGCTCGGGACTGATGCGAAAGCACGTCCATGACCTGATGTCGGCGAACCACCACGAAATGAACGGTAAAAAACAGATCGGCATCTCCGCTTCGTAGAGAACCTGAAGAGCACTGGAGAAAGTCAAGCGCCGCGAATTATTGGTTAGTCGCGTATTGATCAAACATCAAGTAAGATTTGGAATTGATCGACTCGGCTCGACGCTGTGAGGACGAAGAATGAGATTTAGCACCGTTTTACTTATTATCGTATGCGCCCTTGTAGTTATCATTACACCGGTGGCGGTGTCGAAGGACACAAATCCGAAATTGCCCGCATCCAGAGGCTCGGAGTCCTCAGCCCCCATAAGCCTTGTCTCGCAGACCAAGATCAGCTTGAAGGATGCAGAAGAACTCTCATTGAAGCAGGTTGAAGGCAAGGTACGTCGAGTAGAATTGGAATGGGATGACCACAGACTTCAGTACGAGTTCGAGATCTGTCAGGGGAAATTGAAAAAATCGGTGACGATAGACGCAATCAGTGGCAACGTAATCGAAGTAGATAAGCAATTCTTGCGGTGCGAAGATGATACTGATTAGGTAGCACCAGAGGTAGTGTCATGCCCAATCTCACAGCCGATATCGACTCGTATCTTAACTCCGTAGGTTTGCGAAGTCACCGCAACATCAATCAGTTTTGGTCATATCTCGATTCACGCTATCCTCGCGATCAAATTTGTGATCTCGAGCGGGCCTATGCAGAGCTCGAAAAGGGGAATGAGTCTAGTTTTTACGCCGAAATCTTTCAGAACGTAAAAGTGAGCATAGACTTCTCCTCTCTCAGACGCGACCTATATCGCGCTTACCTGGACTGGTTCGTCCAGAGCGTAACGGAATGTCCGAATACGATTGTCGATGTCGGATGCGGCAACGGCATCCTGACGTGCTTCTATGCCCAGCATTTTCCAATGTCCAAAGTTATCGGATTTGACATTTCGGAAGGCGCGATTGATTGTGCAAAAGACGTCGCATCTCAAATTGGAGTATCGAACGTAGAGTTCGTAGTAAGCGATGCTAACGATCCTTCGCTTCCTGTCGAGAAGGGCGCGGTCGATCTGCTCGTGAGCGTTGCTGCACTCGGTCCCCCGCCACTGGCTGGTACCGCCAACGCACCGGTCTATGATCTTCTGAGCGCAAAACCTAAAATGGCCGCTTTGATTCAAGTAAGTTTGTTGGCACCGTATTTGGAGCCCGCAAAAGGCAAATTCATCTCATTCGACAAAGTCGGCAACCTCGCAGCTCAGGCCAGTTGGGCCAATATCATTCAGCGAAGCGGGCTGGGGATCAACCTCGCCGAATCCTCCTGGATAGGCTACCAGAACATCGAGGACGATACGATCACGCTCCCAGCACTTGTAGCGACACCATATACGCCACCAACGTCGGCACACGACTTGATATCGTTCTTCATCAACAACAACAACGACTTAAGTCAGTGGTGCCTGGATTTCGGACAGGAGGGTCTTGCCGAGCTGGTTTTTACCTTTATCAACCCGAAGACATTCCTGAGTGGTGCCAAGGCCGTACACAACGATGGCTCCGGTGTCTATTGGTACGAGCTATGGCAAGCAGGACCGTTTCTCCTTGTCTATGAGCACACAGATCAAGGATTTCGAACAGTAAGGACCGCTCCGTCAACAAGACGTCCCGAATTCGAAGATGCCGTCAAAGACTGGGTGGAGCAAAGCACTTCCTACGCGGAAGTCACTATACTCACAGAACCGGATGTTCGGTTCGAGACAAAGGCTTGACCTACTTTATCTCTTTCATCTGCTTTTTCACGACTTCTAGCGAGTTAGGAAAATGCCTCTGGAGATAATCCATATCGGTTTCGTTTTCGGGCTTCCCAAGAGCGACACCGAACATTGAAGCAAACACTTCTTGCCTGCCCGCATTCTCTTCCTTCTGGGAGAAGTACTTATAGATTGGATGACGCTTGTCTAAAATGGCGGCCATATCCTTGTTATAGGCTTCCACGAATTCCGGCTTCGAAGAAAGAAAGCCGTGGGCATGGTCGAGTGCATGTCCGACCTGGTGTAGAACCACGTTATCGCGAGTCACAGGCTCGGCTGCTCCTTCTCTCCCCATGCGCATCGGAGCGATGATGCGTTTACTGACATTGTCGTGGGTTCCGTCTGAGTCGAAGAACGAAAGATCCTTGGGCCAGCCTCGGGGAGTCAGGTCTGCCAGTGCCGGAATTGCCTCTGGAATATTGGTAGCGGCAATTATCTTGTAACCGTTCCGCTCCAGACTTGATATCAGGTTCGGTGGCAACTCCTTTACCTTTTCGTCCAGCTTTTTAAGAAAACTGTCCGGCACATGCTTCATGCCCTGAACCAAGCCTGCCTGTGCCTTCCCTTCGCGGGTCTTCAAATCCATTGTGTAATCGCGTGTCAGCGTCAGGGAGCCATCCTTCTCCTTAGACTTCACTTTCCAGCCTTCATCCAGTTCACCTGTCGTCGGGTGACGCACCGTGAAGGTCTTATCTTTATCAACTTCTACGGTCTTCGGATCTATTTTCGGATTGGCCTTCTTAAATTCGTCGGCAGATACCTTGTACTCCGCGGTCATACCGAAAGAGGTAATACCACCATCCTTGGTGCCTTTTACGGTCCACTGATTCGGGACCTCCGCTTTCCTTTCTTCCGGCGGCTTCTCACTGGTCGCTTTATCCGAACCAGGCTTCGGCTTCTCACCGGGTTCTATTGCCGGAGGAAATAATGCCGACACGAACAGGTCACGCTCTGACTCACGCGTCGGTACTGTCGGTCTGGTCGTCTGATTCTCGCGAAAGAGACCAATCACATCAATCCGAACACTGTTTGATGTGCCGGTCTGAGAGTCCTTATCAAACTCAAATGTAGGAGGCGTCACTATGCGCGTCAAAACGTATGATTAACCAATTTGTACTGAAGAAAAGCCGCACCCGCGACCCTAATAGTAAATAACTAGTGGAATTGTTGTCAAGAGAAACTGCATTTTCTGCCATCTTCTTGGCGCCTGTATGCTTTTTCGATTTTCGGACAGTTGTGATATTGCACAATTTGTTTTGATATTGAGCCGAGCATCGCCTGCGATGCGAAACAAGCCGCAATGCGCGCGCCAACCCAGGGTCGGCATTCTTGACTACCTTCAGAAAAAATTACCTTCTAACCGGTCGAAACCTGTTAGTGTACATTTTGACGTATTGTCTGCGCGCAATATGGAGGAACCCGGAATTGTTGACCACATCTGAAGCGCCGGGAACACCGGCAACCAACTTTGATCCTAATGAGCAAGTTCTCGAGGAGGGTCGGTCGGAATCGCCGGAGAATTTGCCACGCGGCATCGGCGTAGCAAGCTGCTTCACCGAGCACATGTGGTATTTCGCCATCGCCGGCGACCAGCTGAAGCGCGGCGCCATGGTCGGCAAAACTATGCTTGGCAAAATGGTCCTGGTCGGTCGCAAATCCGATGGTCAGGTTTTCGCCATGGAAGACATCTGTCCGCATCAGGCGGTGCCTTTGTCGGCTGGCTGCTTCGACGGAAAAGAGGTCGCATGCTGCTTTCACGGCTGGCGCTTCGACTCGACCGGAGCCTGCACAGCCATACCGTCACTAGTCGACGGGCAGAAAGCAAATCTTTGCGGTATCAGAACGAAGAGTTATCCCTGCCGCGAAGAACAAGGCAGCGTCTGGGTTTACTTTGGTGACAAACCGGACAAACCACCGGATGTACCGAGGGCATTCGGCGTAGAGGATCTTTCCCGGTTCGAGAAAACCACAACCACACTGATTTTGTCAAATCACATCGACTACAATGCCGTCGCCTTGATCGACACGGCCCACGTCCCATATGTCCACAAGTCCTGGTGGTGGCGCAACAGCAGAAGTCTCAAAGAGAAAGTAAAACATTACGTGCCGGATCAAACCGGCTTCACGATCGTGAAGCACAAGCCGTCGAAACACTCGGTCTACAAGTACATCGGCAACATGATTGAAGACGAGATCGGCTTTCGCCTGCCAGCCTGTCGTATAGAACGCCTGATGCACGGCGAAAAGACGCTTCTGTCTGGAATAACAGCCCTCACACCGATAGACGAAAATACAACGGAATTGAACCACACCACTTACTGGGTAAAAACAATTCCCGGAATTGCACCGCTTGTAATACCAATCGTGCAGTACTTCGTACGCACTTTTCTCGGCCAAGACAAGGTGATGGCCGACCTGCAAAAGAAGTGCATTCCTCACAACCCGAAATTGGTCATGACGATTCGCGACGCTGGTACACCTGGACGCTGGTATTTCGAACTAAAGAAAGCATGGAATGAAGCAGCTCGCACGGATCGCCCCTTTCAAAACCCAGTTAAACCCTCCTTCCTGAAGTGGAAGAGCTAACGGTCATACTGTAGAAGCCTAAGGTCTTCCTGTTCAGGCGGTCGCCCGAAATGCATCCGACGTGGTCTACAAGTTTCGAAAACGGTGAGAATCGACGTCCGATGACTGCGAATCCACGTTTCGACCCATCGGCGTATAGGGTAAGTATCCGTCAGTGATGCAGAAGACCTTCGACTGACGATTTCCCAATGCAGAACTTATCGGGTAACTCAACAATTCCGCCGGAGTTGGCCGGACGATACACAGATGTTCGATTGCTGGGCTCGGGAGCTTCTGGAGAGGTCTTTCGCGCGCACGACACGATTTTGGACAAGACCGTTGCGATCAAACTACTAAAACAGTCCACGTTAAATCCAGACGCAACCATGCGTTTTCAGCAAGAAGCTAAAGTAGCTAGCAAGCTCAACCATCAAAACATAGTCACATTGATGGATTTCGGTATCACATCGAAGAGCATACCATTCCTGGTGATGGAATGCGCCGAGGGCATGAGCCTCGCTCAAATTCTGGACGAGTGCACATCTTTGCCACTAGAAGCCGCTGTCAATATCATCCTTCAGGTATGCGAGGGCATGGAGCACGCACACAAGAATGGCATTGTGCACCGAGATCTGAAGCCCAGCAACATTATCGTGAATGGCGACAATCCGGGCACGGCGAGCGTGAAGGTGCTCGATTTTGGTATCGCAAAACTCGAAACTGACAGCAATACTGCAGGCAGTATCACAAAAAAAGGTTTCGTTGTGGGGACTCCACACTACATGAGTCCAGAACAGTTCTCCGGAGTCAGTGTAGACCGGAGAACTGACATCTATTCCGTCGGCTGCATATTCTTCCGCATCGTCACTGGACATGTCCCATTCGAAGGGGAGTCAGTGCTGGAAATCATGCAGGACAAGCAGTTCACCGCGCCTCGGATCTCCGATTTCGTCAATAACATTCCTTCGGAGTTCGACACCATAGTCGCGAAGTGCCTGGAGCAAGACCCGGAACATCGATACCGATCAATGTCTGGAATGATTGAAGCTCTGAAACTCGGAATCGAGCAGCTGAAAGAAGAATCCGCGTCTCAAGGGACCGTTGCCACACCAGAAAAACAGAAACAGCGAGAAGTAGGCAAATTAAGAGTCTCGTTGGTTGCTTGCTACGCGATTTTGTCTGCCTGCCTGGTTCCAATACTGTTCACTAGACTCGTGACCTCGCACGATGTCAAACCAGCAGTCGTGAATGACGACGCGAACAATAAAACTCCAATGGTAGAGCACATCAGTTCGCAGTTTGAGATCGATAAGCCAGAAAAGCGATGGACAGCCCGCGGAATGATTCGAGACGCAGAACTAGAATACCTTGCTATGCATCATGCCGAAGACATTAACGAACTGATTCTTGGCGACGATAACACCCTGTCGAATCAGGTCCACATAACGGAACGAGGATACAGAGCGCTCAGCAAAATACCCCTGAGCGCATTAAAAGTTTCCAGAACCAACCTCGATGACAATGCGCTAAATCACATCAGCAAAATTCCCACTCTACTACATCTGAATATCTCGGCAACCAGGGTAACAGACAAAGGTCTGAGGTTTTTGGAAAACAATGCCAATCTATTGGAGCTTCTTGTCATTGGCGACAAAATCACCATAGACGGTATCAAGTCAATTGCAACAATCAAAAATTTGAAAACACTTTTTCTCGACGACACCAATATCGGCGATAAAGACTTGCAACCTTTGACGAAACTAGCCCATCTCACTAAGCTCCGTTTGAATTCATGCAAGATCTCGGATTCAGGACTCGACACCGTTGCTCAGATGTCTGGTCTTAACGAATTGGATTTTGGGAAAACAGGTGTTACGGCCAAAGGATTTGAAAAGCTAAAGCATCTCAAGCTCGCCGCGATTCTGGTCGAATCCTGCAAGACCTTCGATGATAAGTGCCTTGCAATCATTGCCGCGCAGTGGCCAACTCTGACAAGTCTAACCGTCAGCGATACCCGCATCACATCGAAGGGTATCCAATCGATTGGTAAACTGAATCAACTAACCTCCCTGGCCATGAGCATGTTACCAATCACGGATGCAGACATGGAACCGATTTTTCATCTATCCAAACTCGAGAAACTGAACGTAAGCCTGAACCGCAATCTGACAGATAAGACTATGGCTAGACTCGCAGAGATGCCCGCGCTCACTGCCGTGGAGTTAAACTGCTGCCCACGTGTAACGGAAGCGGGCTACCGAATGCTGGCAAAGGGTAGAGGTATCGAGATCGAACAGTACGAACGCCATCGAAAAACCGTTCTAGACTTCGGCAGCCTTCTGGACCTCGACTCAAAGTAGGCAAATCCTCACATCCGCTCTTCATCCCGACAATTCGGGTGAGAACGAAAAACAGCGCAGCCTGAGCTCAGCACGATTCAAGAGCTCGAGCTGGTCTCTTGAAAGTGGTGTCCGACTAGAGCGGCGGATGCCCAACAATCCGTAACACCCTCTTTCTTCGCGATTCCGTTATTCCGACAGCAAACCTCAGCCGGTCTCCAGTTCTTTTATGAACTCACCAAGCTTTTCCGCATCAGCGTTGTCCGGCAAAATGTCAGCGGCTTTATGGAGACAGTCGAATGCTCCTCTGAAGTCCTCATTCAATGCCAGAACTCGTGCGAGGTGCAGCCAGCCATTGAGATAGTTAGGATTGAGACTCAAAGCTTTTTCAAGGATCTTTCTGGCCTTCGCTATATTGCCATCACCGAGATATAGAAATCCAAGATTGCCATACGGCCATTCGAAATCTGGATACTCGCTAATCAAACCCTCAAAAACATCCTTGGCGCCTGCAATATCGCCAGACATCATCAGATTGTATCCAGATATATTGCGCTGCTCCGCCATCAACGGCACTGGAAATCTGGGTAAACGCGCTTGCAAAAAGCGCTTCGCCTTGACACCCCAGTCTCCATCCGGATCGCCTTCCATCGCATAGGTCAGTGCGTCTCTAGCTTGCTCGGTCCAGCCAAGCTCCTTATAGTGCACTCCGAGCTCATAAAACTCACGTGGAGTAAGGTCGGTCGGCACCACTCGCGGTGGCGGCTCTTCACTGCCCGCGACAGTGACAACCTCGACCAATTCCTCGATGAACTTCGAAACTTTCTCTTCCGGAACACCGAGTTGCCCCAGTTGTTCTCTAATGTCATTCAAGTACTGCTGCGAATCTTTCTCTGCGCCGTCATCACCGGCGGTTTGCTGTTGCAACAGTTTCATCACCGCATTAGTGAGGTTGGCGCCGAATCGCATTCCTTGTTGATATCCTTGCTTCGCTTCTTGGTCGGCGCTTTTCTCGCCATCTTGGTTACCGGCTTCCTCATAGCCCAAGGTAAACGCTTCCGTCGCGTGGTCATTTTTTCCCATCAAAAGGTACTTGATTCCCAGTCGGCGATATTCACGAGCGGAAAGTCCAGGAGGAAGCTTATCCGGCGGTAACGACATTGACCCATCCTTGGATACCAGAGTTCGTTATAAATTTACCCATCACCTGAAGATATACACAGGTTTCGAGGAAAAAACTTCTCGCCAATTTCGCTGCCGATTTTTGTTTCGAAGAATCCAAAACGGAGACTGTCTATCAACCCAAAAAAGGAAGGACCCGTTAAGGTCCTTCGCTCTACATATGTCGATGCTAACTAGGCAGCGCAGGCGCAACCACCCTCTTGCTCTGAGCAATTGCAGCACTCGCAGCAGCACTCGCAATCTTCACAGGTCGGACATTCTGCGTCACTGCATTTGGCGCAGTCAGAGCTTTTACAACAATCTTTTCCTTTGCAGCAATCCTTGATCATATTAAATCCTCCAATGTGTCTGCAGTTTACCTATTTAACGAAGCCAAACTTACGACTCCGTCCCGACTGTCTTCACTGTCGCGCAGCAAGCACACGGCTTTGTGCAACAGATCGAGTATGCATGTGTCAACAACACGGTAATAGACGTTATTGCCGACCCGTCGGGTCGAGACAATACCGCGGTCGGACAACCGCTGAAGCTGATTGGATACAGCCTGCGGCTTCATACCGAGCGAATCGGCCAGGTCGCATACACACATCTCTCGCGCAAGCGCCAGGTTGTGCAGCAACTTCAGCCGCGTGTCGTTAGCCAGTATCTTGAAAAGGTCCTCCAGCTCCGAAGCGTCTGCATCTGACAGAGGTGCTTCAGCTGAAGTCTTGGACTCATGCGTGCAGCAAGAATCAACCTTTTCACTATCTAGATTGTTACCCATGGAACACTCCAGTATCGGCTTCCATTTACATTATTACACCAGTTCGTGTAATTGTGTAGATTAAATCTGGATTTGACTCTTGGCGACGTCATAACTTTCATCTACAGACGTGCGTCGACGTCTCTTCCCTGAGTACCGAAGATTTCCTGGGCTAAAGCCGCATTCAGCCTAATATCTAGTGGCAAAAAAACTCAAGACAGACGGCCTTTTGCAGTCGCACCTTACATCCCCGACAAGGCGTTTCGGTGCATTTGGTAAAATTGCTCGGTATCGCGACATGACACTTGATGTCACATGTCATCGGTAAGTCTTTGGAATCTCAGCCGATTATTAACGCCCAATCTGCTGACAGGAGTGAATCTTGAATTTCCGACCGCACAGAAACATCAGAAACCTCGTTGTGGCGCTGCTCTTTGCTGGCGTAGTCCTGGGACAGGGCGCGGATGGCATGACTTTTCCCCCACTAGAAGAGCACTCTCGCTATACGAATGATCTGTTGACTGACATGAAGTGGGCACCAGGTCAATCAATTTTGGAATCAACTTGCAGCAACTTCAATAACTATTCCGATTATCAAGTCGATACCAGATTGACCGGACGCATGAAAGACCGATTGAAAGAAGGTGCAGCCAAGTTTTTCTTCAAGAAAAACAAGCGGGTGCGGGTCGAAGTCACCAAAGGAAATTTGAATCAGGGCGCAATTGTCGTGCGCCGAGACGATGGTGTCGTCAGAGGCTGCGGCGGCGGCATGCTCAAGTATGTAAAACTGACGCTCGAAGAAGATTCGCGAATGCTCCAGCTACCCAGCGGTCACAGTATTGTCAACGCTGATATGGCAAGTCTCCTCAACGAAGTTCGAACGAAAATCAAGAAAGGAAGCAAAGCCAAAATATCTACCAGCGCCATCTCTGGAAAATATTGGAAGGCTCCGGTAAAGGTTATCGAACTCGACGAAGGCAGTTTCGAAACCATAACCGACCGCATCTACATCAATCCAAAAACCAATATACCGCTTGAATGGGATGTCTTCAAAGACGGAAGTCTTATCAGCGTGACCTTCTTCGACAATTTCCAATCGAATGTCGGGTTGGAGGATTCACTATTTGATCTATAGGTATTAGAGTTCGGTCCATGGTTTGTTTTCAACGGAGTATCTACAATTGCTGAACCGACGTAATAATCAAAGAACCTGCGCGGTCTTGTTGGCTGTATCGGCAATACTATCGCTAGCCTACGGAAACGCACGTGCGGACGATACTACTGGTAGTGCCGGCTCAAAACTCACGACACCGACTAAACCGACTCTGCACATCGATGTGAAGACTGACGCAATCACGCTGAGCGACATGCGCGATGTCGGGCTCTGTGTCATGCAGATCAAGCAACAGGCTATAAACATTTATCTAGAAGTTACGAGAAAAGAGATTCCAACCACTGCCGACGCAGAGATAGCCGATCCTAATGAGATCTCTGCAATTGACCTGGCTGGACATCATAAATACCTTGCCACAAGACCAGAGTGGCTTGTTTACTACATAAGCACGATGGAGCCTATAATCCATCTTTTCAAAGAAGATGTAAAAGACGCGGAATCAGGCGTCGAAAAGATCATCGTACCGAAGGGAACGAAAGATCGATTTGCGAAATTGTTCGATGAGTACGAAACCGCTGTTGCTCAGCTCAATGAGCACGTTTCGAACATCTATGAACTTATTCCAGTGCCCGACAACAATGAAAGGATTGCCCGCGAAGCCGTGAAAATTTTCGAAGTCGCTAATGTAATAGAGAAAGGTCGACGCGAGGGATTCAAACTGATTCAGGAAGCCTCGACCAAAGAGACTGAGCAGGTCCTGCCCAAAGGCAAGAAGGAATAGTCCGTGTGCCTCGGTGAACTACTCTTGACCGTCAAGGTCGTTGTGCTGCAAGGCTCGAAACTCGCCAGAAATATGACAAAGACCTTGTATGTGTTTGCTGTTTGCGGACCAAACGACGGCCAGGTCAGTAAAGGAATTTCTTCTTAGCGGACTCCGGCCAAGTCTTGCTCAAGGACGTCGCTGAGTCTTTAGAGATAGACCAAAGCACCACCTCGCTTTTGACGTCTTTCTTAACTTCCTTGTCGGAGTCCTCGACTGGCGCCATACCAAGGCAAACCTCGTCAGCATTTCGGAATGATGGAGAGAATGTCAATCGCTTGGTCCCATCAAATCCCTTACCGTCAATGCGTACAGCGGCACCAGTGAGAACAGAGTAAATGCTGACTCCATTCGAATTACCAGGTATCAAGATGTGCTTGCCGTCGGAGCTCACCTCGAAGTACTCGACAGCGTCAGCGTTACCATCCTGACCGACATCGGGTGGCACCATCGGTACTACCAAAGCATTCTGCCCCGGTCGAATTTGAAACAGCGTTTGATGGTGTGAGACTTGACTATCGCCAACCGGAAGTGTAATCGGGAGGCTAGAGAATACGAGACTGCCATCAGTCAGACAACGAATACGGCTATTTTCAGAGAAAAAGACATGGGATAAGACTTTGTTCTCCGCTTTTTCAGCGACCATTTCTGTTGATGGATCTACAGGTAGCGCATGCAGTGAGCCAAACAAAGGGATCAATGATGTATCTAATCCGCTCAATGCCCTAGATGGCAAATCAGCTTCGATATAGAAGATTTGGGTTCCGTCCTTCGACCAATCCGGATACATTGCAGCGATACCAGATATAGTGCGTACCTTGCCACTGTCAATGGTTATATGCATGAGGCTGTACGGAGCATCATCGCCACTCTCCTGGTGTGACACCAGTAGTAGTGCATTACTTTTTGGAGACATCCGAATCTCTTTGACATCTCGCATCGTCAGATAGATCTGTTTCCGCCCGCTCAGACTCTTATTCTCTACGTTGTACGAGCATACACGGTGTACGCCTACAGCCACATTCTTCTTGATCTGCGCCCATGTCCCACCGTCATCGGTAGCAGACATTTCTTTGTCTTTATTGTCGCGAAGATAGAGCACCGCCTCACGAGCATGAGGGAGCTTTGAGATTGCTTTTTCAAACTCTTTCCAGTGCCCTTTGTGAAGCTTGGCTTCGGTTAGCATCCTTTTCGCAGTCTCTAGAGTTATGCGAACATCATCGGCGGGCTCGAGTTCTACGACTTGAGACCATTTCAACACCGGCTCGTACTCGACCACCATAATACGCCTGGAGTCGGAAAACCAACTGACCAATTCCACGGAAGGTGCAGCGGGCCGACCGAGATTTCCTTCTGCATCGCAGAATCGAAGACCATCGCCGGCGATGACTGCGGCAACGCTTCCATCAGGAGACCAAGTCACGCGGCGAGGATCAGAACAGGAAGCCAGACCAACGATAGCAATAAATGCAGTAACTACCAACTTGACACTACGAGTGGTGACTTGACTTTTCATAAATAAACCTGAATAGGAAAAACAACATTGAAGACTCTGCTCGATACTACAGTGTACCGAATAGAATTACGCGAGCAAAGATGAGAATCTCACTTTCGGTAAACGCCGTGTAAGAGAGAGTTTAGAGCTGGTTGTCAAACAACGGGTTCGGGCGTCGCTGCGCGCTCGCCTTTTTCGTACCGTAATCTAGCAAAACTGAGAATAGCTTGATCGACAGTAATGATGCCATGCGAAATAAGCGATAGAAGATCGCGCGAATAGCTTACAAGTTTGCGGTCGGCCTTCTGTACTTCGGCAAGCGATCTTTCCAAGTTTTCATTTTCTAAAATCGATTTGATGATTGCGTGCTTGACCTGCCGTTTTTCCGAAAAAGCAGATCTCGGTCTACCGATCACTTCGAGGAATAAATCAGAATCGTTCATCAATGTTCTGATGATTTGCCTGATTCCTTCGGGAGTGAGGAACCCGCTCGTGACCAAGAATTGGTACAGAGTCATCGACTTACCGACTGTTGTTGCAAGGTGCGGCAGTGCATCAAGCGTTTCGTCGTTCGATTTCAGAGACTTGACCACGGAAACCGCTTCATCACCGGTTATGTATCCGTATTTGATAAATCCCGCGGCTGCCGAAGCAGCTGAGAGCATGTCGTGATCGATCCAGGGGAAGCTTCGTAGAACATCTTCCAGCAACAGGTTGTTTGATACAGCAAAGTGTTCGGCAGGTTTCAAATCCTCTTCGGTAACAACTTCGGCGGCAATCAGTATGTCTCGCAATTCCATCGTCTCTGGCTCGAATTCGAGCGTTTGGCGGTTAAGCAACAAACGCTTTCGAGGAGCGAAGGCGTCTTCCGCGATCCGGAATCTGCGGAGTCGAACAATCGCCTCACGATAAGTTCGTCTGCGATCTCGTATATCGGCTTGCAGCGCGAGCGCCTCATTGACTACGATCTCGGGAATACGTGCGTCGATCGTCAAGATTCGACCGAGCGGCAGTCCGCAAAGTCCTTGCAATTCGAGAGACGTTCGAAGATCTTGTTCACTGACCCTTTCCGATTCAATCAGCAGCTCACCGATTCGAACGAAGGTTCCGTCTGCGGTTGAACAACCAAGTGCGACCAGTGATTCCTTGATCGGCCAATTCTCTCGTCTCGAGATAAAGAAGGCTTCTCTAGCCTCCTCCAGACCGATGATCTTGCCCTTCACTAGACAGTGAAGCTGGATCAACTTGGACAACTCGCCATTAGTTATCAGTCCACGCAGCACCGTCGCCCGACCGACCGGTACCTCTAGCTCTTCAGCAGCCTGAAGAGTCTCGTCCAGAATCTCGGGCGAAAGTACTTCGATAAGACCGAGAAACTCACCAATTCTAATCGTTGATGGCTCTATTGTCGTCGATATGCGTCTTTTGAAGAGGTCGCCCATTCGAGATTTTTCCGTTGCCAGAAATTGTAGTCGTCGAGAGCGGTCACAATGCGTCAAAAATCCGCCCCACTGACAGATCTACCTCTTAATCAAATAAACTAATCTGTTTCAGATAAAGATCAAGATATAGAGAAAAGGCTGATATGCTGGTTGGTCTATGAGAATTTGGGTAAAGGCAAACCTGCAATGGCTTTCCGGCGTTCTCCGATGGAAACCCAGGCTTGCAAGCGTTGCCCCGTTTCCTGGCAACTCACAGTCGGATAGTGGCATTATTCGCATTACTCGACGACCGGCGGTGGTGTTACTCGCCGTCAACGGACAGTAGCAGGGCTCGTCGTCTCGGCGCTGGCATGACTAGTCGTCATCGGACAACGGCATCGCCCGTCGTTCCGGCACTGGCATGACCAGTCGCTCATCCAAGAGAGTTATGGCTCATCGATTCGGCCCTGGCATTACCGTAATCGGAAGTGGCATGGCTCGTCGGCATGGCGGCGAATCGACGGACAAAACACGGAAGCTCATGATCTCCCGTGCGCACTCCTGAACATCAGACAAAAGCAATACTTCTCTGGTACTAAATACAGTACCATCAGAATAACAATCTCTTTTAGTTTTATTATCTAGTATCTAGTTATAGCAGCGAGAACTGGCATCTCGACACAATTTGCAAAAGGGGGCTTGCGGCAATTTCTTTGTGTGGTATAGTTGCAGCAGAGTTGGCGCGAATTCTTTTTGCCCGACAAAAATTACATCCGGATCACTGTGTACCGGAAGTAAGTCAGACTAAAAATTGGAGTAGCAACATGCGACTTTTCTACAAAATCCCTAAAGCTGGCAAGTATTGATTCTGCCGACACAGGATATGCGAATTCGGTGAGATAACACTCTCACTTTGTTTGATTTTCGTTGTAACGAAGAGTAAGAGCACCTGGAGGCAGTATCGGACAGATTGTCCGTCCGTCCCTCCATAACCATTGGTGCTCTTACTCTTTTTGCCTTTTTGGCAATCCGGATATTACTCGAAACTCGAACCAGGAGTGTGTTTCTCATGTTCAACAAAGTCGTAGAAGTAAAAGGCTTACGAAAACAGTTCGGCACGTACGAAGCCGTGAAGAATGTCTCTTTCCACGCAGAAAAGGGCGAGATCGTCGGACTGCTGGGCGTCAACGGTGCCGGAAAAACCACGACCCTGCACATGTTATTGGGTCTGACCAAGGCGACGGCCGGCTCGATCAGGGTCTTCGGACGCGATATCGAAACGGAAAGAACGGAGATTCTGTCGCGAGTAAACTACGCCTCGTCCTACATCGCGCTGCCGTACAACCTCAAGGTCTATGAAAACCTCCTCGTTTTCGCTCGAATCTACGGCATCAAAAATGCACGGGCTAAGATTGACCAGCTGCTGGAGGATTTTGAGATCGCGCACCTGAGGAATTCGACATCCGGGCGACTGTCCTCCGGTGAGCAAACCAGGCTCAATCTCTGCAAAGCGTTGCTCAATGACCCTGAGCTCCTGGTTCTTGATGAACCAACAGCCAGCCTTGATCCCGACCTCGCGGACAAAGTGCGAAAAGCACTCATGCGAGTCAATCGTGAGCAGGGAACCACGCTGATAACCACATCTCACAACATGCTCGATGTGGCCGAGCTGTGCAACCGCATTGTATTTATGCGCGCCGGCGAAGTCGTCGAAGAAGGCTCGGCAAAAGAGATCCTGCTGCGGTATGGCAGCGAATCGCTTGAAGATGTGTTTATCGCCATTGCAAGAAGTCAATTAATCGAGAAGGTGAAAGTATCATGAGATGGAATCGAATTCACGCGTTGGTGATGAAGTACATGTATGTGTGCAAGCGCAACGCTTTCCGAGCCATGGATGTCTGTTTTTGGCCGGTGATGGACCTGCTCGTCTGGGGTTTTGTGACGCTATACTTGCTGAAAGTAAGCGGCGCCGTGCCGACGATGATCACGTTTTTGATCGGTGCGGTAATTCTCTGGAACGTCCTGTATCGAGCGCAGCAAGTGGTCTGCTTGTCCTTTCTGGAAGACCTCTGGTCACGCAACCTGCTCAACATCTTCACCTCACCAGTGAAGGTCAGTGAGTTCATAACAGCAGCCTATATCCTCGGGTTAGCGCAGGCACTAGCCGTGATGTTGATACTGTCCGTAATGGCATTCGTCATGTACAGCTTCAACGTGATGACGCTAGGATTCGACCTGGCCATCCTGTTCAGCAACCTCATGCTGATGGGCTGGGCAATGGGTCTTATCGCCACCTCGCTTATCGTGAGGTGGGGGCCACAGGCTGAAGTATTGGCATGGGCGATACCATTCGTGGTGCAGCCACTCTGTGCGGTGTTCTACCCGGTCAGCGTACTGCCCGCGTGGCTGCAGCCCCTGGCGCGATGCGTCCCGGCGTCCTACGTGTTCGAGGGAATGCGTGCCGCAATCTCTGGGTCTCACGCGTTAGTGTCCAACTACGCAATCATCGCATTTGGGCTTAACATCGTGTACCTTGCTGTCGCGGGACTCTTCTTCAAGTACATGTTCGAACAAGCAAGAGAGCGCGGTCTGCTGGCAAAATACTGCTCATGATGCGGCATGGGGCATGGAGCCTGCAGTCGAAGAGCCAGTCAGGAAGCGCATCCGGTACCGTGCACATCTGTGCTGGTACCGGCACTCGCAAGAGGTTGATGTACCGTGTTGACCGGTTGCACGCGCCGTAATACGAGTCGTTGAAGCAGATGGACAGCTGCCTCATCACCGATTACTCCGGTTGTCAGCGAGTAATTCAGGAATTCTTTCCTCTCGAGCAGGGACGAACCGAGGGTTTTGTCCAAAGAGCTCGAAGCAAAACATCGACTCAGACCACTATCTTTGGGTTGCGCGAGATAATGTCGCTATCACTTCTTCGACACTCTGGTGAAACCTCGCCATGCCGCACAGGCGCTCGTTGTGCGAAAAATCTAAAACGGGCGATATACTTATGGTATGAAAAGCCGCGTGTTTTCAATTGCGTTGACATTACTGCTCGCCTGTCAGGCGGCTCCTGCTGTTGGCGCCGACGACTGGGTCGATGATGAAGAAGTGCATGGATTCTATAAGCGGGGCGTCCAGCACTCTCCTGGCGATGACTATGAGACTGCGCCTGGTCAGGTGTCTGGTGGCGGAGATGATTATCACCAGCCAACGCCGGGCGAGGTGGGCGGATCCGGTCCTAATTTTGGTTTGAACCCAGACCAATACAACCAGGGCAACATGTCCTTCCCTCAAGGCAACATGTCTTTCCCGCAGAGCAACGCAGGCACTCGCTCATTTCAAACACCTGGACAACCACCCCCGAAAGGAATCTTGGGTAAAGCGAAGTCTTTCGGTAAATCTCTTGTGAGGGTTCCCAAAGACATAATGATGGGAACCGGCGATCTACTCGACGACCCGGGCTTGTGGCAATCGGCTGGTGCAGTTGCCGGTATGGGTGCCAATGCCTACATGAATTATCGAATGATGAAAAATAATCCGTTTTATGGACCATACGGAAGTCCCTACAGCATGGGCTTGGGTACACCATACGGCTCGGTAAATCCGTACTTGGGCTTCGGAAATTCCGTTTTCAACAATCCATATATGGGTCTAGGCACGCCATACGGATCTGTAAATCCCTATAACATGGGCTTTGGTAATTCAGTGTTCAACAACCCATACAACATGGGCTTCGGCAACTCAGTTTTCAACAACCCATACAACATGGGATTCGGCAGACCATACGGATCGGTCAACCCTCTCGGAGGGTTCGGTTCTCCATTTATTGGTACACCGTATACGGGATTCGGCAACACTTACGGCACCGGCAATCCTTTTTACGGAAGTCCTTATGGATCCAATCCATACTTTCCATATGGCACTGGCGCCGGCACCAACTTAAATCCTAATCCGATCTCACCATTCGGTGGTCTAGGACTGCCGGGATTCGGCTTTCGTTAAATAGCGCAATCGTTATGTCTTTTCGAGAGAAAGCCATTGCGTCGATGTAGTCGGCTTGAATACTCGCAATTTGTCGAGCAGTGCCACGGGCTCATTTTCAACGATTAGAAGCGCTCGATCTTCGACCGTCATGAATCCCTCGGTGCTTACATGATGAAGAAAATCTATCAGTTGTTGGTAATAGGAATCCACGTTATACAAGGAACAAGGCTTGGAATGAACACCAAGCTTCAGCCAAGTAATCATTTCAAAAAGTTCTTCCAAGGTTCCATAACCGCCGGGCATGGTGATGAATGCATCCGACAATTCCGACATCATCGCCTTGCGTTGATGCATGGTATCCACCACTCGCAGATCCTGGATCCCCGTGTGACCAAGCTCTTTATTCATCAGATCTTGCGGTATGACCCCGATGACATGGCCCCCTTTTTCGAGCACCGCATTTGCCACCACACCCATGAGACCGACGTTGCCACCACCATAGACCAGCTGAATCCCTTGATTGGCCAGTTCGTGCCCAAGGGCCACCGCACCCTCTCTGTAAGCAGGAGAAAGTCCCATCGCAGCACCGCAATACACAGCAACCCTGTTTAGTTGTTTCATACCACACACTTGAATTCGAATCTAATCACGAGAGCCGATCATATCAATTACCGGCTCAATTGCGCTTGACCGACCTCGTAAGGGTTCCGCATTCGAAATTCGCGATCTTGCCAAGCCCTTCGTAAGCCCCTTATACTCGGCTTCCGACATTGGTGAGCCTGGAGATAATCAGGAATTTGAGAGTTTTCATCTTCGCTATTCTTCTTAACCAATCCGCTCGTTTACGCTTCCGAACGGAACGAAGCCTGTGCACACGTCGACCAAACAGCAGAGAACATCACTATCTAGTTGGAGGTTGTCATCGACACAACTCCAAACGCTTCTTGCACATAGATGATCGGATAGAACATCCCTGAGAGCAGCCTTAACTGGACTGCTTGACGCGACAGCAGCCTGCCCTTTTTTGCATTGATAAAGCTCGTTTCGTCACGGCTGATGCCAGATCATTGTCACCCATCCGACGCAAAAATCTGGAATAAAGGTTGAGAACATCGTAGTCTTCAACTATATGCGATGCAGTGGACGCTGCCATCAATGACTTCGCCTCATCATACAGGACACGAGCCTCCTTGCTGTGGCTATTTTCGTTAGATTCCAGATGCGCGACAAGATGAATTGTGCCAAGGAGGAACAAGAAAATTGCCGCTCCAGATAAAGCAAAAGCTCCGAGTGTATAAAGCACTGAAGCACACTGCTTCATGCTGTCCTCGTTGGTCTCGTGCCTTATCTTGTCCAACCAGCGCGTCGTGTTATCGACGAACTTCGGTCTGAGCGGACCATAGCGCATGATCGCAAGGAGCAAGCCTGAAGCAAGCAGAACAACCACCATCAATAGGACTATATCGCTACCGGTCAACCTGGTAGCACTGCTGCGCTGATCGGCCTCAAAAGCACGTGCCGCTAATACCATCGCAAGAGCCATCTGGAGCTGCTGTTTGTGCGTTTGCTCCGCGACGGAGGGAGTTGAGTCCGTCTCGAGCGGCGATTTCCGTGGCTCCAATTCATGCCCAAGCTTACCTAGCTCGGTCCGAACCAACTTCTCAGCGCTGACATACTCGCCGCCCCTAATGTGAGTATTGATAGAGTGCTCAAGACCGGACCAACCATCAACAGGCTTTGCAAGGGCCGACGGTTGAACCAAAAACGCGAGACATGATGCCAGGCTTACCAACTGTAAGAATGTCTTGCAGAATACACTCATAGCTACATCGTACATCAAAATGTAAATTCTCTTGGGCTTAAATTGGCACGCATGATCGTTTAAGCAAGAGGGCATAACCAAAATATGGAATTGCTGTTAATTGCGATTGTTATCTCCGCAATGCTGGTCTTTTACCCCATCAGGGTCAGGCCACGGGCGGATCTCATTTCGCCGCCTACGATAAGTGCCAGGGTCAACAAATCATTCGAAACGCCATTTTTCAAAGACCCGACCGATCGAATTCCAGAGTGTTTCTTCGAACAGCGAACCAGGGATGCGGATGTAAATTGCTGCATTTGTGATGCAGACCCGTGCTCCTTGTGTGGCTCCACCGATTGCGGCACCGAATACTATATCTGTTCGCTGTGCAGTGGTCGGGAAGATGACCAATGCCCCTATTGCAGCCCCTTGACCCCTGGCAACGATTTCCCACGTTATCGGATGTCCGATGGCGCAGATGTGATGTTCGGCAACAATGAAGCATTCATTTCCGAGGAGTTCGACACGGGTCTCTACAACCATCACGACTCCCTCATGTCGGAAAGCACTTTCTCCGAACTGGCTGTGGGGCATGGCGAGCCAGTAACGGAAGTTTTTTACTACGAAGGGAAGAGATACATCGCATCAACATATAGCGATACGCTGGTGATTCGCCCCGCCGATCTATAAACACGTTAAAGACCAAGACTTTCGATAGTCCTCAGAGAGGATTAAATTGGGACGCGCGTTTATTCCTCCGGGGAATCTCCATCTGACTCATTCCCTCCAGAGAATAATCTGGGAGCTTTTGATTCCTTCAATTAATAGATTGCCAGCCGTCCTGCCTTCTTTTGACCAATTATTCTCAAATCAGGGTCCAGATCAAAATCTTGGCAAATCCAAATGGCCACTAAATTCAAAATTGATGATTCACAAATGGCGAATTCAATCGTGGTGCTGACACTCCTGAGTAGAAGCCGTGGGAAGCAGATGGAAGCCAGTTGTCCGACTGGCCTCGCCTTGGTTTTAATTGGAACGATTTGTAAAGCAAGAGGCATAATCGATCGAACCCACACATGCAAGAATGTCTTTCACTAGGGAAATTGAGGATCGAGGAAAGACGATGACCAATATTGATTTACGGAGCGACACGGTAACTCTGCCTCCAGCCGAGATGAGAGAAGCGATGCACAAAGCTGAGCTTGGAGATGACGTGTATGGCGAGGATCCAACAGTCAATCGACTTCAAGAAATCGCAGCTGAGCGGATGGGCAAGGAAGCAGGTCTATTCGTCCCAACAGGAACAATGGGTAATCTCATCGCGATGTTGACACACGTTGCACGCGGCGAAGAAGCTATCGTAGGTGCCGAGTCCCATATCTTCGTACACGAGCAAGGGAGCGCCTCGACCCTAGGCGGCATTCATCTGAAGCCGCTGGCTAACAAACCGGACGGCAGCCTCGATCTTGAAGCAATCAAGTATGCGATTTCGCCCGATGATGATCACATGTGCAGAACGAAGTTGGTGTGCCTGGAAAACACTTTCGGCGGCAGTCCACTGGACAAAGAGTATGTCAGAGAGTTCACCGACCTGGCGCACCAGCAATCACTAATCGCGCACCTCGACGGAGCGAGAATCTTCAATGCCGCAGTTGCGCTCGGCTGTGAAGTAACTGACTTTACGACTGGATTCGATACCGTTCAATTCTGCTTTTCGAAAGGACTGGCGGCGCCCTCCGGCTCGATGCTCTGCGGACCTAAGCCGTTCATCAAAGAAGCGCGCCGTTGGCGCAAAGCACTAGGCGGAGGAATGCGACAAGTAGGCGTTTTGGCCGCTGGATGCCTGTATGCGCTCGACCACATGGTGCAACGTCTTCAGGAAGATCACGACACAGCCAAAGCTCTTGCCAAAGGAATTTCCACAATCGATGGTATCTCGGTCAACACGGCTCTGGCCAGAACTAACATGGTCTGGTTCGACATAGATTTTCCAGGTGTGTCAGCCGACGATTTTGCAAATGCGGCTCAGAAGCACGGCTTGAAGATTCTGTCCTGTGGTCCGAAGACCTTGCGGACAGTAACGCACTATGGCATCTCTCTCAATGATGTCGAGAAAGCAAGCGAGATCATTGCACAGACTGCGAAAGAGTGCTCTAAGCAGCTCGCTACCAGATAAGAATTTTCCTCAAAGAGAACTATTCAGAATCGAGAGTTTGATTCAACAAATGCATCGTCCCGCTTAAACAGCTGGACGAAGCTCGAGCGTGGATAAGCCTCACTTGCCGCTTCGCTAAATTTCGAATGAGCAATTTAGACGTCGAGACCTGATGCTGCTCAGTGTCAATTGATCAAAGATTATCCTTCGCCCAGAGGGCGAGCTGCGTTCGATCGCGCAAGTTGAGTTGACCGAGAATCTTCGTGACGTAATTCTTGACCGTCCCTTGCGTGATATACAAGGATTCCGCGATCTCCTTATTGCTCTTCCCAAGGGCGATCAACTCGATAATCTCAGCCTCGCGTCCGCTGAAGGTCTTCATAAGTTCGACCTTCTTTCCCTTTTCGGAGCCGTGCATAAGTGATACTACTTTTGGTGTCACAGAAGGGCTGAGCTGAGTGTATCCTTCATTGACCGCTCGAATAGCGGTCGCCAGTTTTTCCGAAGGACTGTCTTTCAGGAGGTAACCACAAGCACCGGCTCTGAGCGCTCCCACGATAAGTTCATCTTCCTCATAGGTGGTAAGCACCAACACCTTTATAGCAGGATAGCGCTTGTGAATCTCTTGCGTGGCTTCGACACCATTCTTTTTCGGCATTCGCATGTCCATGAGCACAACATCAGGCTGCAAGAATCCAACCTGCGTCAATGCTTCCTCTCCATCGCCGGCCTGACCGACTATCTCGAGGTCATCCTCGAGAGCGAGAAGTGTAGCCAGCCCCTGCCGGACAAGCACCTGATCATCAACGATTAGAACCTTGATTGCCACTAAGTTTTCCCCAAAACCGTTCGTTTGAATTATACCCATCACGAAGAAACAATGGGAATCTCCACTGATACGGCGGTCCCCTTGCCATTGCTAGATGTGATGCTGACACTACCCTTGAGATCATCGACACGCTCTCTAATCCCGGTCAAACCAAAACCGCTCGCTTTCGAATCCGAGTCGAAGCCTTTGCCATTATCGTATACGCGGATGGTCAAGATATCGCCGGCGCTGGCTAAAGTGACCTCAATCTCGGAGGCACCGCTATGTTTCAATGCATTGGTGCATGACTCCTGAATAATCCGAAATATGTGATACGCGGTCATGGCTGGGACGGCCGGAAGATCGAGCGAGCTTGTCACTTTAAGATTACCACTACTTTCAATACCATCTAGAAGATTCTTCAATGAATCTTGGAAATCAAACTCTTCCATACGCATCAGAGCTATCGAATTTCGGACATCACGAAGTGAGCGCTTAGCCATTCGCTCAGCCGCTTCCAGTGCACTTTCTGACTTCTCAGGATCACGATGCAAAAGCTTTCGAGCAACCTCCAATTGAACACTTAGCGACGTGAGCGAATGTCCGACGCCATCATGAATGTCCCGAGCTATGCGGGCGCGTTCAAGATCGGCAGCCATATATGCAAGCTCCCGAGACATTCTCTCAGTTTCAATAATCTGCTGTTTTCCGAGTACGAGAGACTGCACCAACATGGCGACAAGCGCCATTACGACGCCCTGCCAGAGAGTGTTGTAAAAGAATGTCGGCAAGAGGAACACTATGGCAGCGCCGGTATCTACAGGTAGCGCCTCCCACTGCCAGAACCAGAACTTAAGATAGGAAGATGCACAAAGACACAAAAACACAACGCCAGACATCCACCACTTGAGCTTTCCATCTAATACGAGTGTGCAACGAGCGACAAGCATGGCAAAGATTGGATTTACCATAGTCGTTTGCCCACCTACATAAGCAAACGAGACAAGAATGGCACTGAGTCCGAGAAGAAAAAGCTTCGATCGGTTAGTGCGATCGATCAAGTCGAGACGAGTAAGCACAAAATAGAGAAATAGAAGCGCAACTGTTGTAGTCCAGCGGTTGAGCAACATGTTGTCGGGCGGGACTATTCTGAGCATGAGAAGATGCGAAACACCGCTCACAATTAGAATCGCTTCGTCGATGAACTGAATCTGACTGTAGAGGCTATGGTGAAAGAAGCGGTCGCGAGGGTCCTGATCGCCTGCTTTTCTGTAGAGTGGTAAGCTTAGTTCTTTGACCATGCGATCTAAACTGTACCCGTTTCCCCTGGACGGTACGCATTGATGCGCGCCCTAGGCAGTGGTTTTGAACAGAGAGATCGGTTGCGGCGTAAAACCTGGAAAGACGCTGGCTATATCGTTATTGCCAAGCAACGATCGGACAACCTCGCTCAAGACGGAGCGATAATCAATGGCTACAGTCAGTCCGCTCGGACCGAGAAACTCAATCGGGGCCTCTTTCAATTGAGGCAGTCCACCGATAACCTGTCCGCCCCTTACACGCTTACCGATGGCAAACAAGGCGAAGCCTCGTCCATGGTCCGTTCCCATCGAGCTGTTTTCGTATATTCGCCGACCGAATTCCGTCATTACGACAATCGTCACGCGGTCGAGGTTAGCATGTATGTCTGTGTATAACGAGCCAAGCCCGTCTGAGAGTTCTTTGATGTTGGACGCCTGCAGTCCGTCGGCTGCACCCTGAAAAAAATGCGTATCCCAGCCACCATGGTCAACACAAGCGACCTCGAGTCCGACGTCCGCCTTTATCAACCGAGCCACCTCCTGCAATGCCGCACCGAATTCAGTGTCAGGATAATTCGCCCCTGCAACGGATTTTTGCGAGTGACTTTTCAACTTTTCGATTCTGTGCAGGAGGTCGAGCGTAACTTTGCCGGCGTTGCCGAGCAGATCGACGTCGCTGGAATACAGCATGGATAGTGCGTTTGCAACAGCCTGAGGATTGCCTTTCGGTAGCGTAAGCTTAATCTCGTCGATGGACTTCAAGACACTGGCGGATGGCGCACCACGAAGCGCCTCTGGAATGGACGTACCGATTGCAACCGCTGACAGTGGCGTCATGCCACCACTGCGGGAATAGAGATGCCTTCCCAACCAGCCTCCACCAAGCTTTTTTCCAAAGCTCTCGCCGTGCTCGAGCTGATCCTGCGCTTCGAAGTGAGAACCGGATGTATTATCTGAGCCCACCCCCTGAACAACAAGCAGTTCACCCTCCTTGAATGCCGGTAGCAATGCCGACATGGTCGGATGCAGCGCATAGTGATCGTTGAGCCGAAGAGCCGCTTTTCTACCAGCGCTCCCGGGTCTGGCAATCGATAGAGTAGGTCGGACCGAGTAATAATTATCATCGGCATAGGGGATAAACATATTGAGAGTGTCCGCTCCGCCCCGCAGAAACACACAGACTAACGTGTGCGCTTGTGTTCTGCACTCGCTGTCGGTGACGAGAGCCAGTCGTTTTAAAAATCCTCTTCTCGAGACCTTCTCCATTATGCACCTGTTAAAATCGCTGGAACGCAGGACAAGCAAGTACCAGGCCGAGCAAATCCGAATTGCCTTTTTTGATGGAGTTTAATGCCTGAAGCTCGGCTTCAGTCGCCTTCCTTCCTACAAAATGCCGAATCAACAAATCGGTATCGAGGTCGCTCTTACCATCCGGTAGCAGCGCGGATGCTAACTTATCGGCTGATACGCCAACAGAGGGCAGATCGTTACAAGCGAGCGCCAGCGCGAAATTCCAGCGCCAGAGTAAGGTGCCGAGCCAAGGCATCATCTCCTCTGGATAGCCATCCGGCGTCGGATATTGAAAAGGTCCATGTCCCATTCGCGACAAATACTCTACCAAGCCGTTCTTCGCGTGGGTATCCGCACCGATACCGCGAAGCGCCGACACCATGTATCGAAACGGTCGCTTGAATTTCTCTCCCTTGTGTTGTTGGAACTGCTCGGAAGTCAAAATTGTGCGAATCACTAGTTTGAGATCGCCCCTGGTGCTTCTGAACTTCTCCGCTACGGTGTCGACAAGCGCTGCGGGCGGGTCATCCGAGACGAAGTACCTCACCAACTTCGTGGCTATATACCGCGCCGTGGATGGATGATCGGCAACGATGTCTATCAGGCGATCCACATCTTTCTGTCCTCCACCACGGGCGATGGTTTTTCCGAGCACAACCTTCTCTCCATCATCGTGAGATGCACTATCGAAGTAAACACTTCCTTTGGCAAACTCACCTTTCTGATGCAGCTTCCAGCCGGTCAAACAGCGCGCCGCCTCGTAAACATCCTTTTGTCTGTAACCGCCGTCGACTCCTAGCGTATGCAGCTCCAACAGCTCCCGCGCATAGTTTTCGTTGGGAACATCAGTTGGACGAGCGCGCTTGTTTTCCTTGCCATCAAGATAGACCAGCATCGCCGGAGAAAGACAAGACGATTTGATCAACTCTTTGAAATTTCCGAGCGCATGAGCCCGCACAACCCTTCTGTCGTCTCCTGCTTTCAGATAGATGCAGTCACCTTTCTCCAGATTGATATTTAGATGATCGGTCCAGAACGCAACCATCACCTCGAGAAGTTGGCGCTTCGAATAGATCGCGCGCAAAAGCGTATACCGGGTCAGGTCATCGCGCAAAACATTGTTTTTGAACTCATAACAATCGCCTGGACTTAAGTAGATCGTCTCGAATCGACGAGCCCTCAGCTCACACAATCCATCATCAATCCTTTCGGGGTTGAGTTGCTCGTCCAACCAGGCGGAGACACCCATCGCCTCGACGCGCTCGAGATCACCCGGCCAGGGTCCGTAACCGGCTCTCGATAGGAGATGAAAGTTGGAATCAATCTCTTTGCCGTCGGGTGGAATGAGGCGATCCGGAATTGTCAGTCCGAGCCTGCGAGAGGCTTCGCTTATCGCTCCATCGCAGCCGGCAAGGACGGCACCACCGCCGAACAAGGCGGTCAACTGCAATACCTTTCTACGGCTCAGTCTCATCAGCAGACCTCGACAATCGAATTATGCACCGCTGCCGTCAACAGACGGTTCCGTCAGCGCCTGCCGAGCCATCTGCTCTATGCGCTTGTCGCGCTCACCCTTGCCGCTTTTCCATTCGTGGAAGAGGGCGCGAATGGCAGCGCCGCACCCAACAATCGTGGCGACAGGCAGAATCAACAACCACCCCAGAAAGGGGAAAAGAAAGCTCAAAACTAATACAGACCCGCCCCGAACGGTGCATCTCCAGGGAGCCTGCCCCGCGGTCTCTCCACCTAACTTGTCGCCTATGAGCTCTGCCATAGCCGCGACACCGATGCTGGCAAACAACAGATAGACTCCAGCGATCAGGATGGCGACGAGCCCCCAGGGTCCTTGCTTGTCGTTGGCGAGCGCGCCAAACACAATCACTGTAAGCGCGGTTAGAGGCAAGCCCAGGAAGAACGATTTCACCATTCCATTGTAATGAGCCTCACGGGCGCCAACAACGAGCCGCTCCCAAATAGCCCTGCAAAACAACCAGATGGCGTTAAAGCAGATGAGCAGTCCCACGATCACAAGGAAGATTGCCATCGTATCAGCAAGAACCATAGAGCACCTCCCAGCTATAGTGCGACCGGTTTTGACGGGCTCCTGACAAGGACTATATACCCAGATTAAAATAGGCTTACGTGGGGTTGGCGTTTGGCGTCTTCACACTCGGGTAGAATCGGAATACCAGGACGACCATTCACGGTCGTCCGTATACTTGGGCATGGAATATGAAGCTTCTTCTCGCTGTAGACGATTCAACATTTTCAGAGCGGGCCGCGGATGCGCTCTGTCACTTCGAATGGCTGGGCGGCTCAGAGTTGTCGGTGCTCAATGTAGTTAAACCGATTGATTATCTCCTCCCTTTTGGTATCATGGACGATACCGAGAATAAAGACACGAAAGAGCAGGAGATCGTTGAGGTCAGAGACAAGTGGATGAAAGCACTGGCCAAAAAGATTTCGCAAAAACTGCCGAAGCTTAAAGTGTCGCACAAAGTAAAGTTCGGCGACACACGCTTCATGATCATAAAGACTGCAGTCGAAGAGTCAGCTGACCTCATCGTCATGGGCTCGCAGGGTCGAACAGGTGCAAAGCGCCTCCTGCTTGGAAGCGTGTCTTGCAGTGTGTGCGAGTACGCCCCCTGTCCCGTGCTCATCGTAAAAGGAGATGAGGCAACCTGGGGTAATTTCGAGAGAGTTTTAGTGGCCTTCGACGGTTCACCGTATTCGCATGATGCTGTAGACTGGATTTGCGACAGGAAATGGCCTGATGGCACCAAGGTGTCCATCGTCATGACGCTTCCGGAGTTCGACACCATCGACGCACAGAATGTCAGCCAGGTGGAAAGTGGCGTCTTGAAGGCTCAATGGACGATCATTCATTCGCGAGCAATGCGTTTACTCGAGGAGAGCGCCGCGCTTTTAGGCGAAAAACTCGGTCGCGACAATGTCACGATTGAAGCGATTCCCGGAGATCCGCGTACCGAGTTGCTCAAGGCTGCCACCAAATTTGGTGCCCAGCTGGTTATTATGGGCTCACGCGGACGAACAGGACTGACGAAATTCCTACTCGGCAGCGTCTCGCTACATCTCGCCAACAACTCGACAGTGCCGGTCCTTATCGTGAAGAGACTGGCTCCCGAGACGCTCGCCAGCATCTACGCTACAGACACTCCTACTAACACTAACGCGCAGGCATCGAGACAAAAGAAGTAGCTTGTCTACTTTGTTGAAAAGCACTAGACTAAACGAATTGTGCCGTTCATCTTATTCGTGGTCCAGCCATGAGTACTTTTACTAAATCTCCCATAGTTTTTGCTGCCGTTTTTCTGATTTGCGGCTGCGGCGCGCCGAATGGCCCGGCCACTGCTCCAGCCCAATTGCAAGTAGCGGGCGGCTCTGCGGCGCCCGAAGCCAACTGGGGTACCGACAAGCCCAGCCAGGCCGATAATCCATCCAATCAGTCCGGGAGCACCACAGCAGGCAGCGCAAAGATCGAGGCACGAACCGGACCCAGATTTCAGCGCGGCGCACTGCTTGCAAAACAGAACAACGCGAACTCCGCTCCGACAGTTAATCCACTTGTCGCGCAGTACGGACAACCTCGGCTAGAACGGGCCGCAGTGATACGCAACTGGGCCCACGTCTCGGTCGCACCGGTTGGTATAGACGCCTTCATCAAGACCGCATGGACAGGAGGATTCTTGCAAGTTCGCCTGGCCTTGTTGGGTCCCAAAGACAATCTAGAACAATTTGCCAGAGAGCAGAACAACCTGAAGTTGACCTTTCAGGACCGTGCCGGCAACCCTCTCTATCAATTCATCATTCCGATAGACCAGATAAAAGAAGCGCCACCTGGCGTCAACGGCGGCACCCCGACCTTTGCAGTAGAAGGCTCCATGGAGATTCCTCTCGAGCTGTACGAAGACTTTTACCAGTGGATGTTCGAGTGGGACTGAGCCTCGACATTCTGTCATCAACTTTTCTGACTGCGCAGTGACGATCTTTATCTGATTGTTTATCTCAAATAGCGAAGGCTGGATTGCTAAGAACAAGATAGAGAGCATTGATAGCAATATTCGATGCTACAGTGTTTTCACGAATAATTGGAAAGTTGGACTATTGAGAGTGCGATATGATGAGTGAAATGTTTGTATCGGGCATCACGCTCGATCCGAGAAACAAACAACCAATACTGGTTTTGAACGATGCAGAACGACGGCGAGCATTGCCAATTTGGATTGGATATGCGGAGGCCACTTCGATCGGAATGGTCTTGGCAGATGAGCGATTCGACAGGCCGATGACTCACGATTTGCTCATGAACGTAATCGAGTCGCTCGGATTCACGGTAGAAAAGGTTGAGATTAATGATAGCGTGGATGGTGCATTCCTCGCATCAATAATACTACATATGAATAGCAGTGTTGATTTCAGGCAGATCATTGATGCTCGTCCGTCCGACGCAGTCGCTTTAGCATTGCGCGCGCGTGCTCCAATCTATGTGTCGCCCGAGGTATTCGCTGAGGGCACCATCTCGCTTGATGAGGAACAGGATGCCAAAGAGACGCAAGACTTTCACCAATTCGTCGAAGAGATAAAAGCATCAGATTTTGTATTGCCGGAAGAAAGCTCAGACGCCGCATAGGTTTTAACTCCGTTGCGAAACATCAGCATGTTTAACTTCGCACCGCTGTAATCGAACCGCATACATTCACATCTTCGCCCGAACGGGCGCGACGCATCGCATCGCCAATCTGTCGTTCACTTCGCTCTGCGACCTAATAAAAACCCGGCATGCATCCACATCTTGTTCCGTAGGCCGCGACGCATCGCATCGCCCGTTACCATGAGTCGCCGCCACCATCAGAACCGCTTGAACTTCCTGAGTCGGAGCTTCCGCATTCACTTGACGATGTAGACGACGATGACCAGTCGCTTCCAGAGGAAAACAAGGATGAATCGTCATAACAAGGAGAACCGACGCCACTTCTTCCGATACGATGCCGTCTAACACACGAACAGCCGTCAGGACACTTGCAGTTCCATTCGCTTGAGCAACTACAGCTAGCATTGGCAATAGCACCGAAAACTGTCGCTAGTACAAACGGGATGAACATAAGTACCGCAAGAAACACAGGCATCGAATCCAGCACGTGCTTGCTCGGGTCCGACGAGGCAAGAGCCGAAGCAGCAGCAGCAGCAGCAGCAGCGGCAGCAGCGGTAGACGTCGTCGAGACTTTGCCAGATCGACCGGCATAAGCCTCGCCCAGAGGACAAATCACATCGACACCGTCGCCGGGTTGAATCGCAGTTTCAACCACATGAAAAGCCGAATCCTTACTTATGTTAATTGACCTGACGGTCTTTGCCTTCGCAGTAAGCGCCTTTGGCAAAGGCCCATCGGAATAAAGCTTGAGATCGAACCTCGAAATCTTTTGAGACCAGTTGTGACCAGTTGGCGACCAATCGAGCGTTCCATCATCTTTAACCGCGCCGCCGAGCCGATACTGAATTCGATAGGTGTTGGTTCCTGTAACCTGTTTGTCAGGGGAGCCTATTCGCAAGTAAGTCTTACCGAGATTCGACGTCGTCGAAGTTTTGTATTTGAAGCCGCTTCTGTCGGAGACCTTCTCGACGGTTACCTGTTGCGCCTGCCCGAACACGCGTTCAATTCCGTGCCGCAGAGCCTTTCCGAAATCGACCGTAATTGTCTCAGTCACCTCGATTGAACGCGAAGTCTTGTTTAGTCTCGCGTCTACATCGTAGGACGAAATCACCTCTGCTCGCGACGCACATGCTGTGCTAACGCACAGGGTTAAAACAGTGATTACAACATTGAATAGACCTAATGTTCGCTTGATTTTTGAATTCATTTGTAGAACCCCAGGCAGCAACGCGGATATTGTTGCAAAGAGACAGTTAAGGCGAGGTTAGGAAAACCTTGAAACAGCGACGGTTTCAGGATCTATTAAGGATTGTCAAGCATTATGATATTGCAGTTGTGCAAATGGAAAATCAATTGAAGGAATTTCACAAAAATGTCACGACATTTCCGTATTCTTTAAGCTCAATCACGCGCAATATAGTCGCAGCGAATTTTACACCGCTGCACCAGGTTGGCAGCCTTAGCTGCTAAAACCAAAGTTACTATTTAGAGACTAACGCGCACTGAGAGGAAACTTGAGCGTTGTAGTTCGTCTTGATAATGAGCCTTCTGAAGCGGATCTCCACGGGTATCCTTCCTGTTTGATTCATTCGAACAGAGTGGTATCAATCAGAAATCTGCACGAAAGGTCAGTGGTTGGATTAGCTCTGGCTGTAATTCTTACAGGATTGAGCACCCCAGCCGTCATGGCGACTGAGTCTAAAAATTCCAGTGATATCAGCTTGAAAAATGCAATCACGCTGTATGGAAAAGAGAGTTATAACGAGGCGCTGCCAGAATTTGAAAAGCTGACTAAGTCTCCGAAAACCGCAGAAGTATCACGGTATTACAAGGCTCTCTGTCTACAAAACCAACGCCAGTATAGAGCGGCGAAAGATGAATTTTCGTATCTCTACTACAACGCGAAAGACAAGAACATCAGGTACAAATCCTGGGAAGCGCTCAAGAATTTATTACTACTATCGTCGAAAAATCAGGCGAGTAAGATCGCCAAGACCAAGGACCCTGGCGCCGATGCATGGGTCACACCCACTGCGGGTTACGGTCGCTCAGGTCCGCCGCCGACCTCGACATTAGAAGTCACCATCATACCAACGAGTTGCGGTCGCAGGGGACGGTAATTCCCATTGACACCGCCGTTCGCAATTCATATTATTTGCCCTGATAGTTGGTGAAAAGGGCGAAAGAAGCCAACCTAATCGTCACTCCACATTTCTCCAGCAAAACCCTAATGACAATAACAAATCCGATTTATCGACGATTTCGTCGAAACAACAAAGGAAGCGCAATCACCGAGACCGGTCCGGCACTCTTCCTTTTGCTAATCATCATTCTTTTTCCGCTCCTAGACCTGATGTATATGGGTCTCGCCTTCGGTATCGTCTGGTACCTCAATCACTTGGAAGTACGCGAATTAGCATTACGCGTACCAAGCGAATCGACACAAGTTCTCACCGACATCGACCGTCTATTTGTTAATCAAGGACTGGGCAGATTCGTCGGAATGACAACAGGCAGCATAACGCACCCTGGTGGAGCCCGCCGCGCCGGCACACCGGTCATGGTGACCTGCCAGACCAACGTCACAGTGCTTCCATTCATGAGCATACCTTTCCTGATTCCAGTCTCCGGTATCAACCAACCGGTTAATTTCGTCGTGACCAGCACCAGACTTCAGGAAGAAGAGGGAGTGAATTGACCATGAAATCACGGACCAGAAGAGGCGCAAAGAGCCAACGTGGTGCGAGTTTGGTTGAAGTAACCGCCGGACTATTCTTAATCGTTCCATTATTCCTCTGTATAATCGACCTGTCGGCAATCGTTCTTGGTCAAATCACGAATGACACTCTGGTAAAACGCGTGGCCCGAGCCGCTGCACACCAGGCCAATTCCTCGGCAGCGAGCACCGCAGCAAGTGGCATAATCACTTCGTTCGGCGGCAGCGGGATCGTATCGAACCCGCAACTTGTCGCTCTGTCATACAACGCAGCCAACAACGGCATCGTCGTAGCAGAGACCAGGCTGACGATAAAAGTGCCGGCGCCGGTTCCATTCGTTCCGCTCTTGCAAACAACGCGTGTAATGAATGCCCGAGCGACAGAACCAATTGTCATGCTTCCAGCGAACCCATAGTTTGGTTTAATCTATAACAGAAACTGTGGTGACCTCATAACTCATGACCAATTTTTCTGTGTCCAAAAACGGTATCGCCTGGCTGCTTGGAGCAACGGCGCTTCTTACTTTCACGCATGCGTTCGCTCAGGGCGGCGAAAAGGCAAAAGACTCAAAAACACCAACGGTGATGGCAACGCAGCGTGATGCGACCGTCAACGTAAAAACGAACACCAGAGAGATGACGATCGAGGGTGAGGTCGTCGACACCTGGTGCTACTGCTCAGGAGTGATGGGCGACGGAAGGGGTGAGAAGCATAAAAAATGCGCCAGACTCTGTGTCGGGGGTGGAGTCACAGCAGGGATACTCGCTGATGACGGCACTTTATACATCGCCGCCAAACATCAGGGATACAAAGGTTGTGCCGGACTGTTGTTGCCGTACGTGGCCGAAAGGGTTAAGGCCAAAGGTTGGCTGGCCGAACGCGGCGGGTGCAAAGTCCTGAAGATCACCTCTGTGGAGCGGGTGACGAAGAGCCAAAAGTAGAGCGCAGGGCATCTTTGACATTCCACGCGAAGTCTCTGTTTTTATTCGACATTCGGTGCTTCAGTCGGGCATAGCGGTCGGTTATTTCCTTATCCTGAGGCGCCAGGATACTGGCTTTTCGATACATGTCGAGAGCCGACGCATAGTTGCGCAAATGAATCTCGTAGTCTTTTCCCAGACGGAAAAAACCGCGCGCCAACGGCAAGTTGTCTGACAGAATCGAAGGACAGGCGTTAATGCCGGATTCGTAGCTCGCAATCGCGCGATCGTAGCGACCGAGCCGATCGAAGACATCGCCCAGAGCGAACTGGAATGCTCTGCATCGCCGCGATTTCTTGAGTTCGCCCTCTATGGACAAAACGATGTCGTCAAAATCGCTATCCGGTAGCTGCTTTCCGAGTTCGATTATCTGGGCTTTCGAACGCTCGAGCAGCCCACGAGAAATCTCGTTGCACGATAGATCCAGCAGGTAGAGCGCCAACGCGCCCCGATTGTCCTTGAGCTGCTGCAAATGGGAAGCTGCGACGACGGCGGTGGCATTTGCGCATGGATTTGCTCGACCGGCAAGCTCATAGGCTTTGCCGGCATCAGCGGCTCGATTCAAATGCAAGAGAATATCGCCCTTCAACATCAGCGCCCGACTGTCCTTGGGATCGTTAGCCAGGTCCCATTCAATCGCTTCCAGCGCGTCTTTGAAGCGCCCCTGGACCATTCTCATCGAGGCACAGGTGAAGCCATAACCGCTCTGCTTTCTGCCGGCTCGGCTAGCCTGTTCGAAAAGCTGTTTTGCATCAGCTTGACGCTGAGCCTTCTCGAGAGCAAGGCCGATTTGGAACAACTTTGCTCCATCATTCTTCAACAGGTCCCTCGCCACCGGAAGCTCCTTGTCAACAGCCGCCGGCTCCTCAATGCGAATTACGAGCAGGCACCGTCTATAGTGCGCATCGGGAAAGCTGGGCTCGCATTCCACGGCTCGGGTGAATGAGTCGAGGGCAAGCTGCTCAAATCCCTTTTGCTCGAGAAAAACGCCCATCGCATAGTGAGCATGGGCGTTGTTTGGTTGGGACCCGACCAGTTGAGTGAGCACCTCGAGATCAGCATCTCGGAAGAATCCGTCCTCAATTCTCTTCGCCATACCATCTATTGTCTTCTGATCGAGCGCACGGAGTTGCGCCTCCGGTACGGCCGCGCCTGCTGCTGCCGAAAGGAAGAGCACGGCGGCTGCTACATACGCCGAGCGCACAATTCGATTATGCGTGTGCGTGAGCGATCGAGACCTCATTTTGAAGAGAGTTTGAAGCTGATTCGAATGTCGGTACGAAAACCCTTTGTCTTGTTAGCTGGAGAAACGTTGACGCTGATACCATTCTTGCCATGCGTCGCGCGCACTGCAGTGTGTTCGTCTCGCGGCATCGGATCGAGCTTCCACTGATAATTCTTGAGAGCATCGACATACCACTGCAAGACCACATCGGGCGTTTCCTTGGCACGATAATTCATACTGATGGCGGCACCACCAGGCTTGTTTGGATAAATCAGTCCCTCGATGAACTCAGGCTGTTGACCTGTATACTTCGGCAGGTCCGGAAGATCCATCGGACGGCGCAGGAGTTGCCAGGCACCTTCTCCGGTACCACCCGACTCAGCGCGTTGAGCGATATATCGCTGCTTTTGATTGACTTCCAGAGAGCGACTCGCAGATCGCTGCTCCGCCGAGGCGCTAGACGCGATGGCAATCGTCACAAGAAGCGCGATTGCCATTGCATTTTGAGGTTTACCTATCATCGTAACCAGGGGCCTCCTCTTACCAACTCCGAAAGGTAGGCCTCCCACTTTAGCACGGGCAGCAGAACTGTCCACCGCCAGCGGCTGAATTTCGCAATCTGATCACACCCAGAATATTTCTGAATCCAGAAGATGGCGTCCAGACCGTTGTATCCTGACCGGTCGCCTGTGAGTCAAGCGGACAATCCCAAGGGTGCGGATAGCCACACTCACCACTGCAATTGGTGATGTCATCGAGTGAAAAAGGATTGGGAGATCTGAGGTAAGTCTCTGGAGGGCCGTCCGGCAGGTTGACACCAGGTTGATTCAGATCAGGCAGTTGCCAGGGCGGAGGGCTGGTCGACAGCACCACCGTGTTGGTGCTCGGATTGCGATAGATGTAGCTGACACGTCCGAACGACACAGTCGAGTTGAGGACGTTGCTGACTTCGCCGCTTCCTACGCCAGGCTTCATCTGATTCATGTAAGTGCGCAAATCGGTGATGATACCCTCATTGGTCGGAGAGGCTGCATGTGTCTGGTAGAGCAGCTCTCTGAGCGTACCTTCACGGATCTGGGTCAAACCACAGTCATTGGTATCGTACTTCTTCAGTCCAGTGTTGTTGGCACTAGCGACGATGTTAGCGCATTCAGAACCAGAAGCTCTTTCTGCGCAGATATCGACGTGGAACTTCTCGACTGCCATCAAATTGTTGACTGGTGTCCCAGTGGTGCCTGGGCTACCAGGCTGAGCGAAGGTCGCGACGAAGGTACCGACATTACAAGGCTGACCACCCGATGTCGCCATACGAACGGGGAAATTCGCGGAGCCCGGAGGTCTGCCCTGAGAATGGTTGCCGGCTCCGTTGGTGCACTTGGTGACGATATTGTTCCGCACGTAGCTGATAAATCCCTGGTCAGCAGCCAATGCTTGGGGATTGGATGTGAAGGGTCCGTAAGAGTCTATCCCGCAGGCATTCAGCAGTGCGGCCAACTGCGCCTGAGCATTCGGATCGCCAGATTGCAACTGAGAGATGTTGGCGTTGACGAAATTCTTGACGTCCTGAAGAGTTGGAGCGCCGCCAGATTGGTCGGCGATCAGACCGGAGGAAGAGCTCGGTCCGAGCACTTCTATGTAGTTGGGGCTCATGAGCTTGTCTTGCCAGATATCGAAGCCACCGGCGAACGACAGTCCGCTCAAGCTGCCGGTGTTGTCGACGATGATGACACCACGCCTGATATCACCAGGATACAGAGTGTCCAGCGAGCCGACGAGGGACATCGAGATTGCTCTGCTGACTGCGCCACTGGCTTTTTGCTCAGTCGCTCTACCGGCTGATTTGAATGCATTCGGCGGAACATAGTTAGGAATTGGTCCACGATTTTGATCGGAATTGAAATTTTTCTGCGACACCAAGTGCGGTGGCAGACCCGGGCGTAACGGCACGCCCCAAAGGGTTTCGCTGCCGTGACTCGCCAGTTGCGTGTATCCAGCCAGATAAGTCCGACCGCCGGGTCCACTGACGGTGACGGAGGTGAGAGGCGGACCGCCTGCCAGAACCTGAGCAGGCTCCAGGTAGACGTTGGTCGCGGCACCTCTCGCCATGAGCGATATCTCATGCTCGGTGCCGACATGGAAAACCGGATTGTTAGTCGAATCGAACATTCGGATTGCGTGATTTTGAGCGACATTGCCGAAATGTCCATCAAAGTTGGACGAACTGGAAAGCTGCGTGTTCAACCGGTCGCTGATACCGTGAAGCAAGGTCAGCATCTGCTCGGCGTGTCCTGTAGCCGTGGTCGTGCCCAGAGCCCGGGCATTAGATGTGACTAGATAGGTCTGGGCGACCAGCTTGTTGATCGTCAGAAGATTCACTTCACCGGTAGCCAGGTCATCAGAATCACCAAAGTGGTTGATTTCATCAGCGCCTGACAATGCAGTGCCGGGGTGCCGTAGAACTTGCTTGGCAACGTTGAGGTTGCCGGCATCGGTAGCGTGTTGCAGCTCCTGGCCACCGCCAAGCTGCATGATCATGAGGAGCAAACCCGCTCCCAAAATTACTAAAACAAGCGCAACTGCCACGACAAGGCCAAGGAGCGCACCTCTTCTCGAACGACGTCCAGACATGGTCGAAACCCTCTCGATAGTAACCTTGGCAAAGGTTGTATGGCCCGCGCCGCGGCTAGCGGAAGTATCCTGGGAAAGCAAATCTTAACAAAGTTTAATTTTAGGTCCGCCGCAAGCGGAGGTCAAGTAAAAATCTGCAGTCCGGGATTAATCAATTGGCAAATTGTAAGCAATGATGGGCTTCAACGCAATTTCTCAAGGGCAATTATTAACGTATTTTCCCCCCTCAATATCGCAATTTCCCCCTTCAGCCCTTTATCTTCTCGCGAACCCTGAGCAGGTTTTTCTCAGTTTGCGCAACGAGCGCAGGTTCTGCCTTCCGCCGAATCTCAAGCGCCTCAAGGTATTTCGCCTCCGCCTCTTTCCACTGGCTCTTCTTTTCCAGCAGTTCACCGATCAAACAGAGACTAACGGCGACATGAGGATGTTGGGCTCCCAGACGGAGTTTTCGAATCTCGAGTTGCTCTTCCAACCAGGGCTGTGTATCTGCACATCGGTCCAATGCGCAAGCTGAAGCGATGCATAGATTCAAGCTATCCAGCAGCTTTTCGCTCTGCGGTTCACAACAAGATCGCTCCAGCCTGAGAGCTTCGCGCGCAGCGTGGCCGGATTCAACAAACCTCTTTTTGCGATAGTGCAGCTTGGCAGTGTGCTTGTATATAGGTATAAGCAACTCATTGTCTTTGCCGCCAAATTCGAGAGCGATTCTATGCGCGGAGTTAAGCGCCTCGAGCGCTTTTCCGTCCTCATGATTGGCCACATAAGCGTTCGACAAATCTAGATATGCATTGATAACGCGTTGATCTTTGATCCCAGTCGCAGAAGCAGCGTTGGTACTCTCGCGCAACAAGGAGACGGCGTCTCCGACTCGTCCTTCCTGAAGCGCCACGCGTCCTCTGCGAAGCGAGTCATCGAACGCATTCGTTTGCGAACAGGAAGCCAAAAGGAGACAGACCGATAGTAGTGATAAAACTATTTGTGGTGGCAGTAACTTTGGCATGGTGTGATCGTCGAAGTTATCGTTGTGATGGCGTCTGACAACATTGTCGGATAGTTAGTCGCGGATTGCATTACATTCGTGGACAGGGGGTAAGATATACTCGAATCGTAAGGTTAACTATTCTTTCCAAGAACTGTGAGGTAAAAGTTGAACCCGGCAGATGATAACAGGGCCGACTCGGACACCACTACCACCGCAGAATCCGAAAGCAAGGCAGAAGCTGGTGGCGGCGAATCCGCGGCACCCGATAATGGCACAACGGAGGGACAATCGCCCTTCGAATTGACGGAGTCCGGAACCACTCAACGAAGCCTGGGAGACCAGGAAGACACCCTCACGAAGGGCACGCGCGAAGACCGAAAGAGTTGGGTAGAGGGCTGCAGACAGACTCTTGTCTATGTCGGACGCGTTAGTAACGATAAAACCCTTCACTTCCGATCGTCGGACAAAGTAACCACTCGGCTATTGATCGGCGCTTTTCTTATGGCAGTCACCTTCCTGGCACTGCCGTTCTTCGGGATGAACGGGATAGCCTTCTTCTGTTACGTGATAGCGGACATAATGCTGCTAGTCGCGGTCAGTGTGTTCGTGTTGAGCAGATTCGGCATTATCCGTGCGATGCAGCCCCGCCACGCTCTTGTATGCTGGCACCTCATGGTGGGTACAGGTCTGCTCGCACTTGTGATAGGATTCAACTTTATTGCAGTTATTGTCCTCTATATGATGAGGGAAAGACTGCAACTGTTGTTTCCCGGTGGCTGATTAAACGCACATGTCCACGAGTCGGTCAGGGTCGCGCAATCTCGACCCGATCTCAGACAAAACCCGCTGTAGCCCGGTCAAGACCAGCGCCCTTAGCTGGAGCAGTTTTGCTATCTCATTTTTCCTTCTAACTCTTGCCAACTCTGCCGAAGCTGGCACCGCTGACGGTACTACCGCTTCGCAATCGACAGAGACCATTGTCGTAAAGAAGAGCAAGGCCCCCTTCGTCAGGCTCGACTTCCAAGTCAAAGCGAGTTGTGTCTCCTGCGTGCGACGCGTCGCGAAAGCGTTGAAGAACTTGCGCGGCGTTACTAACGCCGACGTCTCGATCTATTATCCACATTGGGCTGTAGTGGTAATCAACACCGCGGAGACTGATGAATCGAAGGTCTTGGCTGCTATTTCTAAAGAGAAAGCAGAGATTCGCCAGTTCGAACAACAGGATTTGCAGACAAAACCGATCCTGGTCGTTCCGAAAACTGATGCCCCACGTCGGCTGTGAATAGACCGACGGCGAGAATTCCTCAGAGGGAATAACTTGGCAGCGATTTTCATCCTCCAACGGCATACTCATCAAAGGTTATTACTGGGGGGAGTATTTTGACCCGATTCTTAATTCCCTCAAAGACATGGACGACTTCGTCGCATCGAATGCGCACATCGTCTCGTCAAATTCTCTCCATCTGCATCGCTGTCCTCTCAGTGTTGCCTATAGCCGGTTGCAGCGGTATGCGAAATCCATTTGAGAAGCAGCCCGTTATACAGTTTCAACCAGAATCAATCGATCTCGGAAAAGTCGAAGAAGGACAAGAGATTAAGACTGCATTCACCATAAAGAACAGCGGCAACGAGATTCTAAAAATTCATGAGGCGCATTCTAGCTGCGGGTGCACTGTACCGAAGCTCAAGACCAATGAATTGAAGCCCGGTGATACCACCACACTCGATATCACTGTCGATACATCAATGAAGCAAGGTGCTGTTGTAAAAACGATTGATGTTTCATCCAATGATCCCGTCACCCCAGTGGTAGCGCTGTCAATCAAGCTCGCCGTCAACAACCGACACGACGGCTTGACCGAATCTGGCAGAATCAAGATTTTCACTGACGAGAAGTGCACGAGCTGTCATGTCGACAGAGGTGTCGGATTGGGTGGGAAGGATCTATTTGAAGCTGACTGCGCAATGTGTCACGGCGAAACTGCTCGTGGTGCTGTCGGCGGAGCGTTGATTTTCGGCAATTACGACGATCCAAAATATGCGAAGCATATTCGCGACATCATATCGTACGGTAGCAAGACGCACAAATCGATGCCCGGCTTTCTTGATACCGCGGGAGGTCCCCTTATCAAAGAGCAGATTGATTCGCTATTAGTTTTTCTAAAAGAACTATCTGAAGCTGAGAAATCAAAGGCGGGAGGCAAGACGGAGAGCCCAACGACAAAGGAAGTAACCAGAGAAAAAAGTAGTCAAAGCAAGAAGGAAACAGATTGAAATGAAGCAAGACCTCAGCTCTCTATCAAAAATCATAGCCAACTGGAATGGTGAATTCATGCCGCTCACCGAAGTACGCGTGTCTGTGTTGGACCGCGGATTTCTATTCGGAGATGCGGTCTACGAAGTTGTTCGCCTATATAACAATAAGCTCTTCCGTCTCGAGGATCACCTGGAACGCCTGTCCGACAGCCTCCAATCGCTGGACATCCGCCATGTCGACATAGACGAAGTAAAGGCTCGACTATCAGCCACTGTAAAGGAGAACGGAGAAAGCGAGGCGCTTGTCTATCTTCAAGTTACTCGAGGCGAGGCTGTGCGTGCGCATGCGTATCCCGAAAATTACCAACCCAATATTTTGATTTACGTCACGCCGTTTCATAATCCATTTGAACAACAGCATAAGACCGGCGTCTCAGCAGTTACTTACAAAGACATCAGATGGGGGCGCAACGATATTAAAGCGACCAGTCTAGCAGCGAACTGCATGGCGGCTCAGCACGCAAAGCAAAACGGAGCGATGGAGGTGGTTTTCATCGATCCGGAAGGCTATATGACCGAGGGCAGTCACACTTCGCTGTTTGGTATTCGTGGTGGGAAGCTGGTCGTCGCACCCTCATCGTCTAAGGTCTTGCCCGGCATCACCAAGCGGCAGGTGCTGGAATTGGCAACACAGACAAACATCGAACTGGAGGAGATGCGGCTGAAGGAGAGTGAGATTTTCGAATTGGACGAATTCTTCCTCGCTGGCACACCGGAAGAAGTAATTTCCATCGTCAAGGTCAACGATCGCGAAATCGGCAACGGCAAACCTGGTCCGATTGTTCGCAAACTCCACGAGGCATTCGTAGCCTGCCTGACGGCGCACGTCTGATTGCTGTAACTATGACCGCTACCGCCGGTATAATCACCCGCGAATTGTTATGCTCGTCCTGCTAGCTTTCCAGTAATCGCGCATCAACTGGGACAGCCGGCTTCCAGTCGGCATCCATCCAGCCCCCAAACTGGTCCGAATACTCAGAGGTTGGAAACCCTACTGTGCTGCCGTACTCGAACTCATACGCGAGTTGCTATGCTCGACCGAACACGTCCACTCAAAGCGCATAGCTATTCAAACTTGAATGTCGACGAAGGATGTTCCTCATGCCACATTGCCTCATTGGCTCGGCACTGCTGGCAATACTCAACATACCTATCTTTCGGAGAATCAGGCGAAACAACACACCCGCCATTGACGCTCGATGCCGACCAGGGGAAGCCGGCATACTTAGCCGCGATGTACTCATCCGAGTATCGTATCAGTCCATACTTAACAGGAACAGAATCCCTCTTGAACGGTTCACAATGCACCGGACATACATGGGTCATCTCGGAGCTTAGACGAGAGAAAAATCGCCAGACATTCGAAACAAAATTCCACATTTTGAGTCGCGATCCGTGGATAGAACTACTGTCCTAGCCAATCATCATAGGCCTTCCGATCGAGCTCCGATTCTTTCGAACCAACGCCTTGAAGATCTCGATTGGGTCGAGGCGTACTACCAGCTACTTTTTTCCCGGCATTAGCTTTGCCTGCAAGCTTCCTCCCCGAGGCGCTGCCACTGCCCTTTGTCGCTACCGACTTACCGTCATTCACCGCTGGTGGTGCCAATGATTCACCAGTCAAAGTCAATCCTCGGGCTTTCATGATCTTCTTCATTCCGTCAATGTTGCTCTCTATGAAAGTGCGCTCGGAGCTCGGCATACTCTTGAAAGACATTGCCTTGATGAAGCACCTATAGCTTTCGGGAAATCGCTCCTGTGTCATTAAAATGTTGCCGAGGTTGCTCCACGAAGTCCAGTCATTATCGTTGAGCTCAACTGCCTTACGGCATGCGGCTTCAGCCCCGGCGACATCACCTAGCTTGCGATATGCCACGGTTAGATTCGTATAGACGTCGGCATCGAAGGGATAAATATTGATCGCATCATTGTATTTCTCGATCGCCTTCTCGTACCATTCCTTAGCCAGGTACCGATTGCCGAGATTGTAGTGAGGAAGGGATTCCGCATACTGCACCCGATCGCCCTTGCCGGGAAATCCCTCCGCATTAACGCATGGGACGACCGTGAGAACGAGGAGTACTGCGACTGCGAGGGCAACTTGTTTTTTTGATCTAAACATAAGGTGATATGCAAAGCGTGTCATTGGATTGCCAGATGCAATCAGGTTACAGTATTTGTCAGCGAGTAGCCTTTTTATGAGCAAAGCACAATAATGTGAGTATCACTGCCGCCAATAATATTGGACAATTCCGGACATTCGTCAATACCTCAGGGAGAGCGCCCATTGGTCGAGGAAAATCGCGAGCCTAACGATCCCGAAGAGCCGATCTGGATTTCAGCCGCGACCACCATTCAGTCCTTGCTTTTGGCAGTCGCTTGCTTCATGGTGATTCCCTGGCACTATTACTATGAGCGAATCTTGCTATGGGACGATGAAAGAGGGCTGGCTGTTTTCTTCGGAGTTCTTAGTATTCTCAATGCCGTTTCATTAGTGATTAGAACGAAGGCCGTCGAGGTCACGAACATCTCATGGAAGCGCCTTGAAAACAGACACGTGGCGCTTTGTGGTTCATACCTCTGCAATACTCTGTTTTGGTGTGGTCTGGCAATTTGGTGCATAGATAAAGATCTCGGAGTCAGTCGCAATGTCTGCTATCTCGTCACCGCAGCAGGCACTTTCGGGCACACAGGACTGTCTTATGCCCGATGGAAGATCACCAAAGGTATGGGCGATAACTTGATCACATTCGTGTATGGAGTGCTGTCGGTGCTAATCACTCTGACTTTTCTCTCCGGGGACAACGTGTTCTAGCAAGCAGAGCGCATGTACGCACGAGGAACGCAACTATCAACTCCATGCACCGTTGACGACCACACTAGTTTTTCCTAAAGCGCCTGAAGAAATTGACTTGAACTCCATGCACCGTTGACGATCAAATGTTTTTTCCTCCAGCGTTTGAACCGTCATCGCATGACGCTTCGCCGCACTACGGCTCTCTAGTCGACAGTAGAAGCTTCTCTGAAATCATGTACGCGGCTATTCCATATGCGACCGCCACATTTAGGGATTCTTTCATCCCCTTCATGGGAAGGTGACAGACAAGGTCGCAGAAGCTCAAAACTTGAGGCGAGAGACCGCTAACTTCATTGCCAACAACGAGGCACATTGGCGTATTTAACTTTCGCGAGGCAAGGTCTTCCCACAAGAGTACACTGGTATCATTTTTCTCTAAACCAACTATTAGCACACTTGTTGATTTTAGTTTTTCCAACACTGCTAGAGGATTGACATCATACTGCCAAGACACATGATTCTCGGCGCCGAGACTGACTTTCTCGATCTCCTTGCGCGGCGGAGATCCGGTGATGCCGGTCAGATAGATATGTTCGAACTGGGCACCATCTGAGGTGCGAAAAATCGAACCGACATTCCAGAGACTGCGAACATCTTCAACAAGGACCGCTAGCTTCGGTTTGAAGTCCGGGTTTCGTTCCGGTCCACCGGAAAGGGCGCCCTTGCGAACACGCTTTTCATACTCGCGCTCGATGATCGCGGAGGCCTCCATGGATCGAAAAGATGCGGCTCTATTGCAATGAGGACACGTACCTACATCGTGACCACGTTTATCCAGGTTGTCCCCGGGAAGATCAAACTCGAATAGACAATCCGGGTATGGACAAATGGTCCGCATAGCGCCTATAGAGCCACTTTGGATATCGCTTCGACGATTTCACTTTCTTTGTATCTGCGACCTAATGCGTCTGCAGTAATAATTGCATCGAAAACCATCGGAGACGTCACTTCGAAAGGCTCATTGTGAGCGGTCTCTCCTTCCATGACAGTCCGCTCTGCGACGCGGCGAAGAGATTCTCTATTCAAGTCATTGATGCCAATTTCTCCGAGAGTGATTGGCAAGCCAACATCAGAACAATACTCCAGGATCTGCGAGATCAGATCCAACCCCTTACCTTCCATCACCAACTGAACTAGAAGACCGAAGGCGACTTTCTCTCCATGGTAGTAATTGTGCGTTTCAGAAAGCACAGTCAAGCCATTATGCACGGAGTGTGCGACGGCCAACCCTCCGGATTCGAAGCCCAGCCCGGATAAAAGCGTGTTAGCTTCGACAATCCGTTCCAAAGCAGGTGTCACGGCGCGGTTGCTCACAGCATCTATTGCCTCTATGCTATCGTTGATCAACGTTCTATAACAAACTTCAGCGAGAGCAAGTGCACTGAGACTGGTGGCACCCCCGAGCTGATTTTTCTTGCCCGCATTGATCACTGCCTGCGCTTCAAACATTGTAGCCAGCGCATCTCCCATACCGGCAATCAAAAGCCGGACTGGGGCCTGGGCAATAACACTCGTATCGACGACGACCAGCTCGGGATTCTTCTTATAGAACAGATAAGTGCTGAACTCACCCGACTCTGTATACACGACAGACAACGCGCTACAGGGGGAGTCGCTCGATGCAGCAGTAGGACAATTCACCACAGGCACATCCAGCTCGCTCGCTACTGCTCTAGCGGTATCGAGCACCTTGCCGCCGCCGGCTCCGATTACCAGCTCAGATTTGTTCTCCGTGGCGATGCTCTTGATTCTATCGATCTCCGCTCGAGAGCACTCTCCGCCAAACTCGGTTAGTGCATACGAGATGTTATGAGCGGTCAACGTCGCTTTCCATGTGTCCGACAAGAGCTTAAGCGCCGATCGACTGGCAACCAGGCAGGCTTTCTTGCCCAAACCCAGCTTTTCGATTTCAGAACCGAGACTGGCAGTCGCATCACGACCCTGAACATATCTAGTAGGCGAACAAAAGACGGATAACATAGCGAATCCTTATTCCGGTCCGATCGACTGCGTAAAATATAAGCGCGCCATAGATTGTACAGATCTTGACTACTCAATTGGTCGGAATGAACGGCGTTGTTGCGCACTCAACCACGGAGCAACTGGTCAAGACTGCGGTCGTTGTTCGTAAAACCGGGGAATACTTCGTTGAGCTTGTTTTTCTCTAAGTTAAGATGTGCCTGGCAGACAGCCAATATCGGGGTTCGGAAATCGGTGGTAACCGGCAGATCTCGACCTTCGAAGAGCTTGTCATCGCTTAATCCATCAAGCTTTCCGTATACCTTACCGCCAGTAACATTTCCGCCGAGAATCCACATGACATTGCCATGTCCGTGGTCTGTGCCGCCGTTGCCATTCTCTTTGACCGTTCTTCCAAATTCAGACATCACCATGATGACCGTGTTCTTGTAGTCATCGCCCAGATTCGAAATCAGGTCTGAAAGTCCTGTTCCTAGCCCCGTCAATTGATTGGCGAGTTGCCCTTTGCCCGCGCCCTGGTTGACATGCGTATCGAATCCGCCAAGGGCGACGAATGCAACCTGAATCGAAGGATCGTTGGCAAAGATCTTTCCGAGTTGTTGACCAAAACCTTTGAACGATTTGGCTGAGGGTGCCCCTTTGTTGGCAGCGACCATCTCTTTCGAGAGCTTTTCATTGAGCATGTCCTGCGCCTGAATGCCCTCTTTGAATGCAGCGGCAAGTTTATCCTGCCGCTTCGTGTACATTCGGGAGAACGCTTCAGCGACAACCGGCACGTCCATTGCGGAGCGCTTGCCGATAGACTGTGGGGCGTAGCTGGCAACATTCTCCGGACCCTGAAGAATACGCGGCATTGTGGCACCGACATTGATACCACGAAGCGGCGACTTGGTGTTGGGCAATTGCGCCAACACTCGATTGAGCCAACCAGAATCAACCACTTTCACACCTGGTCTGCCGGACTCCATGTAATCCTGCGCATCGAAATGAGAACGGGTATTTTCAGGCGAGCCACAAGCATGAACAAAAGCCAGGGATTTGTCCTTCCAATACGGCAGCAGTGGAGCAAGAGCAGGAGCCAATCCGAAGTAGGAGTCAAGGTCGAGTAAGCCGTCTTTCTGCCCTGGTTGCGCAATCCCTATCGTGGGACGAGCCTGATAGTATCTGCTATCACCGTAGGGAGAGACAACATTCAACCCATCCACCGCTCCGCGCAAGAACACCACGATAAGCTTCTTCCCCTCTAGAGATTTCGAACCACCATAGGCCCAGCCAGCGAGATTCTGACCAAACAGGGAAAACGAAAAGACAGCGCTTGTTTTTAAAAACTCTCTACGATTCATATCCACTCCACTAGTACTTCATGAATTCAGGGGAACCAAGCAACAACGAAATCTTCAATCCTTTGGGAGAGGTCTCCACAACTTGTGCGGTTGTATCGGTGGGTTTTAACCCTACCACACGTATTAGCTGCTCGGGCTCGACGCCGGTAGCACGGACAGCGGGCAAACGCCCTGCACCATATGCAGTAGCAAAGTTGATGCGCTGCAATAGACCGGAAGAACTTAACCAGGCCTTCTCCGTATTCTTATATCCATCCGGTGTTTGACACTGATAGAGCGGCATTCCCTGCTGGTTGAGAAAGCCCAATAGTGGTCTGGAATTCTGAATAGAAGCATTGGAAACACGAAGCGACGAAATTAGATATCGATACGGAGATTTGTACTTGGAATTGGCACTACTCCAGAACTCATCGCTCTTCAAAAGAGCTTTCATGGTTGCTTTGATGTCGCCGTCCGACGCGGTGAATGTCTTGCTAAGCTTCTCCACCAGACTCTTGGGCGGTTCGTCCGCGACAAAATATTGAGCCAGCTTATAGCTGATGTAAGTTGCCGTCGACGGATGCTTTGCCAGCAAATCAAGCGCTTCTTCTACTTCCTCGGCACCTCGCCCTCGAATAATATGACCGAGTAAAATCTTGTCTGAAAAATCGTGCCTGTCAGAATCGAAGTAGAAGCCGTACTTGCTGTCAAGACCTGCCGGATACTTCTGAATGCTCCTTTTCGAGATGATACCGTGGCCGGTGAGAACTCGAGCTAGCTCAACCACATCTTTTTGAGAGTACCCGCCGTCGACTCCCAGAGTATGCAGCTCCATGAGCTCCCGAGCATAATTTTCGTTCAGTCCAGCGAATCGCTTGCCAATCTTGCCGGGTCTCATTTTGTACTTTTCCGGAGCCGTATTCTGCCAGTTATCCAGGTAGAAAAGCATGGCGGCATGATGCGCCGTATCACCAAGCAAGTCTCGGAATTTACCCAGGACATGAGGACGAATCGCGACCTCCTCATAAGAGCCAATCCAAAGATGGTCCAGACCTTTGTTCATCGAAACATTGAAGTGATTGAACCAGAAATCGGTCATCACCTCTTCCAACTGCCTGGGGCTATTGACGGAGCGTAATAACCGAGCGCCCGCGACCTGCCCGAACAACTCTTGATAGTTGTCCCTCACCATCTGGCCTATCTCTTTCTTGACCTGCGCGTCAATTTTGCCGGTCATGCTTTGTTGCTTAGCAGCTTTAGCCATCTCATCGAACGCGTCTCGTCCATAACTGAGGAAGAGCTGCGCCGGATTGTCCTTCAGGGCGGGCTCTGCGGATAGCTTCGCTATTGACTCGGGCAACGCTATGGACTGGGGCTCTAATTGCTCATCGATATAGCGATCCACACCTAGGGATAGAACTTTATCTATATCTTCATTTCTGGGGCCAAAACTGATTCGGTTGAGTAAGTGCCTGGCTTTCTGTTCATCATTGAGTGGCGGTGTCGCTGCTTTTTGACCTTCGTCCCGATACTTCAGCCTTTCGGAAACACCTCCATCAGGTTTTGCGGCTTTCGAAGTAGCGCGCCGGGCTTTGCGGCTCATGTCTGCGCTTCCGTCCTTGTCAGACCCACCCTTTGCCTTTGCAGCATAGCCTGCGGGAAAGGACATCGAGCAGAGAACCATTACACTGACGCCTAGCTTGACTTTAGGGCTAAAACTTCTCATTGGCTGCGTCCTCGACCATCGGTCAATAACTCCCTCTATGAACTAAAACGTTCAAACGAATGAAAAAGTTCAATTTCCTTCCTTAAATTTTCCCGAATCGACTAATATTTTCCCACACCGCGAAGGAGCTCCCGGAATGCTCGAAAAGACCAGGGAATCGGACAGTTTTTCTCAATTGGCCAGCCAGGTGCTGGAAATGGAGACGACTTGCCTCTGCGACATCAAAAAGGATTTGAGAGTAATCTCGCCTGAGATAAGGTCCATGACACCCGGATTAAAGCTCTTTGGTCGAGCAAGGACCGTTCGAGTTCACGATGACTTCCTGACGGTTATCAAAGCGCTCGGCCAGGCAGAACCTGGTGATGTTCTCGTCATAGACGGCACCGGAGGCGGAAAAGCTTTGCTTGGAGAACTTTTCTCGGCCGAATCGAAAAGAAAGGGGCTCTCTGGAATAGTCGTCGACGGCGCCATTCGCGACATCGCCGGAATCAGGGCAATTGGAATCCCCGCTTGCGCGAGAATGCTTAATCCCATGGCGGGCACTTGCAAGCAGATATTCGAAACTCAAGTCGAGATAACCTGCGGCGGCGTAACGGTTCGGCCAGGTGACATCATATTCGGTGACGATGACGGAATCATTGTTGTCGAGGAAGAAGTGCTGAGAGACATAATTCCCCGAGCACTCCAACTTCAAGAATTAGAAGGACTAGCTCTAAAGTCGATGAAAGAAGGCCAATCACTGTTTTCTTTAGTCAATGCCGACGAGCATATCGCGGCAATTTCCGAAGGACGGGAAAGCAAACTCGCATTTTCGATCTCAAGTTCTACCGGAGTCGGCTGAACGAGGATAGTGTCGCTACGGGACTTGCCACTGGCCATCGGCGAGTGTGGGGCCGATTTTCGGCACTGGTTTCGAAAGCATGGACCATGTTAGAGTCTATCTAAGAGACGGGCAAGCGTGAAGAAAGCATGAGATCGCCTTGATACCGCCTTGATACCGCCTGCAGTACCATCGCTCAGGGCTCGCGTCGCTCTTTCATTTCGCTCACACCAAGCTGAGCCAGTTCTACAAGCTTTGCTGCGCCGACTTTGACTTCGGATGCGACCGCTTGCACTTTGATTGGGTCGAACGAATTCTTCACCATCGTCACGCCACCGACAATCTGCTCCAAGCCAGTCGCCATTTTTGTGAAGTCGGTCGAGTCGAGAGCATCCTTCAACGCGGAGCCGGTCTTGTTGATTATCACCAAAATCTGGTCGACATCTTTCTGGCCATCCTTGTCCAGGTCAAGCTCTTTCAACTTTTCGAATCGCTCTTTCAGATAATCTGTAAAAGAGTCGACGGCCACTTCAGTCAACTTTCTTCTGAACATAACAACCCCTCATATGAATCAGTGATCTTCTAGCACAAATCCGCCTCGATAGTCTCGAAATTGCATGCGAAAATCTGTCCCGCCAAACTCGAGACTGCGAGCGCAATTGCACTCTGCCCAGTTCAAAATGCCTAAGATTGGATCAGGTTTTCACCGATCTGCGAAAAGGAGAACTGATCCAGGTCGACAAGGGATAACGTGCACGTTCTGAACAAGACAATATAACGCCAACGTTATCAAAATCGGCCTGAAATGATAACTTCCGCGTTATAAAACGGAGCAATATAACTCCAACGTTCTGAAAATAGGCTTGAAATGATAACGTCCGCGTTATATTCGTAGCCAGGTCGAGCGGTCGGACACACAGTCTTGTTGCTACAACTGGGGAGCCCAGTCATGTTCGTACATCCTGAGCTGTTGAAAAATTTTGCCGTGCGACCGGAAACTAGCTTGACGCCCATGGATAGTTGGTCACATCTTCCATATCCACATTCCAGCGGAATGAAGAAAAGATCCGCTCCGCCTCAGCGGCATAGACATCAAAAATCTCTGTCGGCGCGATGAACCAAACTTCTTGAACGTAGTTGGCGGTATCAAAAGTCGTATCGAGAATGATGGCACGACTCTTAATCCGCTCCGCAACCCAGACGCCTTGCAGCTGCAAGATGTTATGAGGCGGGACAAATGTAGTACGAGCCCAATCGCGTTTGAACTTAGCGGGCCATCCGGCCTGCTCCAGAAGTAGATGAATATTCATCATCTCGGTGTCGCTCAGTTCATGCGCCGGGCGACGCAACATTTGCAGAAAGTGATTTTGCTGAGGGTCCATGAAATCGTAGGTTTTCTTGGCCGGCTCTCTCAGCGTGATCGCAACACGCTTGTCGCGGTCAGAAAGGAAAAAACGAGATGCAAGTAAATAAGACGGTCGCTGCGGCTTCTGCCCACGCTCCCAACCGTCTGGAAGCTGCAAGTCGGCAACCAGCTCACCTCTCTGGTTATGGATATCAATCTTGTTGCTGTCGTCCATCGAAACCGTCACAGTTGTCCGCGGCACTTTATCGTACGCTGAAATTAAGCAGATTTACACATCGTCGTTATCAAGAAGCACAAATAGTATCAATCAACGCTTAGAATTCTTGGTGTGTTGTCGAAAACACACAATATTCAACGTACGTATGAGCACTGATGATGTTGTTTCTCCGTAGGTCAATGGAAATGAAGCACCTATTTCTACTCCGCCATGCGAAATCGAGTTGGGATCACCCGGGTCTTGCCGACTTCGATCGACCACTCAACGAGAGAGGTCAAAAGGCGGCTCCCAAGATGGGAAAAGTAATTGTCGAAAAGAAAGTCAAGCCAGAAATCATCCTCTGCTCACCAGCGAAGCGAACGGTAGAAACTGCAAAACTTGTACTGGAATCTTCAAAGCTGAAGGCTGATATCACTTACGAAAAGCGCATTTATGACGCTTCAACAAGAACTCTAATAGACATTTTGAAATCGCAAAATTCCGATATCACATCCATTCTATTGATTGGCCATAACCCCGGCATGTCGGACCTACTAACCGAGCTGACAGGAGAGTCCGAGCACTTTCCCACAGCAGCGCTAGCAATGATTCAACTGAAAATCGAAAATTGGAACCGCATCAAAGATGGTGCAGGATCGCTAGGTTGGATTCTCAGACCGCGCGAATTAAAGTAATTCAGGGAAAACCCTATCGCGACCATAGTGACGTTGCCTTAACCTATTAGGCTTAGACGCACAATCTTCGCGGTCATATCTGCCCTGGCTTTTCAGACGGCACTATGCTTGCCCGCCGCGAACCTTACTAACAGATGAATACAGATCACCGATTCTCACTTTCGTGAGGAGGTTTCACTATGCTAGATCTAGGTTCTAACCGGTCTCAGCGAGATCGGCACGCGCCCACTGAGGGGAGCGAATTCGACGACAATAGCCAGCGACAACATCAATCAGAGACTGATGTTTCCTGGACTTGCAATCTTCCCAAGGACTCCATCTGGGGAAACTGGCAGGGCGTCATTGTCATGCTGCTTGGAGTGGTCATTCCTGGAATTCTAATAATATCAGGGACAGTGGCATGCTTTGATCGTATCGTTCTCCTACTCTGGAAACAACCGATTGAGACTTTGGTAGAGATGACGCTACTCGGGCTCATTCCAATCGCCAATTGCCTCACGTGGAATGCGCTCTGCAAAAATGATTGCCGGCATGCAATCAGGCGCGGCGCGCTCAACGGGATCGGAATCGGCAGCTCGTTGATAATCGGGCTGATTACCGGTGTGGCAGCCATGCTGCGATTTCCGACGGTATCGCAGAGCGGTATCGCACACGTCACTGAGTTCGGATTGATTTCGGCGCTGTCGTTGTTATCGACTGGTGTCGCGGTGTATCTCGCACTGAGAGTCAGACAAGCAAGAGTTGTTCGCAGCAGCCAGAAGAAGGCGCTTCAGTATGTTGCATTTGGAGTGGTGATCGCTCTGTTCGCTTTTGTTGCAGCAGAGGCGCGCTCCACCTGCATAAGAATCGCCGCCTGCATGGCGACATCAGACACACCTGATGAGCGAATCAAAGGTCTCAAATTCCTCAAGGCACTGAATGCCGAGAAAGAGCTGAGAATGGAGTGTTCTAGCAGAAAGGCATGTGGACTGCCCGGTTTATTTCTGCGGGTTGATAACGACACTCTGAGGCAGCTTCACTTTGCCTCGACAGGAAAAACTTTCGGCGAAGAGCAATCGCAAAACTTTGCCACCATGACCGACGAATATCTAAAATCTCACGTTGTCGGCGAACCTGTAAAAGGTCTCAGCCTGCAGAAGTCCGGCATTTACGGTCAAGTCAATCCGACAACCGTGAGTTCGACTCTATACTGGACGTTCGTCTTTTCAAACAAGAATTACGAATCTCAAGAAGCGCGAGCCGAGATTGGCTTGCCGGAAGGAGCAGTGATCTCAGGCATGACCATCTGGCGAGATGGTCACCCACTCAAGACAGAATTCAAACCAACCGGTGATACCAACAATGCGAGTTGGTCCAACATCGGTCATGACGCACCTGCCATTATCACCGACCTCGGGCGCGGAAGGATGCTCTTGCATTGCTATCCGGTCCCCGCTCAGGGCTATTTGAGAATGGCGCTTGCTGTTACCGTGCCGTTAAAACTGCACACCATCAGTGATGCTACGCTCGCCCTTCCTCGATTCATCGAAACCAACTTTGAAGTAAAAGGAGATCATGATTTCAGACTATTGTCGGACTCAGCGCTCAGCCTCAACTACGAAGGAATATCAACGGAAACTGCAGCCAACGGTCAAAAGCTGGTAACCGGACGAATCAAATCGGAGACATTATCTGGATCAGGACTTGCTGTCAGCGTGAAGCGCGAGCCTGTCTATGGACCAATAGCTATAAAGGATGCAGCGATTCCGGGAGCGGGTTATCTGCTCCAGACAATTCGAGAAATTCCTTCGACACCACCGCAACATCTGGTCGTTGTACTGGACGGTTCAGAGAGTATGAAGCCGCATATTGCTGGTATCAAAAAGGCACTATCGAAACTGCCTGCAGATTTCAAGACATCACTGGTAGTGGCATCACCGACAAATGGGAAAACACCGAACATCTGCGAACTCGGCGAGGGACTCGAGAATCTGAAGCCCTCGGCTTTCGAGGGTGGGCAGGACAACCTGGAAGCGATCGTGGCAGCCTCGAGTGTTGCCGGCGAGTCAAAGAAAGGGGCGGTCTTATGGATTCACGGACCACAGCCTGGGTTTAACAGAGAAATTTACCTCATGTCTCCCTATGTCTACACACCTTCATTCTTCGAGTTAGCTCTCGATGATGGCATCATGGATTCTTCCGATTACTTCAAGAACCACCGTGAAATAGGACCATTTACGGAGATTTCGAGAAGCGCCGCCCCAGAATCGGATCTCGAGAGATTCTTCTCACGATGGAAGCCCAACGGGCATGATTACGTGGTCGAGTATCAACTATCGAAAACACAGCCTAAAGAACGAGTCGCTTCAATTCAACAGAGCAAAGAGATCTCCGCACTGTTTGCAAGAGAACGGGTGATGCAACTTTTGCGAGCCAATTGTTTGGGAGAAGCGACAGACCTCGCGTTGAATCATCAAATAGTCACTCCAGTCTCCCTCTCCTCTTGCACAGGAGTAACCGAGACTCTCAATAGCGAACGACTTGCATACGAGCACGGCACTGGGAATGTTCGCATCGTCGATACTAGTTACGGTGGCAGAACTGTCGCCAACGGTGATACCGCAAGCGATACTGCCGTGAACTCACAGACGGGAGGCACGACCAGCAACACAGCCGACAGAGCGCGGATCAAGCCGGTCGAACGCCAATCGAACAGTGACACCACCACAGAGTACACGGAGTTGACCAACTACAACCAGGTAGCTCAAGCAGATGCCTCAGTTACTCAAGGTGCAGCTCCAGTGTTACAAGGTGCAGTCAATGGGACTATTGGTCCTCAGTCCGTGAGCACGATGGGTGTTAACACAGCCGGTACCGTCCGGGTCAATAACCTGGCGAATCTGGAAGCGACTCTCAACATCTTCGCCAACACCTGCGAAATTGGCGGATTGGTGCTCGGTATCGCCTTTCTACTATCAGCGCCATTCGAGCCTGTCCTCAACGGGTCCAGCCTCCTGGCTTGGGGTCGCATGGGCAAGGTCGCTCGGATAGCGTCAGGTCTACTCCTGCTCACGCTGGGACTTATGACCCCACATATGGTCAATTACATGCTCGCATCTGCAAGGGATGCCAACGTGTTCAGCTAAATTCCTCGAACTCTCTGAGCCAGAAGACAGACAAGGGCAGCAGCAGGGGCTGTCCTTTCTGTTGGATACTATTTTTGCTTGTCTTTGTTGAAAAGAAAGCGACCTAGAAGATAGTCCACAGATAACTTTCCTGGACCGAAACAAAACACGATGAGTGCCGTTAGCAGGAAGAAAAACGGATCCGCTTGCAGGAACTTATCCTGATCCTGAAAGAAGTTGAATACCTTCTCGCGATCGTCGGAAACGCTGAGATAGGCTACGGTCATTGTCACCGCCAAAACAACTCCGACTGGTCTCATAGCCAACCCCAGGATGAGAAGTACACCGCCAAAACACTCCACGCCAGCGACGACCCAGGCATTCAAATCCGGTAAAGGAATTGCCAACTCAGTAAAAAAATCAACGATGTCTTTGTGATTATGCAGCTTACCCCATCCATTCTTCATGAACTGGTAGCCCCAATTGAGTCGAAAAGCTAACAAAAAGAGGTTTTGGCAAAGGTCACCGATTTTGACAAGAAGCCCATACAGCTTGCGGAAGAGAGAAATGACTGGGTTGTCTAACATCATTACCGTCCTGTATTCGTTGGTCAGAGATTCTATTGTAGTGCTCTTAACGAAAACTGTTTAAACGTCTAATAAGTTAACCCTTGCAGTCAGAAGCTCCTCTGTTTTGATTAAATGGCGTAACGACCGTAGCAGCGCTGAATTTTTGCAGTTGTCAAAACAACTCATATGGCTCCCGAGTTACAGCTCAACCTATCAATTCTGGTATCACTTCTCTGCTGGGGGGCGTGGGGAATATTTGACAAGCTGGCACTGAAGCATGCGCCAGCGAACTTCGTGATGTTGTGCCTGTTCGCTTTGTCGCTCCCAATCGGCGCCATAGTCCTTGTTTTGCTCCAGCTCTATACTCCTGGATGGTCACTTACGCCGGAGGTTTTCTTCTGGACCGGTTTAGGGTGTGCATCATATATGATCGCGATGTCGTGCTATCTGCGCGCGATGAACATCAGCGAAGCAAGCTTCGTCCTCGGCGCCACTGCCAGCTATCCGATCATTTTGCAATTCTTGTCGAGCATGTTCCTTCACGAAGCGCTCGTACCGGCAAGAATTGCAGGCAGTCTCCTTGTATCCGTCGGCGTTGGAGCAATCGGCGCGTCCGGCAAAACCGAAGCTGCATCGGATCAACCGAAGAAGCGCAGTCCAAAACTATTTCTGCTCGTCGTCGGAGCCACTCTCCTCTGGGGAATCTGGGGTTTGTTCGACAAAAAGGCAGTGAGTGTACAGGGTCCGCTCGTAGCATTCATGGCTCACTGCATCTGGGAGCTCATTGTTCTTGTGCCACTGTCATTTATCGTGCTACGAGAAAATCGGGGACGATTCAAACTGGGTAAAGAATTCTGGGGACCACTCTGCGCTTCTGGATTCTGCATCAATGTGGGGGGTCTGAGCTATATGTTGGCTCTCTCGATGGCAACAGCGTCCTACGTCGTAGTAATCACCGGATGTTACCCGCTCATCATGTATCTGTTGGCGATTCTAATTTTGAAAGAGAAATTCAACCTGATTAGATTAGCCGGGATTGTCTTTGTCACCATTGGTGGTATCATTACTCATACGACCCAAGGGCTTTAAACTGAGTTTGAACAGAAGGATAAGGGGAATAATGTTTTTGCTGTTAACGGGCGACCCGAGTTCCATTGCCGCATGATTCCAGAGAGCACAGCCTGTCCAAAGTTTCGAAAACTGTGCCCGAATTGCGGTAAGTACTATCCCGCAGAGATGGCGGTTTGTATTCAGGACCGCAATATGCTCATTACAATGGACTGGAATTACGATTCCGACGAATTAGAAGCCTGGTTGGCTCGCAGTCGATTCTATGGGAGCAAACATTGCCTGCGCTGCAGCAAACACTTCAAGCGCACTCTCGACCCTTACTGCCCAGATGACGGCGGACAGCTCGAGCGGTGCATACCGGTCGAAACAGATGGACCTAGTCTCGAGGGTAAGTATCAGCTCAAGAGCTATATAGGCCATGGCAAGCTTTCACGGGTTTACTACGCCATGGAGATCGGTTCTCTCACGCCGCGAGTGGTCAAGTTTTTACGGACGGATTTGGCCGAGGATGAAAAAACCGTAAAGCGATATCTCGAAGTGGCGCGAGCCGCGATGACGTTGCAACACCCTAACATCGTAAAAACCTACTCTGCCGATGTAGCCGAGCGCAGCACACCATATGTGGTGACACAATACCTGGCAGGACTGTCGCTTCGAGAGGAGCTTCTGAAAAGGAACAAAATCGACACATTATCTGCGCTCAACATATTCATAGAACTTGTCCGAGGGCTCCAGTACGCTCACGCACACGATGTCATACATACGAATCTGACGCCCTCCAACGTTTACGTGATTCAAAAGGGAATGTCTGACTCTGCCATGATCGTCGACTTCGGCGCGGCGGAGAGATTGTTCCGCGATGTGCAGTGGCAGGGTGAACAAACGGCAGCAGAGACTACGAATGTCTATGGTGATCCGCTCGGGATCTGCCCCGAATTCTGCGTGGGGAAAAGACCGACATTCCTCTCGGACATCTATCAGGTCGGTTGCTGCCTCTACGAAGCATTGAATGGACGCCCACCGTTCCTTCGAAACAATGCGTTAGCAACCATGATGGCGCATGCAAAGGAAGAGCCGGACGAATTTGAACCAACCGTCAATGAAACATTGAAAGCAATCACATTAGCCTGCCTGAATAAGCGACCGGAAGATAGAATTCAATCGGCGACCGAGCTCAGATGCGTGCTCGAAAAAAGCAGAAAAGAGTTAGCCGAGATTGGGCAACAGCTCGCATAGCGAGCGCTGGAGCAATGGATGCTCGACATATAAGCCTTTTACCATCTATGCGCCGCCGACCTTGAATAACGATCTTAATGGCATATACTTCCCTGCATTTTCGGGGCACCAGAACAGGTTCAACTACGTTGCACGATGAGTTCACATTGGTGTAATCACGCTAGACGATTTGTCTGTTTTGAACTATATAGATTGATTGAACTGTTATGGATTGTGCCATGGTTACCAGAAAGGCAAAAGAAGGAATACGGCGCGAAATAAACGAAGCTTGCGCCAGAGAAGACTATGAATCAGTAAGAACCCTATGCAATCAGGCAATCGAGCACGATGCGCATGATGCAGATTTGTTCTTTCTGCGCGGTCTGAGTTATGTTCATGACGGCAGTCTCGATGAGGCGATAGCCGATATTTCTAAAGCGATTGAGCTGGACCCAAGTTGCCCGCTGTACTATTTGCGAAGGTCAGAAGTTTTTGAATCCGTCGGCGATTTCGAACGCAAGTTAGAGGACCTCAAAGGAGGAGCCAGGCTAGAAGCACAGCGGACGGTATGCCAATCGCACGGAGAATACCACCACAGTGGAGAACCGGATCATATCCACGTAAAGCTGGCCAACTTCCTGTGGGGCGAGCTTCAAAACCAGGAGGCGCTGACCGTAGTCGCGACTGCACTTCAACTAAATCCACAGTCTTCTCACGCCTATGCGCTTAGAGGCGCGCTCCACAATCACTTCGGCTACACGGAGCAGTCAGCGGTCGACTTCGCTAGATCGATCAGTCTGGAGCCAGAGTCAATACTACCGTATTGGTTACGCGCCCAAATTTACATGGATGACGGCGAATTCGAAGCGTGTGCAGATGATTTGTCCATCGTTATCTCCATCGACCCTGAAAATAGATTCGCGTATTTTCTTCGCTCTCATTGCCACTTCGCGATGCAAGATTACGACGAGTCGATCAAGGACTTGAATACCGCACTCGAACTCGATCCCGACTATGGCAACGCCTACTATCAACGAGGCTTGACCTATTTCGAACTTGGTCTGTATGAAAATGCGATGGCAGACTTCCTTTCCTGTGCGCACCGAGAGCCGGAGCTCGTGCTCTACGAAGAGCGCGGGATCTGCCACGCAGAACTGGGAAGTCCTCGTTCCGCCATTGTCGACCTGACACAAGCAATTGACTCGGGGGCGAACAATGAATATCGCGCCCGGATCTATCGCGCCCGGTGTTTCAGTATGCTCCTGCAGAACGAAGACGCCATAAAGGACGCAGACAAATGCAGCCTCCTGGAACCGCACGAACCAGAGCCTTACTTCATTCGCGGAATGGCAAACTTCTTGTTGGGGGGATGCGAACAATCAATTGAAGACTTCACAACGTGCCTGCAAAAGGACGACTCCGCTTCGTCGGTCTACGAACAACGAGCCAAAGTTTACGAGTATCTAGGGAAGCTCAATGATGCTATTGACGACTACACACTCGCGATTGGTTTCGACCCGTCATTTCCGAGTCCGGTGCTGCTGAAACGCGGACAATGTTTCCAACAGTTAAACAGACTCGATGAGGCGGAGCGAGATCTCTGTGCGTTTATAAACAACCAGAAAAACAATGACAGTGCAGCGCTCCTCAACGCGTACAGAATCAGAGCCGGTATAAGAACAGCGAGGGGCGACGAATCAGGCTCTCAGCAGGACGAAGAGGCAGCAAAAAAAATTCGGTCTGAACGATTCACCGAATGCGATACCACTCCGACAAGTCAACTCGATATGTTGTTCGACGAGTCAATTATGTTGGCCTCAGAAAGACAGGACTTTCTCTCAGATTTCGTGGAACAAGAGTTCGGTGCTGACTGGCGCTATGATTACAACGTCAAGGAATGCCGGATGACATTGAGTTCCACTAAGAAGGAAGGTCTCACGAAAAAGCTGCAACTGCTTGGAAAGAAGAGCTTCGAATTGGACATGCGCGTACTTGCCACTTACTTGTCATCGAAACAGGAGTGGTTGTGGTCTTGGGCAAATTCGTATACGCCCGAGCGTTCGTCTGAGCCGTCAAAAGCGCTTAAGGAGCTTGGCGAATTGCGCAAAGTAGAAGAACTTCTGATCGACGGTCCGTTCATTACGGATGGCGAGTTAACCAACACTCTTAAAACGATCGGCTCTGTATTTTGCGATGCAGACGCGCTCTTCGTAAGCACCGACAACGACCTGGTCACATTCTTTTTGATAAGAGCGCCTTTTCTCAAACTCCCTCCATGGTCGGGCGATCTAGAATTGCTTTATCACCACTACAGAGTTGTCCGTGAAACGCAGCCGATAAGCAACGCTCGCTTGACGTTGACGTCGTACCTGGACAAGCGTCAAATCGGCTATACCTGCGATTGGGAAACCGTGCGAATCAATGGTCCGGATGGACAGTACATCATGTATACATATGACAAAGGCGGCTCTCTGCTGGAATCCGAAAGCTGCCTGTTGGAAGAGTCGATCCATTAGCGACTCGGGTTCGTTGCCAGGAACTATAGAAATGCGACATAATCATCATATCTTCACGACGGAGTATCGATGAGTCAAACTAAATCCAACGAAATTACAATTCGGGTCGCGACTCTTGAAGACGCTGAGGCCATGAAGATTCTGTGCGATCAACTTGGGTATTCTGTCCCGCATTCCGACATTCACCAGCGCCTGACGATTATCGGAAAAGACAAAAACACAGACATTATGCTCGCCACTATTGACAGTGGCATGGTAATTGGCTTTATTCAGGTGTACGCGGTTAATCTCCTGGCAGAGGGCAGCCGAGCAGAGATTGCCACACTGGTTATCGATGAATCGTTCCGCAACAGAGGACTAGGCAAACTGCTCGTTCGCAAAGCCGAAGAGTGGGGCTCAAAGAGAGGTTTGACTTACGTGGTGGTCCGCTCCAAGATTGATCGAGAGCGCGCCCACAAGTTCTACAAGGCAGACGGATACTCAGACTTCAAGACTCAGCATGTATTTTCGAAAGAGCTAATTATCTAATCGACTCAAGAATTGAAATAGACGCCCACCGCGCCGGTGACTCGTTTTATCAAACGAATCGAATCATGAACAAGCTCTTCGCCGAAATCAAGCTCCTCGGCAGCTCTTTTCTTGAGAAGTCCCACGGCGGTTTGCTTGTCCTCTTCACTCAATGTTGCCCTGGCATGATGATGGTCCGCCAAAAGGCGAAGCAAATCTTGCATGGTCAAACTGGGATCGATGCCGGACATATTAGCTCCAAACTCAACTGCACATACTAGCACCACTCACTTCTGCGTTGAACTGCATAAATGTTTGGCAACGGAATTTTATCGAGAAAATCTAGACTTACAACCCCGGCATATTGTGCCGCGTGAAAAAGACTATGACCGACAACACAATACAGATGCTGCCGGAAAAAACCATTATTGTTTGAATCAAGCTTGTAAGGGCAACGTGGGCGGGTTCGTCGATGACGAAAAAACTGGTTGCAATCAGACAGATCCCGAGTAACCCGAGACCTACACTGATCCAGATTTTCAAAGTGGGTGACGGATCCTGCTCCTGCTCCAATTTGGCACGCCCCTTGAGATGTCCTCTTATTCAAATATAAGCGTTTCGCAGATTTGCACAAGTCCATCAAGACAATCGGACCGCAGCTCCGGATACGCACCGAGCTGACTCCGAGGAGGTCGATACCGAGGAGGCTCGAGCAGCACTCCGACTCACTATTGATATTGGCGATAGCACAAGCTTCCAGGGATGTTCCAGGTTAAATTTCGCAGCCTCCGAATCCTGCTCTCAGCTCCTATAGCCGGATTCTCAAAGCCGAAGAAATAAATACGTTGGCAGCTGGTCAGGATTCGCACCAGTTGCAAAGAGCCCGAGACAGACCTATATTTAGCGGATCGAACTGTTTGGACTGTGTCATTTACGGCATTTTCGGGGTAGGAAAGGGTACAAATCATTCACACTTGAAATCTATACTCCGTAAATCCGTTTGACCCCTTAGATCGAGTTACTATAGACATATGGCAGACAATAATCAGCCAGAAAGACCGCAACCGCCGGTTAATCAGCCTACAGACGCGACTCCAGACAAGCCAATTCCTTCTCCCTTAGAGGAGCAAAAGCTTGGCGCAGCGGAGGAGGGGCTGAAGGAAGTAGGAGGAATCCTCTACTCAGCTCCAGGAATCACCGGAGCCGACGACGGTATCGTCCAGAACGACAATGCCGCGAGTCAGGCAGCGGACAAACCGCCCGGCGAATTGACTGAGGCTGCCCGTGCCGCCAAGTTCGGCGACGGTCGCAACTTCGGAACGGCGCCTGGACAGAGACACCCGGTGACTCTCGAGGTCAACCCTGAGGGAGGAGAGAACAATCCTCACAACCTCGCCCTCACCAAGGACGCTTCCGGCAACTACTCTGAACTCGATCTCGACTACGGGGCTGACATACTCGGTGCGAGAGATTCAGTGACCCCAGGCGATGATGGGCCAGGAGGCGACAATCCAGAAGACCTAGCCGCAGCCGCCCGAGGTGCAGAGGTCGCTGACACAGATAGCGACGACGACGGACCAGAGGGTCTCGCAGCAGAGGATGACGTTCCTGGCGACGAAAAGGTCGAAGTCAAGGAAGATGGTGGCACGGTCGTCACAGCCGCAAAGAAAGAAGGCGGCGAGAGACGCGACGTCGTAACACCCGTAGAAGGCGAAACCGAGACAAAGCAAGACAAGCCAGGTTCTGGTGGTGGCACGGTCACCGGCTCAGGGTCAGGCTCAGGTACCCTGGGCAGAACCAGAGGTGGGACAGAAGCACGCATGGATCAGGTGGAAGGCAAAAAACCTACATCTGACGGAAATGGCACTGCCAACCTTCAAGCACAAATAGACCGTTTGAAAGCCGGCCACTTTATAAAGGATGGACAAGATGGTCGCTTCCAGAGCGGCGACAGCTTGACAGATCGTAGTGCAAAGGAAGGATTTGGCAAACAGCTCAACGACTTCCTGGCAAGAACAGACATCACCGATCAACAAAAAGCCGACGCCCTCAAGAGCGTGACAGACGTCCTTGAAATGAAGCAAGGCAAAGACGGTCCAGATGGTAGCCCCTATTCACAAGCCTTCCGTGAGGCTGAGATGACCTCGCTCATGGAAAACATGGCAAAGTGGGACTCCATAGATCAGGGCAACAGCAATCGTTGCAACGTCTATCAGGTTTCGAGCGCCAGCTCCTATCTGAAGCCTGAGACCATGGCAGCACGTTCCAAAGACATACTTCAAGATGGGAAGTGGGACATTCCAGCGAGCGAATCGAGCACTGGAAAACCTCAGTCCGTAGACATGAGAGACGTGCTGGACAAACAGGTCGCAGACCATAGCAGGGGAGCCCATCGCACCACTGACGGTGCCAATGGACAATCAACCATGCATGGTGATCTAGATACAATCGCCATGGCCAAGCTGTTTAACCAGGAAAGAGGATTGATTTACTCGGTCGGAGAACCGACAAAGTCAAATCCGACCGGCGAGACTCTGCACCGCATCGCGCGGAATGCTGACGGCAGCTACGCGAAGAACGATGATGGTTCGCTCAAGAAGGGCGCGCTTCATAGCGAAGGAAGCCCTGGCATGACCGCAGCAGACGTCGCCGACATGGCAAAGAATCCAGCTCTGAAGATGGCCGATCAAGTCACGATTACCGCTGATCAATCATGGAAAAATGGAAGAAGCACGGACAATCTGACGGTGCTGGGCAATGGACCTGGTCAAAAAACCATGGATCAGGTCGCAAAAGACATTCAATCTAAAGACAAGCACTATCTCATCATGCACGTAGCAGGCAACGACCGAGCGGTCGTTGATGCGAATGGACAAAGTCACGCCCGAGGCGCCGGTTCGCATGCCGGACACTCGATTGGCGCTGCCTGGAACAAGAACGTCAACATCAACGAAAACCGTTTTGCCGCCGGTAAACCCGAAGGTGGTACCTGGAAAGGCAACAACACCTGGGGTGGTGGCAACGACGACATCTGGGATCGCAACATCGTAGGCACCGACGGAAAGCTCAAATCCGACATGGTCGCGTCCGCTAGCAATATGGAGACACACAGAGGCGGCGGCGGTGGTGGCTCAGTGCCTTACCAGGACTGGCACAGAACAAATCCTGGCGTCAACAAAGACGGTGGCACAATCCAACGCAACGACGACAAAGATTCCAACAGAGGTAGAGAAGAGCATAAAAAGCAACAGGAAAAGGATCAGCAGGCCAACAAGGAAAAGGACAACAAAGATAGAGAGCTTGCCGCCGCCAAAGACGGTAAAGATCCCGACCAAAGCAGACGAGCTCAGCGAGACGCAATGCTTCGCGCGCAAGGATTCCAGCAACAATATCTTGCCGCACAGGCAAAAGCCTCAGAGCTTGCCGGAAGAACCAACCTTGATTCCGGTGGACAGGCTGTCCTCGATGCGGCCAAGTCAGCAGCAGAACTCTACAGAGGCCTCGCCTCCGACGTATTTAGAAGCGCATAATATAGCGCGCGCGGTCTGATCTAGAGTCCGCATTGCGGATCGCAGAACCTAACCTTCCAACCTCGAACCTGGATGTGTTCGAACATGCGGCCGATGGTTATCGCAGAGCAACCTGGCCGCAAACACTGCGATGCCGGGCGATCACGTCCGAGTTTTCCTTCAATCTACTTCACCGAGTGATTAGGGCTCTCGCAGATTGTTTTGACATCTTTGAGCCGCTTCTTGACGCCCTTCATCGTTTGCAACTTGGTCAATTGTTTTGCAAACGGAACTGGAATAGCCAGATCGACATACGACGACAAACTCAGATTGGTAGCCTCTCCGGTCGCTGACGGAGCAATTTGCCAGCGCCCTTCGAACGCGCGAAACTTCTCAGATCGAACCATATAGTATTCGATCGTTCTGAACGGAACATAGACCTCTTTGTAGACGCATTTCGCATCGCCAATAATCGGAAGGTTGTCGAACGTCTCTTCGAGAACGCAAGCATGCTGACCTTCTCTAGAGAGCTCCTTTACGGAGTCTTTGCTTTCGTCCCGGAGTTTGATAATGGCTTTGTAGACGTCTTCGGGCTTGGCATTGACCACGATCTGCGAGAACGAGGAGCCCTTCGCCGGCTCACGCTCCTCAGCTCGGACGCTGCCAGGCGAGCCCAACAGAAAATAGCCTGCCACCGCAATTGATACCACTTTTTTTAGTCTGATCATGATCAAGATGCCTGTTTGGAGATCAACAGATTCGCCCCGTAGTCAAGCGGGACTTCGCGAATGAGGCAGGAATTCTATCTTGCTTTTCGTTCTCTTTGCAAGAATTGTCATGAGGGAAATCTACCACTTTAGATATTCAGCAATGGCAGCATCAGACATTCAGCCATTATAAAAAAGCTTCATGTTCTCAAGTTTTAAGCAGGTTGTAGAAAGATAACAAGAGTATCTAAGCCAGATGCGGGGCTGTTTTCAAGACACCTATTTCAATCGAAGACCTCGAGTCGACCGGTTGCAACCAAATACGGTGCCCTTCCAGGTCTGCACTCGCATTGCTGAACAATTGAAAATGGAAAAAGCCATAGCATCGACGCACGCATAAAAGTTTCATGCGGATCTGTGTAGTACCCGCTCCAGCAGGCTCCTGGCCTGATAACTCAAATCGAGCCCTTCCTCACGAGTCCTGATGCTGTAATAGAAATAGCCTGCCGCCAAAAACAGGACCGGCATCAAATACATATAGACAATCGAATTCCAGAGTCCACCGATCATTTGCAAATGTATTGGCAGTTGGATCTCCGAAGCGATCTTTGCACCGCTGTAGATCCCAGCGCGCTGATACTCCACGAAATACATGATTTGAAGTACCGATGTCATTGCAGTGTAGAGCAGAACCCATGACACTCCAAGCGCACAGACAAACCCGAAGGTTCTAAAAAAGCGTCGGAGGCTCAACTTAATCGAGCGACCAAGCACTGCAAAGACACCAGTATCCTCACAGGCTAACACGACGAACAAAAGGGTCACAGGAAGACACAGAAGAATCAGAGATAACACCGTCAAAATAACCATGATTAGCAAGATTGGAATCATTACTATCGCAATCGCGGGAGAAATTTTTGCCAAAATTCCAGCTATACCAAATGAAAAGGTCCAGAGAAATACCCATACAATCAGCAAGAGGTAAAATGCGATGGCATAAAGCATTACGCACCAAAACTTAGGCCACGTTTTTGCAAATGAACTTTCGAAGTCCGATTCTTGAAGGACAATCATTCTTACGTATGCTAGTTGCAGCATCGTAAGCCAGATTTCAGCAGGGATGCAGATGACGAAACCCACACATCCAACGCCGATTCCTCTAAGGAAGTCCTCACCCGGACCGTGGTGAAGGCTGGATAAGAATACCCGCGCGCCATATAGTAAGAATACCTTGCCAACCATCTCGACCGCGGATGGGAGCAATAGCTTCTTGAATAAAAACCGCAGGTCCTTTCGACACCGTCGGATCGAAAAACTAATGCAATCACCAATCGACAGAAGGCTATCCAAAGCGACCCTCGCAAAGTTTACTAAATATTATTCCCTTGCTTCTTAAAAGTTGGTGGCATTGATTTTCTAACTGCTTCGAGCTTGGCGAATAGATTTTGAACATTACCATATTCTTTATCGAGCGCTTGCGATTCATTGGAAAGCTCTTCCGCGGAGAACACTCTGTTATCGCTCGATGGTGGCTGCGAAAGGGCAAGATTCGGCGGTCTCATCATCGAGAGGCGCGACAACACCGTCAGTGCGAATTTGGCATGCATGTTACTACGCTGATAAATTTCGTTCTCCAGCCCATTTCCGCGAGATAGATTGTTGTATGCCTGCAAGTGCGAGCTGTACGCACCGTCACGATTGGCCTGATCGATCAAACTCCGCACGTTGCGCGATATGCCCGCCGTTTTTTGGATACCGAGATGATTGAATTGGCTAGACAGAGAGCTGTTCGAGACCGCCAGTTGGTTGGCCTCCGACCAGAGCTCCGAGAATGCGGCAGGACTCTCCTTCTGCTGTGCCGCAGCCAGTGAGTTGATCATACTTTCCAACTTCATCTCATTGGCTATGAGGCTTGATTCTAGCTGCTGTAACTGGCCACAAGCATCGTTGACTCTGAACTGCAGAGGTTTGATACCAAAATTCGACTGAGCATCGGATCCAAAATTGCTCGATTGTCCCGAAATCATTTCCGGTTGTTGAGACTGGTGAAAACGCTGCACATGCTCGAGATACTCGCGCCTGTGTTGCTTGTAATTGTTGAGAGCGATCTCGTATTGACGAAAAATGTCGTCGTATTGACCGTAAACATCAACGGTTGTAGCGTTGGCAGCGACCGTTCCGACAAGTTCGGTAAGCTTCGATGAGTCATCGTTGAGCTTTCTCGCATTGGCAATCAATGTCATAGCAGACTGCAGGCGTTGGTACAAAAACTTATCATCTGCAGTGGCAGTGCAGCATTCATCATCCTGAGCCGCCACGGGAAGGTGAAGGGCACAACCGAGAAAGAACGCAAATATCAATATTCGGCTAGATCCAGACGGCTTCAATCGAATTTTCCTTCTAATTGGCGTCTATAGGACGTCCGTAGGTAGATCAAGAGACATTCTAGTACAAGGATTAAATGATGGCTTGCGGTCGGCAATTCAGACCTGCTGAGGGGAACAAGACAACCAGGGCGTGTTAGCCTGGTTTGCTACAAATTCATGACTTGCGCTCTCATACGGCTTCGGCCGGGAATCCGAGACCAATATGCCGATTATCGGTCGTTCACTCTCAGTAATGACGGACCAACCACACGACGGCGCGGAGAATATCGGGCGAGACGAGAATGCCGCCCCTGGCTCCGGGCGAATAGAGGTCAACCAGGACGACAAAGCCACCCGCGCTTTGCCACAGCCGCCAACGCTTGAATTGCCGGACATCCCGAGAACACCGTTACAGGACAAATACGAATTCATCGCATCCATTGGTGCCGGCGGCGCAGGCGTCATATACAAGGCCAAGCAGCTTCCCATAGGCAGACTGGTCGCGATAAAGATGATTCATTCGCATTTGATGACACCAACTGCGGTGAAGCGCTTCCAACAAGAAGCCACCACCGTCGGTACCCTCTCCCATCCCAATATTATCGCAGTATACGACTTCGGCGTCTCAGAGGGAGATCAGCCTTTCATGGTGATGGACTATATCGATGGCACACCGCTATCGAAGGTGCTAGATGATCTGGGAGCCCTGCCAGTAAAAATGGCGATTTCGATAGCGATGCAGCTCTGCGATGGACTCGCTCATGCGCACGCCCGGAATATCCTTCACCGGGACTTGAAGCCAAGCAACATAATGATGGTTCCTCTCGAAACTGGAGGTCCGGACTTAGTAAAAATACTTGATTTCGGTTTAGCCAAAATGATTTACGGAGCAGATGACGAGGAGGGCAAAGATCAGATCACGAAGACAGGAGAGACGGTAGGAACACCAGCATTCATGAGTCCCGAGCAGGTGATGGGCAAGACCCTCGATCGACGAACGGACATCTACTCGCTTGGTTGTGTACTCTATCAATGCCTGACCGCACGACCACCGTTTGTCGGAAAGACGAGAATGGAGACGATGCTTCAACAGCTCAATCAGGCGCCGTCACCGATCAACGGCGCAGGTGAAGAGCCGGCAGTCGACCCACAAGTAGAGGAGATTGTTCTCAAGCTACTCGAGAAAAATCCGGACGATCGATTTCAAACCATGATGGATGTGAAGGAGGCGCTTGAAGGCCTCTATCAGGGCGCTGGGTCTGCTATCTACAATCGGACAAAACAATCGGCTAACACAAATATGACACCTGTGAGCATCGAATCAGATTCGGAGCCGAACATATCCAAATCAAATTTATCGATAGAGACTAAGGTTTCAACCAGCGCATCGCCCCGCACTATTTTCAGCAGCACGACCGTTTTTTTATTTGCTGTGCTGATGTTGATTGGCATCGCCACCGGGATGGTTTTTCTCTTTCAAAACCTGTTAAGAAGCGCTGATGAAAACCCTGAACAATCAGCGGCCCAAAAGACTAGGGAAGCGAAAGTAGCATCGGTAAAGCGAGGGGGAGATCATCTGCCCAAAGACAAGAACCTTGACGATATGACCTTCGAGGGGATTGTCAGTGATCCCCGGGCCGAAGAGGCCTCGTCGCGTCTATGCCCGGAGATAACCGACGATGCATTGGTTTGCCTCGACGGCAAAACCCGTATACGAGTCATTGATCTCTCAAACGCTCGAAGCATTACAGATAAAGGAGTTCGCCATTTATCCGGACTCAATGTCAGTCAGTTGAGCCTGGACAGTACAGGAGTTGGAGACGGGATTGGCGATACCCTTGTGAGCCTGCGCGACTCGAACGGTCACTCCTCGATTCAGGAACTCGATCTGAGCGCAACCGGAGTAACCAACGCAATACTGCCGAGTTTCAATGAATTGAAAAATCTCAAGGAGCTAAACGTTTCATCCACTTCACTGGCAGACGATGCAGCAACATCTCTCGCGACTCTAAAACTAAGAAAACTCGATGTCGGTGATACCAAACTCGGTGACAAGGCCGCTAAGACAATTGGAACAATTGACAGCCTTGTCACGCTGGATCTCAGCAATACGAAGGTCAGCAACAATGGCATAAAGAGTCTTGCCAATCTGAACAAACTCGAACAACTTAATCTTTCCAACACAAAGGTTTCAGATGAAGCAGCTCCCATACTCGCAAAGCTTCCGAAACTGGCAGTCCTCAATCTATCCAATACGCGTATCACCGCCCAGTGTTTTCCTTCGCTAAAATCGAGTGATTCGATTGGGTTTATCAACATAAGTAAATGCAAAGCTATATCTCCGCAGCAAGCGGTAGAATTCGAACACGAGATGGACCAACTCAAAGCTGTCCGAGTGCAAGTCGGAGAGGATTGACTTCTCCGACGATCATCCAAGGAACCGACAACAAATGACACCAGATGCGAAGACAGATAAAATCGCCGAGATCACGCGACATATCGAGCTATTGCGTTGCTGCGCGAAGTGCCCGAATATGATCGGTCCGGTCGTGACCCACCGCCCGGTGATTTCCAAGGTGTTGCTCATCGGTCAGGCACCGGGGCCACGCGAGGGTGCCATGGGCAAACCATTTGCATGGACTGCCGGTAAGACACTTTTCCGCTGGCTCGAGTCCATCGGACTCAAAGAGGAAGAATTCCGCAGTCGAGCTTACATGAGCGCCGTTTGCCGATGTTTTCCAGGAAAAACGAAGACTGGCGGAGATCGAGTTCCTTCCCCGGTCGAAATTGAAAATTGCTCGGTATGGCTGGACAGTGAGTTTGAAATTCTCGATCCAGATTTGGTAATCCCCGTTGGCAAGCTGGCAATTGCACAGCTGATGCAGTTTTCGCAGATGACAGAAGTGGTTGGAAGTTCTTTCAAACTGAAGGTACACGATAGAGAGCGCGACATAATTCCGCTTCCGCATCCATCGGGTGCATCATCTTGGTTTAAGAAGGAGCCCGGCAAGTCACTTCTCCAAGACGCGTTAAAGCTAATCAGCGTCCACCCGGAGTGGCGGAGACTTCTGCAGAGCCCTACGGAGCAGTAAAATGCAGAGCGTTTTTGGCGCTAGATACGAGACTATAGACAAGATCGGTTCGGGTGCCAACGGCGACCTGTACAAGGCGAAGGATCTTTCGCTGAACAAAATCGTGGCATTAAAGGTTCTTCGTTCGTCAGAGACTACACCAAAACAGATAGTACGCCTCCAGACAGAGGCACGCATTCTCAGTCAGATGCAACATCGCAATCTCGTACAGGTGTTCGACTTCAGCGTCGATGACGGTGGTTCTCCATTCCTTGTCATGGAACTTATAGACGGAATCAGTCTGTCAGAACACGTCAAACGCAATTGTCCTTTGCAGATTGCCCAGTGCATCTCAATCTTCAAGCAGATTTGTAGCGGATTAGAATATGCGCACAATCGAAGCATCTTTCATAGGGATCTTAAACCCAGCAACATAATGCTTTCCGACGAAGGCTCTGCATCGCCTACGGCTAAGATTGTCGACTTCGGAATCGCAAAATCAGAAGACGAAGACAGCAAGGCCGCATTCAGCATATCTATTCAGCACGGTCTCCTGGGCAGCCCCCTGTACATGGCACCGGACATCGCCAGAGGCAAGCCCGCCGACAGAAGGTCAGACATATACTCGCTCGGCTGCCTTTTCTTTTTTAGCATTACCGGACAACCACCCTTCCGGGGCAACACCATCAACGATACCATTCTCATGCACGTCAATGATACACCACCAACGGTATCGAGCCTTCGCGACGACGAAGAAGGTATTCCAGAGCTGGAGCAACTGATATCCAAAATGCTGAGAAAGGATCCGGATCAGCGATTTCAATCAGTCGAAGAAATTGGCGATGAGTTGGAACATATTGCCCTGCTAGTCGAGACGAATGAAGGGTCTACGGGAAAACAACATGAAGAGCCCAGCTCTCCAAAGCCAGACGTTCAGTTGAAACGCTCGACAAAACTCGTAATCCTGGTGGCATCAATCGCAACATTCTTATCACTGCTCTACGTCACTGTTCAATTCCTCGCTGATGCGCAGCCAAAGATGGAGTTCGATAGCGCAGTTCAGGAGCATTGGAAACAAACAATCCGAGCTGATTTCGATGCCGGGTCGAAGAACTTCGAAATTTTTTCGGAACCACACATTTTCAAATTCGCAAGCAACTTCCATCCATATCTGCAGGAGCTCGTCCCCTGGGTCAGAGTGATTGGCATAATTGACGATCACAATCTGGAACGCATGTTGCCGACGGCAGCAAAGCAAGGTCAGTACATTCGCTTGTATCACAAAGACATTACCGGCGAATCATTCAAAGTCTTGAACAATAGCAGGATCCTCGGTCTCGATCTGACCGCTTGCAAGGTCTCCAACCTAGGGTTGAGCACTATCAGTAAGATAGCCAGTCTGCAGCTATTGATTTTGAATAAACTCGATACCATCTCGGATGATGGTATCAGTCATATGAAAAACATGCCGAATCTCAAGTTCCTTTCTTTGCGCTTCGATCGACTCACGGACAAGGTCACATATACAGTGTCGGAGATCCAGTCATTGGAGGGGTTAGACCTCACCGGCAATGAAATCACCGATGAGGGACTGCAGCAAATTTTAAAACTCAAGAAATTAAAATCTCTGGGTATCGGCGAAACGAGAATCAACAAGTCCTGTCTCAAATCGCTAACCGAACGCTACGAGCTGACTGGTCTCGATCTTTCAGGTCTAGAAATCAATGACGACGATCTGGAGCTGATTATTGGCGAACCACTGCTTTGCTTGAGCTTGAACAACAACAGCCGGATTACAAAAGCTGGCTTGCTCAAGCTCCGCAAAATAAGCACCCTTAGATTCTTGATGATTTCGTCTTGTTCGGGACTCGACGAAGTATCAGCGCGTCAGCTCAGTATCGAAAGACCGGACGTGATGATCCACCTTAAGGCTGACACGCTGCGTGCGGGTAAGATGCTCGGCAAAGACACAACACGCGAAGACAGCGACAGAGTGAATCAGGCATATTGAGTTGAGTATTGCTAACAAAGAGGCATAGTGGCTACACTGATATAGTGCCCAGGGGTTTAAAGCGATGAATGATTTTGGAATCACAATCGGGACAGTAATCGCAGTAATCGTTTCAATCATTATTGTTGTAAAAACATTCATGGTCCGCACCCAGCGAAAGGTTACGAAGGCGCGAGAAGATGAGGCAAGACAAATCGAGATAAAAATTCGAATGGCATCTGGACTGAATGTAGTCAATGATTTTAACGATCTGGCCGGAGTCTACATTTCGCTCGATAGATTTTATGATGCCGAAGGTTGTATGCGAAAAGCCCTGGCTATTACAGAGAATGAGTTGGGACAATCAGATCCAACGCTCATTCCAATTCTGGAAAACTATGCTAAGCTGCTGGACTTGATGAATAGAAGCATTGAAGCCGACAAGTTGCGCAAGCGCGCGGAGGAGCTCTCGTCGAGACGGCGTTAGTATGGTGGCAAAAGAAGAGAGCAATTGGTCGCGGGACTCAGCCCGGAAATTGCGTACAATCAAGGCCTTGCGCAGTCAGATCGACTGGCTGAGCTGGTCTATTGTCTGGAATGGAAAAAACATCGAGTTCAAAGACCCGAAAAAGGGTAGCGTTATTCCAGATTCCGATGCCTTGATCAAAGCAAAACGCAACATCAACAACATCATTAGAGACGAAGCAACCGCAAAAAAGGTAATCGACAAGCTAAGACCGTGGAAAGATGAGTTCGATCAACTTCTTGCCAGAGCCAAGTACGTCGCAGCGCTCCAGGAAACTGATTTTACAAAACTGGTGAAGCGCGCCAAGGCCCGCGACAAATCTGCAATTCCACAGTTGATTGATTGGATCGAAGCAGAATCGCTGGTTGAGAATCTCTTACCGGAATCACCAACTCGTCTTCTTGCTGACTTTGGAATCGACAGCAAAGTAAGTATCGAAGAATATCTAAGTACGGAAAAACGAGATCCACGCGCTCTAGCGCTTGCCGCTCTCTGCCTCGGTATCATTCAGACCGATCTTGATGTAAAGCCGGTTCGTCCACTAGATAAAAAACAAGAACATCAGGATCACAAAGGTTGGCATAAAGACTGTCTGAAGTGGGGTGCTGAATTTGGTCGCGACATAGACCCGTCCGTCGCAGTAGCGATTTTAGAACACAACAATGGCACTTCCACACTGAAACAACTCAGAGCATGTGTCAAGAAGGCAATTAGACTGCCAATCTCAGACGACACGATTAAGCGAATGGTCGTGCAGAAGAAACAAAAAGTGTTGCTCGATGCATTTAAAGAGGCCAACGAATTCGAGGCTGTAGTCGAGCAAATCTTGAGTTCCTATAGCCCGAACGTAAAGAAAGAAAAAAAGCGAAAACGATCCGATCAACCCTCTAATCAACCAAGTTCACTCCTGCTCATAGATTCGCTACCAAAACTGGTCGATAAATGTGTTCTAGATGCCAACTCTGCTGATGCTATTTCAACGATGCGAGAGTTGCTGCTGCACCTCCTCGAGCGTTTTCGCTGCGACGACGCCTTTATTACGCAGGTACATCGTGCCATCCGTTTGGGCGCTGAGCTCGACGGCGAATTGCGCAATCAGTACTTCAAGCTCTTGATTGACTATTCGAATGTCTTCTGGGTAGGTCCGACTGCGGTTGAGACTGGTCCAAAACCTTGCCCGAATTGCGGAGAGTTTCACGAGGCTCCGCCCGCCCAACAGCTCGGAGGAGCGGTTGCAGCAGCTCCAGACAGACCTCTAGTCGACGGCAACGCAGGACAGGATACCGAAGAACAGGATCCAAAAGTAGGTGATGCGGAGCCGACACTGCCTTCTATCCGACAGGGCGTCGAAGCATGGGGCTCAAAAATGTTGGATACATCCCTTGCCTTGCTCGCGAGCTGCAGAGATAGCCGTCTTACCGGGTTGGCGATCGAACATCAGGTGCAAGGCATCGCAGTCAAACAAAACATCGAGAGCGCAGATCAGCTACGTCTCGTGGTTGAGATGATCGACCGACTCAATATAACTAAGACGCTTGACCTGAGCCAGGTTTGCTTTCTTGTCGCCCTGTTTCCGGATACGACGGAGGCGCGACTTTTTCTCGAGCCATTTATTCAAGAGATTGAGAAAGCACCGTATTCAATGCGCCAACACATCTTCGAAGTCGCCGATGAGGTGCGCAGTTTCAAGAAAACCTTTAGATCTTCTATAAGCGCTCTGACCAGATTCGTTCCGTTTCTCATCAACGGAACGAAACACGAAGATTTTGATCGATGCTCTTGCGACTCGCTCTCCGCTCCAGCAATGAAGATTTCAAAATACGCACCAAAGTTCGAAGCGGAGCTGTTCCAAACCCTCGTAGCAGAGTTCGATGCGCGACGCCCAACCAATCTTGACATGTTTGACTTTGGCTGTTCTCTGGCGATTGCCTTCATCAGAGCCAATGTTACCGTCGGTCACATGCAAGGTGAATTCGGGAAGCAAAACGAAACAAACCCGTCCGCCGTTCTCTCGCAATCAATCGAGATTTTCGCCAATCATGAATACAGAGAGAGCCAGTTCTTCCAGTCCGGTTTGGACGTACTGAGAAAACAGCCGGCTCTGTGCCACTCGATCGCCAGACAATATAAGCTTAATCCGAAACGCATCAACAAGCTGATAGAGAGTCTCGGCATCGCTCAGCATTGTGGAGTGGAGGCAATGAAACCGCTCGAGCGACTGCGCCGATACAGACAGGTAATCAAGATCAAACCTGTGGACCGCCACGCCCTAAAACGGCTCTACGCCAAAGGCTGGGGTGTACTATTGCTCACTGCACCGCAAATGGTGCCACATATGATGTCGTACATGCTCAGCAGGAGTATCACAGGCGATTCTCAGGGTCCGCCTAATCGCCTCCTTCGTCTGATCCATACTCGAAAAGACTTGCAAGAAGAAAAAGCATTTATAGAAGAGCGTCTGATGCAAACTCCAACCGATACCAAGTTGGTAAAGCGCTTTGCCAGCTTGCAATCGCGACTGGATGACGAGGGACAGTTAGCAGCATATGTAAAGAAGACGGTCTCGAAGCACCTTGTTCATCTTGCAGAAGAGGCGGAGCTCGAAGCTCTCGAACATGTCATGCAAGACATCTTCCGCCGACAGCTAAAAAGAATCACGGGCACTTTGCCGGATGACTTGGAAATTGACTCCTACCTGCTCAACGCTCTAATGCTCACTCAAGACATCATTGAGAACAACAGGTTGCTGAAGAAGCTCATTAGAGCCCACGTCGAAGGCGATCAGGAATGGCGAATGAGAATACCGAAGAACTCAGAGTTCATCCAAAACCTTCGGGAAGCAGTGGGCGTCAAAGCAGATCTTTGGCTCAGCCCATTTCAAAAGACGTTTCGTCTCAAAGATGTTGTCGGCGAAATAGTGAAGATCAGGCTGGAAACAGATCCTCTCCACGTTTTAGAGATGGGAAACTACTTCGACACCTGTCTCAGTTTTCTCGGCATCAATTCTTTTTCGACCGTGGTGAACGCTTGCGATCTAAACAAACGAGTCGCCTATGCGTACGACCACGAGAGTAAAGTGATCGGACGAAAACTTATCGCAATCAATTCCGCAAATAAGGTAGTCGGATTTCGAACCTACACTACACTGGACAATAATGAGGCGCGAACATCGCTGAGCATGGCGATGGACGAGTCGTTGAGAGACTTCGCTTCATCCTGCGGTCTGCAACTGGACAACGATTCGCAGTCGACGATTCCGGTCCTGTCTGCCAGCAGCGATAAGAATTGGTTCAACGACGGAATCGTCGATTGGCTCACCGGCAGCGCTGTTCAGGTCAGTCGAAAGCATGCGAAACTGATCTCATCTACCCGAAGACAAAGCAGTTCTTAAAGAACTGAGTTGTGTGACGCGGAAAACGACTGTTCGGTAAACGGCTATTCACCTTTGTCGCCAGCTTCTCTCGGGTGCCGTTTTACTTCCTATCGAAACAACAAAAATGCTAACGCTCGAGCGAAGCGTAGATTTTATCGAGATCGACGGTCGCAGGTAAAACGGAACCAGAATCGAACCTGGACAACCGCATCAATTCCTGAGTTTGGGCAGAGTTTCGAACCGAACGATTGAGCTTTTTGTTTGAGGAAGAGTCTCAACCCATTGGGGATCGGAATTAGTTGGTTGAAACAAGCTTCGACAACGTAGTTTGGATGTGGATGATTCGCGTGGACTGGAGCGATTCAGATCGGCTGAGCGATCTGAATCGCAGGCGTGGGTTAGACGCCGAATTGTTCTGTTATCCAGGTATCCAGCTCGTCATCCAACAGAGCCAGGGATTCAGAGTCGATCAGACCGCGTCTGAGAACTTCAAAAATCAATCGAGTTCTCAAATTGTACACGTCCATTGAGGCCGACTCGCGTAACCATGAGTGCTTGCCTCTAAGCACCTTCGAAAACAAGGCAGCTAGACGGTTCTGGACACCTCGCGCAGAGAGATTTCTTCTCTTCGCGATTGCCTTATCGGTGAGACCCAGCATAACGTCGCACAGTGTTTCATATTCACTACGCGTGAGCTTGCCGTTAGCGGCTGGTTCTTCGTGAAGGCTGCGCCGTACATCCGAATCGATGAACGTGTTTTCGTGAACAACTAAACTTTGAATCGCGTGCATGAGCCGTTCATCAGGACAGCTCTTCAGTACGATTCCAAAAATTCCTTGGGGTGGTGCCATGAGCTGGATTTGCTGATAGTAGGCTTCTTTGAAGCTACTGCACCAGAACAGTATTTTTGCATCTGGGTATTTAGCCCAGATTTCACCCGCCGTGCTGATTCCACGACGATCTGACGAGTTGACGTCAATTACGACAAGAGCAGGTGTCTTACGAGTGGACAGTCCAGTGACGTCCGCCGACACGCTTGCTTCAAATATTTGAACAGGCCATGTAAATGATTTGTGAGCTAGCTCGACAAAGTGCTTACGCAGTGTTTGAACCGGCTCCAGTACGATGATCAGTCTGTAATCGTCCTGTTGGTGCAGTCCAGCTTGTTTATTAGCTTCACCAACCGGGCGTTGATAGTAATTCGACGATTGAACTAAAGAATTCTGTGAGTGCAGCATCTCTTAATTTCCCCACATCAGACGGCTTCCAAAAGCTTCTCCCTTTACACTGTGCAAATTAACATAGAGAAGTTGACCAATTCTTGGCAACGCTCCGGGAGATACGGAATTAAAGTTTTTGGGCAATAGGCAGGGTTTTAAGCATTTTCAGCACGACCGAAAAAGTTTTGATCTGACGAATTTGGTCAAATTTGGCAAAAAATAGTGCTGGAATCTGCGGATTAAAGTGCATTGATTTTGTGGGAAAACGAAATTTCGCCTACATAAATATGTGAATTGGGTCGATTAAACCAACTCGGAAGTTTTTCGGTCGCTGCCAGCGAGAGACGTGAAGAATCAGCCTTGAAACGCTAGGTCTTGCTCGGTGCCAGCGCTGAGAGACGCTGGCGATCCCAGTTCCGGAAAGCGCCGCAAACTCATATATAGATTCGTCGGCAGTAGCCGCGCCTTCCTAGAGCCGCCTAGGGAGCGCCGGCATCTGGCCGGCAGCTCGCCGGCATAGAGCATGTTCGGAAAGATTTACGTTGGAGTTCCTCAGAAAAACCTACTTACAGGGCAGTCGGAACCAGAAGGTACTTCCTTTGCCTGGGGTGCTGTCGACGCCGATTGTTCCACCGTGCTCTTCCACGATCAGTTTGCAAATTGCCAACCCGAGACCGGAGCCACGTTTGGTGGTGGCGTCGGAGTGTTCAATCTGTTTGAAGCGCTGGAACACAGTTTCGCGAAACTCATCCTTTATACCGCGCCCCTCGTCCTCGACTTTTACTTCCACAAACTCGGTTTCACACACAATAGATAATTTGACGGTCGCACCCTTAGGTGAAAACTTGACGGCATTAGAAAGAAGATTGACCACTACCTGACTGATGCGATCAGGGTCAGCATCGACTGTCATATCTTCTCCACGTATCTCTATCTTGATCTCATGGTCCTTAGCGAACTGCTCTACTGCGTCGAAAGACTGCTCGAGAATGCTTCGAATGCTGACGAGGCACTTTTCGATCTGAAATTTACCAGCTTCCATTTTTTGAACGTCCAGAAGATCATTAATTAGTTTGATCAAACGCTCGAGTTGTCCTTCTGCGGTTTTAACCACAGGCTTAGCCTTTGGTGGGAGCTCGCCGGTCGCACCCTCTGACAGTAAGAGCAAAAGACCTCGCACCGAAGACAGTGGCGTTTTCAAATCATGACTGACCATAGCTACGAACTCGCGCTTTAATCGCTCGATCTCATGGCGTTCTGAAACATCCAACATAGCCACCAGGTGCAACGGTCTGCCTAATACCGATACCTCATTGGCGGAAAGTTCGACTGGAAACTCGCTGCCATCAGGTCTTACAGCGACCAACTCCAAAACATGAGATCTGGTCATGATCAGTTGATCCATCCAGTCACCACGCCCGCCTTCGCTGTTTTTGAAGATCGCCGAAAGAGATCTACCGGCCAAATCTGTGTTACTCATCGCAAATAATTCTTGCGCCTTGTTGTTCGCAAGGTGAATTGTTCCTCCCACATCAATAACGAACAGTCCGACAGGGAGCCCCTCCATCATGGAGCGGGTGCGTTCCTCGCTGTCTTTGAGCAAGTTTTCCACCATCTTTCTTGCTGTAATGTCGTGCGCGACGCAATACAACTCCTCTTCCTGCTGCGACCAATAGACCGACCAAAGAACGTTGATAACCTTTCCATTCTTGCAGCGGACGCGGTTCTCCACGGGAACTGTTGATTCGACCATTTTGAGCGCGCTGAGACATTTCAATGTTTCTTCGAGGTCTTCTTCTATAACTATGTCGCGGAGCCCTTTTCCAGAGAGGTCAGTCTCCGTGTATCCCCAAACTTTTTCCGACGCAGGGCTGACAGTGATGAACGAATAATTCTTGTCGATAGAACAGATAACGTCGACAGCATTGTCCACAAGGGCTTTCTGCCGTTTCTTCGACTCCGCGATCGTATCAGCCATCTGATGGAAGACTTTATCCAGCTCGGCGATCTCGTCCACGCCTTTGATGGCGGGCAGCAGAGGCTGAGCAATGGCGAGAAGATAGGCATTCCTGATAAGAATTTTCAATCGATCGGTAATAGCGCGACTGAAGTAAAGAACGACTACAACGCTCAAGAGAATATTGAACGCTGCTCCACAGAGCAAAACAACTTTGGCATTGCGACGCCAACTCAGAGCCGCTTCTGATTTGCTGCCGGACTGAGTCTGGACCAGCTCGTTCAACGATTTGAGCTCGGCGATGGTATTCTCCACTAGCGATTCCAATTGATTTCGCATTCCGCGGATGTTCATAACGGTCATCAGATCGGTGTTTTCATCGTGAAACGCATCGTACATACCATCGCAGATCTTCAATGCGCGCATTTCGAGCCGCTCTGTTTTTTCCAGCTGTTTTACCTGATCGGGGTAACTTCCCAGAGTAAGTCTAAGAACCTTGAATTCGTTGACGATTCGCGCTCGTGAATCCAGATACTTCTGCTCCATCGATGGCGTCTTCATGTAAGAGTACGCCGTCAACGCATTCAAACCGCTGAACAATTCTTTCCCAAGCACGAATATCGAGTGCAAAACATCATTGGCATGCGACTCTTCACGAGCCTCATCTTCTGACTGTATCAATAAACCATATAGAAACAGCAAGAAAGCAGTTCCAAGAACGAGAGGAACTGAGACTATGATGAGCCCCTTGTGGTGGATCTTGAGTCTGACCGTCAACTTTCGCGCTCTTATCTCAGCCGAGCAACCAACTTGAGCTTCGACACGATTATGCTCCGAAATGGCGACCGGCTCGTGCTATGACCGAGACGTTCATACCCTTGGTATATTGGATTGAAACCGGACAGTGCATGGATGGACCTTGGCTGATACTGATAAAAGGAAGTCACGAATGTTGCCACCAGTAGTGGTAACAACAACTATTGCGTCGGCAATGGCGCTGTTCCTTCACCAACAGGCTTCAGCCACCAGCTTTGGAACTCTGGATTGGCAGCATGCCATCCTCAAGGCCCAGAAAGCCTGGGAGACGGGCGACGTGGAAGGCGCTCAGCGTTACGAGCGAATCGCTTTCGAAGAGGCCAAGCGTCTTGGCACAGACCATCCCTTTTACACGATCACGTTGCGACACTTATCGGACACAGCGTATTATCTTTCTAAGTTCGATACGGCAAAGAAACATAGCCTCGCAGAACTCGAGATTCTCAGACAACTCGGCGCCAACTATCAGGATTTGGTGCCGGTTTTGCTGCGCCTCGGTGAAGTCGCTTTTGTCAACGGTCAAATCGACGAGGCAAAATCCTTCTTTCTAGAGGCAAAAAGAGTCCGCGATCGATCAGTATTCAATCCACTTTTGAAGGCAGAAATCGCTTGCAGACTGAGTTTGCTCGAATACGTCGACGGCAACGAACAAGAAGGCAACACGCAGAGAAAGACTGCAGAAGAGGAATGGATCAAATCCGTCAAAGAGCAAAAGGCTGGTACCAACATGGCCGAATACGGCTATGAACTCGGAAGGCTCACGAATTCGAGCAACAAGCGGGTGCGTCGTGTAATTCGAGATAGCGCCTATTACTTCCTGAAGAGAAGTCTTCAGATAACGGAAAAGTGTCAAGGCACTTACGGTCTGGGCTATATCAACCCATTGATCCACCTGGGTGAGTGTTACGGGTTCGATCAAAAATTCGATGAAGAGTTCCAGTGCTTCAAAAAAGCGATGGATAAAGCGTTGGCGAGTCCGATACTTAGCAATTCAGAAAAGCTTGCCACGCTGGCAGGTGTAAGCAAGATCCTCATGGCACAACGGAAATTCGAGGAAGCGTTGATTGTCCTCAATCAGGAGTTGCGATTATCATCTCAAGATATGCAAAACAGAGTTTTTCACATTGAGATTTTGGGTTTTCTGGCCTACTGCAACCTTGAATTGAAGCGCTACGATCAGGCGATTGCGTTTAAGCGGCAGTTGCAGGATATTTATCAATCAATGGGAATGACGTCAGCAGTTTCATCCTTAAAAACAGAAATTGACATCCTATCAGCGCGCATAAAGTAAAATTGCAGAAGGGGATTTGGCATCGCCGACCCCTTGCTCTGGCGGTACGAATAAATGGCAAAAATCCTCCTGGCCGAAGATGACGTCGCACTTGCGATCACAATCAAGGATTGGCTGGAGTTTGAAAACAATTCAGTAGATGCAGTAAAAGATGGTGCGTCAGCGTTAGAGAATCTCTTAGCGCTTGATTACGATGTCGCCATTATCGACTGGAATCTCCCGAAGATGACAGGCATTGAAATTTGCCAGAAGTATCGCGCCAAAGGCGGCAACACTCCAATCTTGTTGCTCACCGGCAAGAATTCGGTGAAAGAGAAGGAAGAAGGGTTGGATTCTGGAGCCGACGATTACCTGACCAAGCCGTTTCATCCCAAGGAGCTCGCCGCCAGACTTCGTGCCATGATCCGGCGTGCCACCGGCTTCTTGCCGGAGATAGTCAACGCTGGTCCCCTCAGTTTGGATCGCGAAAAGAGAATCGTGCTCAGAGATGGAAAACCAGTCCACTTGCAGCCGATGGAATACACGCTTCTCGAGTTCTTCATGAAGCATCCCAATCAGGTGTTCAGCCCCGAGACACTGCTGCACAAACTGTGGGATGCCAACTCCGAGGTATCGCTTGATGCGATCTACACCTGCATCAGGCGACTGAGAAAGAAGCTCGATACGCCTGAATCCACCGACTCGATAATCAGAACGGTGCACGGAGTCGGATACGGAATCAACCCGCTGTATTAGTCGACATAGACATCGCACTCACGCAATTGTATCGAACAGCACAAAACACCTTTCCAGTAAGTACAGCTGGAGCGGCGCTACATCGACCGGCATTCCTACTCTCGTCACACTGAATCTAGACCTACCAGAGACGGGAGTTAGAACAGACGTTCCGCATATACCAATAATGTAATTTTTCTAATTTCAGAACCCATTTCGAGAACCTTACGTCTACCTATTTGTGAGACAGATTCGGTAGATGGATCGGAAAGTTGAGTGCCACCACCGCCTGGCTCGTGAAAAGGAGAACCATATGCTATTAATCGTATTCGCTTCGATGATCGCAACCACCTCGTTAGGTGTCATCATCACCGCCCTCAGATAACAACCACTCACTGTTCCACCAGTGTTGCCCGGCGATACCCGGCGATACTGAGTGATCGGCAGAATTGCTAATTCAGTGTTAAAGAACAGCTCGTTGTCAAGAAGCGCTGTTACCATAATACTGTTAGCCAAAAGAACACTTCTCAAGCACCGAAATATAGTCTTTGCCCCCTATGGCGTGGTGGCGGCCGTCTTCGATTGACAGTCCGCTCGTGCCATCAGGCATGGTGGCATTTGCTTTCCCCATAGCACAACGAACGAGGGCCGGACGGGGCATCCAAACAGTGGATGCCTCTTCCATTTTTGGGACTGAGGAAACCCCTCGTGCGACGTGACCAGCCGTGGCTGATGCGACAGTTTTGAATCTCGATTTAAGCGAGTACCTATTTAAACGGACCGATGGCTAACGGCTGCGCCGCCACAAGAAGTGACACTCGAATTCGTCAAACCAGTCAGGTTTTGGTTAGCTCCGGTCGTTAAAGTACCTCATATCAACAACACCCCGACAACCGATAACCGATTCCGACTGGCATCCTTTATATGTAGCTCAATTCGCAGGTGAAAAGGAGGTCCAAAGCCACACCATTGCCGCTATTTCCGATTCCGCCTAGATGGCGCGACACTGTTGATTAAGGTACATAATAGTCACACTTGACAAGTAATATCGCAACATCGGAATTGGTTATTGCATTTTGAACGCACCTCCAGAGTGAGCTACTGGAGTGGGGGTTGTTACTATGAACGGCAAATTGGCACAAAACGTTCGCGCGAAATTTTTTCAAGACTTCGAAAAGGCTGAGGTTTCTTCGGATGAAGATCAGCCTCAAGGTACCTATTCACCTGATGTTCAAGCCATGCTTTGTGGCTTCATCCTCGAGGGAGATGACATGGATTACTCTCCTGAAGCAGCTTCCGTGGAACAAGACTGGTTCTACAAGCTATAGATAAGTTTTTTTAGTGAGCAGCGAGTGGTTGGTAAGCGCCTGGTTGACAGGCGTTTACTGCTTTTTGGCTTCTGCGATTGACGACGTCTAAGACGGCGAATGCCAGGTGTAAGTTATAATTCAAGCGAGATAATCCGGTTCGGCTCGCGCGAGAGGCGCAGAGGCGAGGCGGTTTGGGTTGGATGGCACAGATTTTTCAAAGGGCAGACCATGGCGCGTCAAAGTCGATCGAAATATTTTGACTGTTCTCAATCTGGTGTGCGAGCGCTGCGGTGCGTTAATCAGCGATCGATCGTGAAAGCCATCTCGTTAACACTTGTCGTTGTGTCTATGATGCTTTCGCAACCTGGTTTGGCGGCGAGCTTGAACAAAGACGATGTGACTAACCTGGATTCGCTCGAGATGCGTTTTTTCGAGCACACATACAAAAGCGATTCCAGCGAAAGCAGAATTGAACGATTGGAAAAATTCGTTTTTGGCGAGGCAAAACAGGGCGACGAAGAGTCGAGACTCAACGACCTGGTTGCATCGCTGCCAAAGCCGGATCCCTTAGACAGCACAGGCGTCGCTCAGAGCAACACCGCAGGCGGTGACAGTTCCGCCGATGCGCAGCAGCCACAACAGACAGCCGCAGCGGATGACGAAGATACCTCGGAGGACTATCCTAAAATCGACGCCATGGAACAGGTCCTGCTTGGAAAAACATTCAAGGGTCAGCCCGTCGCAAAACGGCTCGATCAGCTTGAAATCAAGGCTTTCAAGAAATCTTCCACCGACTCGGACTTAAGTGAAAGGGTGACAAGACTGAGTGACTACGTCGAGCAACATATGCACAAGTCGATCGACCAGTTGGTTGATCCTCGCAATGTCTATAACTACAGCTCCCCAGGTGACAACGAATCACAGAGTGCTTATCGAGCACCTGCATACACCAGTTACGGCGGCAGTGGTGGCGGACAACCGACAGGCAGTTACGGTATGGGACAGGCATTGGCCGGTGGCGCGAGCCAGGACTTCTGGGCGCCGCCGTCGGCATTGACGTCGGACGACGCGCAGGTCGCCTGGTTAGAAAACCATGTGTTTGGTCGAAGTTTTGCCAATGCCCCGCTGCTCGATCGGCTGAGACGGCTGGATGCAGCAGTCTTTCCGTCAGAGGCCGTAGACACGACCGCTTCTATTCCAATGCAAATCAAAGTTCTCGTCAATGCTGTCGAACTGATGCACAGCTCACACCCTGGCCAAAACGTGCTGGCACCGCAAATGGCGCAGGCGCCTGCACAAAACACCGGCAACAACTTTCCGAGTTGGCCTCCACAAGGAGCTCAGCAACAGCAGAATCAATATAGCAACTACTCGGCCAATGCCGCGCAGAACCCAGGCACATATCCCTACCAAAACGGTTACGCCGACACCAATAGTCAGTACAATCAACCGATCCAAAATCCCCAGGCTCAACAACAGCAAGAGGAAGAGCAGCAGAAGCACGGACATCCGCTGCTGAAGGGTCTGGCCCACGCTCTACTTTCTGCCGGAGCGATGGCAGCTGGAAGTGCGATGATGAGCGGAATGAGTGGAATGGGCGGCTATGGTTACGGCGGATACGGCGGCGGATACAGCGGAATGATGCCGGGCTACGGCGGTATCCCCGGAATCCACTTCTAGAAATATTGATTCTCGCCGTCACCGAGCAAGTTAGCATACGGTCCGCGTTCAGATTTTTGCGACTGCCCGAGCTCACTCACTCATTGAGTGAATAGACTTCACCAGGGTAAGAGTCGAACCAGACTCTTGGAATCAGGCGAAACGGGTTTTGCCACGGATTAGGAATGATCGGGTGCGCTCCGTAGGCGGCAATGATCTCATAGGTCTGCTGAACACAGTTGTTAGTCAAAAGCGTCCAACCGGCGTGCTCTTGGGATAGAGCAATTTTTTCTGCTTCTTCCGGTTTTGCATTCGGGACGGTGACCGCACGACAGGCATGGTACCAAATATGGTGTCGATTTCGACCTCCCATTGCTCTCAGCATTTCCTCTTTCGGTCCATACCCGCACCACCAGTCAGTGTGCTCGCCAGGAGGTACGGACATATAGTTGATCCAGGCCAACAAATCCATCTCGTGGTGCCGGTAGAGATGATCGGTCGCCCCATACAAGCAAGTAACACCATCGCGCAGGAGAAATCCCCAACCCACGTGTCCAAACTGGGCAGCTTGCTTGAAGTTGATGAACAGATAGAATTCGCCTTGCATATGCTAGCTTCGCTCGGATAGATCCGATGGATGTTCTGACCCAAATTAAGATTACCACTCGACTCTGGGTCGATACCTATTCATGGTCTTAACTTGGCGACAATTGCTTTTACAGATTCAAAGCACACAACTCACGGTGTTAACGCCTCTAGACGAAAAAAACGACCACGGCTAAGCGTGGTCGCATAGAAATTTGTTTTCAATGAGTCTCTCGAAAACTTATCAAGAGCTCTTTGTGTATGGAAGCTCGGATGCTAGGCATATGTGAGGGAAAGCAGCTTTGAGCTGATACCGCTCACGATACTAACAACACCTAGTCGAGCTCAGCAAGGCTAAAGCAGTCTTTGCTGAAGGGCTTCTCGCCGGAATTGACAAGGGCGTTCTTCGGTCCGATGTACATTCCTTCTAAACTACCTTTGAACATTCCAACAGGAAGTGCAACGACTCCACCGGCTGCCTTTTTCCATGGGCTGTCGCCGCCGATTTGATCGCATGTTTCTTTGGTGTTGCTGGCGATCTTTCTTCCAACAGCAATAGGCGTGCCCAGAATTGCGCCGGCTGCGAAGGAGCCCATGGCAAGCGGAAACTTAACCATCTGTTGTCCAACTTCGCCGACATCAGCGGCCTGGGATGGTAATTGAACGGCGCTCGAGACAAAAAACGCGGCTAGCGTCGAAAGCACGACTTTACGCATGTGTAATTCCTCACTTGGTGCTTAGAAACTTGAGAGAGACTTAGCTTCGTATTTTAAGCCTTCCAAAGAATAATTGCTGAAATTCAATCTCAAAGTTCATTTAATTTCTACTAGAGCTAGAATGAGAGCAGAGCGCCATTCGGAGAGCCGATCGCGTATACTTCAGAAAGACCTCTGATATTTCATCTGCAGTGTTATGACGATCTAACAGGTCAAGATCGGCATAAATTCAGAAAGATAATCGATTCAGCCACATCATGAATGCCCAGGGTTCACAACAGCAAGATAGGTCGGAGCAATTGGCCGAAGCTCAGGTAGCCAGCGGAAAGCACATCGTCTTTTTCGACGGCGTGTGTGGTCTGTGCAGTAAGCTCGTTCAATTCATCATTGCCAACGACCACGAGGATTTGTTTCTCTTCGCTCCGTTGCAGAGCGAGTTTGCTGCTTCGACGCTGACACCGCGTGGTATCGATCCAGCCAAGCTCGATACAATCTGGGTAATTGCCGAATACGGACAGCCGAGCGAGAGACTTCTTTCAAAATCGGACGGAGTAGTTTTCACTATTGGAAAATTGAAGCGCTGGTTTCAGCCGCTTGCCACCATATTTGGTTTGCAACCAAAGTGGCTCAGAGATTTTCAGTATCTGCTGATTGCGGCAATCCGCTATCGCATTGCCGGAAAAAGAGACCAGTGCATGCTTCCGAGTGCAGACAACAGAAGGAAGTTCATCGACCACTAAAATTTTCGTCGTCAAAACAGTAGCCGGCAAAGATCTGTCTTTTCAATCGAGCGAATCCACCAAGCGGATACTTACGCATTTCAAAAATGCGAATTGGCACGTCCGCATTCTGAATGAAAACATAGACGAGCAAAGGCTTTTCACTTATTGCGCCAAGTGCCGAGAATGAAAATCTACAGGGTTGTTCTTCGTCGAGATCGGCTATCGAGACCCAGCTTTCGCACACGACTTCATCGGTCTGGCTCACGAGCCTAATACAGACTTCACCTTTCTTGGACGGCATATCGAATACTGGTGCTAACAGAAGCGAGTTGAGGCCCGCTCTTCCGAGATCAATCTCGTATCTGAGATTGGTCATTCTCACCAGATTGAGACTGGGAAGCAGTCGGTAATCCTTGAGGTCTCCGCCGAATATGATGGTGTCGTCCTTGAGTTGCTCGTAGGCAGGATGCATCAAATGCCAGGCATCAAACTTGTTGCGGAAGCGGTCGGACCAATAGACGAGGCGACGCTGGCGAAACACGTCCAGCTCCTGGGCAAGCTGTTTTCCTTTTTCTTCCAGGCGATTGCTGTGCACTTCGAGTTGTTCGATTTTCGCGAGCAAATCGCGCTCACGAGTGGATGTCTCGGTTGCAACTGAGCATCCCGAGCTGGGTGTCGTGCTTTTCTCGCCACCCGGATTTATGAATCTGCTCTCATCAACAATCATAATGACTTTTTATGATGCTTTTGGAGGGACCGGCCGCCACTGACAATACCGCATGACAGCCAGGTTTTCAGCTGTACTCTAGCACCAGGCGGCAATCAGTGCATTGAATAGCTCTTGTATTTGCATTGCATACAGCCGAAAATAGCCTCTTCAACTGCGTCCGCGCTCACCTGAGGGGCTTTCGCGTGCCTGTTACCCTTATCACGCCAGTCGAACTGCATCAGGCAATCACCGAGCAACGTGCTCTGACCGTGATCGATTGTCGATCACAGTCAGTTTTTTCGGAGTGCCATATCCCAGGCGCGGTGAGGGTAGACTGGGAAGACTGGTGTGAAAAACCCAAACGCGGAATTAAAGAAATTCTAACCAGCCCCGGATATTGGGGAACGTTAGCCGATCCACAGAAAGCTAATTTCGTGGAACGACTGGAGACCCTTGGCGTGAGAAGCGATTCGCATATCGTTGTTTACGCAGACGCAAAGGCATCCAAAGGGCGTGAAGGAAGAGTAGCCTGGATGCTGGCCTATCTCGGAGCACCGAATGTCAGTCTCCTCAACGGCGGCTTTCCCGCCTGGGTGGATGCTGGACTGCCCGTGGAGAAAGGCAACGCCACTAATCCCAGAGGTTCTTTCACACTCGACTTGCAGCCGCAACGTCGATGCACGACGCAAGAGCTGGCAAAGCGTTTATCGAGTGATGAGCGTCCGATACTCATCGACACCCGCAGCCCCAAAGAGTTTGACGGACATCTGTTCTGGTATCAGCCGCGAACCGGAAGAATTCCGGGCTCGCGATTGCTTCCCTTCGATGCAGTCTTTCAGCCTGACGGCAAGCACTTTGTCTCGAGCGCAGATTACGCTAAACTTCTTCCGGAAACTTACGATGGCAACAAATCGGTAGCAACCTATTGCGAAGTAGGCGTTAGAGCAGCAACAGTGGCACTTTTACACGAAATATATACAGGACGAGTAACGCAGGTATACGACGGATCGATGATGGAATGGTCTATTGACGCCAGACTTCCGGTAGAGCGCGGTAGTGAACACCACAGTGAGAGCAAATGAGCAAAGTCCATAACACAACTCGGTTAGCCCTCCTTCTTCTTGCCTTGAGTCCATGTCTCTCGGCGAGAGCTGCAGAACCTGCAAAGCCAGGTCACAACGCCCAGGTCGCCACGCTGGTGAAGAAAGGCATTGGAAAGGTCAAGGAGTCTGACTTCCATCAGGCAGTCAGCTTTTTCAACGAAGCTCTCACGCTTGATCCGCGCAGCTATGACAGCCTGGTTAACCGTGGATGGACGTTTCGACAGATGGGAAATCTCGACCGCGCAATCTCGGATTACTCAACGGCGATAAGTATTCAACCTTCAAAACCACAAGTCTATTTGAACCGCGGATGGTGTCAGAAGCGGTTGGGCAAATACGACGAAGCGCTCGTCGATTTCGACAAAGCGATCGAGCTCGACCCTAGATACATCAACGCATATCGCAACAGAGGCTCTCTCAAATTGAAGATGGGAGACTACCCAGGCGCGATAGCTGATTTCAATCAACTGCTTTCCTTGGACCCGGATGCAAAAACCGAGGTCACCAAGTATGTACCACCGGAGTTGCTCGAAGCACCGGGGAAGGTGCCGCTCGATCCGAAGACACTGGCGAAGAGTGGCACACAGCTTGCTCAAGCGTTCAAGGGAACGTCTATTCAATTCAATGAAAGCGATCTCGCCAAGCTGAATAACAGAGCCGCACGGGCAATCAAGACTGGCGAGTTTGCCACGGCTATCGGCATCCTCGAAGGTATCAACAAGACAAAACCAGACTATAATTTCGCCCGAGAGAATCTGACTACTGCATACAACAATCAAGGTCTGAAGCTTGCAACAGAGCATCCAGACCAATCGGCAGAGCAGTTCAGAAAGGCGCTATTCTACTCTCCGCAACAAGGCGCGGCGCGCAACAATCTCAACGCAATTCTGAAAGGTCTTGGAAAAGACCCTGAGTCAGACAAGGTCCGCTTAGCGGTTGGCGAAGAGCTCAGGCAAAAGGGCGACTACAAAGGTGCGTTCGTAGAATATATGGAAGCGCTCAGACTCAACAATGGTCCGGAAGCGCGGCAGAAAATTTCTGAAGTCTGCGCCCTAATCGATCAATCGAAACGAGCCGAAGCAGGCAAAGCACCAGATGTTATAGCAGAGACTACCCCTGGAGTCAGAATTGTCGCGCCGTCCGAAACTGAGTCAGAGCCTGCCGCAACGGGGACTTCTGTGCCGACTCCCGAGACTAGGCTCGAGCGGATCGCCGCCTCAGAAGCTACTGGAGAAGAGGATACTGCCGCAGAAGCAGCAACTCCACCGCCCAAACGCACGGAAGTAGCATCAGCATTGACTGAAACGGCAAGCGACAGTTCTAGTTCTAGTTCTATTTCCAGTTCTGGTTCTGGCTCTGGCTCTTCCGAAATTCCTGCGCTGGCGTCATCATCAAGCTTTCGCAAAGCCTCGCCAACGAGTGTAGCAGCGCTCGCATCATCAGAACAGGTCGGCAACTCATTCATCACCCCTCATCAGATCGAGCAAGATGAGGCGACAGCTCCGAAGACAGTCAAGATTGCATCAAAGGAGTTCGTCCAGGAGAGCGCCAAAGCGTTATCGCTCAATCAAGATCCTGTTGGTCTGGACAAAGATACGATTCGCCTCAAGTGGCACAATCGAATCAGCCGAGGCGATGAACTCTTCGACCAGGGCAATTATACCGAGGCCGAAACGGAGTACAAAGACAGCCTGGTCTCGGCAAGAAAGCTCGGTGAGGACAGCACGGAATTAGCTGACAGTCTCGAGAGACTATCAAGAATTTTCCTGGTTCAGAAACGCCCAGTTGAAGCATTGAGTCTGCTGGAACAGGCCTACAGTCTTCACAAGGATAAATCCAAAGCCGACGATCCCGCACTGGCACGCGTAGGCAAGAAGGTGCTGACACTGCGAGACATTCTTTATCCGAAAAAGAAAGTCGATGATGACGATAAGGAAGATAGCGAAGAGGGCGACGAAAAGCCCGGAAAACGCGAGCGAGCGCGAGCAAGAACGCAAGACGAAGAGATGGAAGACTTCGAGACTACAGAAAAAAGTCGACCAACAATGGAAGACTTCGCGAGATAATTCATCGACGGATGTCGGATGAAAAGTCAGTACCGACCTGAATGACTTTGGCTGGGTGTACGAGCCGCTGGAAGCCGTGGAGCAGCCGGTTTCGGTGAAGCACAACAACTTAGCGCGCCGGCAAAAATACACGAGGTATCAATCAATGAATCCGACTCGTAAGATTGGTGGCAGATCCGAGATACTTTAAGAGGGTGACACCGCCGACAGTGCGCAGAGAAAACCGGACATATATCACATTTTTTCGTACCAAACCGGACCGTCTGCTTCGTTGCCGCCGGCATCGTCTGGTTTGACGGCGTCAGCATCAGCACTGTCGTCAGCCATGCTCGTCACTATTCTTATGTAATGCTTTGCCATTTGAGAGCACTCTTCGTCGGTCCACTCTTGCTTGCGAAATTCGTCAAGCACGGCGAAGACCTGCTTTCGCGCGCCGCAGCGTGAGACTCGCTCCAACCAATTGGAAAGATTTGCCGCTTCCGACATATACGTTAGCTCCTGGCCGTTTTACTCACACGCACTGATAATAGCAATTCGCGGCGATCCTTGGGACCGCCGCGAAACAGACTAATATAACTCTAAGAAGTAATTATTCTTCGAGCGTGCCGAGGCTGAATGAGTCCGGATGGAACGGTTGTTGGAAACCACCGGTTACGCCATTTTTGGTGCCGTAATAAACACCTTTAGCTCCACCGACAACCATACTGGCGGGAAGTGTTACGAGGCTGACCATCGCGCAAACTGGACCATTGTCCTTGCCGCCGAATTTTTCACCGACTTTGTCGGCTGCAGATTGCGTGTAGGAGACATAGGTTTTATAGGTTTCTCTTACAACAGCTACCGGTGTGCCAATTACAAGACCGGCACCGATACCGCCAACGCGGGTTACCATCAATGAGCCCTGCGTTACCATTTCAAGCGGCTCTTCTTCCGCCATTGCGGGCATTGAGAACGAACCAAGCGTTGCTACGATAGCAAGCGCAGCTCCCAATTTAAATCTTTTCACGACCTTCCTCCCCTGGAGTTCCTGAATGTACTTTCCCTTAAGCTTTTGCTGATCTACTAAGTACTTGTGGCTTAACGGGTGGATGCAGTTTGTCATCATGACCACATGCCATCTCGACACAAATAGTACACGAGATGAAGGCATAGCGACAGAAGGAACTTAAACTCTCTTTGTTATTGACATCTCAAAAAGTTTAACTAATTAACCAGTTTTCTACAAAAATCGACGCAGCGATTCTCAGCCCAGAAGTGATCGACCGTTGCAACCGCCCGCGGTATCGCATCCGCCTCGCATCCTTGCGGGCTTTCGACATTGCTCTTCGCGGTTCCGACGAAACCGGCATGTCCACCACATATAGGAGCTAGTATGGTTATATTCTCACCAAGAAGTTGAGGCGAATCAAAAGATGAGAATGGAACAATCGGGTCATCTTGAGCGGCAACGATCAACACTGGAGCGGTGACACTCCGCATCATCGGCAGTGCGCTGGCGCGAGCATAATAATCGGCTGCAGAGCCATATCCTCCATCAGGAGCGGTATATGCATCGTCAAATTTCCGAATCGAATTGATCGACGGAAGAAGACGAATATCGAAGACGCCCCTGTGTATTTCGTTCTTCGCGCGAATTTTTGCTTTTAGCGATCGCAGGAAATTCAATTCATATATACGATTGCTACTTTCTTCGATTGATGCGACACATGCGGGTAGGTCAAGAGATGGAGAGACGGCGCACACGGCTGCGAGCCAATCTTCGTTTTGGCGTGCGATTTCGGCAGCGGCTTTGAGCACAAGATTGCCGCCCAACGAAAAGCCAACCAAGATAACCTTCTCGAATCCTTCACTCAAAAGATGTCTGGATACTGTCAGTACATCAGAACTAAGCCCGGCGTTGTAGAGCGTTTTGGACAGGTGGATTGACCCACCGCAATTGCGCATGTTCATTCGTGCGGCGCTTATGCCTGCATCGACAAACTTCTGCGCGAGCCCCATCACGTAATGAGAGCGGCTGGAGCCCTCAAGACCATGCACGATAAGGGCTATCGTTCTGGGATTACCGACTGAGGGCTCGACAATGTTGCACTCTACGACCACCTTGGCGAACTCATGAACATCGACGATGGAACGCTCCTGAGCGGCCACGAGCCGCGGAAACCAACGCACCCACTTACTGGACACAATCGTCATCACGTGACGATTCGCCATGCCTGGCATCGGCACGAAATCGGACTGGATAATAGTAGGGCTTAGTCGGACAGACATGGAACAAACGGTCTCGGTGCGGCTTGTCGTGATGTCGATGTGATTCCGTGGTGGGGATTGATATAACCACCGGACATAATTTCACCATTCTGAGCGCAGGAAGTCGAGAGAACACCGCCCAAACAGCTCAGAAATATTGCGAATTAACCGGCAAACCACATCGCTAGCCGCACCAAGGTTAGCCTCCCATCAAAAGTGAGACAGTTTCAGTAATGAAATATTTCCCAAAAGAGGCAACCCCCGGTATTCCACATGTTCAAGTCGCGAGTTCTTATATATAATGACAAGCGAACATTCGATAGAGACGGTGTAAATCATGCTTGCGGAAGGCGAACCATTTTTTTTCGGAATATTCATTCTTTTCGCCATCCTTGTCTTGCTGGGAATAGCACAGAACCTCGGGTTCCTTCCCTACGTCTAGAACAATCAGATGAACGACATTCCATCTGGCGAACAGCAATTCGGCAAAAAGCGGAGCAGCCGAAAAGCCACAATTGTGGCTTTAGCGCTTTTGGTCACCCTTTTTCTGTCGATTAAAGAACTGTCGGGCTGTATCGGTCATGGTCCAGGCGACCCTGAGTTAACGAAGAATATCCACCTGGAGCTGGTCGACTGGCATATTGTCGGGCTCTGGGTTATGAATTGCCCTTGTGGCTGGGTTAGAGTAGCCAATTACAACAAGGTGCCTGTTAAGAACGTTAGGGTTCGTTTTAAAACGTTCGGTTACAACGGTGAGCAGCTTAACGAGTCCACTTATATTTTGTCGGGAGCCACCCCTGCAGATGGCACGGTCAAGGCAGGTGGTGTGAAGAATTTCATCGAACAATATATGGGATTAGTCGATCTGGAAAGCGATATGTTGAGCGTAGAGCTCGTTTCCGTCGATCGCGCTGATTGATAAGGCGGACACGACAATCAAGACACGACAAGTCGCTGACTATCTTATGTTCGCGGTTGGTTATGTTTGCTGGTGGTCCGGCATGTATGCTGAGCGGACGACGATGTAGCCAACGATGGTGTAGAGAACGAGAAGCAGAACCAGCATCGTCATTGGCCATTTTTCAAACACGCGAGCAAACGGACGAATCACGAAATCTATTATGAATAAGCCCACTGCTGTTCCGGGCATTGGCCGCAAGCCTCCTTACAACTGGACCATATTGTAAGCCTACAAACGCACCGGAACATATATCTAAAGCATTCGTTAAGTTAATACAAAACAAGGTTCGATTCGACTGGCTTCTTAATCGTCCTTAACACATTCATTCGGGCAGCAATGCCTCTAGAGAATCTCGCAGGTACACACCTATGGCGTGTAACAGTCATTGTACATGTATGGATCGGCTCGCCCGCGGGCTGGAACTGAACGAAGCTGCTTACTTAGAGAAAGCGGCGAAGATGGCCAAGCTTCCAGGGTGGACGCACTACTCGGTGCAATACCGCAAATACTCCGAAGCATGTGCGCGACTACTCCGCCAAATCAAAGACATCGAATGCGAAATACCGGACCCGAGCGAGGAGCGCAAACCGCCCTTGGTGGCTCGACTGGTATCAAAATTTTTTGCCCGTTAAATACTAAAGATATCCGTACTATATATCCACGGAGGGATAATTGTGTCCGAAAACAACTACAGCGAGCCCATGCAATCAAGCAGCATCGCCGAACTGGCAACGGCTCTGTCAGAGTTCCAGTATGCGCTGGAGGGAGCAAAGAAGGATTCTAGCAATCCATTCTTCAAGAGCAAATACGCTGACCTGCAATCGTGTCAGGAAGCTATTCGAGAGCCACTTCACGCCAATGGTTTGGCTGTCACTCAAACAACAAAAGTAATTTCCACTGGTGCGGTTCTCGTCACGACCTTGATGCACAGCTCCGGTCAGTGGATAAAGGGCGAGCTACCTATAATGTGCGCCAAAGAGCGTGACGCGCAAGCTCAAGGCTCGGCCATAACCTACGCTCGCCGATATGCACTCTCGGCAATCACTGGGCTGTATCAAACGGATGATGATGGCGAGAGCTCTCAGAACAGACAAAAACAAGACGCACCCAAGACAGCAGTACCGCCGAAAGCCACTGCGCCTGCTAAGCCGCCAGCCGCGACGAAGCCGGCAGCAAAGCAGGTGATTGAAGGCGAGGAGCCGCAAGACACCGAAGTCGTCAAGCCAGCAGCGAAAGTAGCTATCCAGGAGCCGCCAACGGATGCGGTGTTCGGTCAAATCCTTCAGGCTGGTATCAGCAATGGATGGACCGAGCCGCAAGTAGACCAATGGCTCATGAAGTTCCTCTCGGACAACGGTATCAATACTGGTGCCGACCGCTCAATGAGCGACATTGCCAAAGACATGACTTGGAAGCAGGTCGAGGTCGCAATAAATCAGTTCGTCTCCACAAAACCGGTGTAACAGATGGGTCTGTTTGACAGAGCGAAAGTAGCAGAGCCTCCCTCTGCGCTTGGCGACAGCTTCGTCCTCGCGGGTACTGTTGCCGAACTGAAGAAGCAGCGCAACGAATTAGAGACACGTCTCAAGGAAAAGGATACTAGCGCCGCCGACAAAGCTATCTGCAAGACCAGGCTGGAGTACGTGAACGATAGGATGCTGGAAAGTCGAGGCAACAAAGCTTTCGAACCGACGATCGTTCAGAACGAAACAGCAAAAACTCGCAAGCAAAAACTTCTGCATCCGTGGGAGTGGCCGGGACCGATAGCGCCTGCAGGAATGAAGGCGGTCAAGCAGCCCGACGGCACATATACCCATGTTACAACAACGGAAGAGGAGTTTCAAACCGAGGAAGCGACAGCCGAAGACTACAACTCGGTTGTCGAATGGGCGGAGAGATATCCAAGCATTTCCGGTCCGATTGTAGCTGCTCACTGGGGAACGGTCACCGCGAGAACCGGCGGACTGCTCTACACAAAGACAAATCTGATGCTCCTGCAGGAGCGAATTAAAGCAATCTGTTCGAGAAACGAAAAGCTTAAACCGAAGGAGGAAGAACCCGATATGGGACTGTTTGACAGAAAAGTTGAGGAGCCGCCAGCCAAGGAAGAGATTCCCGTCGAAGCCGTAGCCATTGCGCTGCAGCAACGAAAACAAGACGCACGTCATAGGCTCCAAGAAGCTGGCATCGAAACGAAAGTCGAGACACGCGAGCAAGCCGATCGGCTGCTGCAGCATCGGTCCCTAGCAATCTTGGAACTCGGGCTTGTATACGAACAGTTCGAGAAGGCGAAGCAGTCGCTCGAAAACTTTATCAACGACATCAGTCTGGCCTGCGACGAGTCGCTCGAGCAATTCTTCATCAAGAACAACCCGACCGGCAAGAAGACTTGGTCATTGCAGTACGGCGATCTGAAAGTAGCGAATAAGGCTGAGCAGGTCGCACTAGATACTAGCCGGGACATGGATGAGTCGCTGTTCCAAGCATGGTGCAAACAGACTCTGGAGAATGATCCAGCGCTGGCACAAAGGCTAAAAATTGGTCCGCTGGTCAGCTTCTCGCGAGACATGCGTGAGTTCGCAGCCTGGTACAAGGAACAGCCCAAGCGCCCGGTCGTGCCGGGAATACGCCACGAACCAGCAAGAGAGAACGTGTTCTCAATTGCACCGAGCCTAAACACCGCAAAGGACAGAATCAACGATTCGCTAAAGGAGAAGGGATTGAGATGAGCGACGCAAATACCAAGTTCGCAGAAGTAATCCAGAAGCTTGAAGCGGCGACAGAAGAATACACGAAGACCGTCCAAGAGCACCAAGAGCAGCTTATCGGCATCATAGTTTGGCTGATGAACAAGCACCACTACACTGAGCTGACTATCCCTGAAGCGCATCACCGCGATGCTTGCCAAAGCCGCACCGTCAAGATTGGGTTCGAAGAAGAGACGGTCAAAGTCTACATGGAAGCCAAGCCGCAGACCTATGACGATTACTTTGGGTTAGCCACCGACCTTGCTAGAAAAGCGGCTCAAAGGCTAGCGCTGAAGGCAACCGAGCATCTGCCAGCGATAGATTCCGATGTGGTCTGAGCATTGGAAGCGCGTACATGAGATCACGCGCAATCAGAGAGCTTACGAATACGACCTGCCGATACCGCCGCAGCCGAAGCAGCGACACGGCAACCGAGGCACCAAGATACAAACGAGGACATGGGAGAGCTTGGTATCAGAAGCGGTGACAAATCAAGCGCCAAGCCCACCACCGATACACCGGATAGGGCTTGAAGTATTGTTCCTAATTAACAGCAAAAGCCCGCCGAGACACGACCTCAGCAACGCAATCAAAACTCTTGAAGACGCTTTGAACCGCCGTGCTTACCACGACGACAATCAGATTGATTATCTGAGCGGTCTAAGAATTTGGAGTCCTGACATACCAAATAGAATCGAGGCCAGAATCTATGAAATCTAAGAGTAGAACACGGCTCATTAACCAGCTTGCTCAGATGAGAAACATGGCAGCCTATATTTTGCGTGAATACGCGAATGGAACAGAGCATGCGGTCACAAGCACCACCGAGATGTATTTGAAAAAGATCCACGCTCAATGCCAGAGCGAGCTGGAACGGTTAGGGCATCCTCAATTTCTCTTGGACAAATAATGCCATTCCTCAAGGATTCACTACCACAGCCAAAGTACTACTATGCAGAGCAACTCTCACGATTCAAAGCTAACGGATATAGGGCGACTGCATTGTGCCCGTTTCACAATGACCGCAACCCGTCATTCGCGGTCAACCTCGAGACAGGATCGTTCAAGTGCTTCTCTTGCGGTGCCAAGGGTGGTGACGTGCTCGCATTCCATCGCGCTCGCTACTATCTCGGGTTCAAACAGGCTGCCGAAGAATTGGGGGCATGGTCGTGAGTAAGCCGATATACATTTGGGACCATTACGTCGGAGACAAGAAGGTTGGAGAGATCCGCCGGCTTCCCGACAGCAATGGCGGCAAGAGCGATCTGCCGTTCTATGTTTTCGACAATGACAAATGGAAGGCCGGAGCTCACTCAGTACCGCGGCCGCTGTTCGGAATAAACAGCCTAAAGAACACTCAGGCACCGCTGATTATCTGCGAAGGGCAGAAGGTAGCGACGGCTTGGCTGGGGCTGGGCTATCAGTGTGTTTCTCTGGTAGGTGGTGCCTTCGCCTATGACAAGGCGGATTGGGCCAGTATCGGTGGAGCAAGAAGAGTCTGGTTCGCTCCAGATAACGATCAGGCTGGTGAGCATTGTATGCAAGCCATCTGGAATCACGTGCGGAAGTTTGAGCCAGAAATGAAGGTGATTCGCCTTCCGGGATTAAAACAAAAAGGTGACTTATGCGACTGGCTCAAGCTTCAGCCCGAACTCGCCGATTGGAACGAGCTCGACCCACTTTTCGGACGCCCTGACGTAGCAGCATTGCGTCAGCGCCTGGACGATACCATCGCTCAGAACAGCCGACTCATTGAGTGGACGCCATGGGACGAATGGAAGACACCTGTACCCATCGACACAAGGCTTAGACCGGTTCGTCGCTGGCCACTAGCAGTGATACCGCCGCCCATCAGAGCGCGCCTATGCGACGTACAGAGACGCATAGGTTGCCCATTGGAATACCTGGTGATACCAGCCATCATTGGAGCAGGCGCAGCCATAGGAACATCTTGCACAATCCGCCCGAAGAGGAAGGCACCTTGGCCGGTGACCCCGAATAACTTCGGCGCAGTAATCGGTCCCCCCTCAACCTTAAAGACAGCAGCCATCGAGGCAGCCATCGAACCGCTAGAAGCTATCGATAGTGAGCGCTTCGCTGAGTTCCAAGCTTCGCGAGAAGAGCACGACAAAGCGAAGTTCGTTCACGATCAAAAACTGGCAGCACTTAAGGAGCAAGGAAAGAGCGCAGCCAGAGGCAACAAGCGAACCGCGATCGAAGAGACGCCGGAGGATGTGGCCGAACGACTCGAAACGGCGCCTAAGCCACCAGCATTGAAGCGCACCATTATCAAGGATGCCACCAAGGAAGCCATCACCCAGATATTGGCAGTCAATCCAAGAGGAGTATTAATCTACCTTGATGAGCTAGTGCAGCTTATTGCAGGATGGGACAAGGAAGGGCGCCAAGGCGAACGTCAATTCCATCTTCAGGGATGGAACGGAAACCAACCCTACACCGTTGACCGTGCGTCATTCCCGGAAGGTCAGCGCATACCCAAGCTGTGTGAATCAATCATCGGTGGCATGCAGCCGGACACACTCAAGCAGTACCTAGTAGACATGGGCGAATCATCCAACGACGGAATGATTCAGCGGTTTCAGTTGCTTATCTATCTTGATTCAGAAGATAACCTCGAGGATGACGACCAAGACGACTATGAGGACGAGGAAGCAAAGCGAGCATATACCCTGGTCTTCAAAGAGCTCTCGACGGCAGACTGGACAACGATGGGAGCAATCCCGCTAAAGGATGCGGCACCATACTATCGATTCAACGATGAGATAGAGCTTGATGAGCGAGGCGGAGACCCAGACACCGCGCAGAATCTATGGGATGAGTGGAGCAGCAAATTAAAGGAGAAGGTCAAGGACGAAGAGAACGTCATGATCGCGCAGCACCTGGCGAAATATAAAAGCCTGATGCCGAGCCTCGCCCTGATATTCCACCTGATGGAAATTGCCTCAAGGGCCGCCGAGCCAGGACCAGTTACGAGAGCGTCGACTCAGCTAGCGATCGATTGGTGCGCACTGCTAGAAGAGCACGCTCGGCGAATTTACGAGATGTCCAAGCCAATGGACCTGGTTATTACGAATGCTCTGGCCCAAAAGGTTAAGGCAAAGAAACTCGGCGACAGGTTCAATGTGCGGGACGTGCAGCGCAAATGCTGGAGCTCCCTGAAGAAGTCCAGCGACATCATGAACGCGTGCCGACAGCTGAGTGAGTTGAACTGGCTCAGAGTGGTGCACACGCAGAACGACCGAGGAGGACCGCCAAAAGTTGAATTCCTGGTGAACCCGGAAGTTATCGATGATAAAGCCAATTGACCGATTTTTTGGAGGACCAAACGAGGACGATATGAGCGGTTTCAAGATCCGATTTGCTGAAGGCACCAAGTTTTACGAGAGTGAAGACAGAAAGCTCGCTGTATGGACGCTGGCTCAATGCGTGAAGAAACTCAGAGCCGCTCGAGCAGCAGACCCCTACCTGAAGCAATCAGCAGTAAACATGGCGGAATGGCAAGAGAAGCAGGACAAAGATCCCATGACCCAGAAGTGGGCCGCCGAATGTGTTGCTGCTTGGCAAAAAGCATTTGACTACGTACTGAACGAGCCGGCACCGCCGGCAGAACCAAAGGAAACCCAGACCAGATCCCTATTCAATCGAGGTTAAAACAATGCCCAAAAAAGTATTAGTCGCTATGTCGCCAGGAATGCTGGAACAAATCGACCACATCGCACAGGTCGAGCACCGCACCAGAAGCGACCTTATTAGAGAAGGACTGAGGAGGTACATTGAGAATTTTAAGCGTTGTAATAATACTGCTTTTCTGCCAGCCTTCGAGCGCACAGGAAGCTCCGGTACTCCTCCAGATACACGGGGCACTTCCTTCGATACCAAAGCCACTGCGGCCAAGCGGCCGAGCAACGATGATCCGGGTTATCAAAGAAACTGGCGAAGTGACCGGAGCGATTAACAACATTATCCAATTTTGGTGGCTCATTAAAAACTGGAATATTAGCCGATGATTTGCCTGACATGTGAACGAGAGAAGCCTGACCGCGAGCCCTGCATGGGATGCAAACGCGACAGACAGCAGCGCTACCTATGGACGGAGCGCGGCCAGAAGAAAGCTCAAGAAGCACAGCAACGGTACAGGCAAAGCGACAAAGGCAAAGCCAGAAGAGAACGAGAGAAGGCGAAACGCAGGAGACTAGCAAGTGTCATTCGAAGAGATCCTAGAGAAGCTGACAGAGCGAGAGCGGTACGAATGGACCCGCTTTCTGGAGTCGGATTGGTATATGCATTTACCTCAACGCTTGAAAGAATTTGCTATCTCCCTGCCGCCGATCTATCTGTATAGGCTGCGCGAGCACCTCGTTGAGATATATCAATACGACGAAGAAAAGGAAGACATCCGGGCACCAATCACGGTGACGGTATCTATTAAGCCGGAGTGGAATAGTCAGTACATTTTCGAGCGAAAAGTTAGATTTGTCCCAAGCGAAGAGCTACAGCGCGACGAGCTCGTAAGGGTAGCTCGGCTTCAGAAGCTTATCTCTAGCGCAAGCTCGTTGCCCTGGATGAGGAGACTTTTGGATACCCGGAACAGAGCAGATGTTTTGAGAGGTAATCAACAATGACAATAACACTTGAAACGACATGGACCGACTACCTGGAATCACACAATCTCAAGTCAAAGACAGAGCGAGACCACTACAGCAAGCTGATTAGATGCGTGCCGGATTGGATGGACCTCGACATGAACACGATCAGCAAAACGATGATCGAGAAGCGACACAAAAAATTGTCCAACAAGCCAACTCAAGCAAATTGCGTTTTCAGAATTATTCGAGCGCTCTATAACTATGCAATCAATACATATGAAGACGAGAAGGAAGAGCCTCTAATCAAGCGCAATCCAGTCATAAGGTTGAGTCAAAGCCGCCTATGGAATAAAGAATATCCAAGACAAAGAATGATTCCGATTAAGAAACTCGGAGTTTGGACTGATGCTGTTGTTACGCTGACTAGCACCACCATTGGTGACTATCTTTTAACGCTCGTAACTACTGGTCTACGCAAGGAAGAGTGTGCTACATTAGAGTGGAAGAATATCGATTTAGACAATCGATTTCTATTAGCACCGAACACGAAGAACGGCAAGCCACATCAATTGCCGCTCAGCAGATTCCTGTACGCATTGTTCTTGCGCCGCAGAGAAGAAGAGCAACGAAACAAGTATGTGTTCGATGGTGGCAGATCTGGTGGCATTGGTCACCTGGAATCACCGTACAAAGCAATAGCCAAAATTCGTGAAGCGACCGGGATACCTTTCTCGCCGCATGATCTTCGGCGCACATTTAACAAGATGGCAGAGAAATGCGGCATCGAGGAATCTATGCGCAAGCGGCTGCTCAACCATACCCCGCAAGATGTGACAGGGAAGCACTACTCAGTGCCAGACCCAGAAGAATGGCGCGAACCCATGGAAAAGATCTCAATGTTTTTCCTTGAAAGCTCGTCATTACTAACTACCTAAAGGAGAGTTGAGCGTGAGATTTATTGGCGGACTACTTCACAAGCTTGTAAT